>NZ_AEJB01000174.1 GCF_000331005.1 Streptomyces turgidiscabies Car8
GGCCCGGGCGAGGCCCACACCGATACCTGGTGCCGAACCCCCCGTATGGTGAGACACATGAACGATCGCATGGTGTGGATCGACTGCGAGATGACCGGTCTCTCGCTGTCCGACGACGCGCTCATCGAGGTGGCCGCACTGGTCACCGACTCCGAGCTGAACGTACTCGGCGAGGGGGTGGACATCGTCATCCGTCCGCCCGACTCGGCGCTGGAGACGATGCCGGAGGTGGTGCGGCAGATGCACACCTCGTCCGGACTCCTCGACGAGCTGGCCGGCGGTACGACGCTGGCGGACGCCGAGGCGCGGGTCCTGGCGTATGTGCGCGAGCACGTCAAGGAGCCCGGCAAGGCCCCGCTGTGCGGCAACACGGTCGGCACGGACCGCGGCTTCCTGCTGCGCGACATGGGCACCCTGGAGGCGTACCTCCACTACCGGATCGTGGACGTCAGTTCCGTGAAGGAGCTGGCCCGCCGCTGGTACCCCCGGGCGTACTTCAACAGCCCTGACAAGAACGGCAATCACCGCGCCCTCGCCGACATCCGCGAGTCGATCGCCGAGCTGCGCTACTACCGCGAGGCGATCTTCGTACCGCAGCCCGGCCCGGACTCGGACACGGCCCGCACGATCGCGGCGAAGCACGTCCTGCCTGCGGCGCAGTAGCCGTACGACAGCGCCTGCGACTGTGCTCGCGACAGCCCCGAGAAAGCCGGGCGCGAGCACCCCTTCGGACCCTGTACACTTTTTCTCGGCCGGTCAGGAAGACCACACGGACTTCCCAAGCCGGTCATGGTGGGTGTAGCTCAGCTGGTAGAGCACCTGGTTGTGGTCCAGGATGCCGCGGGTTCAAGTCCCGTCACTCACCCTGATCGACTGAGGGCCATGTGCCGCTCACACCCGGCACGCACCACGTCATCGGCGCCGAGCAACTGGCACTGATGTCACCGGGCGGCCTGCTGGTCAACGTCAGCCGGGGCGGGCTGGTGGACACCGACGCGGTGATCAAGGCGCTGGACGGCGGGCACCTGGACGGAGCCGCCTTCGACGTCCTGGAGAGCGAACCGCACGTCCCCGCCGGGCTGCTGGACCAGCCGGGCGCTCTCCTCACCCCGCACATCGCGTTCTCCTCCGACGCCTCCGTCACGGAACTGCGCCGCCGCGCCGCCGAGGGGGTCGTACGGATCCTCGCGGACGAGGCGCCGGCCCACGCCTGCAACGCTCCCCGTGGTCTGCTCGCCGGAACGGGGGAGCGCCGATGAGCAGGCCCGCCGCGCAGGCGATCCCGGAACCCGCGCTGACCGGCTTCCTGACCGCACACCAGCTCGCCGGACCCGGCGAAGCCGCACGCTGGACGCCGCTGGCCGGCGGTGTCTCGTCCGACCTGTGGCGAGTGGACCTGCCGGGACGTTCCCTCTGCGTCAAACGCGCC
>NZ_AEJB01000175.1 GCF_000331005.1 Streptomyces turgidiscabies Car8
CCCGCGGTTCCGTGAACCTGCCCCACACCGTCTCCACCGTCTCCGCAGAGAGCAGCCCTCCCGCCATGTTTCAGTTCATCCTCCGGCGCACGGTCGGTGCCGTCGTCACCCTGTTCCTGATCGGTGCGGCCACCTTCTTCCTGTTTGTCGCCGCGCCCTCCGACTACGCCTCACTGGCCTGTGGCAAGGACTGCTCGCCCGCGAGACTCGACGACATCCGTACGGCCCTCGGTCTCAACCTGCCGATCCACCAGCAGTTCTGGGACTTCATGTCCGGCATCGTGATGGGCCGTGACTTCCCGACCGGCCACTGCTCCGCGCCCTGCCTCGGCCAGTCGTTCTACTCGGGCGACATGGTCTGGGACACGATCATGGACCGCTTCCCGCTGACCCTGTCGCTGACGGTCGGCGCGCTGGTCATCTTCCTGATCGTGGGCCTCGGCACCGGCATGCTCGCCGCCTACAAGCGCGGCACCCTGACCGACAAGATCGCCGCCGGCTCGTCCATGGTGCTCAGCTCGTTCCAGATCTACTTCCTCGGCCCGATCGCGCTGATCGTCCTGGTCTACCAGACCGGCTGGATGGAAGACCCCAAGTACGTGCCGTTCACCCAGGACCCGGTGGGCTGGCTCGTCGGACTGTCGATCCCGATGGTCATCATGTCCACCATCTTCACCGCGCAGTACACGCGTATGGCACGCGCCTCGATGATCGAGCAGCTCGCCGAGGAACACGTCCGTACCGCCCGCGCCAAGGGCATGTCACAGAGGTACGTCTTCTTCCGCTACGCCTGGCGCGGCTCGCTCATCCCGATCGTCACCGTGCTCGGCATCGACATCAGCGCCCTGCTCGGCGGCGGTGTCGTCACCGAACTGACCTTCTCCCTCCAGGGAATCGGCCGCCTCGCCGTGAACGGCGCGGTCACCAAGGACCTCCCGCTCACGATGGGCGTCATGCTGTTCGGGGCTTTCTTCATCTTGATCCTGAACATTCTTACCGACATCGCGTACGCCTATATCGACCCGCGTGTCCGGCTCTCCTAGGAAGAAACGAACCACCGTGACCACACTGACCAAGCCCGAGGGCGCACCGGCCCCGACCGGTCCGGACAGCTTTCTCTCGGTCCGCGATCTCAAGGTGCAGTTCTCCACCGAGGACGGCATCGTCAAGGCGGTCGACGGACTCTCCTTCGACGTCGAGCGCGGCAAGACCCTGGGCATCGTGGGCGAGTCCGGATCGGGCAAGTCCGTCACGAACCTGACGATCCTCGGCCTGCACAACCCGGTGAGCACGACCGTCGACGGCGAGATCATCCTCGACGGCAAGGAGCTCGTCACCGCCACGGAGAAGGAGCTCGAACAGCTCCGCGGCAACAAGATGGCGATGATCTTCCAGGACCCGCTGACCGCGCTCTCCCCGTACTACACGGTGGGCCGCCAGCTGTCCGAGCCGTTCATGAAGCACACCGGCGCCTCCAAGAAGGAGGCGAAGGACCGGGCCGTGCAGATGCTGGAGAAGGTCGGCATCCCGCAGCCCAAGACGCGCTTCGACGACTATCCGCACCAGTTCTCCGGCGGTATGCGCCAGCGCGCCATGATCGCCATGGCGCTGATGTGCGACCCCGACCTGCTGATCGCCGACGAGCCCACCACCGCGCTGGATGTGACGGTGCAGGCCCAGATCCTGGACCTGCTCAAGGACCTCCAGCAGGAGTTCGGCTCCGCGATCATCTTCATCACGCACGACCTCGGCGTCATCTCGAACATGGCCGACGACCTGCTGGTGATGTACGCGGGCCGAGCCGTGGAGCGCGGTTCCGTCAAGGAAGTCCTCCGCACGCCGCAGCACCCGTACGCCTGGGGGCTGCTGACCTCCATGCCGCGCCTGGACGGAGACATCAACGAGGCACTGATGCCGATCCCCGGCTCGCCGCCCTCGCTGCTGAACCCGCCCTCGGGCTGCCCCTTCCACCCGCGCTGCGCGTTCACCGGCGAGGTGTCGGGCAGCCTCTGCACCGACGTACGGCCGTCGCTGGGGGCCGGGCGCGACTCCGCGTGCCATCTGTCGGCGGAGCAGAAGCAGACCATCTTCATCGACAAGATCCAGCCCCGGCTGCGCTAGGGAGCACCGAGACATGAGCGACAACCTCACCCTCCCCACACAGCAGGGTTCCACCGGTACGTCGACCGAGGAACTGCTCAAGATCGAGGGACTCACGAAGCACTTCCCGATCTACGGCGGCTTCCCGATCAAACGGAAGGTCGGCGCCGTCCAGGCGGTCGACGGCATCGACCTGTCCATCGGTGTCGCCGAGAGCGTCGGCATGGTGGGCGAGTCGGGCTGCGGCAAGTCGACCGCGGGCCGGCTCATCACCCGCCTCCTGGAGCCGACCGGCGGCAAGATCACGTACTCCGGTCAGGACATCACGCACGCCTCGCGCAAGCAGCTGGCGCCGGTCCGCTCCGAGATCCAGATGATCTTCCAGGACCCGTACAGCTCGCTGAACCCGCGCCAGACCGTCGGCACGATCATCAAGTCGCCGATGGAGGTCAACGGGATCGAGCCGTCGGGCGGCCGGGAGAACCGGGTCCGGGAGCTGCTGGAGCTGGTCGGGCTCAACCCCGAGCACTACAACCGCTTCCCGCACGAGTTCTCCGGCGGTCAGCGGCAGCGCATCGGGGTGGCCCGCGCGCTCGCCCTGAAGCCGAAGCTGATCGTGGCGGACGAGCCGGTCTCCGCGCTGGACGTCTCCATCCAGGCCCAGGTGGTGAACCTCCTCAAGAAGGTCCAGGAGGAGATGGGCATCGCGTTCCTGTTCATCGCCCACGACCTGGCCATCGTGCGGCACTTCTCGCAGCGCGTCGCGGTGATGTACCTCGGCAAGATCGTCGAGGTCGGTGACCGGGACTCGATCTACAACCGCCCGCGTCACCCGTACACGCACGCTCTGCTGTCCGCCGTCCCCGAGGTGGCGATGGACGACGAGACGGAGTCCCGCGAGCGCATCCGCCTCGCCGGTGACGTCCCCTCGCCGATCCACCCGCCGTCCGGCTGCCGTTTCCGTACGCGCTGCTGGAAGGCGCAGGACAAGTGTGCGAGCGAGGAGCCCCCGCTGGTCCAGATCTCCGGCAACCGCGACAGCCATCTGACGGCCTGCCACTTCCCGGAGGACCCGACGACGGAGGCCCGTGACGCGGACGTCGTCATGGACCCGGCGCTCAAGGCGCTGGAGACGGACGCCACGGAGAGCTGACCGGAGTTGCGCCCGGTGGGCGACGACGGCGAACTCGAAGTAGCGACTGGTAGATGTAGCTCGAAGTAGAGGGGCGGGGGTCACGGACCCTCGCCCCTCCCTCGTTGAAGGGTCTCGGGACCGCGAGTGTTCCACCACGTCGAGCTGTGGGTGCCGGACCTGAACCGCGCGACCACCTGCTGGGGCTGGCTCCTGGAGCGCCTGGGGTGCGTCCCGTACCAGAGCTGGCCACAGGGGAGCAGCTGGCGGTACGGGGACACGTATCTGGTGGTCGAGCAGTCGCCGGCCCTGAGCGGAGACCATCACGACCGCATGCGTCCAGGTCTCAACCACCTTGCCTTCCACGTGCCTTCACGTCCGGCCCTGGACGCCCTGGTGGCCGAGGCCCCGGCCCACGGCTGGACCCTGCTCTTCCCCGACCGGCATCCGTATGCGGGCGGGGCAGGACACTGCGCGGCGTATCTGGAGAACGTGGACGGGTTCGAGGTGGAACTCGTGGCGGGGGACCGACAGGCAGTGCCCCGGCCGAAGTTGTGACCCCGGCCATGGGTGAGGGACGCTCCCGGTTTCTCCGGTGCGCCGGCCGCGTTTCGCTGCTTAATCGTTCGACATCGCCGGTGAGTTCGGGGACGCTGCGAGGCGTTGTCCCTCACACGGCCCGGAGGCCTCGTTGTCTTTCCCCACGATCCACAACATCACCTTCGACTGCACCGGCGACCCCTACGATCTCGGCCTCTTCTGGAGCGCGGTGTTCGGCCGCCCGCTGGCCGACGACGACAAGCCCGGCGATCCGGAGGCGGTGCTCCAGGACCCGGCCGGCGGCCCCACACTGCTGTTCATCCGGGTGCCGGAGGGCAAGGCGGTGAAGAACCGCCTGCATCTCGACCTGCGACCGCACGGGCGCACCAGGGACGAGGAGGTCGAGCGCGTGGTCTCCCTCGGCGCCCGGCTCGTCGCGGACCACCGCAGGCCCGACGGCGGCGGCTGGGCCCTGATGTCCGACCCCGAGGGCAACGAGTTCTGCGTGGAGCGCGGGGAGCTGGGCTGACGCCTCGGCCGCCCGTCAGCTCGGGTCGTTCCCGGCCTTCCCATAACGGCGGAACGTCTGGGTCTGCACGGTCCAGGGGCCGACCGGCACCGAGTCGCCGAAGATGTAGGGGTCCTTCTGCTGGTAACGGCCCTTGCACGGGTCGGAGTGCACCTCGATGGTGCCCGTGCGAGGGTCGACGATCATGTAGTGGGCGATGCCCATCGCGGGGTACTCGGTGAGCTTCTCGCCGTAGTCGTTGTTCGGGTTGGACGGCGAGACGATCTCGACGACCGCCAGCACCTGGGTCGCGTCGACGGCGAGTCCCTCCTCGTCGAGGACCTCCTCGGGGATGACGACGGCATCCGGGCGACGCATGCGGCTTTTGGCCGGGTGCTCGATCTCGGGGCCGTTCGCGCAGATGTAGCCGGGGTGCGTGGTGAGGAGCTGCTCGTCCAGCTGGTTGCGGATGCGCCGGACGGTACCCTCGCGACGCTTCGACGGGCTGATCATGGCCAGGAAGGGGCCCGAAGGGCCGACCTCGACTTTCCAGGTCCCTTCGAGCGATTCGGCGTAGGCCGTGAGCTCCTCGGCGATCGCGCGCATCTTCGCGTAGTCCATCCCCGGAGAGTAGCGATCAGGCCCTTCGCGTCATCCTGCGTCCGCACCCACATAGTCCAGGTAGTACTCCCCGCGTTGGACCGCCGTCAGATGGCAGGCCGCGCCATGGGCGGGGGTGGGGGGCAGGAAGGGGCGTCGACTCGCGCAGCGGCCCGCCGGGACCTGTTCCGTGAAGGCGCAGCGGGGGTGGAAGCGGCAGCCCGGGGGTGGGTCCAGGAGGGACGGGGGTGTGCCCGGGATCGGGGACAACGGCACGTCCACCGGGGCGTTCAGGGCTGGTACCGAGTCCAACAGGCCCCAGGTGTACGGGTGTTCAGGCGTCCTCAGTACCTCGTTCCGGGTTCCTCGCTCCACCGCCCGGCCCCCGTACATGACCAGGATGTCGTCCGCCATACGGGAGATGACGCCCAGGTCGTGCGTGATGAAGACGATCGACGTGCCGAACTCCTGCTGGAGGTCCCCCAGCAGGTCCATGATCTGGGCCTGGACGGTGACGTCGAGGGAGGTCGTCGGTTCGTCGGCGATCAGGAGTTCGGGGTCGCAGACCAACGCCATGGCGATCATGACCCGTTGGCGCATGCCGCCCGAGAACTGGTGGGGGTAGTCGTCGGCCCGGAGCGCCGGCTGCGGGATGCCCACGCGCCTCAGCATCTCCACCGCACGGGCCCTGGACTCCCTGCGGGACGCGCCCGTGTGCCTGGTGTACGTCTCGGCGATCTGCCGGCCCACCGTGTGGAACGGCGACAGGGACGCCAGCGCGTCCTGGAAGATCATCGCCATCTTGTTGCCGCGGAGCTTCTCCAGCTCCCGTTCCCGGGCGGTCAGCAACTCCTTGCCGTCCAGCACGATCTCCCCGGCCAGCGTCGTGCGCGTGCGGTCGTGCAGGCCGAGGATCGCCAGGTTCGTGACCGACTTGCCCGAGCCCGACTCGCCGACGATGCCCAGGGTCCGGCCGCGCCCCACGTCGAAGGAGAGACCGTCGACGGCCCTCACCACACCGTCGTCGGTGGCGAAGTGCACCTTCAAGTCCCGTACGGACAGGAAGGGTTCGGCGGCGGCGGGGATCGCGGCGGCGGCCGGCTCAGGCATCAGGGGCACCGGGCATCTCTACGCGAGCCTGATCCGCGGGTCGATCAGCGCGTACACCGCGTCCACCACGATGTTCGCCACGACGATCGCCGCCGCGGCCACCAGGACCACCCCGAGCAGCAGTGGCAGGTCGTTGTCCCGTACCGCCTTGATGGACAGGGCGCCGATGCCGTGCAGGCCGAAGGTCTCCTCCGTGATGATCGCGCCGCCGAGCAGATAGCCGATGTCGAGGCCCAGGATCGTGACGATCGGGCCCATCGCGCCCCGCCAGGCGAACCGGAAGAACACCGTGCGGCGGGACAGGCCCTTGGCGCGGGCCGTACGGACGTAGTCCTCGGCGAGGGTCTCCACGAGCTGGGAGCGGGTCATCCGGGTGTAGTTGGCGGTGAAGATGATCGCGAGGACGAACCAGGGCAGCAGCAGGCCCTTGAACCAGGCCACCGGGTCCTGGGAGAAGCCGACGCTGTCCTGGGGGCGGGGGAGGATGCCCCACTGGTCGGAGAGGTAGTACATGGCGACCACGCCGACGATGTAGATCTGCAGGGACGAGCCGATCAGCGAGACCGACGACGCGATCTTGTCCAGGGCCCGGCCCTGCTTCACCGCGGCCAGCATGCCCGTACCGACACCGAGGACCACGAACACCACCGTGCTGCCCAGGGTGAGGGAGAGGGTGGTGGGGAAGCGGTTGGTGATCAGGCCGAGGACCGGCTCGTGGTTGGTGAAGGAGTAGCCCAGGCAGGGCGCCGAACAGTGGCCGAGACCGGCGTAGTCGCGGCCCACGAACACGCCCGCCAGCCAGTGCCAGTACTGCACCGGCAGCGGGTCGTCGATGCCGAGGTTGCGCCGGACGAGCGCGAGCGTCTCCGGGGTGCAGAGCTTGCCGCAGGCGCTGCGGGCCGGGTCGCGCGGGGCGACGTAGAAGAGGACGAAGGTGATCGCGCTGATGACGAGGAGGATCATCAGCGCGCTGAGTGTCCGGCGGAGGATGAAGCGGTACATGGCGATCGGATTCCCTGGCGGAACCCCCGGCACCGGTCCCTGGTGGGTGGGACCGGTGCCGGGGTGGTCGGGTGTGCGGGGGAGTGGGGGGCTGACGCCCCCTGACGGGATCCTGTGCTACTTCGCGTACAGCTTGTAGAGGACGAACGACGAGTTCAGGGGGTCGTACTCGGTGCCGCCGACCTTGCTGCCGTACAGGTAGAAGCGGCGCTGGTACGTCTCGGGGATGATCGGCGCCTCCTTCTCCATGAGCTCCTTGTCCAGGGCCGCCCAGGCCGCGTTCGCCTGCGTCGGGTCGGTGATGGCTGCGGCCTTGTCGATCGCGGCGTCGACCCAGTTCACCTTCAGCTGGGAGACGTTGTTGGCGCCGTTGGCGATCACCCGTCCGTCGAACAGGGGCTGGAGCATGGTGTAGCCGGTGGGCCAGTCGGGGGACCAGCCGAACCACATCACGTCGAACGAGTTGTCGATCTGCTGGATCTGGTCGTAGTAGCTGGTCGACTCCACCGGCTTGATCACCGGGTCGAAGCCCGCCTCCTTCAGGGCGTTGGCGATGACGACCTTGGTCTTCTCGTAGGCGTCGTTGCCGCCCTGCGGGTAGGTGTAGACGATCTTCTGGCCGAGCTTGCCGGCCGCCTTGAGCAGCGCCTTGGCCTTCGCGGTGTCGCCCTGCGGCTTCGTCAGCTTGCCGTAGATGTCGAACTTCACCCGGCCGGCCATGTCCGGGCCGAGGATCGTGGTCGCGTAGTCGCCGGCGGAGGGACCGCCGTAGATCGTCCGGATCTGCTGCAACGGCCAGGCGTAGTTGAGCGCCTGGCGGACCCTCACGTCGGTGATCCGCTTGCAGTTGATGGCGTAGTAGTACAGACCCGTGAGCAGCCCGTCGACGGTACGGCTCTTCAGCGCGGGCGTCGTCAGCACCTTCTGGATGCGCTCGGCGGGGACCCCGCTGTACGCCATCACCGCGTACTGGTCGGTCCCGGAGTCCGCGATCAGCCGGTCGGTGCTCTGGAGCGACTCGGGGCCGAACTCGAAGGCGAACGAGTCCGGGTAGGCGTTGCGGATCGGGTCGGTCGCCGGGTCCCAGTGGGTGTTGCGGACCATCGTCAGCGACTTGTCGACGGAGTGCGCGGAGAGCCGGTAGGGCCCGCAGGAGAACGGGTCCTTGTCGTACTTCTCCTTGGTGTCGTGCTTGGCGGACACCGCTCCGTACGACTGCATGGCCAGCGTCCAGTTGAGGTCCGGGCGGGCCGTCTTGAGGTGGAAGGTGATCGTCTTCTTCGCGGTGTCCGTGACGACCGAGTCGAGGTGCTTGCCGTCGTACGGGCCCTTGTAGACCGAGCGGAAGTCGTTGGTACCGGTCAGCGCGGCCTGGAGGTAGGTGGCGCCCTCGGTGGTGAAGCTGGCGAAGCCGCGCTCGATGCCGTGCCGGACGTCGTCGACGGTCAGCTCACTGCCGTCCTCCCACTTCAGCCCGTCCTTCAGGGTGTACGTCCAGGTCTTGCCGCCGTCCGACATGGTGCCGGTGTCGGTGGCGAGGTCGCCGACGAGCTTCATCGCGCCACCGTCGATGCGATAGCCGGTCAGGCAGCGGATGTAGAGGTTGCCGATCTCGGAGTTCCACGAGTAGTAGATGCGCTGCGGGTCGAGGTGGGAGAAGTCCTGCGGGCCGATCGGCCGGATCGTGCCGCCCTTCTTCGCCCCCGGGATCTCCGGCGCGGGCCCCGTGGAGTCCTTCGCGGTGCCGATGCTGACCGACGCGAACTTGCTCGTCCCGGCCGCGCCGCCCCCCGACGTGCCGCCACCGCCCCCACCACCGCTGCTGCACGCGGACAGGGCCATGGAGCCGCCGGCGGCGACCGTGGTGGCGATGACGAAGTTTCTGCGGGAGAGAGACATGGGGTGTCCTGCCTGAATCAGGGAGAAGGGGTGTTCCCGGTGGTTCCGGTTGTTCCGGTGTTTCCGGATTTCTGCGGTGCGGGGTGCGGGGGGATGGTGGTGCGGGCGGGGGCAGCGCTGTCGCTCAGCGCCTGGTCTTGGGGTCCAGTGCGTCGCGCACGGAGTCGCCGAGGAGGTTGAAGGCGATCACGAAGATCACCATCGACAGGCCGGGGAAGAGCATGTACGTGATGTCGTTCTGGTAGACCTGCGCCCCGCGCTGGATCATCACGCCCCAGTCGGGCGTGGGGTCGCTGAGCCCGACCCCGAGGAAGGCGAGCGCCGCCTCGGTGGTCACGTACATGGGCAGCGCGAGGGTGGCCTGGATGAGGATCGGCGTCCACAGGTTGGGCAGCAGCTCCCGGAAGACGATCCGGGCCGGGGAGGCCCCGGTGACCTTGGCGGACTCGACGAACTCCCGTTCGCGCAGGGCGAGTACCTCACCGCGCAGCAGTCGGGCGAGGGGTGCCCAGCCGAACGCGGTCATCACGGAGATGAGGCTGACGACGGTCAGCCAGGTCGGGGTGTTCTCCTCCGGCGACACGAAGATCGAGATCATCACCGGCCAGAAGGCGATGAAGAACAGGGTGGAGGGGAACGCCAGCAGGATGTCGATGACCCGGCCGACGAAACTGTCGATCCGCCCGCCCAGATAGCCGGCCGTGAGCCCGACGGCGATGCCGAGCAGGGTGACCAGCGCGGTCGTCACCGTGGCGATGAGCAGCGAGTTGCGGATGCCGTAGATCAGCAGGGTGAAGACGTCCCGGCCGAGCTGGGGCTCGACTCCGAACCAGAAGTCGCCGCTGATACCGCCGTTGGGCCGGATCGGGAAGCCGAACTCATTGAGCAGGCCGGTGCCGTTCTGGCCGTAGGTGGTGTACGGGTCCTTGCCGTAGAGCTTGGAGATCAGCGGGGCTCCGATGCCCGCGACGAAGAACACCAGGACCACGACGGCCGAGACGACTCCGGTGCGGTCACGGCGGAAGCGCAGCCAGGCGATCCGGCCCGGCGAGCGGCCGGTGCCGCCGCGGGCCGGCGCGGTGGGCGTCGGCGGAACGGCTCCGGAATCGGCCGCCACCTGGGGTGCGGTGGCGGAAGGTATAGGCGAGGTCACATTGGGGACTTTTCAGCGCCGCTTCAGTCGCCGTCAATGTTTTGTTGACGCCTTTGATCTGGACTTTTGCCCTTTGACTCCGGGGTGGGGCGCCACTTGGGTCGGCTTTTGACGGCCATGACCAAAGCGGGAGGGAAGCACGGAGGGGAGCCGGGAGCGGCCCGGAGTCGCCGGGGGTGTTCTGAAATCCGGGACGATCTTGTCCACGGGTGAAAATAACCGTACAAACACACACGAACCGCGTTAACACACAGGCAACTTGGCCGACCCGGTCTCGATATATGGACGGGCCACTCTGAGGAACGTACGGCCGTGCGGGTGCCGTAAACGGGCCGGGGCTCGCCATGTAGCCCCGGCCCGTTGCCGTGCCCGCACGAGATCCGTCGCGGGATGCGTGTGAGGGCTACGAGGGCTGTGCGATCCCCAACGCCCGCTTCAGGAAGTCCACTTGGAGCAGCAGCAGGTTCTCCGCGACCTGTTCCTGCGGGGTCATGTGGGTGACGCCCGACAGCGGGAGCACCTCGTGCGGGCGGCCCGCGGCCAGCAGGGCCGAGGACAGGCGCAGAGCGTGCGCGAAGACCACGTTGTCGTCGGCGGTGCCGTGGACGACCATCAGGGGGCGGTGCGGGTCGGCGGGCGAGGACAGTCCGGCCTCCGTCACCAGTGAGCTGTTCGCGTACGCCTCCGGTGCCGTGGCCGGGTCGCCCAGGTACCGCTCCGTGTAGTGCGTGTCGTACAGCCGCCAGTCCGTCACGGGGGCGCCCGCGATGCCCGCGTGGAAGACGTCGGGGCGCCGCAGCACCGCCAGCCCCGCGAGCCAGCCGCCGTACGACCAGCCCCGGATCGCCACCCGGGAGAGGTCGAGCGGGTGGTGTTCGGCGAGGCCGTTCATGGCCTCGATCTGGTCGTCGAGGGAGACGGTGAAGTCCCCGTGCACCGCCTTCTCCCAGGCCGGCGAGCGTCCCGGGGTGCCCCGGCCGTCCGCGACGACCACCGCGAAACCCTGGTCGGCGAACCACTGCGAGGTGAGGTGCGCGTTGTGAGCGGCGACCACACGGGGGCCGTGCGGACCACCGTAGGGGTCCATGAGGACAGGGAGGCGAGTGACGCCGTCGTAGTCGGTCGGCATAAGCAGGGCGCATGGAATGCGCCGTGCGCCCCCCTGAGTGAGGGTGATGCGCGGGGACAAACCGGGGTCTTCCGCGTACGAGGGAACGGTCGCCGCTCGTTTCCCGTCGCGCAGCACCTGCACCTGGGTCCCCGGCCGGCCCGGCACCGCCGAAAGGAGCACGGTCACGCCCCCGGCGCGAACCGCCGAGTGCACGCCGGGCTCTTGCGAGACGCGCTCCAGTCCGAGCTCGTTCACTCGATAGACGTGTACTTCGCCGATCTCGGTGCCGACCGCCGCCTCACCTGCCGAGGCCGACACGAGGACGTCGTCGGCGGTGACGTCCAGCACCGCCCGGATGTGCAACTGGGCGCCCGTCAGGGGCCGTTCGCCGACCGCCAGCACCCTGGCGCCGCCCTCGTCGGCGATCCGTACGAGCTGTCCGGAGGGGCTCCAGCAGGGCACACCAGGGAAAAGATCAAGCCAATGTGGATCTTCCTCCGCGTGCACCATCCGGGTCGCCCCCGTGTCGGGGTCCACGGCCAGGAAGAGCTGCCCGCGCTGGTCCCGCGACTGCACCAGAATCAGCGGCGCCCCCGCCCCTGACCAGTGCACACGCGCCAGATACGGGTACCGCGCCCGGTCCCAGACGACCTCGGTGCGCACCCCGGTAAGGGTGAGTACGAAGAGCCGGACCTCGGCGTTCAGAGTGCCCGCCGCCGGATACGCGACCCGCTGCGGCTCACGTTCCGGATGCGCCGGATCGGAGATCCACCAGCGGTCCACGGGCGCGTCGTCGGCCCGCGCGACCAGCAGCCGGTCCGACTCCGGAGACCACCAGAAGCCGCGTGAACGGGACATCTCCTCGGCCGCGATGAACTCGGCCAGCCCGTACGTCACCGTCTCCGACTCGGGCTGCGCGAGTACGTGGGACTGCTCGCCGGCCAGGTCGGCGAGGCGCAGGGCGCCGTCCGCGACGTACGCGACGAGCCGCCCGTCGGGGGAGGGGCGAGGGTCGAGAACGGGCTTCGCGGCGGGGATCTCGCGCACTGTCCCGGCCTGTAGTTCGGCCACGAAAAGCCGCCCGGACAAGGCGAAGGCGGCCACTTCGACGGCCGAGTCGGTGGCGTAACCGACGATCCCGGCACTGCCTTCACGGCTGCGCTCCCGACGCGCCCGCTCCTCTGCGGACAGCTTCTCGCCGGCCCCGCCGAGAAGCGCGAACGGGTCGGCCGCGACGCGCTCGCCGCCGTCCGGGAGGTCGAGCACCCAGAGCTTGTTCGCCCGGTCGGTGCCGGCGGAGGACCGCAGGTAGACGACCCGTGAACCGTCGGGCGCCACGCTGAAGGCGCGGGGCGCGCCGAGCGTGAATCGCTGGGTTCGGGCGTGCCGACGGGGGAAGGAAACGGGCTCGGTAGTCATGGGCTCGACCATATTGGCCATGCGCCCCCTTGTGCGGCCGTGCGCCGACCGATGCGCGCGGGCGAATAGTTATGATCACTGGCGGCGAGTGGGTATGAACCTGCTGGCCACTGTATGGATTTACTGCCCCCATAGTCAGACCCCCCTGCATCCCTGGGCCCCTTGGAGGTGAGCCGCCGTGGCACTTTCCATTTCGGCGGTCGTGCTGCTGGCGATCATCGTCTTCTTGCTGATCAAGAAGTCAGGGCTCAAGGGAGGGCATGCGGTGGTGTGCATGCTGCTGGGGTTCTACATGGCCTCATCAACCTTCGCCCCGACCATCAGCGACCTGACGACAAGCATCGCGGGCATGATCGGCGACCTGAAGTTCTGACCTGAGGCCCGCCCGCTGAGCAGTGTCGGTGGGCGGGCTGCAGAATCGGCTTGTGATCAAAGCCTCGGTGACCCTGCGCGAGCTCGTTGTCGGCGACTGCCAGGCCGTCCATGCCTTCGCCGGGCTTCCGGAGGCTTGCCGGTACCAGGCATGGGGGCCGAACACCGAGGAACAGACACGTGCCTTCGTCCAGGGCGCGGTCGATGACCGGCTGAAGGCTCCGCAGACGAGATTCGCGTACGCGGTCTGCCTCGACGGCGAACTCATCGGGATCGGCGAGCTGAAAGTCCGCAGCCAGGTCCACCGCCAAGGCGAGATCTCCTACCTGGTTCATCCCCGCGTGTGGGGGCGAGGCGTCGGCACGGCCATCGGCGGGGAGCTGCTCAGCAGGGGGTTCGGCCAATTGGGGCTGCACCGCATCTACGCGACCTGCGATCCGCGCAACCTCGGGTCGTCCAGGGTGCTCGGCAAGCTCGGCATGACCTATGAAGGCCGCCACCGGCACACCGCGCTGATCCGGGACGGCTGGCGGGACTCGGAGGTCTTCAGCATCCTGGACGAGGAGTGGGGGGCCGGATCCGCGTCTGGTGATCGGGATGTCCTGTGATCGTGCCGCGCAGGAACATTCGGAGTGTGATGTCTGACGGGGCCCGCGACGGCGCCCGGTCGCGCGGAAGGGCGAACTGGCCTCCCGTGGCGGTGAACGCGCTCTGACTCCTGACAAAAGTGGTGGGCTGGGCCTCGTCAGCGGTCGGTGTCGTGCACGAGGCCACCGGCTGGAGGGCGCGGTCAGCCGCGTAGTCGCACCTGAGAAACCTGGCGACGCCGGCGATCATCCCCGGGATACTGGTCGCCCATGGATGAGGTCGAAGTCGTTGTCGCCCATTCCGAGCGCGTGACCGTGCGCGTCGGCGATGTGTTTCTGAAGGTGGACACCGATCAGGCGCGCATCGATGCCGAGGTCGAGGCGATGTCCCTGGCGCCGGTCCCGACCCCGGAAGTTCTGTGGCGCAAGCCGCCCGTGCTCGCGATCGCCGCACTCCCAGGGACGACGCTCGGACGCCTCGGCGGGCCGTCGACCGGGTCGCCGGCTGCCTGGGCCGCGGCGGGTGCCGCCATCCGGAGATTGCACGACGCGCCATTGCCGCCTTTTCCCGGCCGGGGAAAGGGCCTCGACGAGTTCGCGGCGGATCTCGACGGCGAGTGCGAGTGGCTCGTGACGAACGGCGTTCTGCCCGCCGACCTGGTCACCCGCAACCGGCAGGTCGCCGAGGCCGCGCTCCGGCCGTGGACTCCGGTGTTCGCGCACGGCGACCTGCAGATCGCGCACGTGTTCGTCGACCGCGACGAGGTAACGGGCATCATCGACTGGTCCGAGGCCGGCCAGGGAGACGCCTTGTACGACCTCGCCACCTTCACACTCGGACACGAGGAGCACCTTGACGACGTCATCGCCGGCTACGGCACTGACATCGACCTCGGCGTGATCCGCGCGTGGTGGTCGTTGCGAAGCCTGCTGGTGGTTCGCTGGCTGATCGAGCACGGTTTCGACCCGTTCGCGCCGGGTTGCGAGGTCGACGTGCTGAGATCCCGGCTGTGAGCCCGCGCGGGCCCGGTGCTGCTACGAATGGGCCCGATGCCCTTTCGGAATCCCGGCACAAGCATCGTCAGCCTCGGGACGCGTACGGGACGAAGCCGGCCCAGGCCTCGGGTGAGAGTGCGAGGCGGGGGCTGCTGTCGGCGTGCTTCGAGTCGCGGACGTGGATGGTGTCGGGGGTCGTGGCGATCTCGACGCAGGAGTCGCCCTCACTGCCGCTGCTGTAGCTGCTCTTGAACCACGTCGGGCCGGAGGCGCCCTCGGTCGTGATGTTGCGGTTCATGTTTCCCCCAGCAGTTGTTCGAGGAAGGCCGTGGACTCACGCGGGGTGAGGGCTTGGCCTCGGATGATGCCGTAGCGCAGTTCAAGGATACGGAGCTGCCTCGCATCGGAGACCGGTCGGCCGTTTGCCAGTGCCGGCGAACGCCCCACCGCCGAACCGTCCGCGAACTTCAGCACTTCGATGCTGCCGTCCACACCGGCGTGCTCCTCCCGGTCCATCGGCATCACTTGAAGCTCGGTGCCTCGCAACTGTCCCGCCTCCAGAAGGTGTTCGAGCTGACGGCGCAGCAGCGCCTTCCCTCCAAGTGGACGCCGCAGTGTCCACTCCTCCACAACGAACCCGAGTTCAGGCGCCGGATCCCGCTCGAAGACCGACTTACGGGCCACGCGCGCGGCGAAGAACCGCTCCACCTCGCTCGCGGTGTACGCGGGGCGCCGCATCATCAGCAGCGTGCGTGCGTACTCCGGGGTCTGCAGCAGGCCGTGGATGTTCAGCGGGTCGTAGAGCTGAAGCTCCACCGCCTTCGCCTCCATGTTCGCCAGGGCTCGAACCTTCTTCGGGTACTGGACCTTCTCCAGGTCCTCCTTCATCGCGGAGATCAGCCCGTTCGCCCCCAGCACCTCGTCGGCCTTGTCCATGTACTCGGGGCGGGCGATCCGCTTGCCGCCCTCGATCTTGTAGACCAGGTCCTCGCCGTACCCGAGGGTCGCTCCGAAGTCGGCGGCACGCATCCCCACCGCCTCCCTGCGCAGCTTCAGCTGGCGCCCGACCGTCTCCACGACGGCCACACCCCACTCGTCGTCCGGATCCACCTCCCAACCCGGCTCGTCCGCCTCGCTCTTGAGCTGCCCCGCGTCGCTGTCCACGCTCATGCCCGCGCCCCTCCGTCGTACCGCGCTGTGGTGCTCCCGCACTGTCCCCCGCCATACCCGCACGGCCCGTCCCGACAGCCCGGACACGACCGGACAAGCTCCGGACAGTCACCGTACGCAACGGCGCAGTCACTGCTCACGGTAGGTGCGTTCGGCCACGCTGAGTGACGTGAATCAAGAAACCGCCGCCCCTGCGGCTCAACCCGGGTACAGCTTCCGCAACTTCAGCGTGCGGCTCTCTCCCACGCCCCGTGGAGCCCGTCTGGCCAGGCTGCTCGCCGCCGAGCAACTGTGTTCCTGGGGGCTGCCGGTGGACCCGGCGCGACAGGTCGTGGCCGAGTTGGCGGCCAACGCCGTCACCCACGGGCGCGTCCCGGGACGGGACTTCCGGCTCACGATGTACGTCATCGGCGTCACCCTGCGCATCGAGGTGACCGACACCTGTGGGGACGTTCCGCCCGGTCCCCAACGCCCCTCCGACGACGCGGAGTCCGGACGGGGCCTGCTCCTGGTCGAGGCGCTCGCCGACCGTTGGGGGTGGGGTCCTGGGTTGCGGCCGCGCAAGACGGTGTGGGCGGAAGTCGACGTTGCACCGGAACCCGGCGGCGGGTGCTTCGGCGGCGTCGGCGCTCCTTTTCAAGGAACACAAGAGAGAAAGAACTCCTACCAAGCCCCACCCCTCCCGCCTGCCGGTGTGCCCCATCACTCTCCCGAGTGAACATCGCCAACTCGGCTGGATTCGTGCCCGGTTGCCTGGCCTACGCTCAGCGCAGCACCACCACCGACATCACAGACAACCGCAGACAACCTCAGACATGCGACGGCCCCCGCCGGGACTGCAATCCCAAGGCGAGGGCCTGACCACCAAGGAAGAAGCAAGCTTCCCGATGGATAGCAAAAACCTTAGCGTGCCCCCGCACGCCGAAGCCCGGGGCTCGGGCAACAACCGCCCCCACCGGCGATCCAGTTCCGACGTCTCCGGCGCTTCCGGCATCTCCGGCGTCGTCCACGACAACACCCGCCACGACACGCGCTTCACGGTGATCGGCAACCACCTCGCCCAGCACCCCGAGCTGTCGCTGCTCGCCATCGGGCTGGCCGTGCACATCCAGTCGCTGCCTGCCGGTGCCCTCGTCGACATCAAGACGCTCGCCAGGAAGTTCCCGGAGGGGGCGGACCGTATCGCCGCAGCCTTGCGTGAACTGGAGACCCACGGTTATCTGCGCCGCTCACGCGAACGCGTCCCGGACGGCCGGATCGTCACCCGCACGACCTCCTGCAACCAGCCCGCACGCCGTACGGGGAGCCACACCGATCGCCGTACCGAGCCGAGGCCGAGTAGGCGACTCCAGCCGCAGCCGCAGCCGCAGCCGCAGCCGCAGCCGCAGCCGCAGCCCGACCCCGACCCCGCTCCCGAGCCGGGACTTCCCGCCGACCACGCCCCCACCGCCGAACCTCCCGCCCGACCCGCGCAGCCCACCACTCCGGGCCCGCCCCAGAAACGCACTCCCCGCAAGCCCCTCCCCGCCGTACCGCAGCCCGCGTACAAGGGGCCGGGCCTTCTCCAGGCCGCCACCGAGCTTCTCGCCGGGCTCCGCCACCGTGATCCCGACCTGCTTCTGTCGGTCTGCGACACGGCCCACCTCGCGCCCGGCGTCGCCGCCTGGCTGGAGCGTGACGTCAGCCCCACGGCCGTACGGCACGCACTGACCCGCGACCTGCCACCCGAGGGCATGCGCCGCCCGGCCGCCTTCCTCGCCCACCGCCTCACCGCCCAACTGCCACCCCCGGCGCCGTACCGCGCACCGGCGGCCTCGCCAACGGCCGTCCAGAGCCCGCTCCAGACCTGCGACGGCTGCGAGCGTGCCTTCCGCGCGCCAGAGCCAGGTCGCTGCCGCGACTGCCGAGCCGCCGCACCCATGGCCGCCTGACGCACACCGGCGTACGTCATCGCCTTCCCGACACGAAAGCTCACGGTCTCGTCATGGTCAGCTCGTCCCCCTTGAACAGGTTCTCCGCCGACGCGTTGGCCGCCCCCTCCCGAGGCTCGCTCGGCCGCCGCTCTGGCTCGATACGCTGGCGGGGGCATCCCCAGGAGGACACGATGAGCACCCAGTCTGACCATGGACACGAGCTGATCCCCCGTCCCGAGCACACCCCAGACGCTCTGCGCGCGGCCCTCGTGGCCGTCGAAGACCACCGGCACGGACAGCGGAGCATCTCCCATGAACTGACTGTGGCGCGCCTGCGGAGACGGCTTGCAGATCATGCCGGAAGGGCTCGTGGCTCACACCGGGACCCCGGACGTGGAGGATGAATCCGAGGGGATCATGCGCCGCCCCGACGTCATGCTGATCGCCGAGAGGGGCATGGAGGGTCAGGGTGCGTTCGACCCCCGTACCCTCATCGCCGCGATCGAGGTCGTGTCCAGCTCGAACCCGGCCAACGACTGGCTCGGCAAGATGCGCGACTATCCCCTGATCGGCATCCCCACCTACGCGATCTTCGACCCTCGCACCGGCACCGGCGCCGTCCTGGACGATCCCGACGACCGGCCTGCCGCGTTATCCAGAGGAGTGACCCCCAGGCAGGCGACATCAGCCCCGCCCCCCGCGCCTCGTAGGCTGACCCCATGACGGAACTGCCCGACCGGCGTCTGCTTCTGGTGCACGCGCACCCGGACGACGAGTCGATCAACAACGGCGCGACCATGGCCCGGTACACGGCCGAGGGAGCCCTGGTGACTCTCGTCACCTGCACCCTCGGTGAGCTCGGTGAGGTCATTCCGCCCGGGCTCGCGCATCTCACCGGGGCCGCTCTTGGCGAGTACCGGCTGAGGGAGCTGACCCAGGCGATGAGCGCCCTCGGTGTCGCCGATCACCGGCTGCTCGGTGGGCCGGGCAGGTACAGGGACTCCGGGATGATGGGGCTCGCCGACAACGACGACCCCGGCTGCTTCTGGCAGGCGGACGTCGACGAGGCGGCCGGGTACCTCGTCGAGGTGATTCTCGAAGTCAGGCCCCAGGTCGTCGTGACGTACGACCCCGACGGCGGATACGGCCACCCCGACCACATCCAGGCACACCGTGTCGCCATGCGCGCGGTGGAGCTGGCCGCCGAGGCCGGCTGGAGTGTGGCCAAGGTGTACTGGAACCGGGTGCCCCGCCCGGTCGCCGAGGAGGGCTTCGCCCGGCTTCGGGAGGCGCTGCCCGGGTTGCCCTTCGTCAAGGCCGGGACGATCGACGACGTACCGGGTGTCGTGGACGAGGAACGCATTACGACGGCCGTCGACGGCACCGCGTACGCCGCCGCGAAGGCCGCCGCGATGTGCGCCCACGCCACGCAGATCGAGGTGGCCGAGCCCTGGTTCGTCCTCTCCAACCAGCAGGCCCAGCCGCTCTTCGTGGACGAGTACTACGAATTGGTACGTGGTGAGCACGTTGAGCGCGGTGATGGTGATGAGCGTATTTCTCTGCGTGAGACCGATCTGTTCGACGGGATCGCAGCGAACGGGGAGGGTGGTGCGCGATGAGTGCGAACGGGAAGGCACCCTCGGGTGAAGCCCGGGGGAAGGCCGCGGCAGGGGGCGGCAGTGTGCTGGCCCAGCCGCTCGTGGCGCCCTCTGCGGGGCGTGCGGTGGGCTTCCTGGGGCTCCTCGTCCTCGGGGCCCTCGTGGGGGCCGCAGGCGCGCTCGTGCAGGCCGCGTGGTTCCCGGGCGGGCTGCTGCTCGCGCTGGGCGGGGCGGCCGGGCTGTTCCTCGGCGGGGCGCGTGCCGTCGGTACGCGCGCCGGGGCGGTCGCGCCCGCGGTCGGCTGGATGGTCGCCGTCGTCCTGCTCACCGCCAGCCGCCCGGAGGGGGACTTCCTGTTCGCCGCAGGAGTCGGCTCGTACCTCTTCCTTCTCGGCGGTATGGCTGTCGCTGTGATGTGTGCCACGCTCGCCCGAACGCGGCAACCGGACGGTCCCGCCGTCCGACTTGGCAAGTGACGTACTACTTCGCCGCCGCAATCGCGTGGGGGTCCAGTGATGGTTTCTCCGGCGGTCGTGGGATACGCGCCAGACGTGGCCAGTATGGTGGTGCGCGCCGCCGAGCTGCCCGCGTGAGGTCGCGTCGGGCGGCGGAGCCAACCGGGAGAACCTGCCTTGAGTCGTGAAACTGACAGTCCGTCCTCCGGGCCCAACGGGCGCGGAGGTGCCGCCTACCCCTCGGGGACACCGCCGTACGGCACGCCCATGGCGTCCGACGGCGGTGCGGACGCGGGCCGTTCGGCCGCGGAGCCGGACGGGCCCAAGACCGAGACCACGCTGACGACCCGGATCCGGATCAACATCCCCGGATCCCGGCCGATTCCGCCGGTCGTCGTCCGGACGCCCGTCGCGGACACCGAGTCCTCCGAGACCACCGGGACCCACAGGCGGCCCCAGCCGGGAGGCGACGGCAGAACGCCGGACGCGCCCCCGTCCAACGGTGTCGCGGAGCCCTCCGCCGAAGCTCCGGGCCAGCCCGGGGAGAAGACCAGCGACTGGTTCGCGCCGCGCAAGTCCGGTGCGCCCGCGGGCGGTCCGGGTGGCGGCGCGAGCAACGGGGCTGGTATCCCCGGCGCTTCGGGTCCCGCCCCTGCGGGCCCCCGTCCCGGCGGCCCCAACGGCACGGGACCGGCGGGTGCTTCACGCCCCGGCAGTCCCAACAGCGGCGGTTCCACGGGCTCTTCGCGCCCCGGCCTGGGCGTCATGGGCGCCGCGGGCAACGCGGGCGGTCCCCGCGCCGCCGGTGGTCCCAGCAGCGGCGGCGGTACGAAGGGTGCCGGGCTCCCCGGCGCCACCGGCGCCGGTCCCGTGGCGCCGGGGCACGGTGGCGGCACCGGTTCCTTCGACGTGACCGGTGCGTTCGCGGTCGGCGCGGGACCGGCGGGCGGGTCTTCCTATCCGCCGGGCGGCAGCAGCCCTCGTACCCAGGGTGGTCCGGGCGCAGGCAGCGGGCCTGCCGACGGCCGTGGTGAACCGCGACGCGACGAAGTGCCGTTCTTCTCGGACAACGGGCAGGGCGGCCAGGCCGGCGCGAACGGTCTGGGCGGCCCCGCCGGGCAAGGCGGCCCCAACGGGCAGAGCGGGCAGAGTGGTTTCGGCGGGCAGGCCGGCGGATTCGGTCCCCAGCACGACTTCTCGGCCCAGAACGACTTCACCGCGCCCAACGATTTCACCGCGCCCAACGACTTCGGTGACTTCGGCGGCCAGAACGGCCAGAACGGCCAGAACGGCCAGAACGGTCAGAACGGCTTCGGTGGGCCCGGTGGTCCGGGCCGACGCGGCCCCGCCGGTCCGACCGGCGGTCCGGTCACCGGAGACGGCCCGGCCATCCCGCCCGTCGCGGGCAACCCCTCCGCCGCCAGTGTCTCCGGCACGGGCCGGCTCGCCGGTGGGCTCAGCGACGACACCGCGATCCTGACCCCGCAGAAGCACGCCCCCGGCCCGGGCGGCGCCGGTGGCGTCGGCGGCTACGGCGGCTCCGTGGACAACATCTCCAGCTCCACCCTCACCAGCGGCATGCCCGTCGTGCCGACCGACCGGAACTCCCCGTTCGGGCCCGGCACGCACTCCGACGGACCGCTTCCGCACACCCCGCCGAAGCTGCCCGAGCCGGTGTCGCCGAGCACGCCCGCCGCTGCCGCGCCCAAGAAGGGCAAGAAGGCGAAGAAGGGCCGCAGCAAGCTGACGCTGCTGGTCGTCGCCGTCTTCCTCATCGCCGGTGGCGCCTACGGGGCCGGGCTGCTGATGAACCACTCCGACGTGCCCAAGGGCACCACCGTGTTCGGCGTCGACATCGGCGGCGGCACCCGGGACGACGCCGTCAAGAAGCTCGACGACGCCTTCGACGACCGGATGAACCAGCCGCTGAAGCTGTCCGTCGACGGCAGGACGGTCGACCTCAGGCCGGACCAGGCCGGGCTCCAGTTCGACACCCAGGCCACGGTCCGGGCGGCGGCCGTCAGCGACTACAACCCGATGTCGGTGGTCGGCTCGCTCTTCGGGCAGCAGCGGGTCGTCGAACCCGTCATGCCGGTCGACGAGGAGAAGCTCGCCGCCGCACTCCAGCGGGTGGCGGGCGGAGCCAGCTCGGCGAGCGACGGCACGATCAAGTTCGTGTCCGGCAAGGCCGTCGCCGTCTACGGCAAGGCGGGCAAGGGCATCGACGCCGCCGCGGCCGCCCAGTCGGTCGAGAACGCCTACCGCAGCCAGGTGGAGAGCGGCACGAGCACACCGGTCCAGGTCCCCACCAAGACGCAGGAGCCGACGATCTCGAACGCCGAGGTCGACCGCATGATGAAGAAGTTCGCCACCCCGGCGATGTCCGCCAACGTCACCGTCCGCGTGGAGACCGGCGCGCCGAGCGTGGAGTTCAGCCCGAAGAACTCGCTGTGGAAGTTCCTCCAGGTGAAGCCGGTCAACGGCACACTCGTCGAGGCGTACGACAAGGTCGCGCTCAAGGAGCTGTACGGCGGCCTCTTCGACCAGGTCCTCATCGCCCGCGGCAACGGCAACAAGACGCCGGTCACCGTCGAGGACGTCATCGGCGCGATGCGCCCGGCCCTGGTCAGCACGACCAACCGGGTGGGCATCATCGAGACCAACCCGACGTAACCGCTCGGCAGCACGGCAAGGCACGTAAGGAAGGGCGCCCGGAGACATCGGGCGCCCTTCCGGCGTACGGGCAGGTCACCCCCGTACGACCGTCCCGCGCATGACATCTGTCATCCGCGAGTCAGGACCCCCGGCACTGCCGGGCGGACCTGGCCCACGGCCACGATGGACCTCATGGAAACCACCACCGTGGTCGAGTTCGACCAGGTCACGAAGAGCTACGGCGAGGTACGGGCCGTCGACGGGCTCGCGCTCACCCTCCGGCCCGGTGAGACCGTGGCCCTGCTGGGCCCCAACGGCGCCGGCAAGTCGACCACCCTCGACCTGCTCCTCGGCCTCAAGCAGCCCGACAGCGGCACGGTCCGTGTCCTCGGCCAGAGCCCCCGCGAGGCCATCGTGGGCGGACACGTCGGCGCCATGCTGCAGAGCGGCGGCCTGATGGACGAGGTCACCGTCCGCGAACTCGTGTCGCTGGTGTGCGCCCTGCACCCGCGCCCCTTCCCGGTCGGTGAGGTCCTCTCCCGGGCCGGGATCACCCAGCTCGCCGACCGCAAGGTCAACAAGCTGTCCGGCGGCCAGGAGCAGCGCGTCCGGTTCGCGCTCGCCACGGCCGGGGACAGCGCCCTGATCGTCCTGGACGAGCCCACGACCGGCATGGACGTCACCGCCCGCCAGGCCTTCTGGGCGACCATGCGCGAGCAGGCGGACCAGGGCCGTACGGTCCTGTTCGCCACCCACTACCTGGAGGAGGCGGACGCGATAGCGGACCGCGTCCTCGTCCTGCACCGGGGCCGCCTGCTGGCCGACGGCACGGCCGCCGAGATCAAGGCGAAGGCGGGCGCGCGCCGGATCTCCTTCGACCTGGAGCCCGGCAGGACAGGGGAGACCGGGGAGTCTCCCGTGGAGGAGGAGGTCCTGCGGGCCCTGCCCTTCCTCACCGCCCTCGACGTGTCCGGGCAGACCGTCCGCATCCAGTCCTCCGACGCCGACGCGACCGTCCACGCCGTGTACGGGCTCGGCCTCTACCCGCGCAACCTCGAAGTGGCCGGCCTGGGCCTTGAACAGGCGTTCGTCACCCTCACCGCCGCAGCCGAGGAGGCGCGCACAGCATGAACGACCTCATCCGACTCGAAATCACCCGGGCCCTGCGCAACCGCAAGTTCCTGTTCTTCTCGGTGATCTACCCCTCCGCCCTGTTCCTGCTCATCGCGGGCAGCGCCGACAGCACCACGAAGGTGACGGGGACCGATCTCAACCTGCCGACCTTCTTCATGGTCTCCATGGCCTCCTTCGGCGCCCTGACGGCCGTCCTGATGGGCAACAGCGAACGCATCGCCAAGGAGCGCGAGAGCGGCTGGGTACGGCAGTTGAGGCTCACCCCGCTGCCCGGCCGCGGCTATGTGCTGGCGAAGACGGCGAGCGCGGCCGTGATCAGCCTTCCGTCGATCGTGATCGTCTTCGTCGTCGCGGCGGCCGTGAAGGACGTACGCCTGGACGCCTGGAAGTGGCTGGCGCTCACCGGGGCGATCTGGGTCGGCAGCCTGGTCTTCGCCGCGCTCGGGGTCGCCATCGGCTATCTCGCGAGCGGGGACGCGGTCCGCCCGATCACGATGATCGTCTATTTCGGCCTCTCCATGCTCGGCGGCCTGTGGATGCCGACGACGACCTTCCCCGACTGGCTCCAGGACATCGCGAAGTGGCTGCCCACGCACGCGTACGCTGCCCTGGGGCGGTCCATCGAACTGGGTGACGCCCCGCAGTTGAAGGATGTGGCCATCCTGGCCGTCTCGTTCGTCCTCTTCGCGGGCGGCGCGGCCTGGCTGTACCGGAAGGACACGCTGAAGGCGTGAGCGGCATCGGCATCGGACAGCGCCCGACGACCCGTAGGACACGGGTGATGAAGTCCCTGTGGATCGGGGTCTGGCTCGCCTACCTGGGCGCCCCGGCCGACGACCTCCTCCACGGCGGCCACAGCACGGGCGCGCAGTTCCTCGGCTGGCTGGGCCTGGTGGTCTTCGTCGCCTACTACGCGGCCCTGGTCTTCCGCACCGGCCGCGGCGAGACGACCCGCCTGGTGGTGGTCTCCCTGGCGCTCCTCGCGGTCCAGTCGACCGTCCTGGCCCTCTCCCTGGGCCGCGAGTGGCTGGTCCTGTTCGTGTACGTGTCCACCTCGTCCGGCGCCGCCCTGCCGCTCCGTATGTCCCGCTGGGCGATCGCCGCCAACGCGGCCCTGATGACGGCCGTCGCGCTGGCGGTCCCCGGCGGCCACTCCTATCTGGCCGGCCTCATCGTCCCGGCCCTGCTCGGCGGCGCCGCGATGGCGGGCGTACGGCAACTCGTGCGTACGACCATCGAGTTGAGGGAGGCCCGGGCCACGGTCGCCCAGCTCGCGGCGAACGAGGAACGGCTGCGGCTGGCACGGGACCTGCACGACCTGCTGGGCCACTCCCTCTCCCTGATCACCCTGAAGAGCGAACTGGCGGGCCGGATGCTCCCCGCCCACCCCGAGAAGGCGGCGCAGCAGGTGGCCGACATCGAACAGGTGAGCCGCCAGGCACTGGTCGACGTACGTGAGGCGGTCAGCGGCTACCGTCGCCCCCGGCTGGCCGGTGAACTGGCGGGCGCACAGGTCGCGTTGACGGCGGCGGGCATCGCGGCGGCCCTTCCGGAGGACGCTGTCGCGGCCGACGCCGACGTCGACGAGGACGCGGAAGCCGCCCTCGCCTGGGCGCTGCGCGAGGCGGTGACGAACGTCGTACGGCACAGCGGGGCCGGCCGCTGCACGGTGGAGGTGCTGAGCCGGCAGACCCTGGACGGCCCGGTGCTCGAACTCTCCGTCGAGGACGACGGCTCGGGCGGCGGCTCGGCCGGTACCCCCGGCAACGGTCTCACCGGCCTCGCGGAACGCCTGGAGAAGGCGGGCGGCTCCCTGGAGACGTCCCGTACGAAACGCGGCTTCCGGCTGGTGGCGCGGGTACCGATGGGCACGGCGTCGGCTGCGGCGGACGTAGGATCCGCTTCATGACCCGCATGATCAAGGTCCTGTTGGCGGAGGACCAGTCGATGGTCCGCGAGGCACTGGCCGCGCTGCTCGGCCTGGAGCCCGACATCGAGGTCGTGACCCAAGTGGCGCGCGGCGACGAGGTGTTGCAGGCCGCCCGTGCCCACGCCGACCTGGACGTGGCCCTTCTGGACATCGAGATGCCGGGCGCGACAGGCATCGAGGCGGCGGCCCAGCTCCACCGGGAGTTCCCGTCCCTGAAGCTGGTCATCCTCACCACCTTCGGCCGCCCCGGCTACCTCCGCGCCGCCATGGAGTCCGGGGCCGACGCCTTCCTGGTCAAGGACGCCCCCGCCGCCCAACTCGCGGCAGCGGTACGCAAGGTGCTGGCCGGGGAGCGCGTCATCGACCCGACGCTGGCGGCAGCCGCACTGGCGGACGGCGCCAACCCCCTGACGGACCGCGAACGCGAGGTTCTCCGCGCGGCGGCGGACGGCGCGACGAACGCCGAACTGGCGACGACCCTGCACCTCTCCCAGGGCACGGTCCGCAACTACCTCTCCACAGCCATCCAGAAACTGACGGCAAGAAACAGGACGGAAGCGGTACGGATAGCGAGAGAGAAGGGCTGGTTGTAAGGGACCTCGCGGGAGCGGACCTAGGGGCGCGGGGCTGTATCCATGTGCGGCTCCGCCGCGTGGGCGCGACCAGCCACAACGCACCCGCACCCGAAAAACCACCTCAGTTCAACCGCGCCCGAGCAGCTCTCGCCTGCCCCCGCATCCGCTCCGCCGCAGGCGGATCAAACGTGGACACGATCTCCGCGTACCCCTCAAGCTCCGCCGCCCCCGCCACGAACTCCCCCCGCCGCACCAGCAACTGAGCCCGCTCGTACCGCAGCCGGGCCGGATGCGACGGCAGCAGCAACGCCAACTCCACCGCCCACAGGGACACTTCCGACCGCTCAGGCCGCGCCGCCCCCCACGCCCGTACGTTGTTCAGCACCCTCAGCATCACGTCCAGCGGATCCGCGGGCATCAGCATCGACGGTTCCAACGCCTCCCCGGTAGCCCCCGCCACCAGCAACTCCGCGTCGCTCCCGCTCAGCACCCGCCCTCCGTCGAAGGGATCGGCGAGGACCTGCTCGTCGACCGGCCCGAACCCCACGACGAAGTGACCGGGCAGCGCCACCCCGTGCACCGGAGCCCCCGCCCGCCGGGCGACCTCCATCCACAGCACGGACAGCAGAATCGGCAACCCCCGCCGCCGTACCAGCACTTCGTGCAGCAGCGAGGACTCCAGTCGCTGATAGTCGGCTGGGCTGCCCCGGAACCCGTTGCGCTCGCCCAGGAGTTCACGCAGGGCTGTCGCCCAGGCACGTGGGCCGCCCGGCCGGTACGGCAACTGCCCGGCCAGCCGGTCGAGTTCCATGTGCACGGCGTCGACGCCGGCCTCGTCGAGCGCCCTGTCCGCGACCGAGCCCATCAGCAGACACAGGGTCGTCAGGTCGGGCCGACCGGACCTGGCCTCGTCGGCGAACAGCTGCCGCAGCTCGGCGGACCGTCCGGGCTCCGGAGGATATGGCGGGGGATGGGGGAAACGCACGACAGGCCCTGCCCTCTCACGCGGATCGATAGTGGTGGTAGGAGTGGTGCGCCGCGAACCCCATCCCCGCGTAGAGGGCCCGCGCCCCCGCATTGTCTGCCTCCACCTGGAGCCAGGCCGCCGACGCCCCCTCCTCCAGCGCCCGGACGGCCAGAGCGGCCATGACAGCCGAGGCCAGCCCCTGGCGCCGCCTGCCGGGATCCACCTCGACGGCGGCGAACCCGGCCCAGCGCCCGTCCACGACACACCGCCCGATGGCGGCCGGAGCCTCGCCCTCACCCCCCGGCACGGTCGCGAACCACACGGAAGGCCCGCTTCCCAGCACCGCCAGGGCCACGTCGCTCACGCCCTTGCGCTGGTACCGCGCGAGCCACGCCTCGTCGGCCTCCCGGGACAGCACGACGTCCGCCGCGCCGGTGCCGAGATCGGCGACGGGCGCCAGCCCCCCGACCCACAGCTCGGCCGTCACCTCACGCGTCCACCCGCGCTCCTCCAGCTCCGCGCACAGCAGCTCCTGCGTGCCCTCCGCGCCGGTGGCGGTCTGGACGTAGGCGGGCAGGCCCCGCTCGGCGTACCAGCGCCGTACGACCGTCAGTGCCTCGTCGAGGGGCAGACCGGGGTCGCCGACCGGCAGCACCGAGTTGGCCCGCCGGGTGAAACCGGAGGCGGCCCGCAGCTCCCACTCGCCCAGCCGCTCGCTCTCCACCGGCTGCCAGGCCCGCGCGGAGACCCGCGCCAGCTCCTCGTACGAAGCGGCGGGACCTCGGCGACGGGCGGGGGTCGGCGGGACGACCTTGCCCGCGACCAGGGACGTTTCCGGGACCCGGACACGCTCCCCGTTCCGCCGTGTGATCAGGAGCACACCGGCGTCTTCGTCCCATGATGTGAGAACACCGACCGTGTCGGTGAACTTCTCCATTCCGGGAGCTTCTTCGTTCAGCCGTCGAACAGAGACACGTTTGCCCACGTCAGCAGTGGTAATACGGACCTCAAGACGGCCTGCCGCGGAGATTTCCACAGGTCAGTTCACCCCTCCTGTATGGATCATGCCCGGGAACGGAGATACTAGGTGCGGGCATCGACGACGCCGCGCTCCCGCGCGCCAGGTGGCGGAGCCTGAAGACGGCTCGCCAGCGCCCTATCGAGGAGGAACGACAGCGTGACCTACGTCATCGCGCAGCCTTGTGTCGACGTCAAGGACAAGGCGTGCATTGAAGAGTGCCCGGTCGACTGCATCTACGAGGGCTCCCGGTCCTTGTACATCCACCCGGACGAATGTGTCGACTGTGGCGCCTGTGAGCCGGTCTGCCCGGTTGAGGCGATCTTCTACGAGGACGACACTCCGGAGGAGTGGAAGGACTACTACAAGGCGAACGTCGAGTACTTCGACGAGCTCGGCTCGCCCGGTGGCGCCAGCAAGCTGGGACTGATCGAGCGCGATCACCCCTTCATCGCCGCGCTGCCGCCGCAGAACCAGACCGGCTGAGAGCGGCCCGCAGAACCTGAGCCGCCTCGGTCCCGTACGGCCTGATCACTCGCATCACGTGGTCGCCGTACGGGACCGAGGCGTTTGCCGTACGCAGGTACGTACCCGAAAGTGAGCGAGATCCCGTGTCCGCAGTCTCCGACCGCCTCCCCACCTTCCCCTGGGACAAGCTGGAGCCGTACAAGAAGACGGCCGCCGCGCACCCGGACGGCATCGTCGACCTGTCGGTCGGCACGCCGGTGGACCCGGTCCCCGAGCTGATCCAGAAGGCGCTGGTCGCGGCCGCCGACTCGCCGGGCTACCCGACCGTCTGGGGCACGCCCGAACTGCGTGACGCGCTCACCGGCTGGGTCGAACGGCGACTGGGCGCCCGGGGCATCACCCACCACCACGTCCTGCCGATCGTCGGCTCCAAGGAACTGGTCGCCTGGCTCCCCACCCAGCTGGGCCTGGGCCCCGGCGACAAGGTCGCCTACCCGCGTCTCGCGTACCCGACCTACGAGGTGGGCGCCCGGCTGGCCCGCGCCGAGTACGAGGTCTACGACGACCCGACCGAGCTGGACCCGACGAACCTGAAGCTGCTCTGGCTCAACTCGCCCTCGAACCCCACGGGCCGGGTGCTGAGCAAGGAGGAGCTGACCAGGACGGTCGCGTGGGCCCGCGAGCACGGCGTGCTGATCTTCTCCGACGAGTGCTACTTCGAACTGGGCTGGGAGGCCGACCCGGTCTCCGTACTGCACCCGGACGTGTGCGGCGGCTCCTACGAGGGGATCGTGTCCGTCCACTCCCTCTCCAAGCGCTCCAACCTCGCCGGCTACCGCGCCGCCTTCCTGGCCGGCGACCCGGAGGTCCTCGGCCCGCTCCTGCAGATCCGCAAGCACGGCGGCATGATGACCTCGGCGCCCACCCAGGCGGCGGTCGTGGCCGCGCTCGGCGACGACACGCACGTGCGCGAGCAGCGGGAACGGTACGTTGCCCGGCGTACGGCCCTGCGCGAGGCCCTGGTGCGGCACGGCTTCCGCATCGAACACAGTGAGGCCAGCCTCTACCTGTGGGCGACCCGGGGCGAGTCCTGCTGGGACACCGTCGCCCACCTCGCCGACCTGGGCATCCTGGTGGCGCCGGGCGACTTCTACGGCACGGCCGGCGACATGTTCGTCCGCGTGGCGCTGACGGCGACGGACGAGCGGGTGGCGGCGGCCGTCGCCCGCCTGTAGCCGGCAGGACGGTCCGCACGGCAGGCAGCACGACGGAGG
>NZ_AEJB01000176.1 GCF_000331005.1 Streptomyces turgidiscabies Car8
GTAGGCAGCCCACGGGGCACGGAGGTCCTGGGCGAGGGCGTCCAGGACGCCGCCGTCCGGGTCCGGGCGGGCCGAGACCGTCATCCGGCGGGCGCGCAGCACCGACGCCTCCCGTCGCCAGCGGCTGTTGACGACCCGGTGCGCGGCCGTCGGCCCCGGCGCGCCTTCCCCGGTGCCCAGCGGATCGAGGCCGGCCGCGAGCCGGCCGCCGAGGACGACGGCGACGCGCAGACTCTCGTCGTACAGACCGAGCGGGGCGCAACTGCGGCCTGCCTCCCGCGCGACGAGTTCCGCCACCGTCGCCAGCTCCTCCCGGTGGGCCGACGACTGCAGCACGGTGAACAGCCGCTCGAAGAGCGTGCGGTCCAGCGGTGCGGGCAGCGTGGCCGTCGAGGCGCCACGGCCCACCTCCGGACGCGGCGGGACCTGTCGCCCCGTCAGCCCCAGATGTGTCGGCAGACTTCCGTGGCCCCAGACACCGCTCGCATACGCCCACAGCGCCCGGCCGAACAGCTCGCCGAGGCCCGCCTCGACCATGGCGGTGTACGACGGTGACGTGCCGACCGGGCCCGGCGCGCCGCAGATGTCGAGGACCTCGGCGGCCCGTTGGAGAGCCGCGGTCGCGGCAGCCGCGTCGGCGGGCGGGGGGCGGCTCTCCCAGGCCGCGGCCAGCTCCGCGTCGAGTCGCGAGCGCCGGGCGGCGTCGGCCAGATGACCCTTCAGCGCGTCCACGGTGCGTCCGCCTGGAGAGTGCGCCACCTCCTCGACCAACGCCCTGGCCAGCACGTCGGCACCCTCCCGGGGCGCACCGCGCTCGACGGCCAGTTCGAAGCAGCGCTGGAAGTACAGGTCCTGCGGGTTTCCCGCCACGACGCCCAGCGCCCGGCGGGCCTTCTTGAGCAGAGTGAACCACTGTGCCGTCTCCGCCAGCCGTCCGGCGGACTCCTGCATCAGCTCATCGAGGAGCGAGGCCTCGGCCGGGGCGAGGAAGTCCGCCGCGAGGGCGGGACGCAGCGCCGGCCTGACGATCAGCGGCAGCACGATCAGCTTGACCGTCCGGGTCAGTGGCGCCCCGCCGGGACCGCTCAGCGGATCGAGTCCCGGGCCGAGTTGGCGCCAGGCGTGGTCGATGACCAGGGCACGCGGTCGGCGCTCACCGGTCGGCTGGCTGGAGGGCGGCATGTCAGGAGCGTACGCCGAGGCCAAACGCGCGTACGAACCTGGGATCGGTAGGCGTCCGGGGCCGCCTAGCGTCCACTTCGTCAGCAGAACGACAGGGAAGCCGAAACCGTCGGAAAGGAAGAAACGCCATGGGAATCTTCGGGCGCCGCAAGAGCCGCGAGGAGCGGACCGCCGAGATCGTGGGCGAGGTGGCGAGCGGCAAGGGGTTCTACGGCCGGGCCACGCGCGCGTTCCTCGGCGAGTCGGACTTCGCCAAGGTCCAGCAGTCGATCGGCGCGTACCACTCCGGCCTCGACGTACAGCAGTTGCTCGCCGCCGGGGCGCCGACCGTGCCCGCCACCGTCGTGTCGATCGGTGACACCGGCAAGCTGGTCAACTTCGATCCGGTCGTCGACCTGGTCCTCCAGCCGCCCGGCGCCGCCGACCGGATCACTCTCCAGACCATCGTCTCCAAACTGCGCATACCCCGCACCGGCGATCAGGTACTGCTGATCGCCGACCCCGCCCGACCCGGTGCCTACCTCTACGCCGGGGACGGCGTGACCCCGTGACCCGGCGAGCGACGGTGTCCGAGAGACCGGAGACCTGAGATGCCGGACGGCGCCGACAGCCCCGGACCGAGGCAGGTGGACAGGGTCGGTCCGTTCCAAGCAGTGCTCCTGTACTCCTGCGGGGCGATCTCGGGACTGTGCGGACCGGTGCTGCTGGTCTTCACCTTCTTCGCAGGTCTCGACTTCCTGCTCGGGAGCGTCCTGTGCACAGTGCTCTGCACGCCCCTGGGCCTCGTAATCTGGTTCGACGCCCAGTTCGAGAGGGAGAGCAACCGGCGGCTCGACGCCGTCGGGATCGGGGTGACGGCGGAGGTCACCAGCCTCACCGACTGGGACGACGGCGAGTCGACCGGAGTCGCCGCCGGGCTGCGGATCAGCGGGCCGGGGGTGCGGCCGTTCGAAACGACCTGGAAGCACGCGTCGCACCCGGCACTTCGCGTGGGACTTAGGCTCCGCGCCGTGGTCGACCCAACCCTCAGCATGTTCCGCCTGGAGCGGTGAATGAGCGCGCACGACATGCTGCAGCTGTGGTGGGTGGTGCCGGCGGTTCTGGCGTCGCTCGGCTACGGGATCTCCCTGGCCGGGCTCACCCCGGCCCAGCGAGCGGTCTGGGTGACGGCACGGATCGTGGACGTCCGACAGCCGGAGCACGGCGCCTCCAAGTACCCCGGGATTCCGGTGACGGTGGCGTTCCAGGATCCGGCCGGTGGGCGGGAGTTCGTCCTGCCGAACGCGGGCAGGCACGGGGACGGCATCGACGAGGCCTGGGTGGGCCGTGAGCTCGCGGTGCGGTATCCGCGCGGGCGGCCGCACCGGTTCCGCGTCGTGCTCGACACGGCGGGGGAGAAGAACGGCCGGGTCTTCCCGAACTGCACGGTCGTCCTGCTCCTCGTGGGGCTGGTCGTCCACGCGACCGTCCTGTGGGGCTACCCATGGGCGCTGCTCGGCTTCGGCGCTCTGCTCACCGCCTTCGCGGCGACCAGCGGTGATCTCCGCAGGGTTCGCGGGCGAGACGTCCTGCTGTCCTCGGCCGTCGCTGTCCCCGCGCGTGTCGTGGCCGTCACCAAGGACGTCTTCCAGGACGGGGAGGGCGACGAGGTCGTCAACCACGCCCCCGTCATCACCTTCACCACCCGCCAGGGCACCCATGTCACCGTACTGTCCCGCGACGGTGTTCCTCGGCCCGGCCGGTCCCTCGGCCGGCACCTCACCATCCACTACGCGCCCGACGACCCGCGCGTCTACACCCTCGACCCGGCGGCCGAGCGTCGTCACAACGAGACGGACGTCGGAGTGGTCCTCATCCTGCTGATCGCCGGACTGGCGGCAGTGGTGACCGGAGTGGTCACTCTGTGACACGAAAAAGGAATTCGAGCGGGGATGTCGAGAACCCGTACCCGGCTCCGTCCTCGAAGTGAAAGCGGCCAGAATGGGCCGCACCAGCACCGAGGAGACCCACCATGGCCAAGTACCTGCTGCTCAAGCACTACCGAGGCGCCCCGGCTCCGGTCAACTGCGTCTCGATGGACAAGTGGACGCCGGAGGAGATCTCGGCGCACATCCAGTACATGCGCGACTTCGCGTCCCGACTGGAGGAGACCGGCGAGTTCGTGGACAGCCAGGCGCTCGCGCCCGAGGGCACGTTCGTCCAGTACGCGGGTGAGGGGCGCCCGCCGGTCACGGACGGCCCGTTCGCCGAGACCAAGGACCTCATCGCCGGCTGGATGGTGATCGACGTCGACAGCTACGAACGCGCCGTCGAGCTGACCGGAGAACTGTCGGCCGCCCCCGGAGCCGGCGGCAAGCCGATCCACGAGTGGATCGAACTGCGCCCGTTCATGGCCGAGCATTGCGCCACCACGGAGTGACAGAGTCCATGGACGAGGCCTTGCTGCGCAGCCTCACCCCGAGCGTGCTCGCCGTCCTCGTCCGCCGCGGAGCAGACTTCGCGGCGGCCGAGGACGCCGTACAGGACGCACTGGTCGAGGCGCTCCGCGTCTGGCCGGACGATCCGCCGCGGGACGCCAAGGGCTGGCTGGTCACCGTCGCCTGGCGCCGGTTCCTCGACGCGACCCGCGCGGACACGGCCCGGCGCCGGCGTGAGGAGCGCGTCGACGAGGAGCCGACTCCCGGGCCCACGCCCGCGACGGACGACACCCTCCAGCTCTACTTCCTGTGCGCCCACCCGTCGCTGACCCCCTCCTCGGCGGTCGCGCTCACGCTGCGCGCCGTCGGCGGGCTGACCACCCGCCAGATCGCCCAGGCCTACCTGGTGCCCGAGGCGACCATGGCCCAGCGCATCAGCCGGGCCAAGCGAACGGTCTCCGGCATACGGTTCGACCAGCCCGGCGACGTCGCCACCGTTCTGCGCGTCCTCTACCTGGTCTTCAACGAGGGCTATTCCGGCGACGTCGACCTCGCCGCCGAAGCCATCCGGCTCACCCGGCAGCTCGCCGCGCGGGTCGACCATCCCGAGGTGGCGGGGCTGCTCGCCCTCATGCTGCTCCACCACGCCCGTCGTGCGGCCCGCACCGCGCCCGACGGGAGCCTGGTGGCGCTCGCCGAGCAGGACCGCGGCCGATGGGACGCCGCGTCGATCACCGAGGGCGTCGGCATCCTCCAGGCGGCCCTCTCCCGCGACCGGCTGGGCGAGTTCCAGGCCCAGGCCGCCGTCGCCGCTCTCCACGCCGACGCGCCCACGGCCGAGGAGACCGACTGGGTACAGATCGTCGAGTGGTACGACGAACTCGCGCGCCTGACCGACAGTCCCGTCGTCCGCCTCAACCGCGCGGTGGCCGTCGGCGAGGCCGACGGACCGCGCGCCGGCCTGGCCGCGCTCGCCGCACTGGAGGACACCCTGCCCCGCCACACCGCGGTGGCGGCCTACCTCCACGAGCGCGACGGCGACCTGGCGACAGCGGCACGTCTCTACGCCGAGGCGGCCCGGAAGGCACCCAACCTCCCCGAACGCGACCACCTGACCCGCCAGGCGGCCCGGCTCAACGCACGACGAGGCCGCTGATATCCGACCGATGCTCGATGGCCACTGGCCATCGATATTTCTGACCGGAGCCACCAGAAGCACAGCAGGCGCGGCTCGCACCGCCGCACGCCGGGCGTGCGGGGCGGAACCCGACGACGTCGCGCCCCTGTGCGCTCTTCGTCGGCGGCCGCTGCGGCGGGACGATGCTCCTGCACATCCAGAACGGGAAGCAGGGGGCGGGAACGTGGCTGTAGTCATGACGATGAGCTGGGCCGGGGTAAGCCCTGAGCAGTACGACATGGTGCGGGACACGGTCGGCTGGGAGGAGGTCGCCGCGGAGGGCGGTGAAGTACATCTGGCCTGGTTCGACGGGCGGGGGCTGCGGGTGATCGACGTCTGGGAGTCGGAGGGGGCCTTCCAGAGCTTCTTCGTCCAACGGCTGGCCCCCGCGATCGAGAAGGCCGGCATCGAAGGCGCCCCGGAGACCGCCTTCACCCCTCTCCACCGGCGTTTCGTCGCCCCAGGGGTCACCGGCGCCGCCTGACAGCCGCCCCGCGCGGGCTGACCTGCCGCGTCAGGCACCCGGCCCGGGATCCGGACGGACGGCGGACTCGATGCCGGCGCGCTGCGCTTCCAGCTGGGCGGCGAAGGCGATGCCCAGGAACAGGGCGACGCCGGTGACGTTGGCCCACAGCAGCAGGGCGACGAACGCGGTGAGCGGCCCGTACACCGCTCCGAACGCGGCGCTCTTGCCGACGTACAGGGCGAGCAGCCAGGTGGCTGAGAGCCACAGGACGAGATGGACGCCGCTGCCGAAGGCCAGCCAGGTGTAGCCCGGTTGCCTGCGGCGCGGCGACCACCGGAAGATCACGGCGGAGGCGATCCACGCGAGCGTCAGACCCACCGGGATCTCCAGGGCGACCCACCAGCGGGTGCCGTCGCCCGGGGAGCCCACGGTCTCGGCGACGGCGTCGCCGACCGCCTCACCGGCCACGAGCACCATGAACCCGAGCACCATGGGCAGGCCGCCCGCCACGGACAGCAGCAGGGCGCGGCCGTACTTGTGGGTGAAGGGGCGGTCCCGCTCGATGCCGTAGATGCGGTTGGCGCCGCGCTCGATCTGGCCCATCGCCGAGGCGAGGTTCAGTACGGCGAAGGCCAGCCCCAGCCACAGTGAGAGGGTGCTCCACACATCGCCGTGGGCGCTGCGCCGCGTCCCCGCGAACGCCTCGTCGAGCACCCCGGCACCGGCACCGGGGACGATGTCACCGAGAGCCCGTTCGATGACCCGGCCCACGACCTCCGTGTGCACGGACGTGGCGAGACCCACCAGGGCCAGGCTGAGGGGCACCAGGCCGAGCACGATCTGGAACGCCAGGGCGCGTGCGTTGGTGAAGCCGTCGGCGTAGCGGAACCGGGTGAACGAGTCCACCAGCAGCCGGACGCCGCCGTACCGCCGCAGCGCGGTGAGTGCCTCGTCCCCGGAGAGTTCCTCTCCGATCATGTCGCGGGTCTGCGGAACGTGAACGGCAGTTCCCATCGTGTACCGGCTCCCTCCACTCGACCCGGGTCCTCTCCCGGGCCACCGGCGTCTGCGGTGTCGCCTGCCCCCGAACGGCCGGTTCACCGTCCGTCGCCGCGGCACGATCCGCATTCGATCACCGAGGGAGGTGACTCCTCCGCGCTCCCGGGTACCCGGCGACACCGACCCCCACCCGCATCCTGGGGACGAGCCCGAAGGAGCCCATGATCATGACGGACGTATCCAGCACCGGCCCCACGCCCGGGGACGACCGGAAGGTGCTCACGAACCGGCAGGGCCACCCGGTCCACGACAACCAGAACCAGCGCACGGTCGGCTCCCGGGGCCCCGCCACGCTGGAGAACTACCAGTTCCTGGAGAAGATCAGCCACTTCGACCGGGAGCGCATCCCCGAGCGGGTCGTGCACGCGCGCGGCGTCCTGGCGTACGGCTGTTTCGAGGCGTACGGCACCTGGGGCGACGAACCCGTCAGCCGGTACACCCGGGCCAAGCTCTTTCAGGAGCGAGGGAAGCGGACCGATCTGGCCGTCCGGTTCTCCACCGTGATCGGTGGCCGTGACTCCTCCGAGGCCGCCCGTGACCCGCGGGGCTTCGCGGTGAAGTTCTACACCGAGGACGGCAACTGGGACATGGTCGGCAACAACCTGGGTGTCTTCTTCATCCGTGACGCCATCAAGTTCCCCGACGTCATCCACGCGCTCAAGCCCGACCCGGTGACCTTCGAGCAGCAGCCGCGGCGCATCTTCGACTTCATGTCACAGACGCCCGAGGCCATGCACATGCTGGTCAACCTGTTCAGCCCGCGCGGCATCCCGGCCGACTACCGCCATATGCAGGGTTTCGGCGTCAACACGTACAAGTGGGTCAACGACGAGGGCCGTACCGTGCTGGTGAAGTACCACTGGATGCCCAGGCAGGGCGTACGCAGCATGACCGAGGAAGACGCCGCGAACGTCCAGGCGGAGTCGCTCGGCCATGCGACCAAGGACCTCTACGAGGCGGTGGGCCGCGGCGACCACCCGGAGTGGGAACTCCTGGTGCAGATGATGGACGACTCCCATCACCCGGAGCTGGACTTCGACCCGCTGGACGACACCAAGACGTGGCCGGAGCAGGACTTCCCGCCCCGGCCGGTCGGCCGGATGGTGCTCGACCGTATGCCGGAGAACTTCTTCGCGGAGAACGAGCAGATCTCCTTCGGCACCGGTGTGCTCGTGGACGGCCTGGACTTCTCCGACGACAAGATGCTGGTCGGCCGCACCTTCTCCTACAGCGACACCCAGCGCTACCGGGTCGGGCCCAACTACCTCCAGCTGCCCGTCAACCAGGCCAAGAACGCCGAGGTACACACCAACCAGCGCGACGGACTCATGGCGTACCACCAGGACGGTGGAGGCGAGAACCCGAGCGTCAACTACGAGCCGTCCATCACCGGCGGACTGCGTGAGGCTCGGTACCCCACTGACGACGAGCAGGGCCCCGAGATCCACGGCAGGCTGACGCGCGAGCGCATCCCCCGGACGAACGACTACCTGCAGGCAGGCCAGCGCTATCTGCTGATGGAGCAGTGGGAGCGAGACGACCTGGTCAGGAACCTCACGGCCGCGCTCGCACAGTGCGATCGGGCGGTGCAGGAACGCATGGTCTGGCACTTCCTGCTCGCCGAGAACGACCTCGGCCGACGGATCGGCGAGGGCCTGGGCATCAGTGCCGGCGATGTGGCGGGCCTGGAGCCGCTGACGGGCCAGGACCTGACGGACGAGGACCGCAAGAGGCTCGCCAACCTGGGCGACAATCCGCCGCGTGACGTCGAGGGACTCACCATGACGCACTGTGTGCCCGACGAACGGCACGTGGTGACCCGGTAGAAACCCGGCACGACCGCTCCTGTCCGTCCGGATCACGGTCCGGACTCGGTGCGCTCGGCAGGGTTGTGTCGTGGTGCCGGGGTACTCGCCGCGCAACGGCGCCCACCCGGGCGTCCCGAGGGAAGGCCTGGGCTCCCATGACCACGCACGCGCGTACGTCGACCACCTCTCGTTCGCCCGTACAGAAGGCTTCGCTGCTGGTGGGCGTGGTGTTCCTGCTGGTGGGCCTCCTGGGATTCGTCCCAGGGATCACGACGCACTACGACACGATGACGTTCGCCTCGCACGAATCCGGCGCCGAACTCCTCGGGCTCTTCCAGGTGTCCGTCCTGCACAACCTCGTCCACCTGGCCTTCGGCGTGGCGGGCGTGGTCATGGCCCGCACCGCCTCCGGCGCGCGCACGTTCCTGCTGGCCGGCGGCGCCGTCTATCTGGTGCTCTGGCTGTACGGCCTGTTCGTCGGCCACGACAGCGCGGCCAACTTCGTGCCGCTGAACACGGCCGACAACCGGCTGCACTTCGTCCTCGCCCTCGGCATGATCGCCCTGGGCGGGCTGCTGACCCGGCCCCGCACCACCGCCGGTGCAAGGTGACGGCCGGGGTTCGGCCGGGGGCCAGCCGGGTCCGCAGAAGATGCGCTTATGCGCTCATCTGGGAAGATGGCATGCCAAAGGTGCAAATCTGAGCTTATTCGTCGCTGTCCGGGGAACCTGGTGCTTGTCACAGCCGTCGCGTCCTTCCGGTGAGTGACCGCACTCCCGGGACGGAAGGCATTGATGCCCTCAAGGAGTGACCGTGAGCATGTGCATCGGAGTGGAAGAAGAGTTCCACGTTCTGGAGGTGGAGAGCGGACTGCTCGTCCCGCGAGCCGATCCGATCCTGCGACGGCTTCCCCGGCGGACCTTCACCAGTGAACTGCACCAGTCCATCGTGGAATCCAACAGCGGAGTGCACGCCTCCCTGCACGACCTGTACTGCGACCTCGCCCGCACGAGGCGCCGGCTCGACCGGGCCGCCGCCTCGCTCGGCCTCGCCGCGGTGGCATCGGGCACGGCGCCGCTCGCACCCGCCTCTTCCGGGCAGCCCACCGCCGACGCCCGCTACCACCACATGGTCGAGGAGTACCGCCAGGTCGCCGACGAGCAGCTCATCTGCGGCGCCCAGGTCCATGTGGACATACCGGACCGCGACACGGCGGTACGGGTGATGTGCGAGGTCTCGCCCTGGCTGCCTGTGCTCCTGGCGCTGTCCGCCAGCTCACCGTTCTGGCAGGGCTCCGACACCGGCTACGCCAGCTGGCGCACGATGCTCTGGCAGCGCTGGCCCACCGCCGGCCCGATCGGCTGCTTCCCGAGCGCGACCGAGTACGACGCCGCGGTACGCGACCTGGTCCGGGCCGGGATCATCACCGACGCCGGGATGATCTATTACGACATCCGGCCCTCCGAACATCTGCCCACCCTCGAACTGCGGATCTGCGACGCCTGTCCGCGCGCGGAGACCGTCGTCCTCATCGCCGGACTGTTCCGTGCCCTGGTGACCGAAGCCCTCGAACGGCTGCGGCAGGGCGACGCGCCGCCCTGCCAGGGCCGACACGAATGGCTGCGCGGCGCCGCCTGGCGGGCCGCCCGGTCCGGTCTCGAAGGCACCCTCGTGGACCCCGAGACCCACCAGGACGCGTTGGCGCCACAGGTCGTGCGCAAGCTGCTCACCCGGATGCGCCCCGCGCTGGAGTCCCACGGCGACTGGCGCACGGTCAGCGAACTGACGGACGAGGCCCTCGCCGAAGGCAGCGCCGCCGAGCGCATCCGGCGTACGGCGCGGGAAGAGGATCTGCTGGCCTGCGCCGACCTGCTGATCGCCGAGACCCGGGGTGAACGCAGGAACCGCAGATCGGCGTCGCTCGGACGCGTCAACCTGCCGTACTCCGGCGCGGGCACGACAGGTCCCCCGTTCGGTTCCGGCGCGCCGGAGTCCATCGGCCGCTGACGGGCGGCGCACGCCATGGGGTCGGCACAGCCCTGGGGTGTCACGGCCGCCGGGGCTGCCCTGTCCCTCACCCACCTGCACAGGAGTGTTTCGTCATGTCCAGCGACACCACCCGGATCGTGCCCCGAAGACGCGCCGCGGCCGCCCAGGCCGTGCGACAGGGAGGTGGTACGACATGTGCGGCCTGAGCGGGGAGATCCGCTTCGACGGGCGGCGACCCGACCTCGCCGCCGTCGAGCGCATGAGCGAGCGGCTCGCCGCCCGTGGCCCTGACGGACAGGGGACGTGGACGCGCGGCGCGGTCGCGCTGGGACACCGACGTCTGAAGATCATCGACCTGTCGGAGTTCGGCGCCCAGCCGATGACCGATGCCCGGGGCCGGATCACCGGTGTCTTCAACGGGTGCGTGTACAACTACCAGGAGCTGCGCGAAGAGCTCCAGAAGCTGGGCCACCGCTTCGAGTCGACGTCCGACACCGAAGTGGTGCTCAAGGGCTACCAGCAGTGGGGAACCGCCTGCGTCGAGCACTTCTACGGCATGTTCGCCTTCGCACTCGTCGAACACCGCACCGGGCGGCTCGTGCTGGGCCGCGACCGACTCGGGATCAAGCCCCTGTACGTGGCGCGGACGCCGGGCCGGCTGCGGTTCGCCTCCACACTGCCGGCCCTTCTCGCCGCCGGAGACGTCGACACCTCCCTCGATCCGGTGGCCGTGCACCAGTACCTGAGCTGGCACGCCACCGTGGCGGCACCGCGCACCGTCCTCACCGGCGTCCACAAGCTCCCGCCGGCCACCGTGCGCGTCGTCGAGCCGGACGGCACCACCCACGACCACCGCTACTGGCAGCCGTCGTACACCCGGCGGCCCGAGTACGCCGACATGGCCCCCACCGAGTGGCGTGACGCGGTACTGGAGGCGCTGCGCACCGCCGTACGCCGCCGGATGGTCTCCGACGTGCCGGTCGGTGTCCTGCTCTCCGGCGGACTGGACTCCAGCCTGGTCGTCGCCCTGCTCGCCGACGAGGGCCAGCACGACCTCAGGACGTTCAGCGTGGGGTTCGAGCCGGAGGGGGGTGAGGAGGGGGACGAGTTCGTCTACTCGGACCTGGTGGCGAGGGAGTTCCGCACCGACCACCATCGGCTGCTGATTCCCTCCGGCCGTGTGTCGGCGGCTCTGGACGGTGCCGTCGCGGCGATGAGCGAGCCGATGACCAGCCATGACGCGGTCGCCTTCTACCTGCTCTCCGAGCAGGTGGCGAAGGAGGTGAAGGTCGTGCAGAGCGGGCAGGGCGCGGACGAGGTGTTCGCCGGCTACCACTGGTACCCGGAGCTGGCGGCGGTCACCCGGGACGAGGAGCCGGACAGATACGCCCGGACGTACTTCGACCGGCCGCATGCCGACCTCGCCCGGATCCTGCAGCCCCACATGCTGCCGGACGAGGACGTCTCGGCCCGCTTCGTCAAGGACCACATGGCGGTCCCCGGGGCCGAGACGGCCCTGGACGCGGCCCTCCGGCTGGACACGCATGTCATGCTCGTCGACGACCCCGTCAAGCGCGTCGACAACATGACCATGGCCTGGGGCCTGGAGGCCCGGGTGCCGTTCCTCGACCACGAACTGGTGGAACTGGCAGCCGCCTGCCCGCCGGAGCTCAAACTCGCCGACGGTGGCAAGGGCGTCCTGAAGGAAGCCGGCCGGAAGCTGCTGCCTCCGGAGATCGTCGACCGGCCCAAGGGCTACTTCCCTGTCCCGGCCGTCAAGCACATGGCGGGCCCCGTCCTGGACCGGGTGCGTGCCACGCTCGACGCACCCGAGGCGAAGAAGCGCGGCCTGTTCCAGGAGTCGTACGTGGCCGAACTCCTGGCGGCGCCCGACGAACACCGGACGAAGAGGGGAGCCAACGCCCTGTGGCAGGTGGCCCTGCTGGAGACATGGCTGCAGACGCACGGGATCAGGTGACCGACGAGGTCGGCGGGCGGGCGCCGCGGGCAGCGGCGCCGGCCCGGCCGTCGGCCGCGGACCGCCCCGGCACGTCCGCCCTCGCGGCACTGGTTCCACAACCGCCGGACGCGTGGCCGGCAGACGCGCACGAGCCCGCCCGCGCCGCCGCGCCCGTCCCGGTGCCGCTGCCCGACGCGGGAGGCCCGCGCGACGCGGTGACCCGGCTGCGCGCGCACGGCTGCTGGTACCCCTCCGCCACAACCGACGGCACCGAGGCGGCTTTCATCTGCGACCGGGGCGGTGTCCCGCAACTGTGGGCAGGGCCCGTGGACGGTGACGAGGTGCGGCTGCTCGACTCGACCCCGGACCCCGTCAAGGAGGTGTCCTGGTCACCGGACGGCCGCTGGATCGCGTACACCACCGCACCCGGCGGGGGTGAGCACTCACGCGTGCTGTGCGTACGGCCCGACGGCACCGGCCGCCGCATCCTCGCCGGCGCGGATCCGGGAAGTTCCGCCTACCTGGGGTGCTGGACGCACGACGGGTCGGCCGTCGCGGTCACCGTCGCCGAGACCGCCCACTCACACCCGGACCGCGGGGGACACCCGGCGACGGACCGGGACCCCGCCGCTGCCCCGCGCACACCCGACCGGCCGGACCGGGACGGCCGCGCGACGCTCCTGGGCGGAGCCCGCTACGACTCCGGGCAGCGGACCGCGCCCACACCGGTCGACCTCAGGGCACCCGAGGCGCCCGCCGTCCGCGCCGGCGGCGGACTGTCGGCCTACCTGATCGATCCCGACGGTCCGGCCTCGCCGGTACTCCTCGCCACGGAGACACACGCCGCCACCCTGCGCGTGTGCGACCTCAGCCGCGACGGCACGCTCGCGCTGCTGCGCCGGGGGCCGCGCGGCCGGCGCGAGGCCGTCGTACGGCGCACGGCCGACTCGGCGACCATGTGCACGGTGCCGGTCGCCGACGGCGACCCGTGGATCGGCCGGTTCTCCCCGGACGGGCGGACTCTCTGGCTGCGCAGCGACGCCGACCGGGAGTACGCGGCCCTGTTCGCGCTCGCGCTCGACGCCGACGGCGAGCCGCACGAGAGGTCGGTCGTGGCCGAGCGCGCGGACCAGGAACTGGAACTGCTGGCGATGGCTCACGACGGCCGTACCGCCGTGCTGGTGTGGAACGCGCAGGGCGCCGGCGAACTCGAACTCGTCGAGACGTCCCGCGCACCCCAAGGCCCGGACGACACGGGGCCGGCGAGGCCCGTCTCCCTGCCGCACGAGGTCGTCACACGGGTGGTTGCGGCCGGGCCGGGGCGCATGCTGCTCGCGCTCTCCGGCTCGCAACGCCGCCCGGGAGTGTGGTGGGCCCACGAGGGCGTGTCCCTGCTGCGCACCCCGTGGTCCTCCCGCGACGAGGACGCCGTACGGCCTGGCCGACCACCCGTGCGGCCCGTTCCCCTGCGCCTCGCGGCACGCGACGGGCTGCCCCTGAGCGGCTGGTACTACAGGGCGCCGGGGCGCGCCCCGGGCGAACCGGCCCCGTGTGTGATCCATCTGCACGGCGGCCCCGAGGAACAGGAACGCCCCGTCTTCAACCCGCTCTACCACGAACTGCTCGGACGCGGTCTCGACGTCTTCGCCCCCGACGTCCGCGGCTCCTCGGGACACGGCAGGTCCTTCGTCGACGCCGACCTGGGTGCCGGCCGCTTCGCCGCACTGGACGACGTCGCGGACTGCACGGCCCACGCGGTGACGGCGGGTCCCGCCGACCCGACCCGACTGGCCGTCATGGGGCGCTCGTACGGCGGCTATCTGACGTTCGCGTCCCTCGTGTGGCATCCGGAGCTCTTCCGCACCGGGGTCGCCGTCTGCGGCATGTCCGACCTGCTGACCTTCTTCGCCGGTACGGAGCCGTGGATCGCCGATTCGGCGGTGCACAAGTACGGCCATCCGGAGCACGACCGGGCACTGCTGCGCGCTCTGTCCCCGATGAGCCGCGTCGACGCGCTGCGGGTCCCGGTGCTCGCCGTCCACGGTGAACACGACAACAACGTGCCCCCGGGGGAGTCCGAACAGTTCGTACGGGCCGCACGGGAACGCGGCCTCCCCGCCGAGCTGCTCGCCCTGCGCGACGAGGGCCACGACTTCCTGCGCGCGGACAGCCGGCGCCTGTTCCGCCGTGCCGCCGCCGACTGGCTCCAACGGCACCTCGGCAACTGACCCGTGCCCTGCGCCGGCCCGGCCGCACCCCCGGACGGCGACGGCGACGGCCCGGAGGCCGCCGCCGCGTGTTCGCCGTGCGGGGGAGTGGATCAGCGCTTCGTGTAGATGACGCCGAGCTTGTCGATCTCGTCGGCGGCGCGCCCGTGGAACCCGGCGAGCTGCCATCCCGACGGCGCGGTGCGCGTCACGCAGTCGGACGTGGTGCTTCCGCCGGCGAGGCTCCGGCCGAGGTTGGTGCTGAACTTGGCGTAGAAGATCCGGGTGTGGCCGTCCTTCGAGCCCTGGCACAGCTGGGCGGAGGTGACGTACTCCCCGCTGCCCAGAGTCAGGGACGAGGCCGTGCCGCCGGTGCCTCCGTGGGTCAGGACCTTGCCGTTGTCCAGGGTCAGACCGACGCTGTCGACGCGGGAACCGCTGCGCAGCGAGACGCTGACCGGGCGGGCGCCCGCCGGTACGGCGTCGATGTCGTTGTAGTAGTCGCCGTGCGGTCCGCCGTACTGGTCGCTGAGCTGGAAGTCCGCGTTGCGCGACCAGGAGAAGCCGACCGCGACCGGGTCGTGGTCGGACAGCATGAGACCGCCGTCGGTGAGGAACTTGGCGTGCTCGTTGTTGTAGGACGTGGCGTTCAGCGAGACCAGCTTGCTGCCGCGGTAGAGGACCTTGTCGACGACCTCGCAGGTGTTGGGCACCGTGGGCCCCGTCTGGTCGCAGACGAGGGCGTCGCTGCCCTTGGCCGGCGGGGTGCCGCCACGGACCAGCTTGACCCACGCGTCGGTCAGCCCGTTGGCGGCGCCGAACTCGGCGATGGTGTCGGCGGCGCGCGTGTAGCGGGTGTTGGTGTCACCCATGACCACGACGGCGTTGCCCGCGGAGTGCGCCTTGATGAAGGCGGTGAGCTGGTTGAGATTGTCGGCGCGTGAGGCCTCGTCGCCGTCGTTGGTGCCCGCGTTGGTGTGCAGGTTGTAGAAGTCGACGTAGACACCCTCCGCGAGGCGCTCACGTATGAAGGTGAACCCCTTGGGAGTCAGGCAGTCACCGGAGTCCCACTGGCAGGAGTTCCAGTGGACGCGCTCGAAGTCGTCCTCGTCGTAAGGGAGTTTGGACAGCGTGTTGAGCCCGCTGCCGATACCGGCGCCGCCACTGGTGGGGGTGCGGTAGGCGTGCGCCGTGTCCGCGGCGTAGAGGTAGGCGTGGTAGTTGAAGTCCTCCTCCACGTGCACGATGTCGTACGGCGCGATGCGCTGGCCGATGGCCGTGGTGCTGGTGTCGCGCGGCGTGGACGCGCTGGAGAGGATCGCCGGCAGGCCGGCGACGTTGTACGTGAGGGTGCTGAAGGTCCCGGAGGCCGGGTCCGCGGCAGCAGCCGGGGACGCGGTTGCGACGAACCCGCCGCAGGTGACGGCCGCGGCCGTGAGGTAGGTGAGAAGACGGCGCATGAGGCTGAACTCCTGTGAAGTGGAGGGGGCAGCGGGAACTTACCGCTGGTAACCCGCTTCTGTCGCCGCCTCGGGCAGGGGAGATCGAAACTTGACCAGGTGGTCCAGGCCAGGCGGTCGGTGGTGCGAACGCCGGGATTCTCTTCAGGGAATGTTCGTCCGGACGCAAGGTCGGCGACCGGACGACTCAAGGTCTCTGGCGCAGTTCCCTGAGAGCACAACCCCGCCCAGAACCCCACCGCCCCAGGTGCCGGGTGCGGCACCTGGGGCGGTGGGCTGTCCGTCAGGCGACGGTGCCGGTCACCGAACCTCCGGACTTCGTCACGCGGTACGTCACGGTGGCGCCGCTCCAGAAATGGAAGGTCAGCGTCGCCTGCACGTTGTCCCGCAGCGAGTTGACGAACTTCGAGGTGAGCAGGAGAGCGTTGCCCGGATAGTCGGGCGAGAAGGCCTCGTTGAACTCCTGGTAGGGCGTCCAGTCCGTCGGGCCGGCGTTGCCGCCGTCGGCGTAGGTGGCCTCCATGGTCGCCAGCAGGTCACCGCGGAACTGGGTGGGGACGGTGACGCCGTTGGTGTTGCCGTTCGCGTTCGAGAGCACCGGCCTGTCGTAGGTGGTCACCTGGATCTTCCAGGGCAGACCTCGGCTGAACCGGGCCTCGACGGTCGCGTTGACCCCGTAGGCGCGGTTGCCGGCCAGCCGGGTCAGCGCGCTGGCCGTGAGGGTGAGCTGGTTTCCGGAGACGCTGTAGTCCCGGCCCTGCGCGAGCATGGTGCTGCCCTGCCAGAGCCCCAGGAAACTACCGCCGTTCGGGTTCAGAGTGAGCGTCCTGGCGGTGATCGCGCTCGACTTCGCCAGGAAGATCCGGTCCGAGGAGGCGGTTCCGGAGCGGGTGGTCCAGCTCGACTTGATCTGGTTGATGACGGCGGGGTCGCGCCACTGCATCGTGGTGCGGTTCAGGAAGTTGAAGGCGTCCCACAGGGCGGTGGTCACTCCGGCCGTGCGCGCTTCGTAGCCGAACTGCTCGAAGTACTTGAGCGCCTCGCCCTGCTCGACGCGGGCCGGGTGGTTGTAGTCGGGGTACGACAGCAGGCCGAACTCGCCCAGGTAGACCGGTATCCCCTTGGAGGTCAGGGTGTTGCGGATCCGGGTGAAGGTGTCGGTCATGTCCTTCTGCGAGGTGGCGTCGAACTGCGTGCCGCCCGCGATGTTCACACTGAACGGCCAGTAGCCGTAGTAGTGCACCGTGGCCACGAGGTTGGGGTCGTTCAGCGACTTCATCTCGGCGGCCAGGATGTCCAGGAACTCCTGGCTCGCATTGGTGTGGAGGGTGGGCAGCATGAGTAGCCGGGTCGCGTTGTTGCCGCCGGACTGGCGCACCAGGGTGTGGAAGGCGGTGTTGAGTTCGTTGTTGTACTGATTGCCCTGGGCGTCGGTGGTGTTGTTGAACTGCGGCTCGTTGTTGCTCTCGAAGAGCAGGGTCTGCGGGGAGTCCCGGAATTTGGCCGCGATCTGGGTCCAGGTCGCCTTGAAGCGGGCCAGGACGTTGTCGTGGTCGGTCGGCATGTCCGCGATCCACTGCCATGAGTCGTGGTGGACGTTGAGTACGACGTAGAGCCCGTCGGCCTGCGCCCAGTCGACCACCTGCTTGACGCGGTTCATCCAGGTCGCGTCGATCGTGTAGGGAGCGGTGGCGGACTGGTGGCCGCCCCAGGTGACGGGAATCCGCACACTCCGGAAGCCCTGTGCCCTGATGGTGTCGAACAGGGCCTTCGTGGTCAGGGGGTTGCCCCAGGACGTCTCGTCGGGGATGGCGTCGAGGGTGTTGCCCAGGTTCCAGCTGGGCTGCATCGCGGCCACCGTGTCCACCGGGGTGGCGGCGAGCGCGGACAGCGGAAGCCGCGTCAGGGACGCGTCCCTGTGGCCCGGTACGGCGAACGCGGTGGTGCTGGTCAGCCCGATCGCGGCGATCAGTGCCACCAGGAGGCCGAGCAGACGGCCGGGCCCGCTTCGGCGGCGCCGGGTGGGGTTGTGCGTTCCCTTCATCTTTGATCCTTCTCTGTTGGCCGAGCGGGGGTTCCGCCCGTGGGGGGATGGGGCTACAGGTGGTCGAGGGAAGGGGGCCGGCCCTCTCGGACCGGCGACGTGGGGCTCAGTTCGAGGACTGTCGAAGCGCTTCACTTGGCGGGGAACGTTAATGACATGTTTCTCGCGAAACAAGGGGTGGAAAGTCAGGAAATTTTCTTTGAGTCGCCTCATTGACAGCCTGGGAGGCCAGTGGCAGCGTCGAAGCGCTTCAATTCACGAAACCAGCTTGCTGCCCCGAGGGGGCTGGCCGGGCGGGCTGTCCGTCGTGCCGGAATTGCATGAGCGGGCGCGCCTTGGGGTGGTTCGCCGGCCAAGGAGAGCAGGACAGTGATGAAGGCAGCAGCGGTGACGACAGCAGGCTCGGCCCCCGACTATCAGACCTTTCCCGAACCCCAGGCCGGTCAGGGTCTGCAGGTCGTCGACCTGGTCGCTCCGCGATCCACCCGATCGTGCGCCACAAGGCATCTGGCGAGCACTACAGCAGCGGCGGGCAGTTCCCGCCCATGCCGGGGGTGGACGCGGTGGCCCGCACCGCCGACGGCAATGGTGTACACCGGCGAGATCGAGGCGCCCTGGGGCACATTCGCCGAGCGAATGCCCGCCGCCCTGCCCTCCCGCTCTCCGAGTGCGCCGACGCCGTGTTTTCACCTGGTGGGCCCTGCCGGGGCGGTGGTGGAAGAACGCACCTGTGCCCGTGCTGCTGACGGTCAGTCGGCGTCGCGCAGTCGGCCGAGCCCGTCGAGAAGCAGTTCCAGGCCGAAGCGGAACTCCTCTTCCAGCGGCACCGGAAGCCAGTCGGCCACCGCCGCTGTGGCGGGATACAGAGACGGATCCGCCGCACGGAAGGCGGCGGACGCCTGGGCGTCGCCGCCTGGCTGGTCCACGCCGTGATGCCCCCGGACCTGGATCGCGAAGCCCAGCACATAGCGGGACAGAGTGGCGTAGGCGTACGCCGCCACCTTGGGCGGGAATCCGTCGGCGAGCAGGACGGCGATGCAGCGCTCCCGCACGGCCATCGCGTTCGGGCCGACGGGGATCCCCTCGACGAGCAGGGGCGCCACGTTCTCGTGCCGGCTCACGGCGTCGAACATGGCCTGCGCCCCCGTTCGGCAGGCCCCCCGCCAGCCCATGGCGGCGAACTCGTCGTCCGTGATCTCGATCCCGCCGAACATACGGTCCACGACGTGGGCCACCAGGGCCGCCCGGTTGTCGAAGTGCCGGTAGAGCGTGGCTGTGCCGGAGCCCAGACGCTGGGCGAGCGTCCGCATCGACAGGGCGTCGGCACCTTCCTCGTCGACGATCTGCACCGCTGCGGCGACGATCCGCTCGAACGGAACGGGTGGACGGCCGGGAGAGCGCCGCACCGGCGCCCCACCTCCTCGCGTCTGATCTCGTGATGTTGGCACGGGAAAAGTATGCCCGCTTGGCACGGACTCAATAACGGCGACACTGTAACCGTAATCATGGTTCATGTGGTCGAACACGCCGTCTCCGGACGCCCCCGGGTGGTCTGCTCCGGGCCCAGGGTCTGGCGCTCCGTCGGCTGCCCGCACCACCCCGGACCGCAACCCGTCGCTCACTGTTCCCGTCGGCCGCGGCGCACCGCCACCAGCGCGCTCACGGCCAGCAGGGCCACCGCCACGGCGAATCCGATCCCGGCTGCCCGAAGCCCCACGACGTCGGCGGCCACCCCGACGCCCACCACGGGCGCGGAGATGGCGACGTAGAGCACGATGAAGTACGTCGAGGCGACCTCCGCCCGCTGCCCGGTGGGCGCTTCGGTGTTGATCGAGGTCAGGCCCGCACGAAAACTGACCCCTTGCCCGAGCCCGGCTGTCACGGCGGCGCCCACCAGCAGTGCCAGCGACTCGGTGGCGAGCCCCGTGATCAGCAGGGCCATGCCCGCGATCAGCAGACCGCACCCGGCGGACATCGCGGCTCGGCCGAGTGGCCGTACGAGAGTGATCTGGCCGATCGTCGAAGCGGCGAACGCCGTGCAGACCACGCCGCCCGACAGCGCGGGGTGCGACAGGTGGAGGAGCCGGCCGAGAAACGAAGGTGCGACCGCCGTGAACAGCCCGAGCACCGCGAAACTCGCGAAACCGGCGATCGACGCCCGCACAAAGGTGGCCCGTACCTGCTCGGGCACCCTCGGACGGGTCACGCGCAGTCGCGGCCGTCCGGTGATGCGGACCGGTTCCGGCATCAGCCACACGCCGACCGTGGCCAGGACGAGCATGCCGAGGTGCACCTTGAACGGCAACCGCAGGGGAGCCGGGGCGAGTTGGGCGAGCAGCCCGGCCAGCAGCGGTCCCGCGCCCAGGCCGCCCATGTTCGCCACCGTGGCCACCAGGGTGGCGCGTTCACCCGCCTTCTCGTCGGCCAGGTCGACCAGCGCGGCGGTCGCGGTGCCGGTGAAGATGCCCGCGGACAGGCCCGAGAGGAGCCGTCCGGCGATCAGGAGGGGAAGGCTGTCCGCGGCCAGGAAGACCAGCCCGCTTGCCGCGGCGCAGGCGAGTCCGGGCAGCAGCGTGCGCCGTCGTCCGAGGACGTCCGAAACCCGTCCGAACAGCACCAGCGCGGTCACGACACCTACCGCGTACGCCGAGAAAATCACCGTGGTCATGAGCGTCGAGAAGCCCAGACGGTGCTGGTACAGCGGGTACAGCGGTGTCGGCAGGGTGGTTCCCATCATCGTCACGGCGAATGCCGCGGCCACCAGCCAGAACGCGGTGCCTCGCGCCACGGTCGGCCGGTGCGAACGCGCGCCGACCTGTGGCTGCCGGGGCGGCGCGGGCAGCCGGCCGCGCATGTTCACACCCCGTCCGTCGCGCGGAGAAGCCGTTCGCCCGACTCCTGCAACTGGTCCTTGACCTTGTCTAGGTCACAGTCGAGGAGGGCATGGTCGCGTTTGCGCCAGCGGCCCGCGACCATGACCGCCTCGATGTTCGCGATGTCGGCGTGGAGGGCGGCGGCGATCGGATGGTGGGCGGGCCACAGGTTGAGGGCACGGGTGTCGACGGCGACGAGGTCGGCCTGCATGCCCGGTTCGAGGCGGCCGACCTGGTCCGCCAGACCGAGCGCCTTCGCACCTTCGACGGTGGCCCACGTCAGCGCCTGCTTGGCGGTGATCGACGGCGTGCCGGCGTGGCTGCCGGTGCGCCGGCGGTAGTGGGCGTGATCGAGGCCGCGCTGATGGGCGAGGGCGACCCGGGCGGCGGTGAGCACCTGGCCGGGGACGACCGTGTCGACGTCCGTGCCGAGCGAGGGGGCCGCGCCGAGGGACAGCAGGGAACCGGTGACTGGGGTGCCGTGTCCCTGGCCGAGTTCGTTCTCGGGGGTGCTGGTGAAGGTGACGCCGGCCTCGACGAGGGTTCTGACCCAGCTGTCCGGCAGGTCGGAGCCGTGCACCACGTTGGTGCGGGGGCCGAAGAGGCCGGTGGCGTGTACGACGTCCCAGCCGGGCGCGAGCTCCCCGCCGCTCTGGTGGAAGGAGGCGACGAGACCGCGCTCGGCCGCGGCCCGGAAGTCGGCCACCGCGGTGTCGGGGGAGGAGTACTGCGGTCCCTGGACAGCCATACCGACGGTGAGAAGGGCGTGGTCGCGGACAGGGCCGTCGAGCAGGCGGTCGATCTCGCCGAGCGGATGGGGGAGATCCGGGTCCCGGTAGGGGGTGCCGTGCAGGAAGACGGCACGGATACCTGCCCGCACGAGCCCTTCGACGGCGGCGTCGGCGTGCTCGGGCGTCAGGCAGTTGTGGCACCAGTCGCCCAGGGTGGTGGTGCCGCAGTTGATCTGGTTCAGCGCGCCGGCGAGATTGCTGACGTACATGTCGTCGGGCCTGTAGTGCTTGACGGCGCCCCCGTGCATGTGGGTGAGGTACTCCATGAGCGTCCAGTCGGCGCCCACGGCACGCAGCCCCGTCTGCCAGGTGTGCAGGTGGGCGTTGACCAGCCCGGGGATGATCACGCGTCCGGTGAGGTCGACACTTTCGGCATCGGGCGCGTCCAGATCCGGGCCGATCGCGGAGATGAGGTCGCCGTCGACGAGGATGTCGGCTCGCTCGGCGTCGGGGCGGCCCGGAGCCATGGTGACGACCCGCGCGCCGCGCAGCAGTACGCGGCTCACGCGGCGTCCCCCGCACCAGGGTGGGTTGCGGAACCGGCGCGGCTGTCCGCGGAGGGTGTCATCGTCCGGATGGCGGTACGGGCGCTGTTGAGGAAGTCCTCGGTCGCGATGTGGCCGATGTAGCCGTCGGGGCGGACGAGCAGCAGCGTGTCCTCGGTGAAACCGTGGACCGACCCGAGTGTTCCCGCCGTGTCGCTGAGGACGTGGTCCGCGCCTTCGGTGGCGGAGCCGACGGCGATCCGCTTCAACCGCGCGCCGGACGGCGGCTGTTCGAGCCCGCCGAGGGCCTGGACGGCGTCGCGGCCGTGGGCGAGGGCGGTGAAGTGCGGTCCGCGCAGGACGTCGAACAGTCTGACGTGCTTGCCGTCCGCGCCGGTCAGTACGGCGTCCGGCATCCGGTCGCCGACGCGCAGTGTCTGGGTGCGGCCGCTGTCGGCGGGGGCGAGGGGGCCGCCGAAGTAGGTGAGGGCGAGCTGTTGTTCGTCCTTGCCGCGCTTGAGGCTCGCCGGGTCGAGCTTGGACATGCCGTCGTACTTCTTCGTCGACAGTCCGAGCACCGCGGCCGCGATCGGCATCCGTTCGGCCTCGTAGGTGTCCAGCAGTGCGGGGTCCGCGCCGGCCAGGACCTGGGCGAGCTTCCAGCCGAGGTTGTAGGAGTCCTGGATACCGGTGTTCAGCCCCTGGGCGCCGGCCGGGGTGTGCACATGTGCGGCGTCCCCGGCGAGGAAGACGCGTCCCTGGCCGTAGCTCTCGGCGAGACGGATGTTGGGCCGGAACACCGACGTCCACCGGATGTCGCTCAGGGTGATGTGCCGGTTGCCGGTGCCCGAGCGGATCCGTTCGTTGAGTCGTGCTTCGTCGAGCATGGGTTCCTCGTCGGGCGCCAGCCGGATCATCCACTGGAACAGGTCGCTGTGAGGCAGCGGGCAGGCGCCGGTGAACCTGCCCTTGAGCTGGGGCCACATGTGCCAGCGGTCACGGGACAGGCCCGTGGTGACCGCGTCCACGATGAGCATCCTGTCCTCTTCGTCCGTCGAACCGGTGAAGCCGATGCCGAGTTGTGTGCGGACGGTGCTTCCCCCGCCGTCGGCGCCGACGACATAGCGGGCGGTGATCTCCTCGATGCCGTCGGGACCCGCCACCTTGGCGGTGACGAGGTCGGTGTCCTGCGTCAGGGCGACGAGTGACGTCGCGAACTCGACACGGTGGCCGAGCTGTTCGAGGCGGTCGTGCAGTGCCCGGTCGGTGCTGTACTGGGGGATCAGCCAGGTGTTGGGATACGGGACGTCCGCGCTCGGCTGCCGGTTCCTCATCATCCGCCAAGGGGCGGCCAGGGGGCCGAGATGGATCCCGAGCAGCGGATAGGTGCTGCCGCTCGCGAGAACGGAGTCGAGTGCTCCGAGGTCGTCCAGCACCTCCAGACTGCGGGGCTGGACGCCCTTGGCCCGTGAGCCGTCGAAGACAGCGTCCGACTTGTTGACGACGCGGATGGCGAGGCCGCGGCGGGCGAGGTCGATCGCCAGGGTGGTCCCGGTCGGACCGGCGCCGATGATCAGGACATCGAGGGGCATGGAGTGGTTCATGGGCTCTGCCTTTCCGTGCGGGTCGCCGTGAACGAGGCGATCCGCTCCGCGACCTCGCGGGGGCGTTCGTAGGGGGCCATGTGGCCGCAGTCGACGACATGGCACTCCTGCGGCTTCAGCAGGGAGCGCGCGGTGTCGAGTGCGGCGATGGGCGTGACGTTGTCGTCGGCGCCCCAGAGCAGCAGGGTCGGCAGGCCCAGTTCGCCCGCGCGCCGGAACAGCTCGGCACGGCCGGACAACGGCACATGCTGGAGCGTTTCGAAGAACGCGTACAGCGAGCCTTCGTAGCGGTAGGCGTCGAGCACCATCGCGACCAGCCTTGCCGACTGCTGCGGATCACGCACGTTGTGGCCCAGGTGTCCCTCCAGCAGCCGGCGCCCGAACCGCCGGGCCACGAGGCCGGTCAGCAGGTCACTGGCGAACAGCCGGTGCGTGGGCACCTTCTTCGGGATGAGCCCCGCGGGTCCCGCGATGGTCAGGGTCGCCAGGGACTCCGGGTGCCGCAGGGCGTACCGCATCGCGACGAGGCCGCCGACGGAGGTGCCGACGAGATGCACCGGCCGCGTGATGCCGAGCTTTTCCCTGAGCTCGAAGAGCTGGCGTACGAAGAGCGTCTCGTCGTACGTCGCCCGCACCCGGTCGGAGTAGCCGCGCCCGTACGCGCTGCACGCCAGAGTGCGCAGCCCCCGGGCATGTAGCTCCGCCGCCAGGCCGTCCCAGTAGAACAGCGGAACCGTGAGACCGCCGGCCAGCAGGACGATATCGCCGTCCTCGGGTCCGGCCAGCTCGTAGTGGGTGACACCGTCGGACAGCTCGACGAAGCTGCCGCGCAGGCTCTGCCGCGAGACCGGGTCGAGACGGCGGTCCTCGCCTTGGGCCACGAAGTACTTCACGGTCGGCCTCCTTGCCGTGACTGGGTGCTGTCGGAGTGGGAACCGAGGAAGCCGGCGATGGCGTCGCCGACCCAGTGCGGGTCCTCCTCGGGCAGCAGATGGCCGCCGTCGGGGTGGACCAGTTCCTCGGCGCCGGGGATGTCGCGGGCGAAGTGCTGGCCGTTGACGCTCGCGCTGCGCAGGACGAGTGTCGGCACCGCGATGTCCGCGATCTCCGCGCTGCGGTCGGGCTGGTCGGTGTTGACGAAGTCGACGAAGGCCGACCGGTTCCCGGGCCTGCCCATCAGCTCGTACGACCGCTCCACCATCGCCTCGTCGACGATGCCCGAGTGCGCGCCGACTGCCGAGCGCAGGTTCCGCTCGATCACGCGGCGCGGCATCGCCCGGCGCAGCACGGGACGCAGCAGCGGGTTGCGGGCCAGTCGCAGACCCGCCGGGACCGACTTCTCCGGATATCCGAGGGCGTTGACGAGCACCAGATGGCTTACCCGCTCCGGACGGTCCACAGCGAGGTTCCACGCGATGTTGCCGCCCAGCGAGTTGCCCACGACCGCGCAGCGGCGCACACCCAGGACGTCCAGGAAACGGGCGACGGTCGCCGCGTACGTCGGCACGCGGTAGTCGCGGTCATCCCGCGCGCCGGTGAGGCCCCACCCCGGCAGGTCGGGGCGGATGACGTCGTAGGACGGCGCGAGCAGGGCCGCCACGTCCGCGAAGTGGTGCAGCGACGAGGCGCTGCCGTGCAGCAGCAGGACCGGCGGACCGTGTCCGGCGCGTTTGTAGTGGACCCGGAGGTCGTCGACGTCCGCGAACAGCGAGTCGGATTGAGGTTCAGACCAGATACTCATAACGGTTACAGTGTTACCGTTAATAAGCTCGTGTCAAGCGGGCGGACTCTCGACCTGACTCTCAAGGAGTTCCTGTGGCAGGGCAGCGTGACCCGCTCGTCGGGATGGCCGAGGCGGCCTGGGCCCCGCGATTCATCCAGAACGGCGTGGACTACTCGACCTCGACCTCGACCTCGATCTCGTGGCCGAGGCGACGCTGCGATCGGTCGAAGAGATGCGACGCGCGTTCACTCGTGATCCGCTGCTTCGACGGGGTGGCGTGGACCTACGGCGAGAGCGGCTACCGGGACAAGTGGGGCAGGCCCTTCCCTCGAACCGAACTCGAAGCCCTCAGATGCCTCTGGCGCGCTGATGAGGCACAGGGCACTGATGGCATGGCAGGCACCGAAGCCGCCTCAACCTGACTCACCTTGCCCGGTGCCCCCGGCCGGCGTGATCAGTCGACGAACTCCATTGCCGGGTACCGGTCTGACGGTCCGTTCAGCAGGTGGCCGGACCGTCCGCGCAACCAGTGGTCGAAGTACGCGGAGATGTAGGCCTCGTTGGTGCGTATCGCCGTGGTCGGTTCGATGGTGCCGATGTTCTGTGTCTGGGTGGCCGGCGGCAGGCCCAGTTGCGGGAGCAGTGCTTCCGCGTCCGTGAACGAAGCGTGCTCCGAGCCGCGTAGCGTCAGCTGGCGGGTCCAGCCGGGGGTGTGGGCGCGGAACGCCTGCCAGCCGGGGCCGGTGTCTGTCGTCCCGTCCTTGCCCATGAACAGGAACGGCCGTGTGAGCCCGTGTTCGGCCACCGGCATGAGGGTGCCGTCGAAGTTGGTCAGATTGCCGTCCATGTCGATGCCGGCTCTGACTCGCGGGTCGGCATCCATGACCGTGGCTGTGGCCGTGCCTCCCATCGAGTGGCCGAACATACCGACCTTGGACAGGTCGAGCGCTCCTGCGAGACCCTTCGGTAGTCGCCGCCCGTCCACGTCGGGTTGGTGACCGGTGTTCAGCAGGCCCAACTGGTCCAGGACGAAACCGGTGTCGGTGGTCCGCACGGCGAGGGACTTCCTGATGAAGGCATCGGGGTCCGTCGGCGTGACCATGGTGGCCAGAGACCCGTCGGGGAACTGGACTTCTGGGGACTCGTAGGTGTTGTCGATCGTGACCACGACATAACCCCGGCCGGCGAGATCCGCGACCAGGGTGGTGGCCCAGGTCCGGGGCTCGCCCAGCCCCGGGGAATAGAGCAACACCGGTCGTTTCCCGCCCCCTTGGGCAACCGGAGCGCCCTGCACGACGTGGGTGGCGGTGGCCGCCCAGTTGATCTGCCCGGGCGGCAGGTTCATCCCGAGGTAGTCGTTGACGGTCACCGAGTCGAAGTGCGCCGCCGCCTTGGGAAGCATGTAGGGAGCGGCACGGTGGCCTGCCGCGCGCGTCGTGGGGTAGTACACGCTGATCATCAGCTCGCGGTCCTTCCGACCGCTCTGCCAGGGATCGGGCCTGGACTGGTCCACGAGATGCAGGGGTACTTCGCCGACCCCGTACCTGCCTGCGGGGACGGGCAGACTCAATGGGGCGGGGTTCGCGGCCGCCGCGGGCTTCGTAGTCGCCGCAGTGGCCTCAGCGGGGAGAACGGCGGCCAGAGCGCTGATCACGATGACCGCGCAGGCGACCGCGGCCCGCAGGCCGCGACGCCGGTTGCTTCGTTGCTTGATCGACTGTTCCTCCGTCATGACAATTCATGTTGCAGCCCGCCGACCGCCCGCACCATCGGGGTGTCCCCCCATTTCGGTCAGCGACTATCCCTTAGGGGGCGTGGCACGGTCCAGCGGGTATGCGGTGGGTAGGCGGTGTCGGGCCCGTCTTCGAGCGCGTCAGGCCGCCTGGGTGAGTTCGGCGCGGCCGAACAGCAGGGCGTAGCCGGAAGGGAGCTGGGCGAGGACACGGCTGAGGAGTTCCTCGCCGGCGAGTAGGCCCACGACGCGAAATACGGTGCCGGTGTCCCAGCGGGTGGTGGCTGCCGTGCGGCCGGTGCGGGACGCCAGGTCCCTGACGAAGCCCCAGCCGGTGAGGGGCTCGGTGGCGGGGATCACGGAGGTCAGGGCGACCGCCGCCTCGTACGGCATCCGCGCCGCGAGTTCCGCGCGCTCGTCGCCCGCGAGCTGGCGTCCGAGCGCGCCCAGCACGGCGCGCACGGACTCCTCGGCCTGTGCACAGGTGGGGTACGCGCCTTCGTAGCGCACTCTTTCCAGCATCTGCTCGAACGTCATGGCCGCCGTGGGTCGGCACAGTTCCTGCTGGGAGATCACGATGACGCCGTTGCCTTTCTCGTTTCGAAGTGACAGTGACAGTGAAGGTGGCAGGGACAGGGACAGGGACAGCCGCTGCGACGGTGACTGCGAGTCGGCGGCTGAGGGCTCGCCCCGCCATTGACTCCGCCTCGATCAGAAGCGGTTGGCGCTGACTGGGGGCTATGCGAGCTGGGTACGGCCGAACAGCAGGTCGTAGCCCGCCGGGAGTTGGAGCAGGATACGGCGGGTGACCTCTTCGCCCGCGGCGTCCGCGGCCACGCTGAACACAGCGCCCACGTCCCACGCCGCGGTCCGTTCGGTGGCTCCCTCGATCCAGGCCGCGGTGGCCCGCACGAACCGCTCGGGGGAAAGGGGCTCGCGCGCCTGGAGCGGATTGAGCAGGATCAGTGCGAACTCCTCCGGCAGCCGCGCCGCCAGTTCTGCCCGGACCCCGCCCACCAGGTGAGCGCCCAGCAGCGCCAGCACCGTACGGGCCGCCCGCTCGGCCTCCTCGGTGGTGGCGTACGC
>NZ_AEJB01000177.1 GCF_000331005.1 Streptomyces turgidiscabies Car8
GGCGCTCACCCGTTTTCGCCGGGCAGCCGCTCGAACTCCGCCAGGGCGTGCGTGAGCCACTGGGTCCAGAAGGTCTCCAGATCGATGCCCGCACGCAGGACCAGGTGCTGCAGGCGGTCCTGGGGGGTGTCGCGGCCGGGCTGGAAATCGCGCTTCTCGAACTCCTCGTACTCGGCCAACTGGCCCTGGTGCAGGGCGAGATGACGGCGCAGGTCGGCCTCGATGCCCTCCGTGCCGACCACCGCCGACGCGCGCAGGCGCAGCAGCATCGTGTCGCGGTACGGCTTCGGGTCCTGGGACGCGGCGGTCCAGCGGGCCAGTTCGGCGCGGCCCGCGGGCAGGACCTCGTAGCTCTTCTTCTGCCCGCGGGTCGGCTGCTCGGTGGGCAGGGCGCGGATGTGTCCCTCGGCCTCCAGTTTTCCCAGCTCGCGATAGATCTGCTGATGCGTGGCCGACCAGAAGTAGCCGATCGACCTGTCGAACCGGCGGGTCAACTCCA
>NZ_AEJB01000178.1 GCF_000331005.1 Streptomyces turgidiscabies Car8
CACCGACCCACTCAACTCCCGAAACGAGGAAACCGTGAGTCACGGACAAGTCTGGCGCACCCACCGCCAGTACGCAGCAACCGCCGCCCGCTGGTCCGCCGAGCGGTGGCGCAGGGAAGCCGAACGCCGCCGCGCGATGCGGGCCGACCGCAAGCCGCTGGTGCGTGACGCCCGCCGCGCGCTGGCCACCGCACGCGCCATCGACCCCGAGGGCATCACCTCC
>NZ_AEJB01000179.1 GCF_000331005.1 Streptomyces turgidiscabies Car8
CGCCAGCTCGTCCGGAGAGCCCTGGAAGACCAGACGTCCCTCGGCGAAGAGGACCACGTCGGTGCAGGCGGCGGCGACATCCTCGACCAGATGCGTCGAGACGAGCACACAGGTGTCCGTGCCCAGCTCCTGCAGCAGCTTGCGGAACCTCAGCCGTTGCGCCACCGACCCACACATCCCGGAAAGAAGGACACCCGTGAGCCACGGACAAGTCTGGCGCACCCACCGCCAGTACGCAGCAACCGCCGCCCGCTGGACGGCTGATCGCTGGCGCAAGGAAGCCGAGCGCCGCCGCGCCCTGCGCGCCGACCGCAAGCCCCTCGTGCGCGATGCCCGCCGCGCACTCGCCACCGCCCGCGCCATCGACCCCGAGGGCATCACCTCCATCCGCCACCGCGCGGAACGCGAACTGCGCACCGCCAAACGGCGCGTGCCCGACCCGCTGTGGCTGTTCGCGTCGAAGACGACCGCCGCGCTCGCCGTCGCCGGATACGTGTGGCTGCCGGCCGTGCCGGTCCGCGTGTGGGTGTGGGCGGCCGTCGCTCTCGTCGCCGCCGTCACCGCGCTGAGCGTGTGGATCGCCGTGCGCGAACGCGACACCACCGGCCTCAAGCCCACCGCCGAAGAAAGGGCGCTGCTCAAGCGGTTGCAGCCGCAGCACTGGAAGGAGCACGCCGAACAGCGCGGCCTCGCCGGCACGCTGTCCGGCCGGCCCGCGCTGACCGAGGCGGGCATCGTGTGTGCCGTTCGCCTCGACGGAACCTGGACCGCGAGCAAGCTCCGCAGCGCCGAAGACCACATCCGTGCGCTGCTCGGGGCCCGCACGAGCCTGCGCATGCAGATCAAGGCGGGCAAACAGGGCGGCTGGGCCGAACTCACTTTGCGCACCCGCAGCGCGGCCGACGGCGACGACCTCACCTGGACGCCCGAACAGCGCTCCCTCGGGGTCGACACCGTCACCGGCGAGCAGGTCACCGTCCCGCTCGGGGAACGCCTGCTGATCGCCGGTCGGTCCGGCGCGGGCAAGTCGGTCGCCTCCCGCCCGCTGCTGTACGCCGCGTCCGAGGGAGAGTCGAACGCGCTGGTCATCATCGACCTCAAGCGTGTGGAAGGCCGGTTGTGGGACCACCGGGCCCGCGTCGCCTCCACCCCGCGTGAAGTCGTCGATGTGGTCGACGAGCTGGAGACGGAGATGCTGGAACGGCTCTCCATCCTGCCCAAGGGCCAGGACACCTGGACGCCCACCCCCGACCGGCCGCGCATCACGGTCGTCGTCGACGAGGGTGCCGAGGTCATGACCGCCGCCGACAAGGTCGCCTGCGAGACCGAGACCGCAGACGGCAAGACCCGCACCGTCAACCGGTCGGCGCTGCCGGGCCTGGAGTCCATCGCCAGGATGGGCCGCGCGGCGTGCATCGACCTGTGGTGGATGACCCAGAAGCCGACCATCGGCGACGGCATCCCCAAGCAGATCGCCCCGCAGATCGGCGTCTCCATCTGCCTCGCCGTGCGCACCCCCGCCGAAGCCCGCGTGGTCCTCGGGGAGGACGCGCAGGCCAAGGGCTGGAACGCGGATGAACTCCCCGTTCCGGGTGTGGCATTGATCCGGGACGGCAAGCGCAAGCCCGACCCGATCAAGGTCCGCTACATGGACAAGGCCGTCGTCATCGCCCTGCCCGACCGCACCCCCTGGTCCCACACCCTCACCGCCACCGTGGAAACCGCGGGCGCCCCCACCCTCACCCTCGTCAAGAACACGGCACCAGCCGCGCCCGCCACGGACAGCGCCGCCGCCCGCGTCCTCAAAGCCATCGAGACCGCCGACGAACCGGTCGCCCAAAAGGACCTGGCCACGATCACGGGCCTGTCCAAAGGCGCCGTGTCAAAGGCCGTCAAAACCCTCACCACCAGCGGCACCGTCATCCGCGCCCTCGACGGCCGGCTGACCGCCACGCGCGGCGACGACACCGCCGCCGCCTGACCCATCCCCGACGAATGACAACGGCGGCCCCCTTCCGCCAAGAACCGGGGCCGCCGCCAATCCAGCACGCTCAAAGAGAACTGGAGACCTCCAGCATGACCCAACCCACCGACATTCGGCGAGCACCCGCGCACCTGCGGACCGCGCTCAGTCTGGCGGCGGCCGGTGTGCCGCCGCTGCCCCTGCGGGCGGGAAAGGTCCCGTTCGGTAACTGCCGCACCTGCGCGAAGAACGCGTGCGGCGGCCGGCCGAACATGAAATCCCCCGGCCCCTGCATCTGCCCGGCGCCTTGTCACGCGTGGGCCTCCGCGACCACGGACCCGACCGTCCTCAACTCGCCTGCATGGGTGCGGGCATGGCGTGAGGCGGCGGCGGTGGCCTACCACCCCGGCGGCGCCGGCCTCACCGCCGTTGACCTCGACAACGCGGAAGCCATCGCCTGGGCCCGCGACACCCTGCCCGCGACCCGGACCGTGCGCACGACGCGCGGTGAGCACTGGCTCTACCAGGGCGCCATGCAGTCCGCCAACGGCGTCCGTGACGGTGTCGACGTCAAGTCCACGATGGCCTACGCCCGTTGGCTCGGTCCCGGAACCGGAACCATGACCGCACTGCCGGACAGCGTGCGCGCGCTGGCCGTGAAGAACCCCACGGCGGTACGGCCGGTGGCCATCACGGCGCCCGCACGGGCCATGGGCGGGGCGTGCCCCCACCGCACCCCCGCCTATCTGGACCGTGGCATCGCCATGGCGGAGCAGCGCATCACCGAGGCTTCCAGTGCGGTGCACGCCACGGTCTACCGAACGTTCCTCGCGGTGCTGTCGACCCACGGCCGGTGTGGGTGCCTCACCGACGTCCACACCGCGCGGCTGTTCACCGCAGCGCAGACCAAGGGGGAATCGTCCCGGCACTGCGCTGACGCGTGGACCAACGCCCTGACCACGTTGGGACTGTGACCATGTCCGACGACGAGAAGAACCCCGCCCGCGAGATCATCACCGACTACGCGCAGGCGCACTTCCGGTACTTCCGCACCGCTGAGGGGACCGTGTACGCGCAGAAGAACGGCCACCCCGTCGCCCGACCCATCCGCTCACAAGGCACCACCGGCAGCCACCGCCAGGAACTCATGGTCGGCCTGTTCCGCGACGGGCGCGGCGTGTTCAACGGGACCGCCCTCAAAGAGGCGTTGGACTTGATCGAAGCACTCGCCCTGACCGAAGACGTGCAGTCCGTCCACATCCGCGTCGCCCCCGGATTCGACGGGGCGACGTGGCTGGACCTGGGCCGCGATGACGGTCAGTCCGTCCGTATCCACCCCACCGGCTGGGACATCGCCATTCCCGACCCCCGCGAAGTGTGCTGGCGCCGTACCCAGCTCACCGGGGAACTCCCACTGCCCGTCAAGGACACCAACGGTAAGGGCATCGATCTCCTCATGCGGCTGTGCAACTTCGCCACCGCCGAGACCGAGTGCCTGGCCATCGCCTGGTTGATCGGCTGCCTCGGACCGTCCGTGCCCGTCCCCGCGCCGTTCCTCACCGGCCCCCAGGGCGCGGGGAAGTCCACCGGCGGACGGATGCTCGTGCGGATCATCGAGGGCATGGGCGGTGATCTGCGTCGGGCGCCGAAGGACGAGGAGAACCTGATCGCTGCGGTGGCGGCCGGATGGGTCACCTCCCTGGACAACCTCTCCCACATGACCCCGGAACTGTCCGACGCGATGTGCTGCATCGTCACCGGCATCGAAAGCGTCAAGCGCGCCCTGTTCACCGACGGGGACGTCTTCCGCGTCAGCTACCGCCGCCCCCTGCTCCTGACCGGCATCGACGTGGGCGTCATCCGCCCCGACCTTGCCGAACGGCTCCTGCCCCTGCGCCTGGAACGCCCCCGGGTACGGCGGACTGAGGCGGAACTATGGGCGGAGTACGGGGAAGCTCTGCCCGTCGTGCTCGGCTCGCTCCTCGACCTCACCGTCAAGGTCCGCGCGGTGGCGGTGGAGACCCCTACCGATCTACGGATGGCGGACTTCGCGCGCCTGTGCGCGCAGCTCGATGCGGCAACCGGCCTCGGGGCGCTGCCCGCCTACCGGGCCAGCCTGGACGACCTCAACGACGACGTCATCGAGGGCGACCTGTTGGCACAGACCGTCCTGAGGCATGCCGACACCATCGAGCCTGGCGGCGCGCAGCGGATGACGTCCACCGAGTGGCTGCACTGCCTCAGTCGCCTCCACAGCGGCGACGAACTGCGCGCCCTGCCCAAAGGGTGGCCGACCACGGGCAAGGTCCTCTCCGACCGCCTCAAGCGCCTCCAACCCACCCTCGCCGCCCGGGGCGTCCTCATCGACACCGGCCGCACCAGCGAGGGCCGCTACCTCGAAATGACCCGCCCGACCACCACACCCCCGCACGAGCAGAAGCCAGCGTTCTGACCGCACCCCCGCCGCCGGGACAAGCAAGAGGAGCACCACCGCCGTGGGGCGTGCTCCTCTTGCTGTTCGGCGGAACGCCGCGCCACGGACGTGCCGCGCAGCGGCCCCTTCTTCACGCTCTGAGTAGCGCCGCACCACAACAGACACCCCCTCTTTTGTCCTAAGAAGGAAGACGCTGCGTCATCTGCGTCATGCGAGCCGGAAACCGGCACCTGACCTGCGACGACAGCCATGACGCAGACGGCCGTCCCTGCGTCATCCTGCGTCATCTGCGTCATGGGTGACGTCACGGGTGACGCAGCCCATGACGCACCCATGACGCAGACCCCCACCACTGCGTCACACGAAATCCCAGGTCAGAAGCCTAAATGACGCTGATGACGCAATGACGCAGAAATCCGCACCTCGGACAGACACGCACACCCGCTGCCTCCTCAAGGCCACTGAGAAGCAAGGAGTCGTGACCCGTGACAGGCGACCAGACACGCAAGCTCGCCCTAGTCCGTAACGAAGTCGACCTCTCAGAAGGCGACTTCGACCCCACCCTCCTCGCGGTGAGGGTGGAAGAAGCTGCCCGCCGTCTGAGCATCGGCCGCACCACGATGTACGCCCTCATTCGCGATGGCGCCGTGCAGACCGTGCCGATCGGTAGATCCCGTCGAGTTCCCGTTCAGGCGCTGAGCGACTACCTCGCTCAGCGCATGCAGTCACGACCCATAAACGCAGTCGCGTAAGGAGTTCCATGGCCAAGCGCGCGAAGCGCCCTGACGGCGCATCGTCCATCTACTTCGGCAAAGACGGCTTCTGGCACGGCCGCGTCACGGTCGGCGTCCGCGATGACGGGAAGCCCGATCGGCGCCACGTCAGTAGCAAGGTCAGTGAAGCGGAGGTCATCAAGAAAGTCCGTGCGCTGGAGAAACAGCGCGACGAGGGGAAGGTTCGTAAGCCTGGCCGGCCGTGGACCGTTCAGGCGTGGCTGCTGCACTGGGTCGAGGAGATCGCCAAGCCGTCAGTGCGGGAGAACACCTATGCCGGGTACGAGGTAGCCGTTCGGGTCCACTTGATTCCCGGTGTGGGTGCTCACCGGCTGGACAAGTTGGAGCCTGAGCACCTCGAACGCTTCTACACAAAGATGCAGTCCAACGGGAGCAAGGCTGCGACGGCTCACCAGGCACACCGCACGATGCGTACGGCCCTGAACCATGCCCTTCGTCGTGGCCATGTGACTCGGAACGTCGCGACGCTCGCAGTGCCTCCGAGGATTGAGGAAGAGGAGGTGGAGCCGTACGACATCGAGGAAGTGCAGCGTCTCCTCTCCGAGGCCGCCAAGCTGCGCAACAGTGCCCGCTGGTCCATCGCTCTCGCCCTGGGACTGCGGCAGGGCGAAGCCCTCGGACTGCGCTGGTCGGACGTCGACCTTCAGAACGGCATTCTCCGCGTGCGAAAGAACAGGCTGCGGCCCAAGTACCTGCACGGCTGCGGGGGAGACTGCGGCCGAAAGCCCGGGTACTGCAAGCAGCGGGTCCGGAAGAACGAGGACACGGCCCCCACCAAATCGCGGGCCGGCCGTCGGGTGATCGGTGTGCCCGGCGAATTGGCCCGACTGCTGGAACTGCACCGCAAGGAGCAGGACCGAGAACGTCGGCTGGCCGCAGACGAGTGGCACGAGACGGGTTTCGTCTTCACGTCCCCCGTGGGTGAGCCACTGGTGCCCAGCACGGACTACGACGCGTGGAAGCAGCTCCTCACCGATGCCAAGGTGCGGGACGGCCGGTTGCACGATGCTCGGCACACCGCCGCCACGGTCCTGCTCATCCTCGGTGTTCCGGAACGGGTGGTGATGCAGATCATGGGGTGGTCGTCGACCGCGATGGCGGCCCGCTACCAGCACGTGACGGGCGGGATCCTGGCCGACGTGGCGCAGCGGGTTGGCGGTCTCATCTGGGAGGTGGCCAAGGCTGCCGACGAAGGCGGCTCGGAGGGCTCCGCAGGGTCGCGATGAGACTGTAGATGAGACTGCAACCGTCGAAGGCCTGCCTTCGGCGCGTAATTCCTGTCGGGTGACAGAAATTAGGGAGGCGCTGTTTCGCAGGGATGTCGTGACCGTGTCGAGGCGGGACCCAAGTCCTCACGTGCCGAGGGCGGCCGGGCGACGTGAGGAGGTTCGGGGGCCTACTGCCGGCTCGGCGGTCGTTCTCGCTGGTGGCTTCGAGGCGTGGAGGAGGAAGACGTGGCGGATCTTCGCGCCGTCAACTGGGCGGCGGGGGAGTGGAGTTCGGGACGCTCGCGACTTGCCCCGGCTGTTTCGGGCAGGCCGGCCCGGAA
>NZ_AEJB01000180.1 GCF_000331005.1 Streptomyces turgidiscabies Car8
GGCGTGTCGGAGACCTGCACGCCGTTCTCGGCGGCCAGCGGTTCGGCCTTGGCGCGGGTCCGGTTCCACGCCCGGACGGTGTGGCCGGACCGGGCGAGGTTACGGGCCATGGCGGCGCCCATGATGCCGGTGCCGAGCACGGCGACGGAGAGAGCGGGTGTCTCGATGTCGGTCATGGGCTCAGTAAAGCAAGTGGACGGGGTCTTGCCGTCGGGTGAATCCATCCACCAAAATTCCGCACGATGGATAAAATATTGAACCGGAGCCGGCCGTGACCCCGGCACTGAAGTCAGCGAGCGGCCTCCTGGCCGCACTGGCCCTCTGTGTGCTGGGCACCGCCCCGGCCCCCGCCTCGGCGGCGACGCCCCACTCCGCCACCACGGCCTCCGTCCCCCACATCTGGCCGACACCCCAGCAGTCGCGACCCGGCCACGGCACCCAACCGGTGCCGAAGCAGGTCGTGGAGGTCATCGGCCACGCCACCGACCCCGCCGCCCGCGCCCTCGTCGAACGCGTCCTGCGCGACGCCGGCGCCCGCACCATCCGTACCGTCACCGCGGGCCACCCGACACCTCCCGCCGCCCTCACCGTCTACGTCGGCGGCCCCACCGAGAACCCGGCGACGGCGAAGGCACTCAAGCACCTGCACGCCGCACCCCCCACCGGGCTCCCCTCCGGCGGCTACACGTTGGCCACCGGCAAGGGCACCATCGCCCTGTCCGGCGTGGACGCGACGGGCACGTTCTACGCGGCCCAGACCCTCCGCCAGCTGATCACCCACGGCTCGGTCCCCTCCACCACCGTCCGCGACTGGCCGACGACCGCCCTGCGCGGAGTGATCGAGGGCTTCTACGGCGCCCCCTGGACCCAGCAGGACCGTCTCTCCCAACTCGACTTCTACGGCCGCACGAAGCAGAACGTGTACGTCTACTCCCCCAAGGACGACCCGTATCTGCGCGCGAACTGGCGCGACGACTACCCGCCCGCCCAGTTGGCGACCCTGAAGCAACTGGTCGACCGGGCCGCCCAGAACCACGTCCGCTTCACCTACGCCCTCTCCCCGGGCCTGTCGGTCTGCTACTCCTCGGCCGCCGACGTCCAGGCCCTGGTCGCCAAGTTCGAGTCGCTGTACGCGATCGGCGTGCGCTCGTTCGCCGTGCCGCTGGACGACATCAGCTACACGGCGTGGAACTGCCCTGCCGACGAGCAGAAGTTCGGCACGGGGGGCGGCGCGGCCGGCACCGCCCAGTCGACGCTCCTCAACTCGATCGTGAAGGACTTCGTCGACGCGCACACGGACGTGACCCCGCTGGAGATGGTCCCGACCGAGTACTCCGACCTGGCCGACTCCCCGTACAAGACCGCGCTGCGCGAGAAGCTCGACCCCTCGGTCGTCGTCGAATGGACGGGCGTAGGAGTCATCGCGCCGACGATCAGTACCGAACAGGCCCGCCAGGCACGGGAGTTGTTCGGTCACCCGATCCTCATCTGGGACAACTACCCGGTGAACGACTACACCACCAGCCGTCTCCTCCTAGGCCCCTACACCGGCCGCGAGGCAGGCGTGGCCACCCAGGTCACGGGCATCACCGCCAACCCGATGGTCCAGGCGGAGGCCAGCAAACTCGCCCTCTTCACCTCGGCGTCCTACGCCTGGAACCCGAAGGCGTACGACCCGCGAGCCGCCTTCCTCGCCTCCGTGCGGGACTTCGCGGCCAACTCGCCCGAGCACACAGCCACTTCCCTTCGCGTCTTCGCGGAGAACAACTACTCCTCGCTCCTCGACGCCACCGAATCCCCCACCCTGACCCCGCTCCTCAAGGCGTTCACGACCGCCTACGAGAGCGGTGACGGCCTCGGCAGGGCGGCCCGCGCCCTGACCGCCTACTTCAGGACGATGGCCGCCACCCCCGCCGACCTCCGCACGAACCTCCCCAACTCGCGCTTCCTGACCGAGACTTCGGCCTGGCTCGCCAAACTGGGCGCATACGGAGAGGCAGGCGGTACGGCCGTACAGCTGATGCTCGCGCAGGCGAAGGGCGACTCGGACGCGGTGTCCACCCTCTACGCCCGCCTCCAGTCGCAGCGCAGGCAACTCGACTCGGTCCCGCAGCAGATCGCCCCCGGCGTACTGGACCGCTTCCTGTTCGACGCGACCCTGCGAGCCGCCCCCGACCCGGGCCCGGACGCCTCGTTCACCCCCACTTCCCTCTCCCTGCCCCCCGGCGGCACGACGACAGCGACCCTCACGATCACCGACGACCGCTCCACCACCGCAAGCACAACCACCTGGAGCATCAAGCCGGTTGACGGTCTGACCGTCACCCCGTCCACGGGCACGGTCACCGTCCCGGCGGGCGGCAAGGCCACCGCGACCGTCACGTTCACGGCGGCATCCGGAGCGAGCGCGGGCACAAGGTCGGTCGCCGTCACCGGAGAAGGACTGATGAGCCGGGCGATCCCCATACAAGTAACCGGAGTCGTCGGCGGCAGCGAACGCGCCCTCACCGCCAACTTCAGTGGCGCGTCGGTCAGTTCGGTGGACCTGGCCTCCGGCACGTCGACGGAGATCCCGGTCGGCGCCAACCCGGGGGAGATCGTGGTCAGTTCGGACGGCCGCACCGCCTATGCGGCGAACCAGGGCTCGGACACCGTGAGCGTCATCGATGTCGCCGCCGCGAAGGTCACGTCGACCGTGGCCGTCGGGGACGTACCGGCGGGCCTCGCCCTCACCCCCGACGGCCGCACCCTCTGGGTCGCCGACTACTCGGACGACGCGGTCCAGCCGATCGACACCGCCACCGGCAAAGCAGGATCAAAGATCCCGGTGGGCGACGGCCCGGAGAACATGGCGATCACCCCGGACGGCACCACCCTGTACGTGGCGAACATCCACGACAGCACGGTGAGCCCGGTGGACATCGCGACAGGCAGGGCGGGCACGCCGATCGCGGTCGGGCCGAACCCGTTCAACGTGGTCGCGGCTCCCGACGGGCGAACGGTTTACGTGTCCAACTCCGGCGGCTCGACGATCACTCCCATCGACACCGCCACGAACGACACCCGCCCGACCTTCCTGGTCACCGGTCAGGCGTACGGCCTCGCCGTCTCCCCCGACGGCCGCACCCTCTGGGTCAGCGCGAGCAACGGTGACACGATCACCCCGCTCGACACGGTGACGGGCGCTCCGGGCACCCCGGTCACCGTCGGCCGCTCCGCCTTCGACGTCACCCTCGACTGGAACGGCACCACGGCCTACGTCACCACGGCGGACACCAACACCCTCATCCCCGTGACAACAGCAACAAAAAAGGCAGGCACCCCCCTCAAGACGGGCGCCTACCCTTTGGCAGCAACGGTGACAGGAGTACCGATCAGCTAGTTCCGGGACAGGTTCACCCGCGCCCCATCCTCCAGGGGCGCGGGGAACCGACCTTTCAGGGGCGCGGGGAACTGCGCGAAACCACAACGCACCGGCACCCAGAGACGGCACCGAAACCCGCCGAACCGCCCCCGAAACGGAGTGCTACTGCATCTCGGCCCAAGGATCGATGACCGCCGGACGCGCCGGCGCGGGCGCGGCGGCCGGACGGCAGGTGAAACCGAGCCGGTTCAGCGCCGCGATCATCTCCTTCTCGGTGAAGTCCCGCCGGTCGAGGCGGGTGATCACCGCGCCGACCTGCTTGACGGGGTAGTCCACGCCACCGATACCGACGGCCGCACTGGTGATGGGCTCGGGAGCTACCCCGTCCATCTTGTGCGTGACCTCGCTCATGATCAGGTCGAACGGGAATCGGGCGATCACACAACGCATGGTGCCTCCGCAGGTCAGAAGGGTCCGGGGTCAGTGGTTCTGGTGCCGGTCGGCCTGAAACCGACCGGCTGGGGTGAAGCTGGGACGGCGCGGGGGTCAGCCGGCCTGACGGGCGTCGGAACCGGGGCGCCGGTTACGGGGCGCCCTGCGTCGGCGGCTGCGAGGCTCACCGGCGGAGTCCTGCTCCGTACGGGCCGACGGGTTGCCGCCCGACACACGCGGCGGCTTGGCACCGCCACCCGTCGGACGTGAAGCCTTCTTGGCGGTGCCGCCACCCGCCGTACGGCCCTTGCCGGCGGCGCCACCGCCCGCTGTGCGCGCCGTGGCCGAACCGCCCTCGGCGGAGCCGCGGCGGGAACGCGAACCCGAACCCGAGCCGGAACCCGCGCCCGAACCGGACCGGGACCGCGAGGATCTGGACCGGCCGCCGGAGCCGTCGCCCTTGGGGGCGGCCGGCGGGGTGGGGGCCGGAACCGGGATGACCACAGGTATGCCCGAAGGCGTACGGGCACCGGTGATGCGGGTCAGTTCGGCGGCACCGGGGGAGACCTTCGCCGTGTTCGGGTCGACGCCGGCCGCCCGCGTCAGGCTCCGCATCTCGCGGCGCTGCTCGGGCAGGACCAGGGTGACCACGCTGCCGGAGGCCCCGGCACGTGCCGTACGGCCGCCGCGGTGCAAGTAGTCCTTGGCGCCGCCGGGCGGGTCCACGTTGACCACCATGTCGAGGTCGTCGATGTGGATGCCACGGGCGGCGACGGCGGACGCCACCAGCACGGTGACCTCGCCCGTCTTGAACTCGGCGAGTGTGCGCGTGCGTTGGGGCTGGGAATCGGCCACCGTGCGGGGCTGCCGCACGGACGCCGCTCTTCAGCAGGTGCTTGGTGAGACGGTCGACGCTGCGCCGGGTGTCCATGAACATGAGCACGCGCCCGTCACGGGCGGCGATCTCGGTGGCGACCGTCTTCTTGTCGACGTCGTCGACGTAGAGCACGTGGTGCTCCATCGTCGTGACGGCGCCGGCGTGCGGGTCGGTCTCGTGCACCAGGGGCTCGTGCAGGTAGCGGCGGGCGAGCCGACCGACGTCCGCGTCGAGCGTGGCGGAGAACAGCATGCGCTGACCCCTGCGCGGCACCTGGTCGAGCAGGTAGGTGACCTGTGGCAGGAAGCCCATGTCGACCATCTGGTCGGCCTCGTCGAGGACGGTGACGGAGACACGGTCGAGACGGCAGTCGCGGCGGTCGACGAGGTCGCGGAGCCGGCCGGGCGTCGCGATGACGACCTCGGTGCCGGCGCTCAGCGCACGGGCCTGACGCGAGATGGGCAGACCGCCGACGATCGTCGTCATCCGCAGGTTCATGGCGTGGGCGTGCGGGGTGAGCGCGTCCACGACCTGCTGGGCGAGTTCACGGGTCGGTACGAGGACGAGGGCCAGCGGGCGTCCCGCTTCGGCGCGCTGTCCGGCGAGGCGGGCCAGCATGGCCAGGCCGAAGGCCAGGGTCTTGCCCGAGCCGGTCTGACCACGGCCCATGACGTCGTGACCCGCGAGGGTGTCCGGCAGCGTGGCCGCCTGGATCGGGAAGGGGACGGTGATGCCCTCGACGGTGAGGGAGGCCAGCAGCGAGGGCGGCAGGCCCAGGTCGGCGAACGACCGGTTCATGCAGAACCTTCCTCAATGCGGCACGTCGACAGAATCACGGCAGCGCTCAGCGTCCGCCGCGACAGCGGCAGTACACAGGACAAGAAGGCCGTGGGGACGGGCCGAAAGGAAACGAGCGGTGAAGGGGATGACCCGAAGCGGGAATGCCCCCAAGAATCAGGGACGGCGACCGGTCTCCGGTACTGAACCGTCCCGAAA
>NZ_AEJB01000181.1 GCF_000331005.1 Streptomyces turgidiscabies Car8
TCGCACGGGCCATCACCCTCGTCGAGTCGACCCGGCCCCAGCACCGGGCGCTGGCGCAGGAGTTGCTGACCGCGCTGCTCCCGCACAGCGGCCGGGCCCGGCGGATCGGGGTCAGCGGTGTGCCGGGTGTCGGCAAGTCGACGTTCATCGACGCGTTCGGCACGATGCTGACCGGGCTGGGGCACCGGGTGGCGGTGCTCGCCGTGGACCCGTCGTCCAGCCGTACGGGCGGCTCGATCCTGGGCGACAAGACCCGGATGGAACGCCTGGCCGTCGACCCGGCCGCCTTCATCCGGCCCTCCCCCACCGCGGGCACGCTGGGCGGGGTCGCCAAGGCGACGCGTGAGTCGATCGTGGTGATGGAGGCGGCGGGCTACGACGTGGTGCTGGTGGAGACGGTCGGCGTCGGCCAGTCCGAGACGGCCGTCGCGGGCATGGTCGACTCGTTCCTGCTGCTGACACTGGCCCGCACCGGCGACCAGTTGCAGGGCATCAAGAAGGGCGTCCTGGAGCTGGCGGACGTCATCGCCGTCAACAAGGCGGACGGCCCGCACGAACGCGACGCCCAGGCCGCCGCCCGGGAACTGGCGGGCGCCCTGCGGCTGATGCACGGCCGGGACGCGGCCTGGACACCGCCGGTGCTGACGTGCAGCGCGCGCGAGTCGACCGGCCTGGACACCGTCTGGGACCGCCTCGAACAGCACCGGACCCTGCTCGACTCGGCAGGCCGTCTCACCGCCAAACGCCGTGACCAGCAGGTCGACTGGACCTGGGCGATGGTCCGCGACGACCTGCTGGGCCGCCTGCACGCCGACGAGGCCGTACGGGCCCTCACGCCGGGCCTCGAACAGCAGGTGCGGGACGGCGAGTTGACGGCCACCCTCGCCGCCGAGCGCATCCTGAGGGCATTCGGCGGCGGGAGCCACTGACCGTACGGACGCCCGGGCCGGTCAGCGCCGGACGGGCGGCCGTCTCAACAGGGGTAGCCCCAGGTGCGGGCCAGGTCGCGCAGGGCCTCCGGCACGTCCTCGGCGGCCGGGAGCGGCCGGGCCTTCTGGATCCTCCCGGACTTGATGTTCTCGCTCCAGTCCCCGATGAACGGCACGAAGGGGCCGTGGTCGCCCTTCTGGTAGTCGAGCATCTTCGGCGTCCAGGGCACACCGAGATAGCCGCAGAGTTCCCGGGTGACCGCCTCGGGCCGTTCCGTCAGGTCCTCGTAGCGGACGGTGAGGCCGTCGAGGCCGTTCCGGGCCGCTTCGACCGCCTCGACGTACATGCGGACCTCCCGTACGGTCGCGCCGAGGTCGCGGTCGGGACGGTTGTTGATCAGGGAACTCACCATCGAGGCGGGGTGGCGCAGCAGGAAGACGTACCGGGCCTTCGGCCAGCCCTCCGCCAGGCGCTCCCAGAACCCCGCGTTGCCGGGTGTCTTGTCCACGATGATCTGCTTCCCGCTGCGCACGAGCTCCCGGTGCAGGATGCGGTCCCACAGCAGGTACTCCAACTCACGCCGGTCCAGGTCGAGTTGCGCCATGGCCTTGCCGGTGTACGGCTTGGTGAGGTCGACGGCCAGGGTGCGCAGGTGCATCTCGTGCGGCGCCCGGATCTGTGGGTGGCTGTTGAGCAGGACCCGCAGGAGTGTGGAGCCCGAGCGCACGGAGGAGATCACGAACACCGGGTCCTGGACCAGCCGGTGGGCGGACTGCGGCACAGGTGGCTCCGCGAACTGCCGTACCCGCCGCCTCAACCCGCGGGCCACTCGGCGTACTTCCGGACCGACCATGACCATACCCGTGCCTCCTTGACCCCCCGATGTACAGAAACCCCACTCCCCCTTGGGTACTTGACCATCCTGTGACCAATGCCTGGGCCCGCCATGGGAATGGAATGAGAAATTCCTGAGACCCGGACCCTGCCCGGCCGCCGCATGGTTGATGATGGGCGGGCCATGACCATGCTCCGTACGCCCACGACGCGCTCCGCGCCACTGCCCGTGTTCCGGGCGGCGGTGTTCGCCGTCGTCGGCACGGTGCTCGGGGTCAGCGCGCATCATCTCGTCGCCGAGGGGCCGGCCCCGTGGCGGTCGAGCGTGACGGCGGCGGTGCTGCTGTTCGCCGTGGGACTGGCCGGCACCCGGCGCCCGCGTTCGCTCGCCGCGGTGGTGGTGACCAGCGCGACGGCGCAGACCGGACTGCATGTGTGGCTGACGGCCGTTCACGCACGCCCGACGGGGGTCACCTCCGCGGCCATGTCCATGGGCGCTCATACGCATCATGCGATGCCTGCCCATGGGACCTGGCCCGGGCGGCTGCACGACTCGGCGACGATGACCGTCCTCCACGCCGTGGCCGCCGCCCTCGTCGCCGTGCTGCTGCACCGCGCGGACGCGGCCTGCTGGTCGCTGGCGCGCGGTCTGACCGGGGCCGCCGACGCGGTGCGGACGCGGATCGCCACCGTACGGGCACTGCTCGACGGCCTGCCTGTGCCGACCGGGCGCGGATCGCGGGCACGCCGCCCGCGTCCGACGGAGCCGCCGCCGCTCCAGGCCGTGCTCCTCGCGAACGTGCTGGTACGGCGGGGTCCGCCGCCGGCGTGGTCCGCCCACGCCAACTGACCCTGCCGGAACGCCCCGAAGCAGATGGGCCGTTCCGCGTCACCGCACACCCGGAAAGACCCGGAGACACCCATGTTCACTGCCCCCTTCCCACGCGGCACCGCGCGACGCCTGACCCTCGCGGCCGCCGCGGCCGGCACCCTCGTCCTCCTCACCGCCGGGCCGGCCGCCGCCCACGTGGAGGTCGAGTCCGACAAGGCTCAGGCGCTCGCGGAGAACGTCGAGATCTCCTTCGACGCGGAGGCGGAGTCCGACACCGCCGGGATCGCCGCGGTCCGGGTGATCCTGCCCGAGGGCATCGCGCCCGGCGACGTGACCTACGGCGAAGGTCCCAAGGGCTGGAAGTTCACCGCCTCCGACGACGGCTACACGATCAAGGGTGCGGCCCTGAAGGCCGGTGTGAACGCCGAGTACTCCGTCGTCGTACGGCAGCTTCCCAATGTGAAGGAGCTCGCCTTCAAGTCACTGCAGACCTACAGCGACGGCAAGATCGACCGCTGGATCGAGCTGGACGAGAGCAGTGAGCAGCCCGCGCCGGTGCTCAAGCTGAAGGCCGCCGCACCGGGTGCGAAGCCGGTCAGCCCGTCGCCGAGCGAGCCTGCGTCCGAGTCACCGACTCCGGCCGCGTCGCCGACACCCACGGCGGAGGCCACGGAGGCATCGGCCTCCCCGGCGGCGGAGGCGAAGAGCGACGACGACGGGATGTCCGCGGGGGTCTGGATCGGCATCGGGGCTGTTGTGGTCGTGGCGGCGGGTGCGGCTGCCTATCTCGTACGACGCCGGGGAGCCGGCCGGCAGTAACAGTCCGGCACCCCAGCCCGTCCGGCGTTTGAGGACGAGGCCCGTTCAGGGCCGATAGCGGGGGTCTGGGGGCGGCAGCCCCCAGTGGGGGTCCCCCCTCTGGGGGAGGGACGGGTAGGGGTATGCCCGCAAGCTCATGCTGCAGCGTTGCGCCGACAACTAGACCGGCGAGCACGTCTACGAAGTCCGTGGGCTCAACTCCAACGGAACCGCATACATCACCGGGTGGAAGTTCGACGAAGCACTCGACATCCCAACCGGCCACTACTTCTGTGAGCTGGTCCCTGACATGGCCGACGGCAGCGGCGGCACTGCACGCGCCGTCACCATCTCGATGGA
>NZ_AEJB01000182.1 GCF_000331005.1 Streptomyces turgidiscabies Car8
ACCCGGAGTCTTCCGGGATCGGCTTTTGAGATTCTCAGTGAGCCGCTGACATCGGTGACAACCGGTGTCAGGCGGTCACGCCTTGGCGAGTTCCTTCTCGCCGCCCTGCTCGGGGATGTCCGCGGAGTCGGAGTCGGCGTCGGTGTCCGGGTGGAAGCCGTCGTTCTCGTCGATGAGCGTCTTCTCGTCGAACGGGTGCTGGCCGGCGAGGACCTCCGCGACGCGCTCCTTGTCGATCTCCTTGGTCCAGGTTCCGATCAGGACCGTGGCGACCGCGTTGCCCGCGAAGTTGGTGAGGGCGCGGGCCTCGCTCATGAAACGGTCGATGCCGACGATCAGACCGAGGCCGTCCACCAGCGCGGGCTTGTGCGACGCGAGACCGCCGGCCAGGGTCGCGAGACCGGCGCCGGTGACACCCGCCGCGCCCTTCGAGGCGACGAGGAGGAAGAGCAGCAGGGGGATCTGCTCACTGACCGCCATCGGCGTACCCATGGCGTCGGCGATGAACAGGGACGCCATGGTCATGTAGATCATGGTGCCGTCGAGGTTGAACGAGTAGCCGGTGGGGACGGTGATGCCCACCACGGGCTTGCTGACGCCCAGGTGTTCCATCTTCGCGATGAGGCGCGGCAGCGCGGACTCGGAGGAGGAGGTCGAGAGGATCAGCAGGAACTCACGGCCCAGGTACTTGAGGAGCGAGAAGATGTTGAGGCCCGTGAAGACCCTCAGCAGCGCGCCGAGCACCAGGAAGACGAAGAGGAAACAGGTGAGGTAGAAGGACAGCATCAGGATGGCGAGCTGCTTGAGCGCGTCGACGCCGGCGGACCCGGTCACCGCGGCCATGGCACCGAACGCGCCGACGGGCGCCGCCCACATCACCATGCCGAGGATGCGGAAGACCAGGCGCTGGATGTGCTCCACACCGCGCATGATCGGCTGGCCGGCCGGGCCCATGGCCTGCAGGGCGAACCCGGCGAGCAGGGCGATGAGCAGCGTCTGGAGGACCTCGGGGACGGTGAAGGCGGAGACGAACGTCGTCGGGATGATCCCGAGGAGGAACTCGGTGGTGTCCTTGGCCTCGGCCGAGACCTGCGCCTGGCCGGTCTCCTTGACGGCGTCGGTCAGCGCGAGGCCGGTGCCCGGCTCGATGATGTTGCCGACGACCAGGCCGATGCCGAGCGCGACGAACGACATGAGCACGAAGTAGCCGAGCGCGATCCCGCCGACCTTGCCGACCTTCGCGGCCTTCCGTACCGAGCCGATGCCGAGCACGATCGTGCAGAAGATGATCGGCGAGATCATCATCTTGATCAGGTTGACGAAGCCGGTTCCGATCGGCTTCAGCTCGACGGCGAAGTCCGGGGCGATCAGACCAACGGCGATACCGGCGGCCACCGCGGCGATGACCGCGATGTAGAGGTAGTGGGTACGGTCCCGCTTGGCGGCGGGTGCGGCAGGTGCCGTTGAGGATGAGGTGGCCACGGCTGCCCTCCTTGACGTCGTCGTCGGCATCACCGGCGTGCGGCTCACGTCCGGGGGATGGGGAGAAAGTTGTGCGGGGATGCGGTTGTGCGGGGAGTGCGATGGTGCGGGGAGTGCGATGGTGCTGCGGGGTCGCGGGCGGCGACCGAAAACAGGCCAAGGCCCGTGAATCGCGTCCCTGCGATGCCGTGACTATCCCCCGCCCTGTGAGGGCGGTCACCCTTCCGTTCATTTAGTTCACGCTTATAAGGAGAGGCAGACTGACAGCATGCGTTTCCCCCGCGTTCCCGGACCCCGCAGCCTGGCCGCCCAGCTGTTCGCGATGCAGGCCGTGCTGATCGCGTTCGTGGTGGCCGGATGTGCGCTGTTCACCTACCTCAGCGACCGCAGCCAGGCCGAGGACGCCGCGGGCCGCCAGGCGATGGCCGTGGCCCGTTCCGTCGCGGACGCCCCCTCGGTGCGGGCGGCGATACTGACCGCCCCGAAGCCGACGACCCTGCTCCAGCCGTACGCCCTCCAGGTGCAGCACCACACGGACGTCGACTTCGTCACGATCATGAACCCCGAGGGCATCCGCTGGACCCACCCCGACAAGCAGCAGATCGGTCAGCGCTTCCTCGGGCACCGGGAGCGCGCGTTGCGCGGCGAGTCGTTCACGGAGGTCTTCTCCGGCACGCTCGGCCCGTCCGTCCGCGCGGTCACACCGATCCACGCCGGTGGCGCGAACAGCGAGATCATCGGGCTGGTCAGCGCGGGTATCCGGGTCGAGGAGATCAGCGCCCGGGTCCAGGACCAGGTCACGGCACTGTTCGGGGTCGCGGCGGGCGCGCTGGCGCTGGGCGCGATCGGCACGTACGTCGTCAACGCGCGCCTGCGCCGCCACACCCACGGGATGAACGCGGCCGAGCTGAGCCGTATGCACGACTACCACCAGGCCGCCCTGCACGCCGTACGCGAGGGGCTGCTGATGCTCGACGGGCAGTACAGGGTGGCGCTGATGAACGACGGCGGGCGGGAGCTGCTGGGCGTCACGGACGAGGGCGAGGTCGTCGGCCGGTCGGTGGCCGAGCTGGGGCTGCCCGCGCCGCTGACGGGCGCGCTGCTGTCGGCCGAGCCGCGCGTCGACGAGGTGCATCTGACCGCCGACCGGGTCCTGGTCGTCAACACCTCCACGGTGTCGAGCGGGGAGCGCCGGGGTACGGTCGTCACCCTGCGCGATGTGACGGAACTCCAGTCCCTGATGGGCGAGTTGGACTCCGAGCGCGGTTTCACGCAGGCGTTGCGCTCACAGGCGCACGAAGCGGCGAACCGCCTCCACACGGTCGTCTCCCTGATCGAGCTGGACCGGGCGGAGGAGGCCGTGGACTTCGCGACCGCCGAACTGGAACTGGCCCAGGCGCTCACCGACCAGGTGGTCGCGGCGGTCAGCGAACCGGTCCTGGCCGCCCTACTGCTCGGCAAGACGGCGCAGGCGAACGAGCGGGGCGTGGAGCTGGTCGTCTCGGAGGACAGCAGCCTCGACGACGGCCTCCTCCCCGACACACTCCCCGCCCGCGACCTCGTCACCATCCTGGGAAACCTGATCGACAACGCGGTGGACGCGGCGCAGGGCAGCGCGGAGAGCGGCCTGGGGCCGTCCCGGGTGACGGTGACGGCGCTGACGGAGGACTCGCTGCTGGTGCTGCGGGTCTCGGACACGGGCGCGGGCGTCGATCCGGCCCACACGGAGGCCGTCTTCCAGCGGGGCTTCACGACCAAACCGGCGGGGCCGGGCGGCCGGGGTCTCGGGCTGGCGCTCGTACGGCAGGCGGTGGCCCGGCACGAGGGGACACTGACGGTGGCCGAGGCCGCGGGCGGCGGGGCGGAGTTCGAGGTACGGCTGCCGTTGCCCAAGGTGGCGGCGCCCGCGCCGACTTCGGGCCCGGCGAGCTCTTCGGACGGCCACACCCCCGCCGAGCCCACCGAACCGACCAAGCTGAACAAGTTGAACAAGCTGGCCGAACCGGCCGAGTCGGCCGAGTCCGCCGAATCGCCTGAGCACGCCGAACCCGCCTTGCCTGGAGGCGACGTATGACCGACCCGAGAGACACCCCGCGCAGGGACACGACGACCGACCCCATCCGCGTCCTCGTCGTGGAGGACGACCCGGTCGCCGCCGACGCGCACGTCATGTACGTGGGCCGGGTGCCCGGGTTCACGGTCGTGGGCAAGGCGCACACAGGCGCGGAGGCGCGGCGCGCGCTGGACCGTACGCCGGTGGACCTGCTTCTGCTCGACTTCCACCTCCCCGACGGACACGGGCTGCAACTGGCCCGCTCGCTGCGCGCGGCGGGCTACCACGCGGACGTGATAGCGGTGACGTCCGCGCGGGACCTGGCGGTCGTCCGGGAGGGGGTCTCACTGGGGGTCGTGCAGTACGTACTGAAGCCGTTCACCTTCGCGACCCTCCGGGACCGGCTGGTGCGCTACGCGGAGTTCCACGCGTCGGCGGGCGAGGCGAGCGGCCAGGACGAGGTCGACCGCGCGCTGGCGACCCTGCGCGCACCGGGCCCCGCCGCCCTCCCCAAGGGCCTGAGCGCCCCCACCCTGGAACGGGTCACGGTGACCCTCCGGGCCAGCACCGGGGGGCTCACCGCGGCCGGGGTCGCCGAGGAGGTCGGCATCTCGCGCATCACGGCCCGGCGCTACCTGGAACACCTGGTGGAGGCGGGACGGGCGGCACGGAACCCGCAGTACGGGCAGGTGGGGCGGCCCGAGCTGCAGTACCGGTGGGTGCGGGGGCAGTAGGGGTACGCCGCCCACTCACGAGCTGGGGCGGGCGTACGTCACCACCTGGGCGGCGAGCCCGACGACACCGATCGCCTCGACGACGGAGAGGACGAGAAGTCCGGCGCCGGCGTGGCCCCCGCCCCAGTAGACGACGAGGCCGGCGAAGGGGACGACACAGAACGCGAGGAGATCCACGGCGAGTTGGACGGCCTTACGGGACCGGCGCCGGGCGTCGGACCGGTGCGCGGACTCCCAGCCGAAGGCGGCCTCGATCCGGGCGAGTTGAGCGAGGCGAGGCCCCAACTCCCCTCTCACATAAGCCCCGATCGCTGAGATCTTCTCGTCGTTGATGAGGTAGGTCCAGCCGAGGACGACACACACGGGCGGCAGCGCGAGCAGCATGACGGGCTGCCTGGCCTGCGCGGCGGCCGCGATGACGGCGGCGACGACGGTGAGGGTGACGTAGAGCAGGTTGTCGCGGAATCCGATACGGGACTTCTGCTCGTCCTTGAGAGTCGCGTACTCGGCGAGCAGGAGCTGCCCGGGGGTGACATCTGATCCAAGCGAGCCAGGTGATCCCGTGGTTCCCGCCGGCTCCGGTGATTCCGGCACGCTCTTCCTCCCGTGATGCGCGATACGCGATGGCGTACGAAGCTGTGCGACGCAATGCGAAGCGAAGCAAACGGTAAGCGCTGCAAGGTCATTGACCTGACTAGACCACTCCTCTTACGTTCGCGAGGCAGCCGTACAGGCTTTCCGAGCCAGTAGGAGGTCGTGCTCGTGCGCCCCACCGCCGCCCGCCCAACTGCACCATTATCCCTGCTCGTTGCCACCCTCACCCTCGCCGCGGGCTCCCTCACCGCCTGCGGCGGCGGCTCCGGAAGTGATCCGGACACGGTGAAGATCTCGTTCAAGCAGTCGACCGACAACTCGGTCAAGGTGATGGACGAGTACCTGACGGACGTCAAGAAGCAGTTCGAGAAGGCCAACCCGGGCAAGAAGGTCGAGTTGGTCCCGATCAAGGCCCCGGACTCGGAGTACTACACCAAGGTCCAGCAGATGCTCCGCTCCCCCAAGACTGCCCCCGACCTGGTCTACGAGGACACGTTCCTCATCAACTCGGACATCACCAGCGGGTACTTGAAGCCGCTGGACGCCTACCTCGCCAAGTGGCCGGACTGGAACCAGTTCATCGACACGGCGAAGACGGCGGCCAGGGCCGAGGACGGCAAGACGTACGGCGTCCCGGACGGCACCGACACACGGGGGCTGTGGTTCGACAAGGGCGTCTTCAGGAAGGCCGGGCTGCCGGAGGCCTGGCAGCCGAAGACGTGGGACGAGGTTCTGTCCGCCGCCCGCACGATCAAGGAGAAGGTCCCGGACGTCATCCCCCTGAACGTCTACACGGGCAAGCCGGTGGGCGAGGCGGCCACGATGCAGGGCTTCGAGATGCTGCTGTACGGGACGGAGGGCTCGGCGGCTTCGGACCCCCTGTACGACGGCTCGTCGAAGAAGTGGATCGCGGGGAGCCAGGCCTTCAAGGACGCGTTGACGTTCGTCGAGACGGTGTACAAGGAGAAGCTGGGCCCGGACGTGTCGGACGCGCTGGACCCCAACGTGGCGACCCGCGCCCGGGGCGAGTGGCTTCCCCAGGGCAAACTGGGCATCAACCTCGACGGCTCCTGGCTCCCCCAGGACTGGCTGCCGGGCAGCGGCCACGAATGGCCCGAGTGGTCGACGAAGCTGGGCCTAGCGGCGATGCCGACCCAGCACGGCCAGGCGCCGGGCAAGGTGAGCATGTCGGGCGGCTGGACCTGGGCGATCCCGGCGAAGGCGAACAACCCTGACCTGTCCTTCGAGTTCGTCAAGACCATGCAGACGAAGGCGAACGCCCAGAAGTGGTACATCGCCAACTCGGGCATCGCCGTCCGGAAGGACGTGGCGGCGGACCCGGCCTACGTCGACGCCCAGCCCGGGATCAAGTTCTTCACGGACCTGGTCGCGAGCACGCACTACCGCCCGGCGTATCCGGCGTACCCGAAGGTCTCGACGGCCGTCCAGGAGGCGATGGAGGGCGTGACGACGGGCGACGCGTCGGTGGAGGAGGCGGCGAGCGCGTACGACGAGGCACTGAAGTCGGCGACGGACGACCAGGTGGTAGAGAAGCCGTGAGTGCGGGTGGGGGTGGGGGTGCGGGTGCGGGTGCGACCGGACATTCCCTGCCCCGAACGCTGCCCCGGACACTGGCCCGTGCGCTTCCGGTCACACCGGCGGTAATTCTGCTTCTCCTCTTCCTCGCCGGCCCGATCGCGTACTGCGCCTACATCGCGTTCACCGACCTGCAGTTGACCGGCCAGGCCACGTCCTCCTTCGTCGGCTTCGAGAACTTCCGTACGGCGTTCAAGGACGAGGCGTTCCTGAACGCCGTATGGCTGACGCTCGTGTTCACCGTCATCTCATCGCTGATCGGCCAGAACACCCTGGGGCTGGCGCTGGCGGCGCTGATGCAGCGCGCGTCGAAGCCGGTGCGGACGCTGGTGGGCGGGATCGTGATCACGGCGTGGGTACTGCCGGAGGTGGTGGCAGGCTTCCTGCTGTACGCCTTCTTCAGGCGGGAGGGCACCCTCAACGCCATCCTGGACTGGCTCCATCTCCCGTCCCAGAACTGGCTGTTCACGCTGCCGATCCTGGCGGTGTCGTTCGCGAACGTGTGGCGGGGTACGGCGTTCTCGATGCTGGTCTACTCGGCGGCCCTGAACGAGATCCCGAAGGAGATCACGGAGGCGGCCGAGGTCGACGGCGCGGGCGGCTGGCGCCGGATGTGGCACATCACGCTCCCGATGATCCGCCGCTCGATCGGCACGAACCTGATGCTGAACACGCTCCAGACCCTGTCGGTCTTCGGCCTGATCTGGGTGATGACGAGGGGCGGCCCCGGGAATCGGAGCCAGACTCTCCCCCTCTTCATGTACGAACAGGCCTTCCAGAAAAGCATGATCGGCTACGGCACGGCGGTGGCCCTGCTGTTGCTGGTGGTCGGCTCGCTGTTCTCGCTGGTGTACATGCGGCTGCTACGGACGGAGGTGTGAGATGCCGTCCCGGCGTATGAATCGAAGGTTGGCGGCCGACACGGGACTTCTGGTCCTGGCTACGGCATTCGTGCTTCCGCTGGTGTGGGTGGTGCTGTCGGCACTGGATCCGAGGGCTGATTTACGAGTACGGGTCCCGGACGGCCTGACGTTCGGAAACTTCGACGCGGTACTGACGGAGGACGTGACGTTCAGGCCGCTGCTCAACAGCCTGCTGCTGTGCGGAGGCGGGACTGCGTTGACGGTGGTGTGTGCGGCGCTGGCCGCCTATCCGCTGTCGCGATTCCGGTCGCGGTTCAATCGACCGTTCCTGCTGACGATTCTGTTCGCCACGTGTCTCCCGATCACGGCGATCATGGTGCCCGTGTACGCGCTCTTCGTCCGGGTGAACCTGATCGACACCATGCAGGGCACGATCTTCTTCTTCGCCGCTTCCCAACTCCCGTTCGCTGTGTGGCTGATGAAGAACTTCATGGACGGGGTACCGAGAGAGCTGGAGGAGGCGGCGTGGACGGACGGGGCGTCGGCTCTTCAGTCCCTGGTACGGATCGTGCTGCCGCTGATGGGGCCGGGGGTGGCGGTGGTGACCGTCTTCTCGTTCGTGATGATGTGGGGAAACTTCTTCGTCCCGTTCATGTTGCTGCTTACGCCGGATCAGATGCCGGCGAGCGTGAGCATCAACGACTTCTTCGGGAACCGGGGGACGGTTGTTTATGGGCAGTTGGCCGCGTTCTCGGTTATTTATTCGACGCCGGTGATTTTGTTGTATGTGGTGGTGGCTAGGCGGGTGGGCGGGGGGTTTGCGCTGGGTGGGGCGGTTAAGGGGTGAGGGTCGCAGCGTCAGCGACTGCGGTCCCTACTCTTTGGCCCAGATACGGGCTTGGTCGGCTTCGGCGGTGGCGCCGGCCATCGTGTAGGCGTCCGCGGCCTGAAGCCAGCAGGCACGCGCCTCGACGGGACGATCGGCGGACGCGTGCATGAGGGCCAGGTTGTGCCTGACGTGGCCCGTCCAGTACCAGTCCTCAAACTCCCGGTATACCTGCAGCGCTGTGCCATGCGCCTCGAACGCCTCACTCGTTCGGCCCGCATCCTGCAAGGCGACGCCGAGGTTGTGCCACGCTTGGGCCTCGCGGTGACGGTCTCCGACAACCTGGAACAGGTCACGGGCCCGAGTGAGAGCTTCGATCGCCTCCTCGAACTGGTCCGCCCTCTCCAGGGCATTACCGAGGTTGTTCCAGGCGGCGGCCTCGCCTTGACGATCCTCGACTGCCAGGTACAGTTCGCGGGCGTGGGTGTGCGCAATGATCGCTTCCCCCACCCGGTTTACGCCCTCCAGGGCGATACCGAGGTAGCCCCACGCTATGGCCTCGCCATGTTTGTTCCCAACAGCCTGGTACAGGTCGCGGGCGCAGGTGTGTGCCTCTATCGTCTCTTCCGTCGCCCCACTCGCCTCCCTCAGGACACGGCCGAGGTTGTTCCAGGCGGCGGCCTCGCCCTGGCGGTCCTCGGAGCTGCGAGCGGCCTCAAGCGCGAGCCGCCCCACTGACACCCCATCGTCGAAGTACCGCCGCCAGCCGAGGTATTCCGCCAAGCATCCGGCCAACCTCACCGCCGCGCCCGCGAATCGCTCCCGCTCCGCCCACCCCACCGCCGCCACCAGACCCGCACGTTCTCCGTCCAGCCATTCCAGCCCCTCCCCCCGGCCCGCAAACCGCCCTGGCACTGACATCCCCGGAAACCACCGCAACCAGCCATCCGCCCCCTGGGCCCATTCGTAGTAGAAGTTCAGCACCCGCTCGCGGGCAACCTCCCCCTCCTCCACCAGCCCCGCGTCCCCTGCCGATACACCGACCCCGAACGCCCGAACCAAGTCATGCAACCGCCACCGCCGCCGACCGCCGGTCCTCCCGCATTCGACCAGGTGTGCACGAACCAATTCCTCCAGCGCGTGCAGCGGAGGAACATCCGTCCCGAGGAGTGCGGCAACGACCTCCCCGCTCGCATCGGACCCTGGCGCCAGGGCCAGGAGACGCAGCAGGCGCGCGTGTTCAGGGATCAGTCGTCTGTACGACAGGTCGAAGGCAGCGCGGACGCTGCGCTCGCCGTCATTGAGGTGGCCGAGCACGTCGCGGGACGCGGCCAGTTCCGCGATGAGCTCGGCGACGGGCTTGTCCCGGTCCACCACCAGAAGCGCCGCGGCGATCTGGAGGGCCAGTGGCAAGTGCCCGCAGAGCGCTGCAAGGCGTGCTGCTTCCTCCGGTCTGTCCGCGACGCGACTGTCCGCCGGGTAGGCGATCCGCAGGGCACGATCGAGGAGGGTGTAGGCCTCTTCCGGCGTCAGCTCGTCCAACGCCACTAGGCGAGCGCCCAGTTGAGGCAGCCGATCGCGGGAAGTGACCAGCAGCCGGTGCCCCGAGAAGCCGCCAGGAAGGAGGGGCCGCACCTGGCCGGGGGAAGACGCGTTGTCCGCGAGAATCAATACGGCCCCGCGTTGCCGGGCACGGTCGGCGAGGGCAGAACGGTAGAGGGCGGCACGTACGTCCAGCCCGGCTGGCACGTCTTTCGGCTCCGTACCCAGTGCCCATAGCAGTGCCTCCAGGGCCTGATCCCCTTTGACGGGTTCTTCGTCGTACCCGTGCAGGTCCACGAAGAGCACCCCGCCTGGGAACCACCCCTTCGCGCACGCCGCGTGTCCCGCCTGCACTGCGAGTTCGGTCTTGCCGATGCCGCCAAGGCCCGAGACGGCCGCGATTACTGCCGTCTTCGAACCGTCCTCGGAGGCACACATGGTCGGGTCGAACACCGCTAATATTTCCTGCAGTTCGGCGCTGCGTCCGGTGAAACCAACTGCAGGCGCGGGAAGGGCGTCCAGCGCACTGGGCACCGACGAGTGCTCGCGGCACATGGCTTTCGCCATCAAGGAGCCCGCGACAGTGGCACCTCGCAAGTCGATGTGGTCGCCCTCGTACTCGGTTGCCATGGTGCCGTCCGTCCCCCGCGCCGCCTTCGCACATCGCGTGACATAACGGTACGCCTACCAAGTACCGTAGAAACGTGCCGGAGACAAAGAGAACCGTTGCCGTCCTCACCGCGCTGTCGCTGGAGTGCGACGCAGTGCGGGAGCACCTCACGGACATCGAGACGCTCACCCACCCGCGCTACGGAACCAAGGCCAAGCTGGGCCAACTCCCGGGCGCGCCTTGGCAGGTGGTCCTCGTAAACATGGGCGAGGGCACACTCACGGCGGCCACGCTCACCGAGCGCGTACTGACGTGGCTGGACCCCGAGGCCGTGCTGGTCGTCGGTGTCGCGGGTGGCCTCAAGGACGACATCGTGATCGGCGACGTCGTGATCGCGACGAAGGTGTACTCGATCCACGGGGGCAAGCAGACCCCCGACGGCTTCCTGGTCCGCCCGGAGGCCTGGAAAGCGTCTCACCGCCTGGAACAGGCGGCCAAGGAGGCGCTGGAGGACCCGACGGGCTTCCGGGCGCACTTCAAGCCGATCGCCGTGGGAGACGTGGTCCTCGCGGACAGGAAGTCCGAGCTCGCCCAGCACATCCATCGGCACTACAACGACGCCGTCGCCATCGAAATGGAGAGTTCCGGCGTGGCCCAGGCGGTCCATCTCGCCGGTGAGGCGGGCGCGTTGATCATCCGGGGCATCAGTGACAAGGCCGACCCGAACAAGTCCGGTGACGACGAGGCGGGTTCGCAACCCCGGGCAGCAGCGAACGCGGCAGCGGCGGCCGTTGCCGTACTCCGAGAACTGGCCCCGAAACAGTTGCCCGGCCAGGCGGCCACCGACCCCCGGGAGGGTCCTTTTCGCGGCCCGACGTACGGAGGAGATCACATCGACCTCCGGGGAGGCACGTTCAACGGCACCTTCATCGCCAAGCAAGTCGGGCACCGCCCCGCCGGCGACGGACGATAGCCCGGACACGAGACTCGGCGCAGGAGTCCACTCCCACGGCCCGGTCCCCTCGGCGACCGCCACCCTCCCGCCCCGCCCCTTCGGCTTCACAGGCCGATCGGCAGAACTGGGCCGCCTGTTGCCCCACCTCGATCCCGCCTCGAACGGTGCCGCCGCGCTCCCTCTCCTCATCTTCGCCGTCACGGGCATGGGCGGCATCGGCAAGACGGCGCTGGCCGTCGAGGCGGCACACCAGGCCTGCGCGCGGGCCTGGTTCCCCGGCGGCGCGCTCTTCGTCGACCTCCGCGGCTACGACGACGACCCGGTCACCGCCGACCAGGCGGTCCTGGCCCTGCTCGACGCCCTCGGCGTACGAGGCCCGGAGCTGCCGCCATCCACCGCACGCCAGTACGACGCCTACCGCCAACTCCTCGCCGAGCGGCAGGACCGGATGCTGCTGATCCTGGACAACGCCTCGGACCCGGCCCAGTACCTCCCCTTGCTCCCCGGCACGGACCACCACCGGGTACTGATCACCTCCCGCGACCGCCCGGACTCCCTCCCAGGCGTCCGCCTCATCGACCTGGAGGCGCTCCCTCCGGAGGACTCCGCAGCGCTCATCACCCGCGCCCTCCACGATGCCGACGAACGCGACGACCGCCCGGCCCGCGAACCGGACGCCCTCCGCGAACTGAGCGCCCTCTGCGGCCACTTGCCGCTCGCTCTCCAGATCGCGGCCGCGATGCTGCGCCGCCGTCGTCACCGCGGTATCGCCTCCCTGGTGACCGAGATCAAGCAGGCCGATGACCCAACTGCCGTACTGGACAACGGCACCCGAGGCACCGACCTGTACGGCCGCTCCCTCGCCCTCCGCCCGATCCTGGAGACCTCGTACCGCCGCCTCCCACCCGACCAGGCCCGCCTGCTGCGCCTGCTCGCCCTCGCACCGGGCCCGGACGCCGGCGCGGACGCGGTGGCCGCCCTGACCGACCTCGCCACGGAGGCCGCTCTGAGCCTCTTGGAGGACCTGGCCGCCACGCACCTCGTCACCCCGGTCAGGGCTGATGACGGTTCGGATGCCGGCGTGCGGTGGCGGTTGCACGACTTGGTGCGGGTGTTCGGGGTGGGTGTGGTGGCGGGGGACGTGGGGTTGGTGGAGGAGGGGGAAGCGGCTCGGGGGCGGGTGCTGGGTTTCTATTTCGCATGGGCGGCGGCAGCTGACCGCTGGATGCGGTGGTTGCCGGGGAAGGCAGCGCCCGGGCAGTTTGAGGCGCGGGGGGATGCCTTGGCATGGCTGGATGAGGAGCGGGCGGGATTGGTGGCGGCCGTGCAGTGGGCGAAGGAGGAACGGCACTCGGTCCCTGCGGTGCGGCTTGCCATGTGTCTGGGGGAATACCTGAACTGGCGGCGGTTCTTCGATGACGGGATTGCCGTCGCCTTAGCCGCCAGCGAGAGCGCCCGACGCGTCGGCGATCTCGACCGTGAGGCAAGGGCGTGGACCAGTCTCGGCCTCGCCATGTGGCAGGTGGGCCGGGTGGAAGAGGCCATCAACGCCCACACCCGCGCCCGCGACCTGTACCAAGGCGTAATGGCCCGCACCGGCGAGAGTGCGGCGTGGAACAACCTCGGCCTCGCCTTACGGCAGGCCGACCGGGTGGAAGAGGCCATCGACGCCTACGCCCGTGCCCGCGACCTATGTCAGGCAGTCGGAGACCGCCATCGTGAAGGCACAACATGGAACAACCTCGGCCTCGCCCTGCGGCAGGCGGACCGCGTGGAAGAGGCCATCGACGCGCACACCCGCGCTCATAACCTCTACCGGGCCGCTGGAGACCGCCATGGCGAGGGCAGAGCGTGGACCAACCTCGGCCTCGCCCTGGAGAAGGCGGGCCGAGTGGAAGAAGCGGTCGAGGCATATCACAAGGATTTGGAAATCTGCCGGGAGTTCGAGGACTGGTACGGGGCGGGGGAAACCCTTTGCATTCTCGCCCTCGCTCACCGGGCAGCCCACCGAGCGGCCGAGACTCTCGCCGCCTGGCTCCAGGCCGCCGCCTCCTTCACCCAGGCCGGCGCCACCAAAGAAGCCGCCGAAGCCCGGGCACGGGCGGAAGAAGCCGAAGACGCAGCAGTACAGGAACAACCGCCAGCTCTGTCCCCGTCCCAACCTCAGCCCCCACCATTCGCTGCCCTCGAATAAGCCCCGGCCCCCTTCCCTGGCAAGACCGCCCATATCCGCGTCCCACCTCCCGGCTCCCGCGCCTCCCCGAACCCCCACTCCGAGACGGCCACCGATGCGGACATGACGAACTCCCTTGCAGAACAACGGACATGACGGTGCCGACGTACGCCCCGACCAGGAGCACGACAACATCGGCGTACGCGTGATCCCCTTCAAGGCAGGGGCGTTTCCCGGCGCCGGGCAAGCGGTGATCTACACCGAAGGCCCTCTCCCCCAGCTCGACACCGTGGAGTTGGACTCCGCGCACGGCCCCGAGTTCACCCACGGTCAGTCCCAACTCGACAGGTACCGTGCTCACTTGGACTGGACGGAAGCCGCGTCACTCACGCGCAGCGCATCGCGCGACTTCATCCATGGCCAGGAAGACACCTACCTCACCGACACCCGCGAAGCCCTCCGCACCCTCATCCAGGACATCAAGGCCGGCAAAGGCAGAACACCTCCTCTGACTGCGCCCAGCCCCCGCCTACACCTCAGGCAGCACCCCGGGCCGGAACGGCTCCACCCCCACCACCCGCCGCACCCGCGTCACCTCGATGAGCAGCATCACGCGCCGCTCCCCCGGCAGCAGCCACGGGTACCGGTCCTCGCCGATGTACTTCTTGGTGAGCCGGTCCATGGAACGTTCCGCCTCCTCGCCCTCCACGAACCGCACCACCCGCCCCCGGATCTCCGCACGGTCGTACGGGTTCTCGGGGTCGTGGTGGGAGAGGGAGACGTTCGGGTTGCGGCGGAGGTTCTCCTCCTTCACGCGACCGATGGCCGTGTTGACCATGACGTGGTCGCCCTCCATGTCCACCCACATCGGCGACACCTGCGGCATGCCATCGGCTCCGACCGTCGCGAGGTGCCAGAAGTTCGGGGCCAGCAACCGCTCCCGTATATGCCCCTCTACCTTCCGCACCCCCGCTTCCGCCCCGACCCCTGCCCCTGCCTCTACCCCGTGCCCCTGCTCCGCCTTGCCGCTCACGCGACCACCGCCCTCCGAGGCCACCCACCCGGCCCCACCGTGTCCGCCACCCCCGCACCGCAAGGATCGCGCCGCAACTACTCACCAGTACCGGCCAGTTACCCACCCAGTCGAGCCCCCGACCGTACCGCACGGGTCTTCGACGCACGCCCGCACGCTCGACGGCCCCCGCCACCCCGAAGCACCCCGACACCGCACTCACGACCGACGGACACGCGCGCATATGCCCCGCCACCTTGCCGTTCGCATGATCCCCGCCGCGGACAACCCCGGCCGGGGCGCAACCGAGGTATCACCCCACAGCCTCCAGCCGCGCCGGACCACCGGCCCACACCACCCCCGGAACGCCCGTCCAGCCGTAGCTTCCTACAATCCGTGATTGTGGCCGAACAGACCGTAGTCACCGCCGCCCGGCGCCCCTAGCTTGTGGCGCGTGCGCCGACCCTCAGTTCCGTCCCCACCGCCCATGCCGCCGACCCCGCCCTTCGACGCCCACGCCGCCCGCAGACTCCGTACGGCCCTCGGAATGGGCCCCGAACACGTCGCGTACGGGATGCGGGTCTCGTACGGGCTGCCGTACATCACGCCCGACCACGTGATCGCCTGGGAACGCAGCATCATGGCCCCCGGAGCGAATGAACTCACCGCTCTCGCCGGGGTGTTGTGGTGTGCGCCCTGCGAACTCATCGGCCGCCCGCACACCTTGCGCGAGCACCGCGCCGCACGCGGGCTCAGCGCCGAGGACGTCGCCCGGGCCGTCGGGCTCGAACTCCTCGTCTACGCACGGATGGAGGAGAGCGGAGAGTGGCGCGGCTCCGAGCGGCAGTCCGTGATTCTCGCCGAGGTGCTCGAACTCTCGCTCCCCGACTTCATCTCCCTCACCGGCCTCGACGGCAGGCTCGCCGGCCTGCTGCGCAGCGCGGTCACGACGCGCTGGCAGGCGTACGTCCGCCCCGTCAACAAGATGGTGCCGCTGAACCGGCGCGTCCTGGAGAGCACCCTCCAGGAGCTGCACCGCTACTACCAGGGGCAGATGGCCGCCACCCTGACCTGGGCGGACGGCTCCGCGGCGACCCAGGCGAGCCACATCGGACGCGACTTCCTCGACCGGATCGTGGAGCACTTCTGGGCGAGGGTCGAGAGCAGCGCTCCCTGAAACCGCAGCCCCTCAGGCACTCAGACTCTCAGCCCAACCCGCCCAAGTCCCCCGCCCCGCCCCACTCCACCTCGCCTGAGCCGCGCCCCGCCTCATCAGTCGGCTAGAAAACCGACTCCGCCTCGTCCATCCGGTCCTTCGGGACCGTCTTCAGCTCCATGACCGCCTCCGCAAGCGGCACCATCACCACGTCCGTCCCGCGCAGCGCCGTCATCCGCCCGAACTGGCCCTGGTGCGCGGCCTCCACAGCGTGCCAGCCGAACCGGGTCGCGAGAACGCGGTCGTACGCGGTGGGCGTGCCGCCGCGCTGGATGTGGCCGAGGATGACCGGCTTGGCCTCCTTGCCGAGCCGTCGTTCCAGCTCGTACGCCAGTGCCGTACCGATGCCCTGGAAGCGCTCGTGGCCGAACTGGTCGATCGCGCCGTGGCCGTAGTCCATGCTGCCCTCGGCGGGGTGCGCGCCCTCGGCGACGCAGATGACCGCGAACTTCTTGCCGCGCGCGAACCGCTCCTCGACCATCTTCACGAGCAGCGCGGGGTCGAACGGGCGCTCGGGGAGGCAGATGCCGTGGGCGCCGGCCGCCATACCGGACTCCAGGGCGATCCAGCCCGCGTGCCGCCCCATGACCTCGACGACCATCACGCGCTGATGCGACTCGGCGGTCGTCTTGAGGCGGTCCATCGCCTCCGTCGCGACACCCACCGCCGTGTCGAAGCCGAACGTACGGTCCGTCGCCGAGATGTCGTTGTCGATCGTCTTCGGGACGCCGACCACCGGCAGGCCCGCGTCGCTCAGCATCCGGGCCGCCGTCAGCGTGCCCTCGCCACCGATCGGGATCAGCGCGTCGATGCCGAACTCGTGGATCATGTCGGAGGCGTTCTCGCAGGCCTCACGCAACCGGTCGCGCTGGAGACGGGAGGAACCGAGGATGGTTCCGCCGCGGGCGAGGATGCCACTGACGTCGTCGAGGTCGAGGGCGCGGTAGCGGCCGTCGAGCAGCCCGGCGTAACCGTCCTCGAAGCCGATGACCTCGTCGTCGTACTGCGTGACCGCCCGGTGGACGACCGACCGGATCACTGCGTTCAGGCCGGGGCAGTCGCCGCCTGCGGTGAGAACTCCGATACGCATCGTGCTGTGTCTCCTGCTCGCTGTGATCACTGTGAGCGCGGTGCTGACTCTGATGGCTCAGATGACGCGGATGGCTCTGATGGCTTTGCTCGTTCTGATCGTTCTGATCGCTTTTGATACCTGTGAGCCACTCCAATTGTTCCACGCCCCGGCCGGACCCTGGATCCTGACCGCCCCCCACCGGGCTGACCGGCGCCTTAACCAGCGGCGCGGGTACTGTCAAGAGGCCCGAACAGTCCAGCTGAAACGGAGAGCACGCGTGACGACCCGCAGCGTGTACGTGACCGGGATCGACCGGGGCGACGGCCGCCAGGTCGTCGAGCTGGGAGTCATGGAACTCCTGACCCGGCAGGTCGACCGCGTGGGCGTCTTCCGCCCGCTGGTGCACGACAAGCCGGACCGTCTCTTCGAGCTGCTGCGCGCCCGCTACCGCCTCTCCCAGGACCCGGCGACCGTGTACGGCATGGACTACCCGGAGGCGTCCGCGCTCCAGGCCGAGCAGGGCACCGACGAGCTCGTCTCCACACTCGTCGACCGCTTTCTGCGCGTCGCCCGCGAGTACGACGTCGTCCTGGTCCTCGGCACCGACTTCGCCGACACGCAGTTCCCGGACGAGCTGGCCCTCAACGCCCGTCTCGCGAACGAGTTCGGCGCGTCCGTCGTCGCGGTCGTCGGCGGACGCGACCAGACCGCCGAGTCGGTGCTCGCCGAGACCCGCAACGCGTACCGCGCGTACGAGGCGCTGGGCTGCGACGTCCTCGCCATGGTCGCCAACCGCGTCGCCCGCGAGGACCGCGACGGGATCGCCGAGGGCCTCGGCTCCCGTCTCCCCGTGCCCTGTTACGTCCTCCCCGACGAGCCCGCCCTCGCCGCGCCGACGGTCGCCCAGATCACCCACGCGCTCGGCGGCACGGTGCTGCTCGGCGACGAGTCGGGCCTCGCCCGCGACGCGCTGGACTTCGTCTTCGGCGGCGCGATGCTGCCCAACTTCCTTACCGCGCTGACCCCGGGCTGTCTGGTCGTCACGCCCGGCGACCGCGCCGACCTGGTCGTCGGCGCCCTGGCCGCGCACAGCGCCGGTACGCCGCCCATCGCGGGCGTCCTGCTGACCCTGAACGAGCGTCCCAGCGACGAGGTCCTCACCCTCGCCGCCCGGCTCGCCCCGGGCACCCCGGTCATCTCCGTGGCCGGCACGAGCTTCCCGACCGCCGCGCAACTCTTCTCCCTGGAAGGAAAGTTGAACGCGGCCACCCCGCGCAAGGCGGAGACGGCCCTCGGTCTCTTCGAGCGCCACGTGGATACGACCGAACTTCTCTCGCGCATCTCCGCGCCCAGCAGCGACCGTGTCACGCCCATGATGTTCGAGCACAAGCTCCTCGAACGCGCCCGCGCCGACAAGCGCCGTGTCGTCCTCCCCGAGGGCACCGAGGAACGCGTCCTGCACGCCGCCGAGGTGCTGCTACGGCGGGGCGTGTGCGACCTGACGCTGCTCGGCCCGGTCGACACCATCCGCAAGAAGGCCGCCGACCTGGGCATAGACCTGGGCGAATGCCAGCTGATCGACCCGCACACCTCCGAGCTGCGGGACCGGTTCGCCGAGAAGTACGCCCAGCTCCGCGCCCACCGGGGCGTCACCGTCGAGCTGGCCTACGACGTCGTCTCGGACGTCAACTACTTCGGCACCCTGATGGTCGAGGAGGGCCTCGCCGACGGCATGGTGTCGGGTTCCGTCCACTCCACGGCCGCGACGATCCGCCCCGCCTTCGAGATCATCAAGACGAAGCCGGACGCCTCGATCGTCTCGTCCGTCTTCTTCATGTGCCTGGCCGACAAGGTCCTCGTCTACGGCGACTGCGCCGTCAACCCCGACCCGAACGCCGAGCAGTTGGCGGACATCGCCATCCAGTCGGCCGCGACCGCCGAGCAGTTCGGCGTACGGCCGAGGATCGCGATGCTGTCGTACTCCACGGGTACGTCGGGTTCGGGCGCGGACGTCGACAAGGTGCGGGAGGCCACGGAGTTGGTGCGCTCCCGGCGCGCGGACCTGCGTATCGAGGGCCCGATCCAGTACGACGCGGCGGTGGAGCCGACCGTGGCCGCCACCAAGCTGCCCGGCTCCGAAGTCGCGGGCCAGGCAAGCGTGTTGATCTTCCCGGACCTCAACACCGGCAACAACACCTACAAGGCCGTGCAGCGTTCGGCCGGCGCTATCGCCGTCGGCCCGGTCCTCCAGGGCCTGCGCAAGCCGGTCAACGACCTGTCCCGGGGCGCCCTGGTCCCGGACATCGTCACCACGGTCGCGATCACGGCTATCCAGGCCCAGACCGTCGCAACCACGATCACCACCGCTATCACCACCCCTACCGAAAAGGCGTCCGCGCAGTGACCGCGACCCGTGTCCTCGTCCTCAACTCCGGCTCCTCCTCGCTGAAGTACCAGCTGCTCGACATGCGCGACAGCAGCCGGCTCGCCGTGGGCCTGGTGGAACGCATCGGCGAGGAGACGTCCCGCCTGAAGCACACCCAGCTGGCGACCGGCGGCGCGTCCCGTGAGCGCACGGGCCCGATCGCCGACCACGAGGCGGCTTTGAAGGCGGTGGCGGAGGAGCTGGCACAGGACGAACTTGGTCTGGACTCACCGGAGTTGGCGGCCATCGGCCACCGGGTCGTGCACGGCGGCCAGGCCTTCACCGAGCCGACGGTCGTCGACGACACGGTCCTCGCGGAGATCGAGCGCCTGATCCCGGTGGCCCCGCTGCACAACCCGGCCAACCTCACCGGCATCCGTACCGCGCGGTCGCTGCGCCCCGATCTCCCCCAGGTCGCGGTCTTCGACACGGCCTTCCACACCACCATGCCGGAGTCGGCGGCCCGCTACGCGATCGACGTCGCGACGGCCGACGAGCACCGCATCAGGCGGTACGGGTTCCACGGCACGTCCCACGCGTACGTGTCGCGGGAGACGGCCCGGCTCCTGGGCCGGGCGCCCGAGGACGTGAACGTGATCGTGCTGCACCTGGGCAACGGGGCGTCCGCGTCGGCCGTACAGGGCGGCAGGTGCGTGGACACCTCCATGGGGCTGACGCCACTGGAGGGATTGGTCATGGGAACCCGCTCCGGTGACCTGGACCCGGCCGTCATCTTCCATTTGACGCGTGTTGGCGGAATGTCCACGGACGAGATCGACACTCTTCTCAACAAGAAGAGCGGCCTGCTCGGTCTGTGCGGAGACAACGACATGCGGGAAATCCGCCGCCGTATCGACGAGGGCGGCGCGGACGCCCCGGCGGCCCGGCTGGCCTTCGACATCTACATCCACCGTCTGAAGAAGTACATCGGCGCCTATTACGCGGTACTCGGCCGGGTGGACGCCATCGCGTTCACGGCCGGAGTGGGCGAGAACGCGGCGCCGGTGCGCGAGGCGGCGGTGGCGGGCCTGGAGGGCCTCGGGGTGGCCGTGGACGGCGCCCTGAACGCCGTACGGAGCCAGGAGGCCCGGCTGATCTCCCCCGCGGGCTCCCGGGTCGCGGTGGCCGTCGTACCGACGGACGAGGAGCTGGAGATCGCGACACAGACGTACGCGCTGGTGGCAACCGACAATTGAAGACAAGCAAAGACAAGTGAGCGCACTCACCGGAAAATGACGGGAGAGCCTCACCTGAGCGCTATCCCGCCCCTTTGTGTCCAGGAGGTGCTTCTACGTCGTCCACCAGCCGGAATATTCCGAAGCGAAACAAACCGATAGGATCGCCCCATGCGCCGTTCGAAAATCGTTTGTACTCTCGGCCCCGCGGTCGACTCCCATGAAATGCTCGTCTCGCTGATCGAGGCCGGCATGAACGTGGCCCGGTTCAACTTCAGCCACGGCTCGCACGCCGAGCACCAGGGCCGGTACGACCGGGTCCGGGCCGCCGCCAAGGAGACGGGCCGAGCGATCGGCGTCCTGGCCGACCTGCAGGGCCCGAAGATCCGCCTGGAGACCTTCGCTGAGGGCCCCGTCGAGCTGGTGCGGGGCGACGAGTTCGTCATCACCACCGACGACGTCCCCGGCGACAAGACCATCTGCGGTACGACGTACAAGGGCCTCCCGGGTGACGTGTCGCCCGGCGACCAGATCCTGATCAACGACGGCAACGTCGAGCTGAAGGTCCTGGCCGTCGAGGGTCCGCGGGTGAAGTCGATCGTCATCGAGGGCGGCGTCATCTCGGACCACAAGGGCATCAACCTGCCCGGTGCGGCCGTGAACGTCCCGGCCCTCTCCGAGAAGGACATCGACGACCTGCGCTTCGCCCTGCGCATGGGCTGCGACCTGGTCGCCCTCTCGTTCGTCCGCGACGCCGGTGACGTGGACGACGTCCACAAGATCATGGACGAGGAGGGTCGCCGCGTCCCGGTCATCGCCAAGGTGGAGAAGCCGCAGGCGGTGGACAACATGGACGCCGTCGTGGCGGCCTTCGACGGTGTGATGGTGGCCCGCGGTGACCTCGCCGTCGAGTACCCCCTCGAAAAGGTCCCGATGGTGCAGAAGCGCCTGGTGGAGCTGTGCCGGCGCAACGCCAAGCCGGTGATCGTCGCGACCCAGATGATGGAGTCGATGATCACCAACTCGCGCCCGACGCGCGCCGAGGCGTCCGACGTGGCGAACGCGATCCTGGACGGAGCGGACGCGGTCATGCTGTCCGCGGAGTCCTCGGTCGGCGCGTACCCGCTCGAAACGGTCCGCACGATGTCGAAGATCGTCGTCGCGGCGGAGGAGGAGCTCCTCTCCAAGGGCCTCCAGCCCCTCGTCCCCGGCAAGAAGCCGAAGACGCAGGGCGGCTCGGTCGCCCGCGCGGCCTGCGAGATCGCCGACTTCCTCGGCGGCACGGGCTTGGTCGCCTTCACCAAGTCCGGCGACACGGCCCGCCGTCTCTCCCGCTACCGCGCAGCCCAGCCGATCGTCGCCTTCACCACGGAGGAGGGCACCCGCAACCAGCTCTCCCTGAGCTGGGGCGTCGACAGTTACGTCGTCCCGTTCGTCAACAGCACGGACGAGATGGTCTCCCTGGTCGACCAGGAGATGCTCAAGCTGGGCCGCTTCAAGGTCGGCGAGGTCGTCGTCATGACAGCCGGCTCCCCGCCCGGCGTCCCGGGCACCACGAACATGGTCCGGGTGCACCACTTGGGCGAGGGCGAACACGCCTGATGTGACGGCCGTACGTCTTGTGGGCGCCCCCTGGTACGCAACAGGGGGCGCCCTCGGTTTTCGCCGCTCCGCTGTTTCGCTAGAGCAGGTGGTCCGCCTTGCCGGCCTTGATGTCCTGGATGAGGGTGCGGAGGGCTTCTCGCGTGTCGGTGAGGTACGTGTCTTCCCTGCCCGCGACGGCGATGTAGGCATTGCCGGTGGGGTCGGTGCCTATGCGGAAGCAGTTGGCGCCTTCGCCGCAGTAGGGCTCTTCCCAGGTGATGTCGGGCACGGCGTCTCCTAGAGGTCGTTGGCGAGGGCGTGGATGAAGTCCCGCGAGGGTTCGGGCGCGAGCGCCACGGCTTCGGCCGCGTCGAAGTGGGCCCGGTACTTGTTGAGTTGCGGCTCGGTGTCGATGAACTCCGGCCCGTGCGTGCTGTCGAGTTCCACGGTGTCGAGGCGGGGGACGCTCGACTCGGCGTAGACGACGGACTGTCCGGCGCCAGGGAAGCCGCCCGCCTTGAACGGGATGACGCGTATCGTCACGGCCTCGCGCTCGGACACGTGCAGCAGCTGCTCCAACTGCCGCCTCGCTACGGAGGATCCGCCGAACTCCATACGGAGCGCGGCCTCGTGGAGGATGACGTCGAGGGCCAGGGGCTCCGACCGGTCGAGCACCTGCTGCCGGTCGACCCGGTGTGTCAGACGGGCATCGAGGTCGGGCACGAGCAGGGGCGGGATCACCGCTTCGAATACGGCACGGGCGTGGTCCTCGGTCTGGAGCAGCCCCGGCAGGTGCACGCTGACCGTGATCCGCAGCCGCTCGGCGTGCCACTCCATCTCGGCGATGTCCAGGAAGCTGTCCGGGAGCCGGTCCCGGTACTCCTCCCACCAACCCTTGTCGCGCCTGGCCGCCATGGCGGCCAGCGCCTCGACGAACTCAGCTTCGGCGCAACCGTAGTTGGCGGCGAGAGTGCGTACACGGTCGGCGCTGATGCCGGAGCGGCCCGACTCCATGTTGGGCACGTTCGTACGGGGAACGTTCAGCATGCGGGCGGCGTGCTCCGTCGTGATCCCGGCCGACGTACGCATCCTGCGCAACTCCGCGCCCAACCGCCTCTGACGTTCCGTCGGGTTGCTCCTCGGCGGCATGTGCCCTCTCCCATTCAGCTCTGTGACGGGGTCAGTCTGCCGTTGTGGTGCGTCTGTGGTCCACCGGGGATTCCAGGGAGAGTAGTACATGTACTCCAGTCATGCTCTACAGTTAGTAATGCGTCGATTACGCCCAGCACTGAACGGAAGCGCATCGCGCGAGCCTGCCCGGGTTCTCACTTCCCTGGGAGGGGCGGGCTCGCGCCAGGGAGACAGGCCACTGGTCGGGGTTGCAGGCGTTCACATCAAGTCCGTTGTCCAGCAAGGGAGTCAGCCATGTCCGCATCGGTCACCGTCTCGGCCTGCCCCATCTCCACCGACCTGTCGCAGACACCACCACCGTCCCCGGACACCCTCGCCTACAGCTTCACTGTGCCCGCAGGAGCGGTGAGTTCGCGGGTGGTGCGAGACACGACGCGGGTCGTCCTACGCGCACACGGTCTGACCGGCATGACAGACGCCGCCGTACAGGTCGTCGCCGAACTGACTGCGTGCGCCTGCCACTTCGCCGCCAACGACTCCGTATACGTGTCCCTCCGCTTCCGGGACGGCGAGCTGCGCGTGATCCTTTACGACGGCCACCAGCTGCACGATCATCCCCGGCTGGCAGCGGCCTGCGACGAGCGACGGGGAGATGCGCTACGGGTGTTGGGCTGCGTGGTGGAGGCGTGCGGCGGGGAGTGGGGGTTCGGGGAGGCACGGGAGCCGGGGGGTGGGACACGGATGTGGGCTGTGCTGCCCTGGGCAGGGGCTCGGGAGTTCGCGGGGGCGAGCGCGTGAGCAGGTGAAACGGCGGCGGGACGGTTACTGGCGCCGCCATCAACCTCGCCCACCTCACCGAAACACCCGGGTCCGCACCCCCATCAGCGACTGCGCAGCACTTCGCCCCGCCGAGCGTCAGCTCAACGGGGCGAAGTAGCCGGACCCGGATCAACCAGCAGCATCCCTCGGGAACCGAGCTTCATGATGCGCCGCCGCCTCGCTCGGGACTACGAGACCAAACCCGCCCAATCCGAGAGCATGATCCGCCTCGCGATGATCTCTAACCGCGCGAAGCGGGCAACCGATGAAACACCTATAACCTGACACAACCTATGAAATGCCAGGTTTTCAACAGGAACGTCCCCCAAAGGCGTCCCCTGCGAACAGGGGACGCCTTCACAGTTTCAGATCCTCAGTCGACCCGGCCCGACTCCGCCGGAAAGGCCGGGGGCCAGGGTTTGGACCCGTCGTACAGGAACTCCTGGTCGCCCATCAGTTCGTACTCGGCTTCGCGCCAGTGCGGCCTTCCACCGATCACAAAGCTGTCTCCGCCGTCTGGTTCCAGCATCCACGTGTACTCGGCGTCGCTCGATTCGAGCTTGTGCCGCTCCTGGAGGACTGCGAACTCGTCCGCGGCGGCCCGCCGAATGTGAAGGCCATCGCGGTAGTAGGGCTTGAGGAACATCCGCTCTACGTGCCCGATCCTGACCTCGATTTGAGACGTCGTTCGGTCGACGGCGAGCGCCTCACTGACGAGGTACAGCTGCCGGTGGGAGGGATCGAACCGCGTGACTCTGAAGAGCCGACCTGTCCGGATGAAATCTGCCATCTACGAATTCTCTTCCTTAGTCCGGCACCGGTTCACCGTTGGCGTACTTGAATCGGTCCGGGAAAACCCGCTCGACCTTGCCCTCGGAGTTGGTCATGTACCACTTGATCGACGACCAGTTCCGGTCGCCCAGTCTGACGGCCCGGCGCAGTTGGACCATCTCCCAGGCAGTGCCGTAACCGTCTCCGGCTACGGCACCCCAGTCACCCGGTGTGATCGTCTCCCCTCGCTGCAGAAGCATTTCGAGAGCCTTATTGGGTTCTTTGGCACCCTTGACGCCGTCAAGTGTTACATAGAGGTTTACCTTCGGGTTCGCTACAGCGCGTTCCACACCGAGGGTCCAGACTGGGCGTCTACCCATACCCATTCCCTCAGGCAATTCGTCGGCGAATTCCCTGCCATTGAACGTACGCGCTTCGCCTTTCACAACTTCCTTGACCAGGTCGTCGGAGAACGGGTTGACCCCAAGGACAATGTGGTCCCCGTCCTTCACCAGGTCCTTGAGGACCTTCTCTATGCACTCCTGAGGCGAGCCCTTAGCAGCGAACGTCCGAGCACCGAAGGCACGCACCCCGCTCGAAGGGGCTGATCCACACGCCTCGTACACCGCCTGCATGAACTTGCTGGCGATGGCCGCGACGGCAGCCTCGGACAACCGAAGGGAGCGCAGGGCCGCGTACGCCTCCCTGAAACCGATTCCGGTCCTGACAGCGGCGTCCATCGCCCGGACGGCGTCCGCGATGGGACGGATGATCTTGGCAGCGAACAGCGACGCCACATCCACGACGGCCCAGGCGCAGCCGCCCCAGCTCCCGTTCTCACCGAAGGAGGTGAGTTTCTGAGCGCACTGGATCCAGTGGCCGAAGAGGATGTCGACGGGGTCGATGCCCTGCTGGTACTCCGCGATCGTGATGGTGTGTGTGACATCGGTGTACTGCGTGTCCGTCTTCTGCTCACCGAGGTACAGCGAGTCCCCGGAGAAGCAGGTGTTGTTCCAGACCTCCGTGCGGCACATGTAGAGGTCGAGGACCGCCTTGTAGCTGACCCTCTCGGTCATCGTGCAGTCGCCGTCGTAGAAGAGCTGGTCCCACCAGCCGTCGCAGCCCTCGGTCTTCTTCAGGACCTGAGGCTCACCGACCTTTTCGATGTGGTCGACGGCGTAGAACATCCCACCAATGAGTTCGGCGGACCTGTCGGGGACCGTCCCGGTCGCGATCTGCCCGTTGTTCTCCGCGTTGGCCGCAGCCTCCTTGGCCTTGACCGCGTCCGCCTCCGCCCTGACCGCGGCCTCTTCGGCCTTGACCGCGTCCGCCTCGGCGTCAGTGGCGGCTCGGTCCGCAGCGGCTGCGTCGGACTCGGCCGCGGAAGCCGCGGAGCGGGCGCCTGAGGCGTCCGTCTCGGCCTCCGAGGCATCACGGTCGGCCTGGGCCGCCGCCGACTCGGCGTCGTTCGCGGCGGAGTTGGCGTAGAAGGCGTCCGTGCCCGCCTGCGCGTCGTACTTCTGGGCGTTCGCGTCGGCCGTCTTCGCGGCTGCCGCGTCAATCGCAGCCGCGGCGGCGGAAGCGTTGGCCGCAGCCGCGGAATTGACCGCCTGTACGGCGTAGTCCGCAGCATCGGCCGCCGCCTGGAGGGCGATCTTCGCGTCGCCGGCGGCCTTGTCGGCGAGCGCCTTGGCCGTGGCTGCCGCCTTCTTCGCCTCGTCCGACTTCGCCTTGGCCGCAGAGGCCTGCTGCTGGGCGAGGGTTTTGGAGGTCTGCCCGATCAGCACCGCGTACGCCGCCGAAGCGTCGGTCTCGCGGTACGGGGAGCCGACGGAGATCGCCTCGTCGGCCGCCTTGGTCGTAGCGGTCGCGGCGTCCCGGGCGCCCTGCGCGTACTGGGCTGTGGCGAGAGCGTACCCGGCGGTCTTCGCCGACCAGGCAGCCGTTTTGGCAGCCTCAGCCAGCGCCGCCGTGGCCTCCTTGCGTGCGGTGATCGCCGCGGCCTGGGCCTTCTTCGCCTCGGCGTCCGCCTGCTTCGCCTTCGCCTTCGCGACTGCTGCCGCGTCGATCGCGTCAGCTGCGGCGGCGTGCGCGGTCGAAGCAGCCGCGTGCGCCTTGGCGTATGCCGACTGGGCAGCGTCGGCGGCAGAGCGGGAACGTTTCGCTGCGCCTTCGGCCCGGGTGGCCGCCGCTCGGGCGTTCACCGCCGCCGTGGTCGCCTCGTTCGCCGCCGTACGGGCACGAGTCGCCGCACCCGCCGCCTCTGTGGCGGCGGAGCGCGCCTCCGTGGCAGCCTGCCGGGTCTCCCCCGCGTCACTGGTGCTCTCGGCCGCGGCGGCTGCCGACTCCAGGGCTGCCGCACGGGACGCGGTGGCGTTCTTGGCTCGCTCAGCCGTCTCCGCCTTGTTGCGGGCCAGGAACGCACGCAGTTCGGCGTCCTCTGCCGCAGCCAGCTTCTCCGCCGCCGTCGCTCTGGCCGTCTCCGCCGCCGTGCGGGCCTGGCCGGCCTGAGCCTGCCCGCTCCTCGCCCGCTCCTCGGCCGCGCCTGCCTTCGCGCGCTCGCTCGCCGCGAGGTCGCGCTCCCGCTCCGCGGTGGCCTTCTCGGCCTCCGCTATGCCTCGCTGGCGTTTAGCCTCGGCAGCCTGAGTCTTGGCCGTCTGCTCCGCCTTCTCGGCAGTCGCGCGGGCGCTCTTCGCGGTGGCGGCGTTGGCCGCAGCCTCGGTGGCCAGCTTGGCGGCTGACTCGGCAGCAGCCTTGGCCTGCGCCTCCGCCTCAAGTGCGGCCGTCTTGCGGAACTCCGTGTTCAGCGCGTGCGTCTGGGTCTTCGCGAGTGCCAGCAGCGTCTGGGAGTCGGCAACCGTGGCCTTGGCCGCGTTCGACGCCGTCAGAGTCGCCTTCGCCGCCGCAAGCGTGGCCGCAGCGGATGCTTTGGCGACCTGCACGGACTGCTGCGCGTAGAGCAGACCACGGCCTCGGGGCAGCCTCGCGGCGTCGGCGATCTCCCACGCCTTCGTCTGCTGAGTTCCCGCCGTGGTCGCGGCCGTCTTGGCGCGGGTGGCCGCCGCGTCTGCCAGCGGCACCTGCTTGGCGGCTGCAGCCTTCGCAGCGTTCAGATCCGCCGTCGCCTTGGTGAAGGCCGCAGGCTTTGGATAAGAGGCGGATCCCTTGTTCGCGGCCCAGTACTTCTGCCAGTACAGAATCTGGTCCGCCTGCCAGGCCTGCCGGACCGCCTCGATCATCGCGTCCGTGGCGACCCGCGTCTCCTTCGCCGCGGCAGCCTTGGCGGTGACGATCGCCTTGCGCTGCTCAGCCTGGCCGGAGTACTCCGCCTCCCACTCCGAGTACGCCTGCACCACTGGGCCAGTCAACGCCCGGTAGTGGTCGATCGGGTTGGCGCTGTCACAAGCCGCCCAGGCTGCCTTCAGCGCCTCGACCTCGTTGCGGAACTCCAGCGAGTCCGGCTCGGGGGCCTTGGTCGGGAAGCCCCCGAAACGGAGGAAGGTCGCTACGTCGTTGGCCGAGGAGTAGCCCAGGTTGCCCGTATCGAGCAGCGCCCTCCCCGCGACGTCCTTGTACGCGCCTGCCCAGGTGTCGCCGCCGGTGTCGAACGCATCGAACACCTTCTTGGCCGCGTCCAGCCCGGCCTGGCCAGGCCTCGGAGTCGGGTTCTCCCTCGCCTTGTTGTACAGGTCCTGCTGCGCGCCAAGAGTGAAGTAGACAATGTCCTTACCGAACTCGGGTGCCCAATAGTCCCGCCCCTCGGAGGAGTTCACGGAGGCGTAGGGCTTGTTGGCCGCATTCAGCTTGTCCTGGCGGTCCCAGAAAACATGCATGTCGGCGGTAGCCGCGGCCGAGTCCCGGTCACGGGCCTGGTACCACTCGCTGCCAAACTCTGCCGGGTTCACGAACGCACGCAGCCCGGCGTCCGGGCCGGTGAGCAGGTGACTCGGGCGAGTACACGTCGTTGGCGCTGATCACCCTTCCGCTGAAACGCTCGGGGGCCATGTAGCCCAGGGTGCCCTCCGGTTCCTGAGCTCCCGTCGGCTGTGTTAGACCGAAGTCCCCCAGCACCCAGCGCCCTCCGTAATTGAGGATGTTGGCCGGCTTGACATCTCCGTGGACGAGTCGTTGGCGATGGAGGTATTGCAGTGCCCGGGCGAGGTCGAGCAGCATGAATCCCAACGCCTCGTCGGCCATCGGCTGTTCATTGATCCAGTCCCGGAGCGATCCGCCGGCCAGGCCATTGACGATGTAGCTCCAGCCCTTCATCGGCCCTGAATGTTCCGTCCCGGCCGCACGGTAAGGAATGACATAGGGGTTGTCGAAGGAAGCCATTGTGGC
>NZ_AEJB01000183.1 GCF_000331005.1 Streptomyces turgidiscabies Car8
GAGTCCGGACGAGGTGTGCATCTGCCGCACCACCTCCGGCATCGTCTCCAGCGCCGAGTCGGGCGGACGGATGACGATGTCCACCCCCTCGCCGAGTACGTTCAGCTCGGAGTCGGTGACCAGTGCGGCCACCTCGATGAGCGCGTCGTCGGACAGCGAGAGACCGGTCATCTCGCAGTCGATCCACACCATGCGATCGTTCATGTGTCTCACCATACGGGGGGTTCGGCACCAGGTATCGGTGTGGGCCTCGCCCGGGCCGGAAATGCCGGACGGCCGCGCGGTGCAGTTCGCCGAGGAGGGCGGGGATGCCGCCGGCCCGGTGCACGTCCTCCATGTAGTACGTGCGGTCCTTGGCGACCTTCGGCGCGACCTTCACCAGACACGGCACGCGGCGCGAGACCTCGTTGATGTCGTCCAGGTCGAAGGCGACGCCCGCTTCCTGGGCGGCGGCCAGCAGGTGCAGGATCGTGTTGGTCGAGCCGCCCATCGCGATGTCGAGCGCCATGGAGTTCTGGAAGGCCGCGAAGGTGG
>NZ_AEJB01000184.1 GCF_000331005.1 Streptomyces turgidiscabies Car8
TCCCCCTCCACAACCTCCCCCTCCACGACGTCTTCGTCCGCGACTCGGTAGGACGGGTTTGTCAGCGGCAGGCTGGAGAGGTGCCTCTTGAGCCTCCTGGCCATCGGAAGGAAGGTCGCGAGAGTGAGCCCTCCGGAGACAACGGCCCCGACGAGGGGGATGGCCTTCGAGACGCTCTTCGCGAAGGACTGCTTCGTCATCTGGACGCCGAGGTAAGCCGCGACCTTTTTCACGATCGGGTAGATGACACCCTGGGTGAGCGCCTTCTGGGGCAGCTTCTTGGCGACCTGCTCCGCCATCATCCCGGCGACCTTCCCCACAGCGGCGTTCGCCGACTGGGTTCCGAACATCACGCCGAAGAACAGCGTGAGCACCCCCATGGTCGCGTCATCGACGTCATCGCCGTCGTCGGAGAACAGATCGGGCCAGCTGTAGAGGTACGCGAGTTTCTGCGCGATACGCACCATGTGGCCGAAGTACTGGGCCACATCGGCGGGCACGGTGGCGGGAAGGGCGAGGATGCCGGGGACCCCGGCGGCGGCGGAGAGAGCGCTGACCTTGGCGGTTTCGAAGCGGATGGAATCGTTGGCCACCTTGTCGAGAACCTCGGCAGTGATGCCCGCAGCAGCGGGGGTCTCCTCCACCGCTCTTCGCACCTCGTCCTCGGAGCAGTGGCGCGCCAGCGCACTACGGAGGTACGCCTCCCGGTCGATACGCACCCCAGGAAGCTTCGCTGCCGCCAACAGCACCGCGGAGAAGCGTGACTCGGAGTTCTCGACATCTTTGCCCGGTTTCATAACAGGAACGTACAGTAGCTCCGGACTCCAAGAGGCGTACTGCGTCAGTCCGTTGAGGCCTCGGCAGCGCTCCGTATCCGGCCCACCCCCGGCCGCGGCGCCCCAGCGGACGCGGCTGTTCGAGCAATGGCCGAGCCCCCGGCGCCACAACAGCAGCACCAGGGGCTCGCCTGTACGGATCAGAGTCGCCGCAGGCCGATCGCCTACCCGAACGCCAGTTTCTCGTTCCACCCGGAGCCGATGACCGTCTTGACGGGCCCGTTGGCCCAGTTGGTCGCCGGGTGATAGACGGACATGTGTCCGTCCGAAGCGAACCGAGCCCAGATGTCCGGGATCCCGTCACCGTTGATGTCGGGGATCCCGATCGCCGCGTTGACGTTGGCCTCGGTCCAGGTGGTGCCGAAGGACTCGTCCCCGTTGACGGCGTTCGAGCCCAGCATCAGGGAGTTGAGGTCCACGCTGCCCGTCACCGTGCCGGGCTTGCCGCGCCGGAGGTACAGGTTGCCGTTGTCCAGGTTGCGCCAGAGCAGGTCGGCCACGCCGTCCTTGTTCATGTCGGCCAGGTTGACGATGTCGCGTCGGGACCAGGCGTCCGGGTTCATCATCGTGGCCGTCTGGACGCTGCCGCCCGTGTAGCCGGACAGCACCCAGAATCCCGCCGCCGTCCTCAGCACCAGGTCCGGCAGCTTATCACCCGTGACGTCGCCCAGGGCCTTCAACTGGGTCCACGTCGACGGGGCCGGCGCGTTCGACGGCAGGCGGATCTTCATGCGCTGAGTGACGTCGAAGGAGCCGTAGCCGTCCCCCGGGTAGAGCCAGAAGCCGCCGTCCGGGGTGCGGGCGAACAGGTCGGTCGTGCCGTCACCGGGGTAGGTGTCCTGGTAGTGGGCGATCAGCGCGGCCTTGTTGCCGAGCGTCGAGGCGGCGTCGTACCAGTGGCCCGGCGGGTTCAGCAGGGTCGTGCCGTCCGCGTTCCTGCCGTACGAGGACGTCAGTTGGCCGTACAGCTCGCCGTCCGGCTTCTGGCCCGGGTAGGTCCTCAGAGCACCGGCCGCGTCGATGACCAGAAGGTCGGGGGTGCCGTCGCCGCCCGTGTCACCGGGGGTGTCGGCGTTCTCCTTCGGCGGGACGTATGTCGTGTAGTCCGTTCGCACGCTCGGATTGCCGAGGTTGTCGTAGGCGTAGACCTGGAGGGTGTTGGGGCCGGCGTTGAACGGCTGGAGGTCGGGGACCGTCGCTATGCCGTTGGCGTCGGCGTTCACCGACTTCGGGGCGACCCCGCCCCAGGCGTACTGGAAGCGCACGGCGCCCGGTGACTCGAAGGTGATCGGGCCGATCGTGCCGAATTTGACCGTCGCCCAGGTGGTGCCGCTCGGGGTGGCCTCCAGGAACACGTCACTGGTGACCTCGGGCTGGGACGGGCCGCTCGGGTCGACCGTGATGCGGCACGGCTCGGTGCCCGGCGGGTAGTTGCTGGATGTCACACCCGCCAGGTCCTGGCCCATGGCGTCCCAGGAGAACGTGGTGGTCGTGGTGATGTCCTTCAGGCGGGCGTCGGTGACCGGGATGGTCAGCGAGGAGGTGCCGCCGGACGCGCCGATGGTGACGTACGTGCCGGCCGGTACGGTGCTGCCGGTCTTCCAGAACCGGAAGCGGACCTTGCTCATGTTGTTGTCGGGGTCCTTGGCGGTCACCGACAGGGTGATGTTGGTCTTGCCGACCGTCACGCCCGCGCCAGGTCCGGGCGTGCAGGCACCGCCGGGCTTCGAGGAGCCCTTGGTGGGCTCGGACGGAGGGCGGTTGTAGACGGCCTCGATGCTCGCGTCGGTCGCCTTGAACTTGCGCCAGGTCTGGGTGTCCGACTCGCTGCTGGCCCGCATGCCGAGGGTGAGGGTCGAGTGGCCGTTGTTCGTGGCGTACTGGGCGGCGTCCTTGACGTTGAAGGCCTCGTAGTCGTTGGGGCAGGAGCTCGACCACCCGTGCGCGAAGGACTTGCGCTGGAGTTCGTCGGACCAGCTCGGCTGCGCGTTCCAGGTCGTGCCGGACGAGATCGGGCCGGTGCGCCAGATCTGGAACTCGCGGCTCGTGCAGGACCAGGAGTGGGTGTTGAGCACCTTGAAGGTGGCGCTGGTGATCTCCGCGCCCTTGATGCTGCTGTACCAGTCCATCCGCCAGAAGGAGCGGGCCGTGCCGCCGGTGTCGCTCTCGTGGCCGACGCGGGCTTCGGACGTGCCCGAGGAGAAGTTGGTGCCGTTGAAGAAGCTGGTGCTGGGGTACGGCTTGTAGGCCACCGTCCACGCGTCCCAGCCGGGGTTCAGCGGCGGGTCGACGAACAGCGGATAGGTGACGTCCTCGCGTGCGGCCAAGCCGGTCGCGGCGAAGCCGAGGCCGAGTCGGGCGTCGTGGGTGTTCTCGCCGTCCAGGGTGATCGGCAGCGGCGCGGAGTTGGCGCCCGGCTCGACACCGGTCAGGCCGGACAGCTTCAGCACCTCTGCCGGGGTGGTGGTCGACGTACGGTTCGGGGTGCCGGGGCGCAGCTCGGGGTCTCGGCCGCTGGAGTCCCACGCGAACGGTGTGGGGATCGAGCCGACCTCCTTGCCGGCCTTGTCCAGGACCCGGACCCTGCTGGCCTTGCGGTCCTGCCGGAACACGGCGGTGTCGGAGCGCAGCCTGTACCTGACGGTCTTCAGCGCCTCCTGGCGTGCGGCCTCGGGCGTCTTGACGATGAGAACCTGTGCCATGCCGCCCTCTTCACGGGCCACGAGCAGCAGGTCGACGTCGGGCAGCACCTCCGAGTAGAGGGCGCGCGGTCCGTCCAGCACCGGCTCGGGCAGGGCGCCCGGCCAGGTGTACGCGACGGTGTGCCCGTCGAGCTCCACCTCGGCGAGCACCGTCTCACCCGGCGTTTCGGCGCGGGCGAACGACCGGTCGGCGCGGGCCTTTTGCGCGGTGCCGCTCGCGAAGCGGACCGGGACGACGGGGTTCCTGGGTGCGACGCCGAGTCCACGAGGGGCCTTGGCCGTCCGCCGGAGCTTGTTGTCGACGGGGACCCACGCGCCCGCGGCGTTCTTCACCCGGGTCGGCGTGGCCGTGATACGGGTCTTGAACTGCCCGTCGGGCAGCGCCCAGGTCAGCGCGGTGGCCGTGGTCGCCGTGTCGACGAGCACCTGCTTGCCGGTGCGCGCGGCCTCGGCCGTCGCGGTGGCCTCGTCGCGCGGGCCGGTCGAAGCGCGGGTGGCGTCGGTGGTGCCGGTGGTGCCGTCGGCGCGGGCCGGCGGGGTGTCGTCCGGCTGCCACCACGGCAGCAGGGAGGCGGTCAGGGCGGCCAGCACAAGGCCGAGAGTCAGGGACAGCCGGGTGCGCGTGCGCACGAAGGGGCTGAGATATCGGGGCGGCGCGGTCACGGCGGTCTACTCCCGTGGGAACCAAGCGGATTGAGGGCAACGAGAAAAACGCGGACAGCCCCGTTCGGCAGGCCGCGGGGCAGGAGGCGGGCATACGATCACACATTCGCCGTATCACGTCCATGTATGAAGAAGTTAAGGATTTGTTATGAACATTGGAAACGGATGTGACGGTGTGCCAACTGTGTCCGTTTTAAGGACTTTTAGAGGCCGCATTGACCAAGATCAGGTGATTACTCCTCTTCACCTGATGAGTCGTCGACAGGATGATCTGATGCGTTTCACCCCGTGACACAGATCACTTCTCAGAGCGCACCGGCCACGTGGCCGATCTTGAACCGTGCGGTGGACCTGACGGAGAGTGCGCACGCACGCGCCTGAGCCAGACGTGTGCCCTCAGGTGCTCGCGCACCTCGTCCGTTGAATGAATTGCCACGGTGGGAGTCGACGCGTATGCGTGCTTCAGGTCCACTGTCATGGCTGGGGCGCAGACGCCCGGTCCTGACGGAGTCACAACGCAGGCGTCGGCGGCGAAGCCGCACGGCGACCATTCTTCTGCTGTCCTCGACGCTGACGGTGACCAGTCTGGGCGGGGAGGCCCTCGCCGTTCCCGGCCCGGACATGACACGCGAGAAGTCGATCGCCGAGGTCGACCTCCCGGACCTGCCGGAGGCCACCGAGGTCGATGGCGACGAGGCAGCGGACAAGACGCTCACCCTGGCTCCCCAGAACCCGGTCGTCCCGTACACCCCCGACGCGGTCGCGCCGTGGACCTCCGGCACCGGCAGCGCCACCCTCTCCACGGCTGACGCGCCGGGCACCACCAAGCCGGTCAGCAACAACCTGCCCGTCGCCATCGGTGTTCCGGCGGGCGGCGACCCCGCCGACCTCGCCGGTGCCTGGACGGTGGGCGTGGCCCCGCAGACGACCTCGCAGGAAGCGGGCGTCTCCGGCATCGTCATGAAGCTGACCCCGCCGGCCACCGTCGACCCTGCCGCCGAGGTCGCGATCAGCATCGACACCACGGGCTTCGCCGACCTCTACGGACCGCAGGCCGCCGACCGTTTCGGTCTGATGCTGCTGCCCGAGTGCGTGTACTCCTCCCCCACCGAGGGCGACTGCGCCGACGGCGGCGGCGAGGGCATGGCCACGATGTCCGTCTCCGAGGGCGACAAGGACGTCAGGAACGGCAAGGAGAACTTCCAGCGGCTGCGCAGCACGGTGAGGACCGTGCCGGCCAAGAACGCGCCCACCAACACCAGGACGGCCAAGGACGCCACGACCCGCAAGATCCTCGGCGGTAGCATCCCGGTCTCCAGCCTCGTCGGTGAGGGCTTCGCCCCCACCAAGGCGTCACAGGCTTCCTACCGCGACGGCGTCCAGCCCGCGGTCGCCGCGAACGGCGGTGCCGCTGTCGGCGGTCTCGACATCGGCTCGTCGGTCTCAGGTGACTTCACGGCCTCGCCGCTGCTGTCCTCCGGCTCCTGGTCGTCGGGCTCGTCCTCGGGCGCGTTCACGTACTCGTACCAGGCGCAGGTCCCGGAGACCGCCGGCGGTCTGATGCCGAAGGTCAACCTGGCGTACTCCTCGCAGTCCGTCGACGGCCGCACCTCGTCCTCGAACAACCAGGCCTCCTGGATCGGTGACGGCTGGGACTACAACGCGGGCTCCATCACCCGTACGTACGCCAACTGCCGCCAGGACTCCAAGAAGGCGGGCTCCAACAACTCCACCCACCGCACCGCGGACCTCTGCTGGGGCTCGGAGAACGCCACCCTCTCCCTCGGCGGTATGACCACCGAACTGGTGTGGGACGAGATCAAGGGCAAGTGGTTCACGGCCAACGGCGACGGCTCCACCGTCCAGCTGATCAAGGGCGAGGCCACCGGCAACGGAGCCAGGGACGGTGAGTACTGGGTCGTCACCACCAGGGACGGCATCAAATACCACTTCGGCAAGAACAAGCTCCCGAACTGGAACGACCACGGCACCGCCGCCGACGACCCGACCACCGACTCGGTACTCACGGTCCCCGTCTACGGCAACCACTCCGACGAGGACTGCTACAAGGGCCCGACAACCACCGACTGGACCAACTCGCACTGCACACAGGGCTGGCGCTGGGGCCTCGACTACGTCGAGGACGTTCACGGCAACGCGATGTCGCTGTGGTGGAAGAAGGACCAGAACCACTACGCCCGGAACTTCAACTTCAAGGCGCCGGTCGTCTACGACCGCGACGGCTGGCTCGACCACATCGACTACGGCCAGCGCGCCAACAGCATCTTCACGGAGGCGGCCCCGGCCCGTGTCGGCTTCTCGGTGGAGGAGCGCTGCTACACCGTCAACGACGTCACCTGCTCCGAGACCAACTTCAAGTCCAAGGACCCGCGCAACTACCGGCCCTGGTTCGACACCCCGGCCGACCTGCGCTGCGAGTCCGGCAAGAAGTGCTGGAACGCGGGCCCGACCTTCTGGACCCGTAAGCGTCTCGACAAGATCACGACCTCGGCCCAGCGGCGCACCGACACCGCCGCCCGCCAGGTCGTCGACGAGTACCTGCTGAAGCAGAGCTTCGCCAGGCTGAAGACCGGTCCGAACACCGCCCTGTGGCTGGAGTCGGTCCAGCGCACCGGATACGGCCGCAACGGCACCACCGACGCGAAGGTCGCGCTCAACTCGGTGCGGTTCGAGTCCAACGCCGAGGACATGCCCAACCGGGTCAAGGCGGTCAACTCGCACCGCCCCGGCTTCTCCCGGCTCCGCATCACCCGCGTGATCAACGAGTACGGCGGCGAGACCATCGTCCGCTACAAGCCGATCGAGGGCGACTGCCTCACCGGCGACCTGCCCCTGCTCGACCAGCAGCCCGGCGAGGAACGCGCCCAGGCGATGGCCCGGCTTCAGGGCCGGCTCAAGACGAACAACCGGCTCTGCTATCCGTCGTTCTGGAACCCCGACCCCGAGGTCGAGGACATCGACTGGTTCCACAAGTACGTCGTGGACACCGTCGAGGAACTGCCGAACATCGACGGCAACTTCACCACCAGGACCGAGTACAAGTACAAGAACCCGGCCTGGAAGCTCGCCGAGGCCGAGTTCAGCAAGAAGTCCCAGCGCACCTACTCGCAGTTCGCGGGGGTCGAGCAGACCACCGTCCTGACGGGCCCGGTCAACGACGAAGGCACCCCGGACACCGCCGGCCAGCGCTCCAAGGCCGTCACCCGTTACTTCCGGGGCCTCGGCGACACCGTGTCCGTGAAGGACATCACGGGCGCCGAGATAGCCAAGGACGAGGAGCCGTTCGCCGGCCGGATCGCCGAGGAGCTCAGCTACGTCGACTCCACGAAGGCCGACTCCGACTGGCTGACCCGCTCCAGCACCAAGCCCGAGGCCACCGAACTCGCCAGGCGCAACCGTGAGGACGGCCTGACCCCGCTGCGGGCCTGGCGGGTCACGGAGCCCGAGGAGATCGCGTACACCAAGTCGTCCGGCACCAACACCGACGACCCCCGCACGGTGCGCACGGTGCGGACGACGACGACGTACGACCCGACGTACGGCCTGCCGACCCTGGTGGAGTCCCTGGGCGACGCGGCGGCGAACAAGACCGGCGACGAGTCGTGCACCAAGTCGGAGTACGTGCACCAGACCGACAAGAACCTGATCGGTCTCAGCAAACAGGTCCTCGTCTCACCCACCACCTGCGCGAACGCCAACTGGACCGACCTCACGACGCTGAGCGGGGCCACTCGCACGGCGTACGACGGCGCCTCCTACGGAACGGCGCTGTCGGGCTCGACCCGCGGTCTGGCCACCGAGTCGTGGTCGCTGAACGGCACCGGCACCGGATTCCTGACCGACGGCACAACCGGCTTCGACGCGATCGGCCGGGTCGTCCGGCAGACCGACCCGGACGAGCTGGCCAAGCCGGTCCCGAAGTCCTCGACGATCGCCTACGACTCCGTGGGGCCGGCCACTGGCCAGGTCTTCAGGGTCACGACGACCAACGTGCTCGGGCACAGACAGATCCAGGAACTGGAGCCCGGCCGATCAGTCACATTGACGACCAAGGACGCCAACGACCTGGTCAGCGAAGCGAAGTACGACCCGCTGGGCCGGCTATCCGAGGCGTGGGCCCCGGGCCGCACCCCCTCGGCCTCGTCGGTGCCGGACTTCCGCGCGGTCTACACGATCCCCGCGGAGGAGACCGACCCGGCCGACCCGAACATCAAGATCCGCAAGCCTCCGTACGTCACCAGCTACGCGCGGGGCTACGAGAACCGGGTCGAGACCTCCGTCACCCTGTACGACGGCCTCGGCCGTGAGCGGCAGACGCAGGAGGAGGCCGACAACGACGGCGGCTGGCTGATCACCGACACGCTGTACAACACGTCCGGCGAGGTCTACCAGACGAACAACGCCTATCTGACCGATGAGGCCAGGCCGGGCGAGCTGTTCATCCCTGTCTCGGACGTCACCGTCCCCAACATCACGCGCTACACCTACGACGGTCTCGGCCGCGTGAAGCAGGAGACGCCGTACCTCAAGTGGGTCGACCCGATCTCCAAGGAGTCGTTCTCCAAGGCGTACGAGGACCGGGCCACCAAGTACGAGTACGGCGAGGACTGGTCAAAGGTGGTCAACCCGCAGGGCGCCTCGTCCTACCGCGTCTTCACCGACGCGCTGGGCCGCACGGCCCGGGTGGACACCTTCGACCCGGCAGCCCCGGGCGGCCGGGTCTCGATGGCCTACGAGTACAACAACCACGGTCAGATGGTGAAGGCGGTCAACTCCGCGGACACGGCGCACCCGTGGTCCTGGTCGTTCGACCACCGCGGCCGGATGGAGACCTCCACCGACCCGGACTCGGGCACCACCCGTATGACGTACGACAACCGGGACCGAATGCTGACCTCGGCCAATGCCCGCGGTGTGACGGTCTGGAACGGTTACGACGAACTGTCCCGGCCGAAGCAGCAGCGTCTCGGCGACGCCAACGGCACGGTCCTCGCGGACTACGCGTACGACCTCGTCGCCGGCGGCAAGGGCATGCCCGCCCAGGCCACCCGCTACACCGACGGCCTGGCGTACACGCAGAAGGTCAACGGCTACACAAAGGACTACCAGCCGACCTCGACCACGCTGTCCCTGCCGGAGTCCATCGCCGTCGCGTGGGGTCTGGACAAGGACTACACCTACGACTACTCCTACTCGGACACCGGAGTGCTGGAGGAGAGCACCCTTCCGAAGATCGGCAAGTTCGCGGAGGAGAAGCTGGTCGTCCGCTACAACAAGGACGGCAAGCCGCTCTCCGTCTCCGGCAAGGACTGGTACGGCTCGGAGACCGTGTACGACCCGCAGGGCCAGCTGCTCCGCTCGACCCTGGGTGCCCAGCCCTACCGGGTCTGGACGCAGAACGCGTTCGACGAGAGCAGCGGTGAGCTCAAGGAGCAGCAGGTCTACCGGGAGCAGAACGCCGCGAGTCTGGTCGGCGGCAACCTGGTGTCGAACCGGGCCTACACCTACGACCCGGCCGGCAACGTCACCTCGATCCAGGAGAAGTCCGTCGGGATCGAGGAGCGGCAGTGCTTCGACTACGACCCGCTGGGTCAGCTGAAGGCGGCCTGGACTTCCAAGGACCAAGTGGCCTGCGTCAACCCGAGGAACCCGGACGGCACTCTGAACAAGAACGCGGACGGCACGCTCCGTGTCGCCGCGGGCAACGACGGCTCCGGTTACTGGCAGGAGTACGAGTACGACCTGCTCGGCAACCGCACCGAGCTGACCGAGAACAACCTCGGCGGCGACACCACCAGGAACGCCGTCACCACGTACGCGTACGGCAAGGGTGCCGCCAAGGACCAGCCGCACACGCTGACCAAGGTGTCGAAGGCCTACAAGGCGCCCACGGGTGCACAGGTCACGGCCGAGGCTACGCGTCTGTACGAGCTGACCGGCGAGACCAAGACGATCACCTCGGTCGAGAACGGTGACAAGCAGGAACTGACCTGGACCTACGACGGCCAGGTGGAGCGCATCACCGGTCAGGGCACCGGCGGCAAGACCCCGTACGTGGGTCTCGGCCAGAAGTGCCTCGACCTCAAGTCCGGCCTCGCCACCGCGGGCCAGCCGATCCAGCTGTACCAGTGCAATTCCACGGTGGCGCAGAACTGGCACTTCGACCCGGTCCCCGGCACAGCGGCTGTTCCTCAGCCCAGCTCCAACCTCGGCACCCTGGAGGTCTACGACACCTGGTGTCTCCAGCCGGCCGCCAACGCCGCGGGCTCCGCTGTCCAACTGCAGAAGTGCAACGGCACCGCCGCACAGCACCTGAAGCGGAACGCGGCCGGTCAGCTGACGCACGCCGACTCCAACCTGTGCCTCACGGTGCAGGGCTCGGCGAACGTGAACTCCACGCCGATCGTCCTGGCCACCTGTGACGCGGCCCAGGCAGCCCAGCAGTGGCTGCCGCAGTCCGACACCCGGCACATCTACGGGCCCACGGGCCAACGGCTCCTCACCATCCAGGGCAAGCAGGCCACGCTGAACCTGGGCGACGCCCAGGTCACCGTCCAGCCGGGCGGCGTCCTGGTCCGTACCGAGCGCACCTACTCCTCACCCGGTGGCGCGGTCATGCGCTACGCCAACGGAACCGGCGGAGAGTCCCTGGTCGCGCAGACCATGGACCATCAGGCCAGCGTGTACGCGGAGGTCGTCCTCGGCACCGGCATGCCCGTCCGGATCCGCAAGCAGGACCCGTTCGGCAACCAGCGGTCCGCCGACGTCGCCGGCGCGAACCTCCAGAGTCACCAGGGCTTCACGGGCCAGACCCGGGACGACGCCTCCGGCTTCCAGCCGCTGGGCGCGCGGCTCTACGACCCGGTGGTGGGACGCTTCCTGTCCGCGGACCCGATCGTGGACCTGAACGACCCGCTGCAGTCCAACGGCTACGCCTACGCGCACAACAACCCGGTCACGCATTCCGACCCGACCGGTCTGGCGATCAACCTGACCGCCTCCGAGCGGGCCGCGGCCCTCGTGGGCGCGGGTCTGTCAGCCGCCCAGGTCGCGCAGGCGCAGTCCACCATGGGCAAGTCACTGTCCTCGGTCATCCTCGCGATCGCCTGGGAAACGCTGAAGGACTTCATCGGCATCAACGACGCGATGGCCTGCTTCGGCGGTGACATGTGGTCGTGCGGCAGCATCATCCTGGACGCCATTCCGTGGACGAAGCTGGGCAAGATCCCGTCGGTCCTGAAGGCGATCAACCGCACCATCGACGCCATCCAGGCGTTCAAAACCGCCAAGAAGGCGGCCGAGGCCGTGCTCAAGGCCGCCAAGGCGGCCGAGGCGGCGGCCTTGAGGGCGAAGAAGGCGGCGATCGAGAAGGCCAAGAAGGAGGCCGCGCAGAGAGCGAAGAAGAAAGCCGCCGAACAGGCCAGGAGAACGGCCGACAAGGCGGTCGCCCAGACGAAGAAGACCGGCAACGCCGTCCAGAAGCAGGCCCAGGCCAAGGCGGCCCCGAAGGTGTCCACCAGCAAGGGCTCCGGAGGGGGCGGCAAGGGCGGCGGTTCCAAGCCCGGCGGCAGCTCCGGCGGTTCCTCGCGCAACAACGGTGGATCCAGCGGCAGCGGTGGCTCGGGCAGGACCGACGGAGGCGGTGGCTGCAACAGCTTCGTGCCGGGCACGAAGGTCCTCATGGCCGACGGCTCCACCAAGCCGATCGAGCAGGTCAGGACGGGCGACAAGATCGTCGCGACCGACCCGAAGACGGGCGAGACCCGGACCGAGACGGTCACGGCCGAGATCAAGGGCCAGGGCCTCAAGCACCTCGTCAAGGTCACCATCGACACCGACGGCGAGAAGGGCACGAAGACGGCCCAGGTCACCGCGACCGACGGCCACCCCTTCTGGGTCCCCGAGCTCGGCGAGTGGATCGCAGCCACCGACCTGAAGTCGGGCCAGTGGCTGCAGACGAGCGCCGGCACTTACGTCCAGATCGCTGCGATCCAGCGCTGGACGGCACAGCAAGCGACCGTCCACAACCTCACCGTCGGCGATCTCCACACGTTCTACGTGGTGGCGGCGGGGACCTCGGTCCTCAACCACAACACCAGCGGAGAGGCGTGCGAAGTCTGGGCCTCCGAGCAGACGCACCAGACCTCGGGAGTGCTGGACACCCAGGTCGAGCAGATTCCGCTGGGCAGTGGACCGGACTCCGGCGGGTTCCTCAGCCGGGACGGCAACGCGGCTCGTGACACCAACGGCGTCGTCGACTGGCGGACCATTCCGGGCATGACAGAGCAGAACCGCCACCACGTCGAGATGCAGGCCGCGGCCTACATGCGGCTGAACAACATCCGGCAGGGCCGCGTGTACATCAATCACCCTGACGGCGTCTGCGGCTACTGCGACGGACGCTTCGACTACGGAGGAATCAACATCGAGGACGCCCTGCCCCATGGCGCGGATCTCTGGGTCACCGTCGCCGGAGGGGGGACGACCCACTTCCGCGGAAACCGCAGGTGATCCCTCAGTGATCTAGCGGGACCGGTCTGCCGGTGGGGCGTGTGGTCGCCTGGAGCAGCGGGTCGGCGCCCTCGCGGAGCCTGAGCCGTAGCCGCCCGCGCCTGCGTTCCGGTTCGTAGACGATGCCCGAGACCGCCTCCAGGGGCACGGCGACCTCGCCGTACGTCTGCCGGAACAGCGGCACGGAACGGTGGAGCCCCGGCGTGATCCTGACCGTGCTGCCGTCGAAGACCCAGGTCCCGTCGCGCTGGATGATCTCGGCCATACGTGAATTCTCGCAGCCGGGTCAACAAGCGGGCCGCGGTTTCACTCGCCTTTTCCCCTGCCGGGGCCGACCTGCCGCACACGACGAGTGTTATGT
>NZ_AEJB01000185.1 GCF_000331005.1 Streptomyces turgidiscabies Car8
GTGTTGCCAGCATGCCCTTCGGGGTGATGGGGACTCACAGGAGACTGCCGGGGTCAACTCGGAGGAAGGTGGGGACGACGTCAAGTCATCATGCCCCTTATGTCTTGGGCTGCACACGTGCTACAATGGCCGGTACAATGAGCTGCGATGCCGTGAGGCGGAGCGAATCTCAAAAAGCCGGTCTCAGTTCGGATTGGGGTCTGCAACTCGACCCCATGAAGTCGGAGTTGCTAGTAATCGCAGATCAGCATTGCTGCGGTGAATACGTTCCCGGGCCTTGTACACACCGCCCGTCACGTCACGAAAGTCGGTAACACCCGAAGCCGGTGGCCCAACCCCTCACGGGGAGGGAGCTGTCGAAGGTGGGACTGGCGATTGGGACGAAGTCGTAACAAGGTAGCCGTACCGGAAGGTGCGGCTGGATCACCTCCTTTCTAAGGAGCATCTAGGCCGCCAGACATTGTCTGGTGGTCCAGGGCCATTACGTCGGCATACGTTCGACGGTGGTTGCTCATGGGTGGAACGTTGATTATTCGGCACTCTTGATCGTCTTCTCCTTCCAGTACTGTCCTTCGGGGCGTGGAACGATGAGGGAAGCGGTGAAGGGTGTCGGGCACGCTGTTGGGTGTCTGAGGGTATGGCCGTGAGGTTGTGTCTTCAGTGCCGGCCCCAGTGAACTCGCCCTGTAGGGGTGGGGTGGTGGGTGGTTGGTCGTTGTTTGAGAACTGCACAGTGGACGCGAGCATCTGTGGCCAAGTTTTTAAGGGCGCACGGTGGATGCCTTGGCACCAGGAACCGATGAAGGACGTGGGAGGCCACGATAGTCCCCGGGGAGTCGTCAACCAGGCTTTGATCCGGGGGTTTCCGAATGGGGAAACCCGGCAGTCGTCATGGGCTGTCACCCACATCTGAACACATAGGGTGTGTGGAGGGAACGCGGGGAAGTGAAACATCTCAGTACCCGCAGGAAGAGAAAACAACCGTGATTCCGGGAGTAGTGGCGAGCGAAACCGGATGAGGCCAAACCGTATACGTGTGAGACCCGGCAGGGGTTGCGTATGCGGGGTTGTGGGATCTCTCTTTCACAGTCTGCCGGCTGTGAGGCGAGTCAGAAACCGTTGATGTAGGCGAAGGACATGCGAAAGGTCCGGCGTAGAGGGTAAGACCCCCGTAGTCGAAACATCAACGGCTC
>NZ_AEJB01000186.1 GCF_000331005.1 Streptomyces turgidiscabies Car8
TCGTGCCTACTTGATGGTCCGGTAGGCCCGGTAGACCGTCTGCTTCAGGGTGTTGCCGGACGCGTCCGTGAGGGCCGCGCGCAGGGAGACCGTGCCCGCCTTCGCCGGGTGGCTCAGGTCGAGGCGCTTGCCGGCGACCGCCTTCGCGGGGTGCCAGGTCCGGCCGTCGTCGTACGAGACGGAGAAGGTCAGCTTGCGGGCGGTGCGCGCGGTGGCGGCGCCCTCGACCGTGAACGGCACCGAGAAACGCGTACCCGCCTTGGCCGTGCTCGCCGTGCTCAGCCTGGGCGTGAAGCGGACCACCGACAGCGGCAGCCGCTGCCCGACACCGGTGACGTGCCCGGAGGTGAAGGTCCACTCGGCGGTGATCCGGGTGGAGACCGGCGAGAGGGAGGTGGGCCGGGAGACATCCGTGGTGAGGCGGAACGCCCGCTCGGCGGCGGGGAGTTCGGACGAGACGCCGGCCAGGTCCGTGTTCTCGGCGAAGATCTTCTCGCCGCCCGCGTACAGGGTGCTCCTCGCCCTGCTGTAGCGGGAGTCGCCGACATGACCGGCGCCGTCGGAGAACAGCGGGAGGTAGGCCATGAGGGTGTCGCCGAAGCGGACCGCGCCCGGACGGTCCTTGCCGTTCGTCAGGGGGCCAGTGAGATGCGGGCCGAAGACGCCGGTGTTGAAGCGCTCGTTGTACTGCTTGCCCGCGCTGTACGAGCGGGGCTCCGCGGTCCACTGCGAGGCGTCCCACATCGGTTCGCCGTCCGCGTCCTTGCCGCCGTACTGCGAGACGGAGTACCGCCACTTCACGCCCGGCAGGACGTAGTCGGTGAAGGCGCCCGGCAGGGAGCGTGTGTCCGGGTTGAAGTCGAGCCAGAAACCGTCGCCCGGTGTGATCGGCGCGGCTACGAGCGTCGCCGTCTTGCCCTTGACGGGCGTACCGGCGGCGATCGTGACCTTCGCGAACTGCGCGGGCTTCAGGTTCGCGGTGAAGCCCGACAGATCGCCGGTACGGTTCCAGGCCGGCCGGTAGTGCGTGGCGCCGTGCGCCCAGGTGCCGTTGTACTGCGCGAACGCCTCAGCCGCCGGGACCCGCCCGCCCAACTGGCCGACGCGCAGGTCACGGAAGGTGCCCATGTCGTACGTGGAGACGCTGCGGGTCGTGCCGATGTCGATGCCGACGTTGAGTGTGGCGTCGGTGTGCCGGGCCGCGCTGTCCGGCACGGTGATCCGGACCGGCTTGGCCCTGCGGGCGTCCATGACGAGGGTGGTGTCACGGGTGAGCGCGAACTTCGGGTTCAGGAGGAGGGCCAGTTCCCCGGCGTCGGGGTCCCCGCCCGTGTCGATCCGGCCTTCGAGGCTGTAACGGCCCCTGGGCAGCCGGACGGTGAACTCGCCGTCCGTGTCGTCGGAGTAGTCCTGCCAGATGTTGTTGTCCAGGCCCTGCACCCCGGTCTCGGAGCGGCCGGCGGGCCTGCCCCGCAGGTCCAGGTGCCTGACCGTCAGGTCGTACGACTCGACCTCGCGGTGTACGCCGATGCCGGTCCGTACGGTGGTGCCGGCCCCGTCCGTCGCGACGAGCGCGCCGCCGAACGAACCGTCGGCCGTACCCGCACTGCTGTCGCCGGTGACCTGGGCGGTCGCCGTGCCGCCCGCCGGGACGGTGAGCTGCTTCGATGAGACCTCGAACATGCCCTCGGCGGCGGGCTTGCCGTCCTCGCCGTACACCTCGGTGGTCAGGTCGAGGGTGAGGGGGTGGTCGCCGTCGTTGCGGTAGGTGACCGTCTTCGTGACCGGCCGGTCGTCGGTGTGCGGCCACTGCTGGGCGGGGAAGCCGACGGTGGCCGGAATGGTGGTGAGCTGCTGGTCGAGGGCGCGGGGGAGGTCCGTACGGCCCGTGCCCTGCGCGAACGCCGAGACACCGGCGGTGGGCTTCGCGGAGGCGGTGAGCGCGGCCTTGATGCGCTCGCCGGTCCAGTCGGGGTGGCGTTGGGCGAGGACCGCGGCGGCGCCGGCGACATGCGGGGTCGCCATCGACGTACCGCTCATCGAGACGTAACCGTCGACGGCCGGGTCGCCCTCCGTGCCCTCGGCGGCCTTCGCGGCGACGATGTCGACGCCGGGTGCGGTGAGGTCGGGCTTGAGGGAACCGTCCGCCGTCGGGCCCCGGCTGGAGAACTCGGCCATGGCGTCGGCGCGGTCCACCGCGCCCACGGTGAGCGCGGCGGCGGCGCTGCCCGGCGATCCGACGGTGCCGGCGGCGGGGCCCTCGTTGCCGGCCGCGATCACGAACAGGGCGCCCGAGGAGGCGGACAGCTCGTTCACCGCCTGCTCGACGGGGTCGTCACCGGGGCTGTCGGGGCCGCCCAGGCTCAGGTTGATGACCTTGGCGCCCTGGTCGACGGCCCACTGCGCACCGGCGATGATGCCGGACTCCTCGCCGGAGCCGCCGTCGTCGAGCACCTTGCCGCTGATCAGGCGGGCGCCCGGCGCGACCCCCTTGTACTTGCCCCCGGAGTGCGCGCCGGACCCCGCGACGGTGGACGCCACGTGCGTGCCGTGACCCACCCGGTCGACGGTGTCCGCCGCCTCGGAGAAGTTCTTCGCCGCGTCGACACGGCCCTTCAGATCCGGGTGCGTGGCGTCGACCCCGGTGTCCAGCACGGCGACCTTGACGCCCTTGCCGTCGTACCCGGCCGCCCAGGCCTCGGGGGCGCCGATCTGCGCGGTGCTTCTGTCGAGGGCCGCCTCGACCTTGCCGTCGAGCCAGATCTTCTCGACCCGGTCCGCGGCGGCCGACCTCGCCCGCGCCGGCCCCCCGCTGCCGGTGAGCGTCTCCCACAGGGCGGCGCCCTCCGACTTACGGGCCTTCAGCGCGTCCCCGTCGACGCTGGGCAGGTCCCGGCTCACCCTGGCCCCTGCGGCGGACAGTGAACTCGGCGCGAGGGCACGGCCCTTGGCGTACGTCACGATCAGCGGCAGGTCGGGACGGGCCGCGTCGTCGTACCCCCACTCGACCAGCCGCGTCACGTCGAACAGGCGCCGGTCGGCGGTGCCGTTCGCGAGGAGCCGCTCGGCGTCACGGGGCACGACGTAGGTACGGTCGCCGTTGCGCGCTATTCGGAAGGTGACGCCCTCCCGGCCCTTGCCGGGACGCACTCCGGTGACCTGCCCGGAGGCGTCGAGGGTGACCCGGTCCCCGGTGACGAGGGTGACGGTCTTCGCGGTGCCGGCGGCGCCGGCCGTACCGGCCGTACCGATGCCGGTCTGCGCGGCCTGCGATCCCGGGGCGCCGAGCAGGGTCGCGGTGAGGGCGGCGGCGGTGAACAGGGCGAGAGCGGAAGCCTCACCTGTTCGCCTCTTTCGGTGATTCAAGACATACCTTTCTCTCCGGGCATTCGGGCATTCGCGCATGGCAAAGCAGCCCGGCCGACGGGACAGGGAAAGAAACGAGAGGGGAGTTGCGAGGGGAGTTGCCTGGAACGGCTGCTCGGATACTCAGACGAGCCGCTTACGACCCCAGAGGAAAAGGAACGCCACGACGGCGGCCGTCAGGGCGAACAGGATCGACGCCCCGAACCACTGCATTCCGTTCATCTGCGACATCGGAAGGTAGTCCACGGACCAGCCGACGATTCCCTCCTTCTTCAGGCACAGCTCACGCGCCTGATCCGTCGCCTCGTTGCACGAGCCCCAGCCGAGAAGGTCCCCACCGCTCGTGAGGTACGACTCGTCGATCTGGTACGCGCCGTCAGGCAGCGACGGGAACGCGTCCTCGGCCGCGACACCCTTGTTGCTCGTGACCGTGATGACGTTGCCGAGCGACATCACGAAGTGGCCCCAGACCAGCAGGACGACCGCGGTGAAACCGAAGGTCACCACCATGGCCATCAGCGTGCGCCGCAGCACCACACCGATCGCCACCCCGCCGAACACGGAGAGAAGGGTGAGGGCGAAGGGCACCGGGCCCGTGTTGTTGAAGGCGTCACTGGAGGTCCAGTCCAGGACCGTGATCTCGGACTTGACGGGGCTCCACCACCAGCCGAACGCCGCCGACACCGCGACCGTGCTCACCAGGACCACCAGCCCGGTCAGCCCCAGCTTCGTGGCGAGCCAGCGGGTCCGGCTCATGGACTGGGCGGCGACCAGCTTGGCCGTGCCGTTCTCCAGGTCGCCCGCGAGCAGCGGGGCGCCGAGGAAGACACCGAGCAGGACGGGTATCACCTGGAGACCGAAGGAGACGGTCTTGAACGCTTCGCGGTACTGCTGGAACTCGTCGGCCGCCGTGTCGAGGCTCTTGGCGGGATAGCCGAGGCCGTCGAGGAAGTCCGTCAACTGGCCGCGCTGGTAGACCATCCAGGCCACGGAGAGCGCGGCGGCGGCGAGGATGGTCCAGTACGCGGCCCGGTGCTGGCGCCAGACCAGCCAGGTCATACCGCTGAGACGGGGACCCCGGGTGGCCTCCGTCGTGGTCGCTGCCGTCGTCGCGTTCATGGTCCTGTTCCTGCCGTCGCTCGTGCTGCCGGTCGAGGTGCGGGTGAAGGTGCTCATGCCGCCACCGTCCCGGTGCCGAACGCCAGACCCTGACCGTGGACCTGCGCGGTGGGGGTGATCAGCGGTGGTGCGTCGGGCGAGCGGAGATAGGCGAGCAGGAGTTCCTCCATGTTCGGGGCGGCGGTCTCCCACGGGCCGGTGACCGGGCCCTCGGGGCGGATGAGCGCCGTGAACTGCCGTCCGCTGGTCCGGGACTCGACGAGGGTGTGGTGCCCGAGGGAGGCGGGCAGGCCCTCGCCCTCCCTGGCCCCGGTGACCAGGGTGTGCACGGACATCAGATCGTCCACGTCACCGGCGAGGCGCACTCCGCCGCCGGAGACGACGACGAGGTAGTCGCACACGTTCTCCAGTTCGGCCAGGACGTGGGTGGACATCAGTACGGTCGTACCGCGCTCGGCGGCCTCCGCGAGGAGGGTGCCCATGATCTCGTGGCGCACGACCGGGTCGAGGTCCGACATCGGCTCGTCGAGCAGCAGCAGGTCGGGCCGCTTACCGAAGGCGAGGGCGATGGCGACGCGGGTGCGCTGGCCGCCGGAGAGGGTGCTGATCTTCGCGTCGAAGGGCACGTTGCCCGCGCGGATGATGTCCTCGGCGGAGCGCTGGTCCCAGCCGGGGTTCAGTTCCCGCCCGAGCCGCAGGGTCTCCGCCACGGTGAACCGCCGGAACAGCGGCTTCTCCTGGGCGAGGAACGCGGTGCGCCGGCCCGACTCCGCCGAGCCCGGCCCCTCACCGAACAGGCTGATCGAGCCGTCCGTCGGCTCCAGGACATGGGCCGCGATGCTCAGCAGCGTGGTCTTGCCCGCCCCGTTGGGTCCGACCAGCCCACAGATCCGGCCCGCCGGGAGCCGGAAGGAGCAGTCCCGCAGCGCCCAGCCCCGCCGGTAGCGCATCCCCAGCCCGTACGCCTCAAGCGCCGGCTTCCCCGCGTACATACCGTCACTCACCTGTGCTCCTAGTTGTCGTAGCCCCCGTCGTCGCCGTGGTCCCGGCGGCGTACTGCTTCTCCATCGCCGACGCGACCAGTGCGGCGACGTCCTCCTGCTCCAGACCCGCCCCGGCCGCCTTCGCCACCCAGGCCACCAGCTCCGCGTAGAGCGGGGAGTCGGTGCCCGTCTCGGGGCGGGCGAGCGTGCGGCGTACGAAGGTGCCCTGGCCCGGCCGTGGTTCGACCAGGCCCTCGCGCTCCAGCTCGCGGTACGCCTTGAGGGTGGTGTTCGGGTTGACCGTGCTGACCTCCGCGACCTCCTTGGCGGTGGGCAGCCGGTCCCCCGGCACCAGTACGCCCAGCCGGAGTGCCTGCTTGGTCTGCTGCACGATCTGCTGGAAGGCGGGGACCCCGCTCCGCCTGTCGATCCGGAACTCCACGGCCACCACCACCTCCATCATCATTCCACTACTTGATTAGTGGAATGATGATGGAGGGGTGCGAGGGCGGTTGTCAACGCCGGTGAGGGTTGTCCAGAGTGACCGGAGGGGCTTCTTGGACAACGTTCCGGTGGTCAGCCTGGGTGCAGGCCTGGAAAAGCCCACCACCCGACGGCGAACACCCCCACCGAAAGAGCCTCCGGCGTGAACCAAGATCCTTCAGCTCCCGAACAGCCCTCCGTACTCGTGATCGAGGACGAGCACGGCAACTCCGACATGCTGGTCATGGCACTGCGCTTCCTCGGCTTCGACGCGCATCTCGTGTCCACGGGGGACGAGACCGTCCACGAGGTCCGACGCCGGCAACCCGACGCGGTACTGCTGGACCTGGCCCTCCCCGACCTGGACGGCACCGAGGTCTGCGGACGGCTCCGTGCCGCCGGGATCGACACCCCGGTGATCTTCCTCAGCGCCCGTACGGCCGTCGAGGACAAGTGCCACGCCCTGGCCGTGGGCGGCGACGACTACGTCACCAAGCCCTTCGACCTCACCGAGGTCAGCGCGCGCATCCGGGCTCTGATCCGACGCGCCCGGGGTGCGGTCCGACCGGCCCCCGCGCCCTCGCGCCGGTTGTGCGCGGCCGGCGTCGAGCTGGACGCGGGCACCCGGGAGGTGTGGCGGCACGGTACGGCCGTACCGCTGTCGGCGACCGAGTTCGCGCTGCTGAAGGTGCTGCTCGAGAACGCCGGCCAGGTGATCTCCAAGGCGCACATCCTGGACACGGTCTGGAACTACGGCTTCCAGGGCGAGTCGGGGGTGGTCGAGACGTACGTCTACTACCTGCGGCGCAAGCTGGGCGACTCGGGCCAGTCACTGATCCGAACGGTGCGCGGCGCGGGGTACATCGTGCACGCGGACCCGATGGGGACGTGAAGCACGGGGACAAA
>NZ_AEJB01000187.1 GCF_000331005.1 Streptomyces turgidiscabies Car8
CTTCAGGCCGTCCGGTACCCGGCCTTCTCGCACTTCATGAAGAGTGTTTATGAAGAGTGCTCATGAAGAGTGATTCGCCGAGAAGAACTCAATGCGAGTCCCGGCGCAAGGAAAGCCAGCGCCATCCGAAGTAGAGCAACCCGAGCACTCCTCCAGCTGTACCGGCCCCACACAGAATGGTCGCCCATGGGGCCATTTCCTGTGTTGTCCACAGCAGGCTGACCACGACCAGCGCCGTGGAGAGCGCGAATCGCTCTCCATAGCTGGGATCGCGGCGCCCCGTCAGTCCCCGATGGCGCTGCACTTATATGTGACGCCCTTCATTTTGATGTCCCGGAATCCCACCCTCAGCTTCGTGTTGGCAGGAGCGACGTCGCCGCCGCCCCCACCGCCGCCACCGCTCGCCTTCCGGCAGTCCCAGCCGAGGGCTTCGAGCTTCTTGAGATCACTCTTCGCCTGGTAGCTGTTGTACGAGGCGATCATGGCTGCCCGCTTTTCCGCGGGCGTGGCCTCTTTGGCCTTCGTGTACAGGTAGCACCCGATGCTGGCGCCGATACCCACCCACGACGCACCCTTGGCCAGCGCCTTGGTGAGGCCTGCCGCGCCGCTGCCTATCCCCACGACCGCGCAGAGTTCGTCGGCTCCGGCGCGAGGTTGCCCCGCTGTCGCCGCCTGTGCGGCTGTACCTTCACCCTCCGTCGAAACGGCAAATGCCGTCTGCGCACCGATGCCGCACATCGTGCCGGTCATGGTGAAGGCGATCAGAGTGGAAATTCCCTTGCTTCGTACGCTCACGAAGTTCAATCCCCCATACGTTTTCAAGAATGCTTGGTCAGAGCGATGGGAACGCTACCAGCGTTGACCTGGGAGATCGGTCAATGATTAACCAAGAGAAAGTTTTGTCGGGGAGTGGATTTCATGGAGAGCGGTGAATCTCTCGCAATTCTTCGAAATCCTTCTCAATCCCGCGGAACGGGCTTTTCGGCTCGCTCGGCCGATACGTCGCTCAGCCCGGCCACCAGCGCGGTGGCCCGGGAGGCGGGGACGCCTGCCGTGGTCAGCAGGGTGACCGCGGCCGAGGGGCCCGCCTCCTCCGCTGCGAGGAGTCCGTCGTTCACCGCCTCCATCAGCGCGAACAGCATCTGCTCGTGCACGTACGCCAGTGCCGGTGCCGGCAGCGGTGAGCTGAACGCGCCCTCCGCCAGGCCCCGCCGGAGCATCTCGACGCAGGCCTCGCGGACCGGCGTGAACCGGTCGCGGATGCCCTGCACGGTGACGCTGCGCTGGGCGAGCCCGACGAGGATGCGGTAGCGGTCGGCGACCCGCCAGACCGCCAGCGTGGACCGGGCCACGCACTCCGCCGGATCCTCGGTGCCTCCCTCGAGCCCCTCCGCGTGCGCGGCGGCCACCGCCTCGACGGCGCCGTCGAGCAGCGTGCTGATCAGCGCCTCCCGGTTCGGGAAATGCCCGTACACGGTCCGTCGTACGACACCTGCGGCGCGCGCGATCTGGTCCATCGAGGCGTCGGGGTCCCGCAACAGCTCGGCGAGCGCGACGTCGAGGATGCGGCGGCGGTTCGTGTCGGCGCGGCTGGAGGTACCCGTGGTCATGGCTGACATTGTGCCTTCCCTCGCTTCTGTTTGCACAGTGCTGTGCATCGGCGTACATTGCACATTGTTGTGCAACTGCACGGTATTGTGCAAAAGGATCAACGACAGCTGGTCACAGCCAGTCAGGGAGGCGACCCCGTAGCCATGCGACCCATGCGACCCATGCGACTTGGACGACTTGTCCGTACGGAACCCGTCGAGGGGATGAAGGCCCCCTACACCCGGCGCTGGTGGGCGCTTCTCGTGCTCTGCCTGAGCCTGCTGATCATCGTGATGGCGAACACCGCCCTCACCGTCGCCGCCCCCGACATGACCCAGGACCTGGGCCTGTCCAGCGCCGACCTCCAGTGGGTCATCGACGGCTACACCGTCCCGTACGCGGCGCTGATGCTGCTGCTCGGCGCGATCGGCGACAAGTACAGCCGGCGCGGGGCGCTCGTCCTCGGCCTGGTCGTCTTCGGCGCCGGGTCGGTCGCGGGCTCGCTGGTCGGCTCGGCCACCGGGGTCATCGCGGCCCGTGCCGTCATGGGCGTGGGCGCCGCGCTGATCATGCCCGCGACGCTCTCCCTCCTCGCCGCGACCTTCCCGCGCGCCGAACGAGCCAAGGCGATCACCCTGTGGACGGCCACCGCCGGCCTCGCCATCGCGGCCGGTCCGCTGGTCGCGGGCGCGCTGCTGGAGAACCACGGCTGGTCCTCGACGTTCCTGATCAACGTGCCGATCGCCGCACTCGCGATCGTCGGCGCCCTCGTCCTCGTACCGCCGTCCAGGGCGGGCCACCACGACCGGATCGACTACGTCGGCGGCCTGCTGTCGGTCGTGTGGATCGGCGCGCTCGTCTACATGATCATCGAGGGACCGCACTTCGGCTGGGGCGTCAAGGCGATCACGGCGGCCGTCGCGGCAGGCCTGGGCCTGGCCCTCTTCGTCGTGTGGGAGCTGCGCCATCCGCGCCCGGTCCTCGACGTACGACGCTTCACGCAGCGCCGGTTCGCGGGCTCGAACCTCGCGGTCGCCCTGTTCTTCCTGGCGGTCTTCGGCGCGTTCTACTACCTCACCCAGCACCTCCAGTTCGTGCTCGGCTACGACGCCCTGGACACCGGTCTGCGCATGCTGCCGCTGGCGGGCGCGGTCTTCGTCGGCTCGGCCCTCACCGGCTACTTCACCCCGCGCGTCGGCATGAGGATCACGGTCACGGCGGGCATGGTCGGCGGTACGGCGGCCCTCGCACTGCTCTCGCAGGTGGACTCGGGTTCGTCGTACGGGACCTTCGTCACCCCTCTCGTCATCCTCGGCCTCGCGATCGGCCTCGCCCTCTCCCCGTGCACGGACGCGATCATGGGGGCGTTCCCCGAGGCCGAACTGGGCGTCGGCGGCGCGGTGAACGACACCTCGCTGGAGCTGGGCGGCTCGCTCGGCATCGCGATCCTCGGCTCCCTCCTCTCCACGTCGTACGCCTCCCACCTCACCGACGCGACGAACGGGAGCAAGCTGCCGGCGGGCGCCCTGAACCAGGCCCAGGATTCGGTCGGCGCGGGCTACCAGGTGGCCCAGGCGATCGGCGAACGGGCTCAGCAGCTCGCCGCACAGGCGTCGCAGGCGGCGAGCGCGGGGAAGCCGGAACAGGCGGCCGAGTTGAAGGCACAGGCCGGCCAACTCGCCCAGGGGGCACGCCAGATGACGGACGCGGTCGGCTCGTCCTTCTCGGACGCGGTGGCCCACACCAGCCTGATCGGCGCGGTGATCCTGGGCGTGGGGACGGTACTGGTCGCCGTCCTGCTGCCGGGCAAGGGGCACGGCAGCGGTCGTACGGAGGACACGGAGCCGGCGGCGGACGTACCCGCGCGGCCGGTCGAGGTCGAGGAGGTCGAGGAGGTCGAGGAGGCCGAGGAGATCGCCGAGGCGGCCGAGTTCACCCGTACAGGTCGGTGATCTCCCTCAGCGGGGGGAGCGGGACGGCCACTACGGCCTCAGGTCGGTCACCAGGCGGAAGCGTTCCAGGACCGTCAGGGTCGCGTCGGTCACGGTGAACCCGGGGTCGTCCAGTGCCGCCCGCATCTCCGCGCTGTGCCAGAACCGTTCGTGACCTGCCCGCCAGGCGGCCACATCGGTGTACCCCTCGCCCTCGTCGAGCGCGTGGGCGAGATCCACCGCGGCCAGCGGAACGACCCGTACGCCCGTGATCTCGATGATCCCGACCGGCCGGTCCTCGGAGTCGACGACCACCGAACGGCCGCCGACCTCCGGCAGAGCGTCACCCTCGTGTTCGTAGTCGATCACGAGCCCGGTCGTGGACGTCTTCGAACCGTCGAGGATCGCGGCGACGAGCTGGTCACGCAGCGGACCGGGGAACGCGAACTCGGCCTTGGGGAGCCCCTCGGTCGCCGGGGGGTCTTCGGGCTCCGGGCGATTCACGGGCTGCGGCGGTTGCGGCGGCTGCTCGGTGGTCGTCATGGGATCACGGTAGGGCGAAACCCCCTTTCCGGGCACGCCAATTACGCGCCGAACCGCACGTCACCTGCCCAGCTCCGTTTCCGGGCCGGTGTCCGGGCCCAGGGTCTCGGCGACGGCTCGGGGCAGCCACTCCTGTACGTGACCGAAGGTGAACCCGAGTTCGGTGGCACGGGAGTTGTCCATGCCGTACGAGCGCGCGAAGGAGAACGGCGAGACCTTGCCGACGTCGACGTTCTGGAAAACGGTTCTGCCGTGCGGGATGTGCCGGGCCACGACCGCGCACAACTCCTCGGTGGTCAGCAGGCCGTGGGACGCGGCGTTGACCGGCCCGGTGAACTCCTCGCCCACCGCCCAGAACAGGAAGTCGGCGATCTCCTCGACATGGATGTAGGTCGCGGGCCGGTTCTCGGTCGGTACGGCTATCGGTTCGCCGGTACGGATGCGCTGGGCGTAGTGGTCGAGCCGGCCGGTGAAGTCGTCGGCCCCGCCCAGGACATGGGCCACGCGCACGGCGGTGTACGGGAACCTCGTACCGTCGGTCGGCGTGGAGGCGGAGTCGCTCGCGTCGTCGGAATCGCCGGTGGCGTCGTCCGCCGCGAAGACCGCCTCGGCCTGGCGCTTGCCCTCGCCGTAGTGCGTCTCGCGGAACTCCGGCTTGTGCCAGGGGAGTTCGAGACGGACAGGGACGGTGAGCGGATCGACGGCGTCCTCGCGCACGGGGACGACGGTGTCCTCGTAGACGAGGGAGTCCTCGTACTCGTACACCTCGACCGTGGACGTCATCACATAGCGGCGGGTACGGCCGCCGCCGAAGACGCGCCGGGCGATCGCCGCCTGGCGGGGTGTATAGCAGACCTGGTCGACGACGACGTCGAAGGTACGGTCGCCGAGAGCGGAATTGAGAGCGGCCTCGTCGTCGCGGTCGGCGACGAGGTGAATTACGTCGGCGGGTGGGGGCGCGGAGCCCCGGTTGAGAACGGTCACCCGGTCGCCTGCGGCAGTCAGCCGGTCGATGAGCCGCTTTCCGAAATAGCGGTTGCCGCCGATGACCAATACGTCGCGCATGATGTTCCTCCCCGTTGCGGACCTTGTGATCATAATTGTTCTGGCGTATGAGTCGTCCTCCCCGGTGGCAGAAAGGCGCTGTCACCGGACCGGTCCGACCCGGCCTGAGGTCACCGACCCGACCCGATCCGGCCCGCGCTTGCCTTGACGTCGGCGTCAAGGACTACGTTCGTACCCATGCGAATCGGCATGCGAATCGGCGAGCTGGCGGCGCGGGCCGGGACCACCACACGGACCCTGCGGTACTACGAGTCGCGTGGGCTGCTGCCCGCGCGGCGCATGGACAACGGCTACCGCGCCTACGACGAGGACGACCTGAAACTGCTCAGGCAGATCCGGACGCTCCAGGACTTCGGGTTCGACCTGGAGGAGACGCGGCCCTTCGTGGACTGTCTGCGGGCGGGCCACCCGGAGGGTGACTCCTGTCCCGCGTCACTCGCCGTCTACCGCCGCAAGCTGGACGAACTCGACGCGCTGATCGGGGAGTTGCAGTCGGTTCGGACGAAGGTCGGCGAGCAGCTGACGCGGGCCGAGCGGGCGCGCGACGCGTTGGCGGCCGAGGCGACGGTTCCGGGCGGTCCGGAACCGGAATGCGAGTGGGGAGGACGGACGCGATGATCAGGGCAGCGGGTGTGGCCGAGGTGACGGACGCGGACTTCGAGGCGGAGGTGATCGGGGCCGAGCTGCCGGTCCTGGTGGAGTTCACGGCGGACTGGTGCCCGCCGTGCCGACAGATGGCTCCCGTACTGAGCGCCCTCGCGGCGGAGGAGTCCGACCGGCTGAAGGTGGTGCAGCTGAACGTGGACATGAACCCCCTGACGACGAACGCGTACCGGGTTCTGTCCATGCCGACGTTCATGGTGTTCCGGGGCGGGGAGCCGCTGCGGTCGATGGTGGGAGCCCGGCCCAAAAGGCGACTGCTGGAGGAGCTGTCCGACGTACTCTGACGCGCGCCGAGCCGTGAACCGGCAAAAGAAATCCCCCGAGCGATTGCGCTCGGGGGATTTCTTTGCGTATATTCAATGGTTCGCGACTTTATGGAAGTCGGGTCGCGAGAAGTCGATGAGCAGAGTATATCCGAGCGGGAGCGGAATTGTCAAACAGGGGCGCAAACACGGAATCAACTCACGATGAATTGCGGAGTGAGCAGGAATTCGTCGACGGGCTCTACGCCCGCGTCGACGCCCTGCGCGGCGACACCGAGCACTCCGTCACGGACGCGCTCGCGCAGGGCAGCACGCCGATGCAGGCGCGGCTCGAACGGGATGTGCTCGTCGCCGAACGGTCGGGGCTGCTCGCCGCGCTGAACGCCGTCGACGGGTCGCTGTGCTTCGGGCGGATCGATCTCACCTCCGGGGTCACCCACCACATCGGCCGTATCGGACTGCGCGCCGACGACGCCGAGCGCACCCCGATGCTCATCGACTGGCGGGCCGAGGTCTCCCGGCCCTTCTATCTCGCCACCGGGCACACCACGATGGGCCTTCGCCGGCGTCGGCACATCAGCACGGACGGGCGGCACGTCACCGGACTGCACGACGAGATCCTCGACCTCGGGGACGAGACGCGGACCGGCTACGAGGACCCCTCCGGCGACGCCGTACTGCTCGCCGCGCTCGACTCCGCCCGCACCGGCCGGATGAACGACATCGTCCAGACCATCCAGGCGGAGCAGGACGAGATCATCCGTGCCCCGCATCGAGGCGTCCTGGTGGTGGAGGGCGGACCCGGCACCGGCAAGACCGCCGTCGCGCTCCACCGGGCCGCCTACCTCCTCTACGAACACCGCGAACTCCTCGCCAAGCGGGCCGTGTTGATCGTCGGCCCCAACCCCGCCTTCCTCGGCTACATCGGTGAGGTGCTGCCCTCGCTCGGTGAGACCGGGGTGCTCCTGGCGACCGTCGGCGAGCTGTTCCCGGGCGTGAAGGCCACCGCCGCCGACACGGCGCGGGCCGCTGCCGTCAAGGGGCGGGCGGAGATGGCCGACGTGCTGGCAGCCGTCGTACGGGACCGGCAGGGACTGCCCGACCCCGTCATCACCATCGAGCACGACCGGGACGTCCTCATGCTCGACGCCGGGCTGGTGAGCGTGGCGCGGGAGCGGACGCGCGAGGCGAAACTGCCGCACAACGTCGCCCGTGAGCACTTCGAGGGGCACATCCTCAACACCCTGACCGAGATGGTGGCCGAGCGCATCGGCACCGACCCCTACGACGGCAGCAACCTCCTCGACCCCAGCGACATCACCCAGATCCGCGACGACCTGGCCGAGAACCGCGAAGTCTGGTCCGCCATCGAGCAGTTGTGGCCCCGCATCGGCCCGCGGCGCCTGGTCGCGGACTTCCTCGCCGCGCCCGAGGGGTACGTGTCGGAGGCCGACGCGGATGCCATCAGGCGGCCCGTGAGCCGCGACTGGACGACAGCCGACGTACCGCTGCTCGACGAGGCGGCGGAGCTGCTCGGCGAGGACGACCGGGTCGCCCGGGCGCGGGCCGAGCGCGAGCGCAACAGCCAGGTCGCTTACGCACAAGGCGTGTTGGACGTGTCGTACGCCTCCCGTACGTATGAGTTCGAGGACCTGGACGTGGAGGAGTCCGAGGTGCTGTCCGCGCACGACATCATCGACGCGGAGCGGTTCGCCGAGCGGCACGAGGAGGACGACCCGCGCAGCGCCGCCGAGCGGGCGGCGGCCGACCGGACCTGGGCGTTCGGCCACATCATCGTCGACGAGGCGCAGGAGTTGTCGCCGATGGCGTGGCGGCTCCTCATGCGGCGCAGCCCGACCCGGTCGATGACACTGGTCGGCGACCCCGCGCAGACCGCCGAGCCGGGTGGGGTCGGCGCCTGGGCGGACATCCTCGCGCCGTACGTCCACGACCGCTGGGAGCATGCCCGGCTGGGCGTCAACTACCGCACCCCGGCCGAGATCATGGACCTCGCGGCAGCCGTGGTGAGGGCGGAGCGGTCGGACTTCGAGCCGCCGAAATCCGTACGGTCGACCGGAGTTCGACCGTGGGTGCGTGCCGTGGAGGATGGCGATCTCGCGGGAGCCGTCGCGAAGGCGGCCCGCGAACTGGCGCCCGTCGAGGGGCGGCTCGCCGTCATCGCGCCGCGTGAACTGCACGGGGAGTTGGCGGCGCGGCTGGACGACGTGGAGGCGGGGGCGGAGCCCGATCTCACGCGGGCCGTCGTGCTGCTCGACCCCCGGCAGGCCAAGGGGCTGGAATTCGACTCCGTGCTGGTGGTCGAACCCGGGGCCTTCGGTACGAGTGACCTGTACGTGGCGCTGACCCGGGCCACGCAGCGCGTCGGTGTGCTGCACCGGGGGGAGTTGCCGGTGGCGTTGGCCGTGACCGCCGACTCCGCGGGGGTCTGAGGACGGTCCGTGAGCACCGGCGGATCGCGTGCACCCAGGGTCACCAAGACGTAACAGTTCGCGCCATGGTCACCGCAGGTGCACGGTCGGTGCGGTATGCGTGTGCGTATGGAAGCCCATCCGTTCGCGACCGCGCCGGTCGACAGCCCGGCACTCGAGTCGTTGCCCGTGGAACCGCTGTTGACGTCGGAGTTCGACGCCGACCCGGGCGGGGTCTACGCGCGACTGCGGCGGACCTACGGACCCGTGGCGCCGGTGGGGCTGATGGGCGTACCGGTGTGGCTGGTTCTCGACTACCGCGAGGTGCTGGAGGTACTGCGGAACGAGAGTGTGTGGCGGCGGGACGTGCGGTACTGGCGGGCCCGTGCGCAGGGCCGGCTGCCACCGGACTGGCCGCTGCTCGCGGGCTACGAGGTGCGGCAGACGATGTTCATGGACGACGAGGAGCACCTCGCCGCCCGGCACACGCATCACACGGCGCTGCGGCCGTTCCAGGACGGGCACACCCCGCAGGGCTGGGAGCTGCGGGCGACGGTCGCGCGGTACGCCGACGAGCTGATCGCCTTGCTGGCGGCCGAGTCGGGCACGTCGGGGTTCGCCGACCTGGGGGCCCAGTACACGCGGCCGTTGCTGCTGATGGTCACCACCAAGCTGTTCGGGTGCCCGGTGGAGCTCGGGGACGAGCTGGTCATGGACCTGTGGCGGATGCTGGACGGTGGACCCGACGCCGGGCCGGCCACGGGACGGGCGCTGGCCGCGATGACACGGCTGGCGGCGCACCGGCGGGCGCGGCCCGGGGACGACCTGACGTCGTACATGCTGCTGGCCGACCCGGAGCTGTCGGACGAGCAGTTGGGGCGCGAGCTGTTCATGAACGCCGTGTACCTGAACGACATCACCGGGAACATGGTGCTCAACACGCTCCTCGAGGTGCTGCGCGGGAACGCGACGGTACGGCGCAGTCTGTCGGCCGGCCAGGTCGGGGAGACCGTGAACCGGGCGGCGCTGGTGAATCCGCCGGTCGCCAACATGTGCTTCCGGTTCGCTGCGCGGGATGTGGCGCTGGGGAACTTCTGGATCCGGGCCGGCGACATCGTCTCGCCGTCGGCCGCGGCGGCGCACGGGGACCTGATGGCGATCGGGGCGTCCCATCTGGTCGGGTCGGCCGTGAGCACGCGGGCGCACCTGGGGTGGGGAGCCGGGCCGCACCAATGTCCCAGCGCAGCACGGGAGTTGGGCGGAATGATCGTGAGTACGGCCGTGGGCCGCATCTTCGACCACCTCCGCAAAGCGGAACTCACGTTGCCGGCCGACCAGTTGCCGTGGCGGTCGGGGCCGGTGGTGCGGGGGCTGCGGCTGTTGCCGGTCCGGTACGAGTTGAACAGAAACGTGGGTGGGAGCGGGAACGAGGCTTGGGCGGAGCGGGGAGTCGGTGCGGATGCCGGGGGCCGGCGCGGGGAGGCGGGCGGCGTGGTGGCGGTGGCGGGGTCCGGCGGGGACGGGCAGGTGAAGGGGCTGTTGGGGGCGTTGCGGAGGCTGATGTTCGGGGGGAGGTGAGGCTGGGGGTGTGTGACGCTGTCCAAATCCTTTGAACCCTGCTGCCGAAGGGCTTCTCGTGCTGCGTATCCCCTCCGAGGACATCACGTGGATCCGGAACACCTGTGGGCAGGAGGTCGTCGATGAACTCCTGCGCCAGGGTGAGGAGTACGGCTGGTCCGAGCTTTGCCTGAAGCGGCCGTTGTGGACCTCGCCCGGCAGCAGTTACACGGGCGCGGTGCTCCAGACGATCCTCGCCGCGCCCCCGCCCCGGCAACTCGTCGTCAAGGTGATTCCGGCCGGAGCATCCGGCGGAGAGGCATCCGTCCATGCGGACGCGCTGGAGGCCGTGCCGGAGTTCTCCAAGCTGCACCTGGTCGGCCAGCCGTATCCGCCGATCGGCCTTCCCAGCGGCAGGACCGTGATGTTCCAGGAGGTCGCCGGGGGCAGTCTGCGCGACGTCACCCCGGCGGGATCCCTTCCCCGGCATGAGCAGAACCAGGTCGTCGAGGCGGTCGTCCGGGGACTGCTGGCCGAGTGGAACGAAGCGGCTCTGAAGAACGCCGTCCCCGTGCAGGTCACGGTGTCGGAGTTCCTCCGCCGCGAACTCAACGACGTGTGGACGGGTGGCGGTTCCCTCCAGGCGTTCGGCCGGGACCTGGGCGTCCTCGACCCCTCGCCCCCCTGGGTCTACAGCGACGGCATGCGGCTGCCCAATCCGTATCTGCTGGTCAAGGGTGGGCACCCGGCACTCGCGGACCCGACGGTGCCGGTCCTGCGGGGGCTCGGCCACGGAGACCTGCACCTCGACAACGTCCTCGTGCCGAGGCTGGAGAAGGTGGTGCAGCCGCACGCGTACCGCCTCATCGACCTGTGCACCTTCAGCAGGAGCGCGGATCTCGGTCGCGATGTGGCCACCCTGCTGCTGTCCGTTCTGTTGCCCCACGTGAACCACCCGCAGGAACTGCCGCCCGACCAGCGGCACGCGCTCCTCCGGTTCGTCGTCGACCCGGATGCCGACCATCGCGCCGACATCGTTCCGGGCGCAGCGGCCCGGGTGACGGCTGTGCGGGACCCCGCCCACGAGGCAATGGTCGGCTGGGGGGACCCTTGGGAGCTGCAGTTCCTGCTCTCGCTGACGGCGGCGGCCCTGCGGTTCACGACGTACACCAAGATCAGCGAAGCCGGCCGCACGTGGTTCGCGCGGCTCGCGGCCCACGCGGGCGGCGAAGTGCTGGCCCGGACCCGGGAGAACGACACTGAGGCCTGGCCACCGGCCCTGGAGCCGGGCCGGGATTCCTTCACCGTGCGCGGCTTCGGGCACGCGGGCTCGGCCACGAGTGGCCGTGCACCGGGCTTCGTGCCGGATCAGGGGCCCAGGCAGCGGCGGTGGCAGACGGAGACAGGGGTACCGGACGACCGCTCGGTCGTCGGGTTCGGCCCCGACCGCACCGTCGTGGCCGTCGACAGCGAGGGTGGCGTCCGGCGCTGGAGCGTCTCCGGGGACCCGCTCCCCGGGACCGGCGGACGCTCACCGCGGCAGCGGCTGGGCCATCAGTCGCTGGTGGCCTCCCTGACGCACAGCGTGGTGGTGGCCCGCCCGAAGGAACTGGAGATCGTGCACTTTCCGCAGCGGGGCGGCGCGTTGCGGCCTCCACCGGTCCCCCTGCGCAACGGCGACCACTTCCTGGTCACCAGCGGCGGGGACGTGTTCGCCACCCACGACACGGAGTACCTGACCGTCCGCGCGTTCGGGAACGGGGCGCCGATCGAGGCTCTGCCCTGCCCGCCCTCGTTGGCGGCGAGTGCGGTCAGTATCGACGCCTCGGTCGTCGCAATGGCCCGTGCGCGGGAGGTGCACATCCACCGGCGGGACCGATCGCTGCTCAAATGCGCTGTGGCCAACAGCATTCCGCACCTCAGGAACAAGTTCATGCAGAAGATGACCCCCGATCCGGGTCTGCAGCTCGCGGTCTCCCCCTCGGGCAGCCACGTCGGGTGCGTCACCTTCGAGGAGGTCGTCGTGTGGAGCACCGACGACGGGCGGGAGGTGTACCGCCGCAAGCTCACCGACCGGGAGGCCCACGAAGCGCTCGGCGCGAAGTGGATGCGCCTGGTCTGCACCGAGACGGGCACGCTTTTCTGGCTCCGGCGGGGGCGACTGTCCATCCCGACCGTCGACGGCGGCACCCAGTTGCGGCAGTCCGGTACCTACACGGACGTCGCCATCGACCGGGACGGCACGATGCTCGCGACGCTCGGCACAGAGGGGCGGCTGGAGGTTTGGGACCTGTGACCCGGTCGTCCGGTCCCGCGCATGTCCTCCGCGACGGCTGGGCATGACTGCTCACGCGGTCGGTACCCGGCCGATATGCCGTCGGGCCGGCCGCCGCGCACACTGGCCGCGCCCACACGGCGGCGCGTCAGCGGATCGGGGGGAACCGTGGCGGTACCGAACACGCCTATTTTCGAGCGGCAGAACGATCCCGACCTGCTGATACTCCTGAAAGCGGCCTCCGTTTCGCACCGCCGGGCCAAACGCCTCGCCTCCGCGCACGTCTCGCTCTCCGTGCTCCTCGCAGCCTTGGGGGTGGCGGGCGTGTTCGCGCCCGTGCTCAAGACACCGGGCACCCTGCTCGGCCTGCTGTGGGCGCTCGCGTACGCGGCGGGGGCCCGGCTGTGGGGGCGCGGGGAGATGCGGCGCGCGGCTCTGGTGCAGGAGAAGTTCGACGTCCAGCTGCTCGGACTCCCGTGGAACACCGTCCTCGCCGGCGGCACCGCGCCCCCGGCCGAGGAGGTGGGCCGGGTGGCCCGTCGGTACACGGGGCCGGAGTCACGGCTGCACGACTACTTCTTCGAGGCCACCGCGCTCAGCCGCCCGCTGGACGTCTTCGCCTGCCAGCTGCAGACGCTCGGTTGGGGCGCCCGGGTGCGCCGCCGGTACGCCACGACCGTCTCGTGCGCGCTGGCGCTCTGGACCATGGCGGGCGTCGGGACAGGTCTGGCGCGGTCGATGACCGTGTCCGACCTGCTGCTCCACTGGTTCGTCCCCTCGCTGGGACTGCTGTTGCTCGGCCTGGACACCGTCGCGGCGCAGCGGGACACGGCAGCGGCCCGAGAGCACGCGCAGTCGGTGCTCCTGGCCGCGATGCGCGAGCACGTCTCGCGCGGACGGCCCTCCGCGGACGTCCCCGGGCTGCTCCAACTCGCCCGGCAGGGCCAGGATGTGCTGCTCCAGACCAGGCTCGGGCAGGTCAGGGTGCCCGACTGGTTCTTCCGCCGGTTCCAGACCTCGGACCGGGAGGACTTCGTGCAGGCCATGCGGGAACTGGACCGGACGGCCGCCGACCCCACGCCCTGACCGAGGAGCGACCGGCCGACCACCGTTGGGCCGGCTCGACGATCACTCCGGGGGGCGTGCGGGATATTCGCGCGCCCCCCGGAGTGTTGCGCGCTCCCACTGACGGCGGAAGGCCTGGTGAACGCGACCCGGCTCGCTCCTGCCCGTCCTAGGGTGAGGCACCTCGGCTCGCGTGTGGCTGCGGATGACGAGCGGGCTTCGTGGGGTGGAGCCGGTGAACGCTCTCCACCGCGCTGTCCCCACCCGGCCGGACGAACAGGGGAGACCACATGAACCTCGAAAAGCGGCAGCCGGCCCGTTCCCGCTGGCAGATCGGGCCCCGTTGGGTGGAGCTGCTCGTGGTGAGTGTTCTGACCATCGCCACCGGCTACTTCACGGGGCGGGTGAGTGAGAAGAACTACCAGGCCGACTCCCCGCAGCCGACCGCGACGGTGACCGTGCGGGCCACGGAGACGGTCACGGCGACCCCGGAGGCGAGCGCGACGCCGACGACGCTTGAGGGTCAGGGCGAGGGCGGGAGTGGTTCGCTGGACGGGGAGAATCCCGAGCCCGCGGACAGTTCGTCGGCGCGCCCGGCGCAGAGCTTCCTCTCCGACCTCAGCTCAGTCACGTACACGGGCGACTACGGCCCCAGCCCTGTGCTGATGCTCGGCGTCAACTACCCCAAGAGCGTCAGGCTCGGCTGCGACAGCTCGAGCAACGACAGCGTCACGTACGACGTGAGCAGCTACAAGCGTCTCAAGGCCACTCTCGGCATCCCCTCCGATGCGAGGAACGCGATCGGCTCCGTGGCGGCGATCAAGGTGTTCGACTCCTCGGGGCGGCAGATCGCCGACGCGGTGCAGTTCCGCTCCAGCGACACCGCCGACCTCTCCGTCGACATCAGCGGCCAGGACCAGATCAGGATCACCTGTGCTCTGGTGAAGTCGGGCGATCCGAACCGCTCCGCGACGACGGGCGGCCTCGGTGACGCGGTCCTGACCTCCTGAATGTCGTCCTCCCCGACGCCGTACGTGGCTACGCCGGGCGCAGCCACACCGTCGCCAGCGGGGGCAGGGTTACGCGGATGCTGGCCGCGCGGCCGTGCCAGGGCTGGGGGTCGGGCTTGAGCGGGTCAGGGTTGTGGATGTCGGCGCCACCGTAACGGGACGCGTCCGTGTTGAGGGTCTCGTGCCAGGCCTGGACCGTGTCCGGGACGCCGATGCGGTAGTCGTCGCGGACGACGGGGGAGAAGTTGCTGATCGACAGGAGCGGAGTGCCCTCCGCGTCGTAGCGGACGAAGGCGAAGACGTTGTCCTCCGCCGCGTCGCCGACCAGCCACTCGAAGCCCGACGGCCGCGTGTCCAGCTGCCAGAGGGCCGGGGTGTCCCGGTACACCGTGTTCAGGTCGCGGACCAGGTCCCGTACGCCCCTGTGATCCGCCTCAGCGCCGTACGCGGGGTCGAGCAGCCACCAGTCGGGGCCATGGGCCTCCGACCACTCCGCGCCCTGCGCGAACTCCTGGCCCATGAACAGGAGTTGCTTGCCGGGGTGGGACCACATGAAGGCCAGGTACGCCCGTTCGGTCGCCCGCTGCTGCCACCAGTCGCCCGGCATCTTCGACACCAGCGAACCCTTGCCGTGGACCACTTCGTCGTGCGAGATGGGCAGGACGTAGTTCTCGCTGTACGCGTACACCATGGAGAACGTCATCTCGTGGTGGTGGTGCTTACGGTGCACCGGGTCGTGCTGGACGTAGCCGAGCGAGTCGTGCATCCAGCCCATGTTCCACTTCAGGCCGAAGCCCAGGCCGCCGAAGCCGCCGGGGCCCGTGTGGTGCGTGGCCCGGGTGACGCCGTCCCACGCCGTCGACTCCTCGGCGATCGTCACGACGCCGGGGACTCTCCGGTACACCGTCGCGTTCATCTCCTGGAGGAAGGCGACCGCGTCCAGGTTCTCCCGGCCGCCGTGCTCGTTCGGCGTCCACTGGCCGGCCTCGCGCGAGTAGTCGAGGTACAGCATCGAGGCGACCGCGTCGACCCGCAGGCCGTCTATGTGGAACTCCTGGCACCAGTAGACGGCGTTCGCCACAAGGAAGTTGCGGACCTCGCGCCGGCCGAAGTCGAACTCGAGGGTGCCCCAGTCGGGGTGGGCGGCACGCAGCGGGTCCTCGTGCTCGTACAGCGGGCGCCCGTCGAACTCGGCCAACGCCCAGTCGTCGCGCGGGAAGTGCGCCGGCACCCAGTCCATCAGCACGCCGATACCGGCGCGATGGAGGGCGTCCACCAGGTACTTGAAGTCGTCCGGGGTGCCCAGCCGGGCCGTGGGGGCGTAGAAACCGGTGACCTGGTAGCCCCACGAGCCGCCGAAGGGATGCTCCGCCACCGGCATCAGCTCCACGTGCGTGAAGCCCAGGTCCCGTACGTAGGCGGGGAGTTGCTCCGCCAGCTGACGGTAGGTCAGGCCAGGACGCCAGGACGCCAGATGGAGCTCGTAGATCGACATCGGGGCCTCGTGCGCGGGGGCCCCGGACCGGCGTGCCAGCCACTCCGCGTCATCCCACTCGTGGTGTGAACTGTGCACGATGGACGACGTGTTGGGCGGGACCTCGGTCCGGCGGGCCATCGGGTCCGCGCGCTGCGTCTTCGAGCCGTCCGCGCGCGTGATCTCGAACTTGTACAGCTCGCCCTCGCCGACGCCCGGCACAAATAGCTCCCACACCCCGGTGCCACCGAGGGAGCGCATCGGATACGCCGTACCGTCCCAGAAGTTGAAGCCTCCGATCACCCGCACCCCGCGCGCGTTCGGCGCCCAGACGGCGAAACGGGTGCCGGTGACGCCCTGGTGGGTCATCGGCTCCGAGCCCAGCGCCCGCCACAGCTCCTCGTGCCGGCCCTCGCCGATCAGATGCAGGTCCAGGTCACCGAGCGCGGGCAGCAGCCGGTACGCGTCCTCGGTCTCCTGCACCTGCTCCTCGTACGCGATGACGAGCCGGTACTCCGGGACCCCCCGCAGGGGCAGCGCGCCCGAGAAGAAACCGTCCCCGTCGGCGTGCAGGTCGGCCCGCAGATCCCCCGCCACGACGGTCACCGACTCGGCGTAGGGCCGCAGCACCCGAAAAGCGACCCCGCCGGGCAGCGGATGCGCGCCCAGGACGGAGTGCGGGTCGTGGTGCGTGCCGGCGAGCAGCCGCTCGCGGTCGACGGCGTCCAGCGCGGGGGAGGGGAGCAGCGCGGTCTTCTTCGGAGTGACCTCGACCGGAGTGACCTCGACAGGTACGAACTCGGCCGGAGCGACCTCGGCCGGTTGAGAGGTGGACGGCTCCGCCACCGGGCCCGGTTCCGTCACCGGTTCAGTCGCCGTCACGGGCTCCGGCGTACTCTCCAACTCCTTCACCGGCTCCTTCGCCGCCTCCCTCGCGGCCTCTTTGGCTGCCTGCTTCGCCGCTTTCTTCCCGGGGTCCTTCTTCGCGGACGTCTTCTTCTTCGGGTTCTTCGAGCCGCTGGACGGGGAGTGCGGGGTCACGGGCTGGGGCCTTTCGGAGGTGAGGCAGGGCGAGAGAGGTGACGCGGGCGGGTGTGACGCGGGGGTCAGTCGGGTGCGGCCAGGCGGTGTATCGCCGACATCGGTACCGGAAGCCAGTCCGGGCGGTGCCGTGCCTCGTACACCACCTCGTACACCGCTTTGTCCGTCTCGTACGCCCGCAGCAGTACGGGATCGGTACGCGGGTCCCGGCCGGCGGTCTCCGCGTACCCGGCGCAGTACGCGGCCCGGCACACCGCCGCCCAGTCGGGCAGCCGGGGGTGGAGCGAGTGGGCCGCGTAGTCGAACGAGCGGAGCATGCCCGCGACGTCCCGTACCGCCGGTTGCGGCAGCCGCCGTTCCGCGAGGGGCTTGGACGGCTCGCCCTCGAAGTCGATCAGCGACCACTCCCCGGACGGCGAACGCAGGCATTGTCCGAGGTGCAGATCGCCGTGGATACGCTGCGCCGTCCAGGTCTGCCCCTCGGCGGCGAGGTCGGCCAGCGCCTCGTAGGCCGAGCGCAGGCCGGGCGCGTACGGGTGGAGTGCGGGTACCGCCTGAACCGCCGCGTCCAGGCGTTCGATCATGCCGTCGACCAGCGGGCTCAACTGCGCGTGGCCCATGGTCACCGTGGGCAGCGTGCGGGCGAGAGCCAGGTGCACCTCGGCGGTGGCCCGCCCGAGCGCCCGCGCTTCCGCGCTGAAGTCCTCCCCCTTGGCCAGCTCGCGCAACGCCAGCTCCCAGCCGTCGGCGGCACCCCGCACGAAGGGCTGGAGGACGCCGAGTACGTAACGGTCCTCGGCGCTCACCTCCGCGTCGGAGCCGGAGTCGGTCGTCCCGGCCGCGTCGGCGCAGATCCACGCGACCGGGGCAGGGACCCGGGGGCAGCCCTCGCGGGCCAGCGCCAGGGGCAGTTCCAGGTCGGGGTTGACACCCGGTGAGACCCTGCGGAGCAGCTTCAGGATGAACGTGTCGCCGTAGACGATCGACGAGTTGGACTGCTCCGCGGTCACCATCCGGGCCGCCAGCCCCGCCGGTATGTCGCTCTCGCCGTCGTCACCGGCGCCGGTCTTGTCGTCACCGTCCCGGTCGAAGCGCAGGGCGCCGATCCGCGCCCGGGTGCGCATCGCCTCCAGGAGTACTTCGGCGGGCCGGGCGTCGTACAGGGCGTCGTACACCGTCCGTCCGGTCAGAGGGCCCCGGTCCACGTGTCCGATGAGCGCGGGCGCAAGCCGGGGCGGCAGCGCCTCGCGCGCGCCTATGAGGAGCTGGTAGCAGTCGCCGGGGCCCTGGAGCGCGGGCTGATGGGCGCGTACGAGGAGGTGGTACAGGCCCGACTGCGCGGTGACGGGCAGCAGTTCGGTGGCCGCCACCAGGGAGAAGTCGGTGACCGGGCGTCCCTTGCCGGCGAACCAGCGCTGTCTCGGCAGCCATTCGCGCAGCAGTGGTTCAAGGGACGCGAGGAGGTCCGGACTTGTCGTGGCGGAGCGGGTGGCGGCTTCCGACATGGCGTCGCGTCCTTTCCCCGAGGGGGCGGAGTGTGACTGATGCGTGCCCCGGGCGGGACGGGAGAAACCGGCCCGCCGGGGTTCGGCACGTACGACCTTGTACGTGTACAGGTACGACTGCCTTCTGTCCGGCGTTCTACCCGGCGTCCTTGGCGTCCTTGGCGTCCTTGGCGTCCTTGATGTCCTTCGCGTCCTTGCGCAGCCTGAACCAGTAGAAGCCGTGGCCTGCGAGGGTGAGGAGGTAGGGGAGTTCGCCGATGGCGGGGAAGCGGACTCCGCCGATGAGTTCGACGGGGTGTGTGCCGTTGAAGGTTTGCAGGTCGAGTTCGGTGGGCTGGGCGAAGCGGGAGAAGTTGTGGACGCACAGGACGAGATCGTCTTTGTATTCGCGTAGGAAGGCGATGACGGCGGGGTTGGAGGAGGGGAGTTCGGTGTAGGAGCCGAGGCCGAAGGCGGGGTTCTGTTTGCGGATCTCGATCATGCGGCGGGTCCAGTGCAGGAGCGAGGAGGGGGAGGACATGGAGGCTTCGACGTTGGTGACCTGGTAGCCGTAGACGGGGTCCATGATCGTGGGCAGGACGAGGCGTCCGGGGTCGCAGGAGGAGAAGCCGGCGTTGCGGTCGGGGGTCCATTGCATGGGGGTGCGGACGGCGTCGCGGTCGCCGAGCCAGATGTTGTCGCCCATGCCGATCTCGTCGCCGTAGTAGAGGATCGGCGAGCCGGGGAGGGACAGCAGGAGGGCGGTGAAGAGTTCGATCTGGTTGCGGTCGTTGTCGAGGAGGGGGGCCAGACGGCGTCGGATGCCGATGTTGGCGCGCATGCGGGGGTCTTTGGCGTATTCGGCCCACATGTAGTCGCGTTCTTCGTCGGTGACCATTTCGAGGGTGAGCTCGTCGTGGTTGCGCAGGAAGATGCCCCATTGGCAGTTGTTGGGGATGGCGGGGGTCTTGGCGAGGATTTCGGAGACCGGGTAGCGCGATTCGCGCCTGACTGCCATGAAGATGCGGGGCATGACGGGGAAGTGGAATGCCATGTGGCATTCGTCGCCGCCGCTGGCGAAGTCGCCGAAGTAGTCGACGACGTCTTCGGGCCACTGGTTGGCTTCCGCGAGGAGGACGGTGTCGGGGTAGTGGTCGTCGATTTCTTTGCGGACGTGTTTGAGGAATTGGTGGGTGGCGGGGAGGTTTTCGCAGTTGGTGCCTTCGGCTTGGTAGAGGTAGGGGACGGCGTCGAGGCGGAAGCCGTCGATGCCGAGGTCGAGCCAGAATTTGAGGGCGGAGAGGATTTCTTCCTGGACTGCGGGGTTTTCGTAGTTGAGGTCGGGTTGGTGGGAGAAGAAGCGGTGCCAGTAGTACTGTTTGCGGACGGGGTCGAAGGTCCAGTTGGAGGCTTCGGTGTCGACGAAGATGATGCGGGCTTCTGGGTATTGTTCGTCTTTGTCGGCCCAGACGTAGTAGTCGCCGTAGGGGCCTTGGGGGTTGTTTCTTGATTCCTGGAACCAGGGGTGTTGGTCGCTGGTGTGGTTCATGACGAAGTCGATGATGACGCGCATGCCGCGTTGGTGGGCTGCGTCGACGAATTCGACGAAGTCGGCGAGGTCGCCGAATTCGGGGAGGACGGCGGTGTAGTCGGAGACGTCGTAGCCGCCGTCCCTCAACGGTGATTTGAAGAAGGGGGGGAGCCAGAGGCAGTCGATGCCGAGCCATTGGAGGTAGTCGAGTTTGGCGGTGAGGCCTTTGAGGTCGCCGATGCCGTCGCCGTTGCTGTCCTGGAAGGAGCGGACGAGGACCTCGTAGAAGACGGCGCGTTTGAACCACTCGGGGTCCCGGTCCTTGGCGGGAGTGTCCTCGAAGGTGTCCGGAACAGGCTCGTTGACGATCATGTGGTGGGTGACCCTCCGATCTGCGGGGTGGACGGTCGCAGGACGGTCAGAACATGCGCGGGACGAGTACCCGGTTCCAGGCGCACATAGTTCGTCCTGCCCCATTCGTAGGTCTCGCCGGTGAGCTCGTCGCGCACCAACGCGGGCTCGTGCCAGTCCAGGCCGAGTTGCGGCATGTCCAACGAGACCGTCGCCTCCTGGGTGTGGTGAGGATCGAGGTTCGCGACCACCAGAACCGTGTTCGATCCCCGGCGCTTCGAATAGACGATCACCGCCTCCTGGTCCGCGTGGTGGAAGTGGAGGTCACGCAACTGCCGCAGGGCCGGACTGCGTCGCCGGACCGCGTTGAGCGTGGCTATCAATGGCGCGATGCTACGTCCGTCACGCTCCGCGGACTCCCAGTCGCGGGTACGCAGTTGGTATTTCTCGGAGTCCAGGTATTCTTCGCTGCTCTCGCGCAGCGGGGTGTTCTCGCACAGTTCGTAGCCGCTGTAGACGCCCCAGGTCGGGGAGAGTGTCGCGGCGAGCACGGCGCGTACCTCGAAGGCGGGGCGTCCGCCCTCCTGAAGGTACGCGTGCAGGATGTCGGGCGTGTTGACGAAGAGATTCGGGCGCATGTACGCGGCCGTGTCACCGGACAACTCGGTCAGGTACTCGGTGAGTTCGCTCTTGCTGGTACGCCAGGTGAAGTAGGTGTACGACTGCTGGAAGCCGACCTGGGCCAGGGTGTGCATCATCGCCGGCCGGGTGAACGCCTCCGCCAGGAAGATGACGTCGGGGTCGGTGTGGTTGATGTCCGCGATCACCTGTTCCCAGAAGACGACCGGTTTGGTGTGCGGGTTGTCGACGCGGAAGATCCGCACCCCGTGGTCCATCCAGTGCCGCAGCACCCGCACCGTCTCCGCGACCAGCCCGGGCAGGTCGGCGTCGAAGGCGATGGGGTAGATGTCCTGGTACTTCTTCGGCGGGTTCTCCGCGTAGGCGATCGTCCCGTCGGGGCGGTGATGGAACCACTGCGGGTACTTCTGCACCCAGGGGTGGTCCGGTGAGCACTGCAGCGCGAAGTCCAGCGCCACCTCGAGCCCGTGCCGGGCGGCCTCGGCGACGAAGAAGTCGAAGTCCTCCAGCGTTCCCAGATCCGGGTGGACGGCGTCGTGGCCGCCCGCTTCGGAACCGATCGCCCACGGCACCCCCACGTCCTGCGCCGACGCGGACAGGGTGTTGTTGGGGCCCTTGCGGAAGGTGTGCCCGATCGGATGGATCGGGGGCAGATAGAGGACGTCGAAGCCCATCGCGGCGATCGCCGGCAACCGCCGCGCCGCCGTCCGGAACGTGCCGTGCGGCTGCTCCGGGGTGCCCTCGGAACGGGGGAAGAACTCGTACCACGCCCCGTACAGGGCCCGCTCCCGCTCCACCACCAGCGCCAACGGCTCACTCGACGTGAGCGGTTCACGCAGCGGGTACCGGCGCAGCACCTTGTCCACCGCCGGAGTCAGCGCGGCCGACAGCCGGGCCGGTGCCGGGCGTCCGACGTCCCGGAGGGCCTCGACGGCGGTCAGCAGCACATCCCGCTTGCCCTTGTTCTTCGGTACGCCGGCGGCGGCACGCTCATAGAGCTGCGCGCCCTCCTCCAGCACCAGCTCCGTGTCGATCCCGGCCGGGATCTTGATGCCCGCGTGGTGCCGCCAGGTGCTGATCGGGTCGCCCCACGCCTCCACGGTGTACGTCCACTCACCGGGCGCGTCGGCCTCGACGGTGGCGCCCCAGCGGTCGGTGCCCGGGGCCAGTTCACGCATCGGCGTCCAGCGGCCGGGCCGGCCCTTCGGGTCGCGGAGTACGACGTTGGCGGCGACGGCGTCATGACCCTCGCGGAAGACGGTGGCCGAGACCTCGAAGGCCTCCCCGACCACCGCCTTCGCCGGACGGCGCCCGCCCATGACGAGGGGCCGGACGTCCAGGACGGGGATACGGCCGACCGCGGTGCCCTCGGTGACCGGGAGAGGCTGCGGAGGCGGCGGGGCCGAGGTGGGGGTGGGCGCCGGGGCCGGGGCCGGAGTGGGTGGCTCCGGGGCGGCCGGTGGCACGGCGGTGTTCGTCGGGGATATCGGTGGTGCTGACGAGTGGTGCGTGGCGGGCATGACCGCTCCTGTCCGCGTCAACGTGGGTGGGCGGATGGATGTGGGGAGGGTGTCCTGCTTGCTGTGTCTGGCTGCTGTGATCTGTGCTGTGTTCTGTGCTGTGTACCTGGGTCGTGTACCGGGGGAGCCTTCCCACCCTATTCGGGTAGGCAATCCGGCACTTTGCTAACTACTCACGCGTATGTCTGCACCCAGGATCAGCCAGGTCGGGGAACATGCTCGGCCCCGTCCGGTGGACGGGGCCGAGCACGGCACAGAGCTCCTAAGGAAGCGGTATCCGCAGGAGTTTGTTCGGTGAACCGTCCTTCTTGTCGAAGACTTTCCCGGGCGTCGCCAGTTTCGTCAGTGCCCTGGCGACCTGGGCCGGACGGGATTTCGGTCGTTCCGCCAAGTAGAGGGCGGCCGCGCCCGCGACGTGTGGCGCCGCCATCGACGTACCCGAATAGGTCGCCCGCCCGGTGTCGTCGGCATATGACGCCGAGGTGATCGAGACGCCCGGGGCGAACAGGTCGAGAGCCGGGCCCCAGTTCGAGAAGTCGGCCCTGGCGTCCGTCCGCCCGGTCGCGCCGACCGTGAGTGCCTCCCTGACGTCGGCGGGGGAGTAACTCCCCGCCCGCTGCCCGTCGTTCCCGGCCGCGACCGTGTATGTCACCCCGGACGCGATCGAGTTCCGTACGGCCGCGTCGAGCGGGGCGTTGCGGTTGCCGCCGAGGCTCACATTGGCGACCGCCGGTTTCCTGGCGTGTCTCGTCACCCAGTCGATACCCGCGATGACCTGCGCCGTCGTACCGCCGCCCGCGTCGTCGAGGACGCGTACGGAGACGACTCTGGCCTTCTTCGCGACGCCGAAGGTCGTGCCCGCGATCGTCGCCGCGACATGCGTACCGTGCCCGTTTCCGTCACCGGCCCCCCGGTCGTCGCCGACGAAGTCCCAGCCGTAACTCGCGCGCCCCCCGAAGTCCTTGTGCGAGATACGGATGCCCGTGTCGATCACGTACACGGTGACGCCCTTGCCTCCCGAGTCCGGCGAGGTGTAGGTGTCGTCGAGCGGGAGTCCGGCCTGGTCGATCCGGTCCAGGCCCCAGGACGGCGGGTCCTGCGGAGCCCGTCCGGAGACGCCGTCGTACGTGATCCGGGTGTCCTGGGAGACCGACGCCACGCGGGAGTCCGCCGCGAGACGCCTCGCCTGGGTCTCGTCGGCCTGTACGGCGTAGCCGTTGAGGGCGGTGCTGTAGATGTGGCCGATTCTCGCCCCGTATCTCGCGGCGAGACGCCTGCCGTCCGCCGACGCGGCCGCCGTTCCCTCCTTGAGCGTCACCAGGTAGCTTCCGCCGACGGAACCGGGTTCACCGGCGCCGGCTATGCGCCCCTCCGGGGCAGCCTGCGCGGGAGCGGTGACCGACAGGACGGCGGCTGTGGCCGCCGCGGTCAGACCCGCCGCCCAGCGTGTACGTCTGGCACGTGCGCATGCCCGTTTCATGGTTGGAGTTCCCCCTCCCCGGCCGCCAACGCCCGGCGGCCTTGCGGGCAGCCTCTCGTGCGGGGCGAACTGTCACAAGGTGGCCTACGGGGAGGGAACCGGCCATATCGGCGACCGGCCCGCACCGGGGGCGCGCAATACGCGCCATGGTTCCCGCGCTCCAGCCCCGATACCGTCAAGGGGATGATGACGGGGCGCACATGGCCGTGCGTCCCGGTATGTACAGGTTTGACACATCACGCACGACCACCGAGGTGGAATGTGAAGGCGATCCGTCGGTTCACCGTCCGTCCCGTTCTCCCCGAGCCGCTCCGGCCGCTCAGTGATCTGGCCCGCAATCTGCGCTGGTCCTGGCATGCGGAGACCCGCGAGCTCTTCCAGTCCGTCGACCCCGAACGCTGGACCGACTCGGACTGCGACCCCGTACGCCTCCTCGGCAGCCTCTCGCCCGAGCGGCTCACCGAACTCACCGAGGACCATCGCTTCCTGCGCCGCCTCACCGCGGTCGCCGACGACCTGCACGACTACGTCAACGGCACCCGCTGGTACCAGACGCAAGAGCAGACCCAGGGGGCCGAACTCCCCGCCGCCATTGCCTACTTCTCCCCCGAGTTCGGTATCACGGCCGCCCTGCCGCAGTACTCCGGCGGGCTCGGCATCCTCGCCGGGGACCATCTGAAGTCGGCCAGCGATCTCGGCGTACCGCTGATCGGCGTCGGACTCATGTACCGCCACGGCTACTTCCGTCAGTCACTCTCACGCGACGGCTGGCAACAGGAGCACTATCCGGTCCTCGACCCCAACGAACTCCCCGTCGCCCTCCTCAAGGAACCCGACGGCACCCCGGCCCAGGTCTCCCTGGCGCTGCCCGGCGGCCGGTCGCTGCGGGCCCGGGTCTGGCTGGCCCAGGTGGGCCGCGTACCGCTGCTGCTCCTCGACTCGGACGTGGAGGAGAACGACCTCGGCGAACGGGGCGTCACGGACCGGCTGTACGGAGGCGGCAGCGAACACCGCCTGCTCCAGGAGATGCTGCTCGGCATAGGAGGAGTGCGCGCGGTCCGGACGTACTGCCGCCTCACCGGGCACCCCGCCCCCGAGGTGTTCCACACCAACGAGGGCCACGCGGGCTTCCTCGGCCTGGAGCGGATCGCCGAACTCTGCGACGAGGGGCTGGACTTCGACGCCGGGCTGGAGGCGGTCCGGGCGGGCACGGTGTTCACGACGCACACGCCCGTCCCGGCCGGCATCGACCGCTTCGACCGTGAACTGGTCGCCCACCACTTCGGCCCCGAGGCCGAACTCCCGCGCATCGACGTGGAACGCGTCCTGAGCCTGGGCATGGAGACCTACCCCGGCGGCGAGCCGAACCTCTTCAACATGGCGGTGATGGGCCTGCGGCTGGGCCGCCAGGCGAACGGCGTGTCCCTTCTCCACGGCCAGGTGAGCAGGGAGATGTTCGCGGGGCTGTGGCCGGGCTTCGACCCCGCCGAGGTCCCGATCACCTCGGTCACCAACGGTGTGCACGCGCCCACCTGGGTCGCGCCGGAGGTGTTCCGGCTCGGTGCCCGCCAGATCGGCGCGGAACGCACCGAGGACGCGCTGACGGTGGGCGGCTCGGACCGGTGGGACGCGGTCGCGGACATCCCCGACCAGGACATCTGGGAGCTACGACGGTCCCTGCGTGAGCAGTTGGTGGTGGAGGTACGGGAACGGCTGCGGGCTTCCTGGCGTCAACGCGGCGCGGGCTCGGCGGAGTTGGGCTGGATCGACGGGGTGCTCGACCCGGACGTCCTGACCATCGGATTCGCGCGCCGTGTCCCCTCGTACAAGCGGCTGACCCTGATGCTGCGGGACCGTGACCGGCTCCTCGGCCTGCTTCTGCACCCCGAACGCCCCATCCAGATCGTCATCGCGGGCAAGGCGCACCCGGCGGACGACGGCGGCAAGCGGCTGATCCAGGAGCTGGTGCGCTTCGCGGACGACCCGCGTGTCCGGCACCGCATCGTCTTCCTCCCCGACTACGGCATGGCGATGGCGCAGAAGCTGTACCCCGGCTGCGACATCTGGCTCAACAACCCCCTGCGCCCGTTGGAGGCGTGCGGGACGAGCGGGATGAAGGCGGCGCTGAACGGCTGCCTCAACCTCTCGGTCCTGGACGGCTGGTGGGACGAGTGGTTCCGCCCGGAGTTCGGCTGGGCGATCCCCACGGCGGACGGCGTCGCGGGCAACGACCCCGACCACCGGGACGACGTGGAGGCGGCGGCCCTGTACGACCTCCTCGAACAGCGGGTCACCCCGCGCTTCTACGAGCACGGCGAGACCGGCCTGCCCGACCGCTGGATCGAGATGGTCCGCGAGACCCTCACCCACCTGGGCCCGAAGGTCCTGGCCGGCCGGATGGTCCGCGAGTACGTGGAGCGTCTGTACGCCCCCGCGGCCCGCGCCCACCGCACCATGACCCCGGACAAGGCAAGGGAGTTGGCGGCCTGGAAGTCCCGGGTCCGCGCCGCCTGGCACACCGTGACCGTCGACCACGTGGAGACCTCGGCGGCGACCGCGCCCGCCCTTACCGCGGAACTGGGCAGCACGCTCTCGCTCCGCGTACGGGTGGGCCTGGGCGAGCTGGCCCCGGACGACGTCGAGGTCCAGGCGGTCTCCGGTCGGGTCGACTCGCAGGACAGCATCACCGAGGCGACGACGGTCCCGCTGAAGGCGGTGGGCGGCCCGGACGCGGAAGGCCGCTGGCAGTACGAGGGCCCCCTGTCCCTGCACCGGACGGGGCCCTACGGGTACACCGTGCGGATCCTGCCCGCGCACCGCTTGCTGGCGTCGAGCGCGGAGATGGGGCTGGTGGCGGTGCCCTCGGAGGAAGTGGGGGAGGGCGCGGGGGTGTTGATGCGGTGACCCGCGAGCCCTGACCGTTCCCTGAGGCTGGTCCTGGCGTCGCGCCAGGACCAGTTTCGGCCAATCACCTGTGGCCGCCCGGGGGTACACCGGGCTGTCTCGGGCTGTCTCGGCCGACTCAGTCCTCCCCGAACTCCCCGCACAGCCGCCGCAGCACCGTCCCGCACCGCCGCGCGTAGGCGTGCTGGAACCCCCGGGTCGCGGGGCCGGCCGCCTTGGCGTACCACTTCGCCGGGCGGCTGAACGCGCTTATGGTCAGCCACACCGTGCCGTCGCCGGTGCGGTCCACGACGAACGACTCCTCGCCGCACTCCGGGTGGCCGGGCAGCGTGCCGTACGCCCAGCCGGCGCGGCGGTGTTCCTCCACCGTCCAGACCACACGGCAGGGCGCCTTGATGACGCCGGCCAGTGTCACCGTGACGTCGACGTCGGGGGCGGCCCGTTCGGAGGCGGCGTCGATGCCCACGCCCATCGCGCGGTGCATCTCCCAGGTGAGGACGGCCTCGGAGGCACGCCGGAAGACCGCCTCGCCCTCGCCTATGCGGGTGCGTACATGCAGGTGGTGGAAGCCGGGCGGGCAACGGAAGCCGCGCTCGCGGGTCGCGCCGACCTCCGCGTACGTGAAGGACATGGGACCCAAGGGTAGGGCGGGGGGTACGGGGCGCCCTGCGGCGGGGTGCGGGATGGGGACACACGTGCGACGGGGCGGTCCCCGGAAATGCCTTCGTTCCGGGTACCGCCCCGCCGGTCACCGCTCACCTGCCGCTCATACCGCGCGGCACATGTCATGCGTCGTGCGTCACGCCTTGACGTTGACCGCCGCCCAGGCCGCGTTCACCGCCGCGTACTCCGTGCTGCTGGCGCCGTACAGGGCCGAGGCCGCCGACAGGGTCGCCGTGCGGGCACCCTTGTAGTTGGTTGTCGACGTCATGTACGTGGTCAGCGCCTTGTACCAGATCTGGACGGCCTTGGCGCGGCCGATGCCCGTGATCGTGGTGCTGTTGGACGTCGGGGAGTTGTAGCTGACCCCGTTGATCGTCTTGGCGCCGCTGCCCTCGGAGAGCAGGTAGAAGAAGTGGTTCGCGGGGCCCGACGAGTAGTGGACGTCGAGGTTGCCCAGGGTCGAGGACCAGGCGTCCTTCGAGCCGCCGTCCTTGCTCGGCTTGTCCATGTAACGCAGCGGCGTGCCGTCGCCGTTGATGTTGATCTCCTCGCCGATGAGGTAGTCACCGACGTCGGAGGCGTTCGCCGCGTAGAACTCGACGGCCGTGCCGAAGATGTCGGAGGTCGCCTCGTTCAGGCCGCCGGACTCGCCCGAGTAGTTCAGGCCCGCCGTGTTGGAGGTGACGCCGTGCGTCATCTCGTGGCCGGCCACGTCCAGCGAGGTCAGGGGGCTGACGTTGCCCTCGCCGTCGCCGTACGTCATGCAGAAGCAGCTGTCGTCCCAGAACGCGTTGACGTACGCGTTGCCGTAGTGGACGCGCGAGTAGGCGGCGACACCGTTGTTCTTGATGCCGGAGCGGCCGAACGTCGACTTGTAGAAGTCCCACGTCTTCTGCGCGCCGTACGCGGCGTCGACGGCCGCGGTCTGGTCGGCGGTCGAGCTGGAGGCCGCGCCGGTGCCCCAGGTGTCGTCGGCGTCGGTGAACAGGGTGCCGGCCGAAGAGCTGGTGGCGTGCGCCTTGTTGTACGTCTTGTGGCCGCCGCGCGTGCCGTCGGTCAGCTGGTACGTGGAGCCCGACAGCGTCGTGCTCAGCGCGACCGTGCCGGAGTACAGGCTCTTGCCGGTGCCGGTCTCGATGCCCTGGTACTCGTACAGCTTCTTGCCGGTGGCAGCGTCGGTGATGACGTGCAGCTCGTTCGGGGTGCCGTCCTCCTGGAGGCCGCCGACGACGGTCTCGTAGGCGAGGGTCGGGGTGCCCGAGGCGGCCCAGATCACCTTGCGGGGCGCGCTGGACGCCGCCGACTTGCTGGAACCGGCCTTCTTGGCGAGCGTGACGGCCTGCTTCTCGACGGCGGCCGTGGTGACCTCGGGAGTCAGGTCGGTGACCTTGATGGCCGCCTTCTGCGCCTTGGTCACGGTCTGAGTCGTACCGGCCGCGTTCTCGTGCACGACGAGGTCGCCGCCGAGGACCGGCAGGCCCGCGTAGGTGCGCTCGTAGCGGGTGTGCTGGGTGCCGTCGGCGTCCTTGATCACGTCACGGACGACGAGCTTCTCCTTGGCGCCGAGGCCTATCTCGTCGGCGGTCGCCGGGGCTTCGGCGGCGGCTTCCTTGATGAGGGCGGTGCGCGTGGCGGGGGAGAGCGTCATCGGAACGGCCGAGACTCTGGCCGCGGTGCCGGCCGGCTCGCTCTCCGCGGAGGCGCCGGTGGTCAGACCGGTGGTGAGAAGTGCTCCGGCCGCGACCGCGGTGGCGATGGCCAGGGTGGTGCGCTTGTGACGCGCGTAGAGGGGGGTCACGCGGACTCCTTTGTGGGGGTTCCTGACGGTCTTGGGGTGACTGTCAGGAGGTGGTGGTGAAGCTGGAGTACTGCTTGCGGCGTGCGGTCGAAGACTGACATTGAGGGCCTGTACATGTCAGGACCCCAAAGTGATGTTGGCTGAAAATCGACCACAGGCCAAACGTTTCGTGTATGTAACGCGGCGCGATCTCGGTAA
>NZ_AEJB01000188.1 GCF_000331005.1 Streptomyces turgidiscabies Car8
TTCCGATGTCGGCTCAGCCGGTGAAGCCGGCCGTGATCGAGGTGAACTGCCAGGTGCTCTGGCTGATGCCCGAGCAGTTGCTGACCACTCCGCCGCCGGGGCACGGGCGGTCGCGGTTGACCGCCCAGTAGGCGAGGCGGGCGATGTGGTGGGAGTCGGACCAGTCGCGGATCTGCGTCCAGGTCGTCGGGCTGGTCAGTTCCTGTTGGTCGGAGAGGCCGTTCATGCCGGAGATCCCGATGTGGGCGTACGCCGTCGCGTCGTCCCAGCCGAACGTCGAGCGCAGTTTCGTCTTCAGCCCCTCCGTGGCGTTGACCGTGCTCGCGTACATGTCGGCGCCGCCGCCGAAGTCGAACGGCATGATCGTGAACACGTCGATGTTGGCACCGAGGGCCGACGCGCGCTCGATGAGGCGGTTGCCCCAGTAGTTCGGGCCGGTGGTCGACGTGCCGAAGGTCAGGATCGTGCGCAGGCCCGGGTTGTTCGCCTTGACGATCTTCAGGGCGCCCAGGATGCGGTCCTGCACCACCTCGTTCTCGAATTCGTCCGAGTTCTCGATGTCGACGTCGATCGCCTTGAGCCCGTAGGCGTCGATCACCTTCTGGTAGGCGCCCGCGAGTGCCTCGGGCGTCGAGCAGTTCGGACCGAGCTTGTTGCCGCTCCAGCCGCCGATCGACGGGACGATGTCACCGCCCGCCGCACGGATGGAGTTGATGACGCTCTGGTCGTTGCCGCCGGTCAGCGCGCGGGTGCCGTCCCAGGCCGGGTTGCAGCCGCCCGAGGACAGGATGAACGCCATCGTGAACCACTTGACGCCCGTCGCGCTCATCACCGAGGTCGCGCTCGGCGGGTCGCCCCAGCCGAGGAAGAGGTAGGGAGCCGCCTGCTTGAACCCCGTGGTGCCCCCGCCCGCGTCCGTCGTGACGCTCACGGAGTTCGAGGCCGCCGAGACGTTGCCCGCCGCGTCGCGCGCCTTCACCGAGAAGGAGTACGCGGTGCTCGGTGAGAGCCCGCTCACCGTGGCCGACGTACCGGACACGCTCGTCACCTGGCTCGCGCCGCGGTAGATGTCGTACGCGGTGACGCCGACGTTGTCCGACGCGGCGTTCCAGGCCAGGGAGACCGTCGAGGAGGTCTTGGCCGTGGAGCGGAGGGTGCCGGGCGCGGTGGGTGCCTGGGTGTCCGAGCCGCCGCCGCCCGGGCCGTCGAGGCTGATGTCGTCGGCGTAGTAGGTGCCCTGGCCGTACCAGCCGTGGGTGTAGACCGTGGCGGTGGTCTGCGCCGCGCCTGTCGTGAAGGTGACGGACAGTTGGGCGTACGCCGAGGGGGACGTCGTCCAGGTCGAGGGGCCGCTGTCGACGCCGAGGTAGACGTACGAGCCGCGCACCCAGCCGCTAAGCGTGTAGGCGGTGTTCGGGCGGACGGTGACGGTCTGGGCGCACTTGGCGTTGTCGCTCGAACTGGCCGCGCCGGAAAGGGACTTGGTGCCGCCGTGCACGGGGGAGGAGGTGATCTGGCCGAGGTTGCCGGTGCAGGACCAGGGGGAGAGGGAGCCCGACTCGAAGCCGGGATTGGTCAGGACGTTGGCCGCCTGGGCGGTGCCGGGCAGGGCGACCGCCCCGGCCAGGGCCAGGGTGGCGGAGCCGAGCAGGGCGAGCAGTCGGTGTCTGGTGAGTGTGAAGCGCACGCGATCTCCCTGAAGCGGTGGGGTTTTCGGGAGTGCAGAGCTCTGCACGAAGGTGCAGAGGGGTGCGCAACAAAGTTGGTCTGGACCAGTCGGGCTGTCAAGAGACTGAGCGCCGATTGGTCCAGACCGATGGGGGTGAGTCTGATGGAGAAAGAGGTCGAAAAGGGGCGTTTACGCGGTGGCAGCCGCCGGTGCTCCCGCAGATGCCTCCGCCGCCGCTTCCGCGGCAGGCTCCTCGGCGGGCGCCGTCGCCGGTACGGCGGGCAGCGTGGACGTGGGCTCCGGGACCTCGTCCGCGGTCGCCGACACCGTACGCACCAGGCGCGGCGCGGAGATCACCGCGTAGTCCTGCCCGAGGAACGGCGGCACCAGGTCGCCCGGGTCCTCACCGAGCGCCAACTGCACGGCCGCCCAAGGGGCGTTGATGCCGCACAGCGACAGCTGGTGCAGACCGCCGGCCGGACGCGTGTTGACGTCCATCAAAACCGGCCGGTCCTCGTACATCCGGAACTGGATGTTGCTCAGGTGGTGCAGTCCGAAGCCCTCGGCGATGAGCCGCGCGGGCTCCAGCCAGGCCTCGTCGAGGGTGAAGCCACGCCGCCGGCCGTTCTTGGTGCGGCCGATCGCCATCCGGATACGCGAGTCGGTGCCGGTGAGGCAGTCGACGGACACCTCGGGCTGCTCCAGACGGGGCATCACCAGCCAGTCGATGTCCTCGTCGGTGTTCCGCAGCACGTCGAGGACCATGTCCAACTGGACGTAGGGGCTGGGGAACCCGTTGAGGTGCGACATCGAGAAGGGGGCCCGCGTGATCATGCGGAAGCCCACTCCGCCCGCGCCCGCCGCCGGCTTGAAGCACGCCTTGTGGCCGTCGGCCTCCAACTGGTCGACCGCGACGATGAGTTCGTCGGCGCTGCGCACCCGCCACCAGGGCGGCACCGGAACGCCGACGGCCTCGACGGCCTGGTAGGCGGTCGCCTTGTCCTGGAAGACGGCCACCGCCTCCGGCGTCGGCGCGAGCAGCTTGGTGCCCACGGCCTCGAAGTCCGCGCGGTGCTCGACGATCGCGTCCTGGTGCAGCCGCGGCACGAACACGTCGATCTCACGACGGACGCACTGGTCGAGCGCGTACTCGACGTACGCGGCGGGGGACAGGCCCTCGGGCTCCATGGCGGCGGTGTCGGCGGCGGCCAGGACGGGGGAGTCGGCGTCCCCGTGGGTGGCGTGGATCTCGACCGCGCGATCGCTGGGATTTCTCCGCAGCTGTTCCATGAAGAACACGTTCTCCGCGTACGTGCGGTTCAGCCAGACGCGTACGCGAGAGACCATGCAGGGCCACCTTTCAAGGTTCACGGGCGCGGCAAAATAAGGCCGAGCCCGGCCAGGGGAGAGTTGGGAACACGACAAGCCACCCGGGTGCGAACCGGATTTCTGGCGGAAGTGTTGAGGCGATCATAAGGCTCCGCAGACCCTGTTCCTGCTACGCGCGTGTTACGGAATTGACAGCAGTACCCCGTGTGTTGCCTTGTGCACCAACAGTGGTCCCCTGTAATGATCTTCGGCCCGCCCGGTGAGCTGCGCCGGGAGGGTGCCGGGAGGGCGGGGAGCCGTACTTGTCCGGCTGCCGGTGATGTGTTCTTGTGGGTCCGAAAGTGCGCCCGCGGGGGCGGAGTTCGGATGCGGAGGGGGCTGGGGTGGAGACGACGGCCGGCGGTGCCGGACAACTGCTGGCGATCAGTGATCTGCACATCGGCTACCCGGAGAACCGCGCCCTGGTCGAACAGATGCGCCCCGAGACGGACGACGACTGGCTGATCGTCGCCGGCGACGTGTCGGAGTCGGTCGCCGACATCCGCTGGGTCCTCGAAACCCTCGCCGGCCGTTTCCGCAAGGTCGTCTGGGCACCCGGCAACCACGAGCTGTGGACCCACCCCAAGGACCCGGTCACCCTGCGTGGCGTCGCCCGCTACGAACACCTGGTCGGGCTGTGCCGGGAGCTGGGTGTGACGACGCCCGAGGACCCGTACCCCGTGTGGGAGGGCCCCGGCGGCCCCGTGGTCGTCGCGCCGCTCTTCCTCCTCTACGACTACTCCTTCCTGCCGCGCGGCTGCGCGACCAAGGAGGAGGGGCTGGCGTACGCGCACGGCACCGGCATCGTCTGCACCGACGAGTACCTTCTGCACCCCGACCCCTACCCGACCCGCGAGGCCTGGTGCCGGGCCCGGGTCGCGGAGACCGAGCGGCGGCTCGCCGAACTGCCCGGGGACCTGCCGACGGTGCTCGTCAACCACTACCCGCTGGACCGGCATCCGACGGACGTGCTCTGGCACCCCGAGTTCGCCATGTGGTGCGGCACCACACTTACCGCCGACTGGCACCGCCGGTTCCGCGTCGCGACCATGGTCTACGGCCATCTGCACATCCCTCGGACCACCTGGCACGAGGGCGTCCGCTTCGAAGAAGTGTCAGTGGGCTACCCCCGCGAATGGCAGAAGCGCCCGGGAGACCCCGGACGGCTGCGCCGCATACTGCCGATGGAGGTCGGATCCGGTGATCGAGGAGCTGCTTCCGGCCACGGTGGTGGCCGTGGAGACGCACGGTGACGAGTGGGCCGACGGTGCGTACGGGGCCGGCGGTTCCGGAGGCGCGGCGCTGTATCCCGAGGAGGCGGCGCTCGTGGCCCGGGCGGTGCCCAAGCGCGTCCGCGAGTTCACCCTCGTACGCGCGTGCGCCCGCCGGGCCATGGAGAAGCTCGGCGTGCCGCCGCAGCCCGTGCTCCCCGGTGAGCGGGGCGCCCCGCGGTGGCCGGCCGGCCTGGTCGGCAGCATGACCCACTGCGAGGGCTACTGCGCCGCCGCGCTCGTCCGCGCGGACGACCTGGCCTCCGTCGGCATCGACGCCGAACCCCACCAGCCGCTGCCCGAGGGCGTCCTCGGCTCCGTGGCCCTGCCCACGGAACTGGCACACCTGCGCGAACTGAAGGCGAGCGGCCCGGCCGCGCCCGGAGCCCGGGCGCCCTGGGATCCGGTGCACTGGGACCGGCTGCTGTTCAGCGCCAAGGAGTCGGTCTACAAGGCGTGGTTCCCCCTCACCGGCAAGTGGCTCGACTTCAGCGAGGCCGACATCGAGTTCACGGCAGTCCCCGGCCCGCACCCGTTCGGCACCTTCCGGGCCCGTCTGCTGGTGCCCGGACCGGTCGTCGACGGCCGGGAACTCGGGTACTTCGACGGGCGCTGGACCGTGCGGCGCGGGCTGCTGGCGACGGCGGTCAGTGTGCCGCACCAGCCTGCCTGAGCAACCGGAAGAACCTCTCCTCGTTGCCCGTCAGGCCCGCCTGCGCCAGGGCCGCTTCCGCCTCCGCGAGGACGGCGGGCGGCACGACCGGTGGTCGCAGACCTCCCGACGGTACGTCGAAGGCGGCGCGGACGGTGTGCAGCAGCCGCAAGTAGGCCTGTACGGCGGTGCGCTCACGGTCGGTCAGTACGGCGGTCGGCATCGGACGGCTCTCCCCATGTCGGCGTCATCTCGGCTCAGTGGTGCACCTCCCAGCTTGCCGCCCACCACTGACAATCCCGGTTCCGTACACGTCGGTTCGCTCGCTTAGCGGAGGCGAAACCTCCTCGAAACGCCTCGTGAGAATGGGGTTCTACGCTGAGTAGAAAGGGTTTTCGGCAAGGGGTTCAGGGCACAGGAAGCGGGGAGGTGAGCGGCGTGACGGACATCCCGCGTCACGGACCGGCACGCGCGGTACGGCTGCGACCGGTCGGCGACGGTGAGCTGGAACTGCGGTACCGCGTCGTGCACGGCTACCGCCGGGCCTTCCGGATGGCCGGCGAGGGCCCGGCCCTCGTCCTGATCCACGGCATCGGGGACTCCTCGGCGACCTGGGCAGAGCTGATCCCCGACCTCGCCCGCAACCACACCGTGATCGCCCCCGACCTGCTCGGTCACGGCGCGTCCGACAAGCCGCGCGCCGACTACTCGGTGGCCGCCTACGCAAACGGCGTGCGCGATCTGCTCACCAGCCTCGGCATCGAGTCCGCGACGCTCGTCGGACACTCCCTCGGCGGTGGGGTGGCCATGCAGTTCGCCTACCAGTTCCCCGAGCGCACCGAGCGGCTCATCCTGGTCAGCGCGGGCGGGGTCGGCCGCGAGGTCAACCCGGTCCTGCGCGCGGTGTCACTGCCCGGCGCCCATCTCGCGCTCTCCGCGCTGCGGTTGCCCGGGATGCGACTCCAAGTGGGGCTCGCGGTACGGCTGATGAAGCTCCTGGACACCGATCTGGGCCAGGACGCGCAGGAACTGCTCACCCTCGTCGACGCGTTGCCCGACGAGACCTCCCGCAACGCCTTCATCCGCACCCTGCGCGCGGTCGTCGACTGGCGCGGGCAGGTCGTGACGATGCTCGACCGGTGCTATCTCACCGAGGGCATGCCGACGATGCTGTTGTGGGGGGACCGGGACAGCGTGGTGCCGGTGCGGCACGCTCACCGGGCGCACGAGGCGATGCCGGGGAGCCGGCTGGAGATCTTCGAGGGGGCGGGGCATTTTCCGTTCCACGGTGATCCGGCGCGGTTCGTGGCGCTGGTGGAGGAGTTCACCGGTGGGAGTGCGCCGGCCGACTGGAGCCGGGAGCACTGGCGGGAGCTGTTGGTCGAGGGGCGGCCCTGTGATGTCCATGGGCGGGTGGTGGAACGGGACTTGCGGGAGGTCAGCGAACGTAGCGCTACGTAGGTCCGTCTTCGGGTGCGGGTTCGCTGTGGCTGGTCGCGCAGTTCCCCGCGCCCCTAAAAGCGCCGACGCGGCCTACGGCCAAGCCGCGGCTTCTTCTCGTACCGCTGCGACCACCGGAGAGCAGCGCAGGGCCAGGGACATGGCTACCAGGTCGCGGGGGGTCTCCGTGGCCGATGGCGGGCCGTCGTGCTCCGTCGTCGCCGCGTTGACGAGTCTGCCCTCCGGGTCTGCCGAGCGGGCCCGTAACGCTGCCGTCACCATGGCCGCGTCCGCCTCGGCCCGGGCGGCGTCGGGGGAGGAACCCGCGGTGCGGGCGGCCTCGTAGGCCCGGGCGCGGACGGTCGGGTCGAAGTACGGGTAGAGGCTGAGCATGCCGTCGTGGATGTCGGACTCCCGGCGGGTGACCTGGAGTTCGGCCGGTGACCACCAGGCGATGCGGACCGCGTGGTCGCCGTGGTCGGACAGGGGGGCGAGCTCGCGCCACAGCGGGCTGAGCCGGCGGTACGTCGACCAGGTGCTCCACACGTCCCCGACGCGCTGGCAGGCCAGCGGGATGCAGAAGCCGGCCGCCGTGACGACCTCCGCGGCGGCGGCCAGCGCGGGGGCGACGTAGGTGCTCAGGTAGTCGAGGTCGCCGCCGTTCCAGCGGGCGACCACGGCCGTCAGCTTCGTGGCCGCGAAGGCGATGTTGCAGAAGAAGCCGGCCACGATGACGAGCAGCCCCACCCGCAGCCAGCCGTGCACCCGCAGCGCCCACGGCCAGCACACCATGTTCATCGCGATGTTCGCGACCGTCAGCGCGACGAGGTACAGCACGATCATCTCGCGGACGAACGGGGTGTTCGCGTAGTACGTGTCGAAGTCGCGCAGGCGCTGCTCGGGCGTGTCCCCGAGGGCGAACAGGGCCGCTGTCGCCACGATGACGACCGCGTACCCGGCGATCCAGCGGCGGGTGGCACGCCGGGTGGCCTCGGGCGGGCCCCCGCGCCAGTTGATGATCAGCACCAGGCAGGAGGCACTGAAGGCGCTCAGCAGGCAGTACACCAGCGGCGCCGAGAAGTTCGGGACGGCGGTGAGCCGGTTGACCCAGGTGATGGTCGGCGGGGCAGCGAAGAGGAACACCAGCACGGACAGCAGGAGCAGTGCGTACACCGACCGCAGCAGCGGGTCCCGCCAGGCGCGCAGCACCGCCCGGCCCTTGAGGAGGAGGACGATCACCATCGCGGCGGACGGCACGTAGTAACTGGAGTCGTTCACGGCGGGCGCCGTCTCAGCTCTGCGGTCCGCGATAGCCCAGGGAGGCCTCGATGCGGCCCGCGAGCTGGTCGCGCCGCACGGGCCGGCGCGCCGAACCGGCAAGCCACGTACGGCACTTGCTGGCCAGCAGCAGACCGAAGCTCTCGGCGTCCTGCTCGTCGGCGAGGTCGGAGCGGGTGCGGGCGGCCACCTTGCGGACCGTGGCCTGGAGGTCCGCGGTGTCGCTGAGCAGCCGGGCGGCGACCGCCGCGCCCTCGACGTGATGGCCGCAGTGCCCGGCCTGCATGTGCCACAGCTCGTGGCCCAGGATCACCAACTGGTGGTCGGGCGCGGTGCGTTCCTCGACCACGATGAGGTCCTGGTCGGCCATGTCGAGCCACAGCCCGCTGGCCGTGCCGGGCGGGAAGGGGGCCGCGCGGAACACGACGGGACGGCCCCGGCGCCTGCTCATGGCGTCGCACAGCGCCGCGTAGAGGTCGGCGGGTTCGGCCGGTGCCGGGAGCTGCAGCTCGGTCACCAACTCGCCGCACAGGCGGCGCATTTCCTTGCCGATGTTCACAGTCATCCCTCGGATCACGACTCCGGCCGCTTGACGCTCTCCAGAAGCATGTCCAGCCACTCGGCGACCTTGTCGCGATGCTGGTCGGAGGGCAGCTGCGCGGCCCGCCAGGCGATTCCGCGGACGCCGTGGTCCTGCAGCAGCCGCTGCAGCGGGTCGTCGGCGGCCTTCGCCGCCTCACGCTCCCGGTCGGCGAGCTGCTGGAGGAGCTCCTGTTCGGCGGTCTGGAGGGCGCCCGTGAGTGCCTCGGGATCCTCCGCGGTGAGGAAACCGGCGTGCACTCTGAAGAAGCGCTGGATGGCGTCGCAGTGCTCCATGGTGGGGCGCCGGTCGCCGTTGATGAGTGCGCCCGCCTGCTGGCGCGACATGCCGGCGCCGTCGGCGATCTCCTGCTGGGTGTACTTGCGGCCGTTCGGTTTCAGCCGGGTGCGGCGCAGCAGGCCCAGCCGCTGAAGGAAGCGGGCCTGCAGGTCGGGTTCGCCGGCGCTCTGCCCGCTCAGCAGGGCCTTGACGACGCTCTCCGGTACGCCGGACACGGCCGAGAGCCGCCCGGTGTGGAAGACCTCGGCGTGCGCTACTCCGAGCCGGTCCGCGAGCGTGCTGACCCGGGCCACGACGGCGGACAGCAGAACCGTCGCCGTGGCGCCCGGAACCTCGTAGCCATCCGTCACCGACAGGTCTCCTACCGTCTTCTGTGCATGTGGGTCTGCGTATGGGGTCGCTGAGTCCTCGCGGCCCTGTGCGTCCACCGCGACTTCGTCGGTCGCCGTGAACTGCCCGGAGAGAGTAGCGGGTTGTTCGAACTCACATCCAGCTCTCGCCACATCTGTGGCCAGATTCAGCCGTCAACAGGCATGAAATGCCACGATAGTTGACACGACTCCTGGCGGGGCAGCAGGATCAGGGCGCCGCGTGAAGGCCGCATAGGCAAGAGGGGTGACCTCCCGATGGCATTTCAGGCAGGAGGGCAGCGGCCGGCGCCGCGGCCCGTCCCCGAGAGTCCCGAGGCCCAGGCGTATCTGCGGGACTACGCCACACTTGTCGAGGCCGTGACCTTTCCGTCCGTCGTCCTCGACCACCGCTGGGACGTGGTCCTCTCCAACACCGCGTTCGAGACACTTTTCCGCGCCGTCGGCCCGCATCCCACGGCCATGCCCGGCGACAACTTCCTCCGTTTCGTCCTCTTCCATCCGGACGCGGGCACGGTCCTCGGCGAGCACGAGTCGAGCTGGTGTCTGCCGATGCTGGCGCACTTCGCCGCCGCAGTGGAGCGGCACGCCCAGGACCGCGGCCTCCAGGCCATCCGCCGCGACATCGCCCAGGACCCGCTCATGGAGGCCGCCTACCGGCAGGGCCTGCCACACTGGATCCGGGCGGTCGGCGCGGAAGCCGTCCAGCACGACGGAGCCGTACGCCCGCTGCTGCACCCCGATCCGCGCTGGGGCGCCACCGAGTGCCGCGTCGTGGGCGAGACCCCCAAGTCCCTTGAGGACATGGGCTATACGAGGCTGACGCTGGTGCTCCGCGAGACGCGGCGCCCGGCGGAAGCCCCACGCGGACCACGCCGCCCGCGGCGCTCGGCGAGCCACCTGAGCGTGGTGCCGGACCGGGAGGTGTGAGACGGGACCTGGCCCCGGAACCGTCGGCGTTCAGGTCGTCGACGGCACCGGGGCCACCGGCTCAGGTCCTGCGCTCCGGCCTGTCCTCGACGGTGTCCCACGGGCCCGGGCCCGGCGCCGGGGTTCCGCGCTTGGCCGCCTGGATCTGCTCGTAGACGCGCGTACGGAGTTCGGCGAAGCGCGGGGCGACCCGGGTGTGCAACTGGTCGCGCTCGTCCGGGAGATCGATCCTCAGCTCCTTCCTGACGACGGTCGGGGACGCGGACAGGACGATCACCCGCTCGCCGAGATACACGGCCTCGTCGATGTCGTGCGTGACGAAGAGGATCGTGATCCCGCGCTCCCGCCACAGCCCCCGCACGAGATCCTCCAGCTCGGCGCGCGTCTGTGCGTCGACCGCCGCGAACGGTTCGTCCATCAGCAGCACTTCGGGTTCATGGGCGAGTGCGCGGGCGATCGCGACCCGCTGCTGCATCCCGCCGGACAGCTGCCAGGGGTAGGCCCCGGCGGCGTCCGTGAGGCCGACCGAGCGCAGCGCGTCCGCGACCAGCTCGCGCCGCCGCTCCTTGGTGAAATGCTTCTGTTTGAGGGGCAGTTCGACGTTGTCGCGGACGCGCATCCAGGGAAAGAGGCTGCGTCCGTACTCCTGGAAGACGAACGCCATGCCGGGCGGCGGCCCGCTCACCGGCCGTCCCGCGAGCGTCACCCGGCCCGCCGTCGGCGCCAGCAGCCCGCCCACACACTTGAGCAGCGTCGTCTTGCCGCACCCCGACGGCCCGACCAGGCAGACGAGTTCGCCCGCCCCGACGGTGAAGGTGAGGTCGCGCACCGCCTCGACCCGACGCCCGGAACTGTCGTAGACCTTGTTCAGGCCGGCGACATCGAGGAGCGCGCCCATCACCGACGGCCGGTCATGGCAGCAGCTTGTCCAGGTCGGGGGCCTGTTTGAAGAGACCGTCCGTCTCGCCCAGTTTCTCCAGTGCCTCGATCGAGGCACGGTTCGCCTCGGCCGGCCACTTCGGCAGGGTCACCTTCGCCAGCACGTCCGCCGGGATCTTGGTGTACGTCGTGACGGCCTGACGGGCCTCCTCCGGGTGGGCGTCGGCGTACGCGAGGGACTCCGCGGTGGCCTCCTGGAACTTCTTCACCAGCTCCGGGTGCTTCTGGGCGTACTGGCTGGACGTGAAGTACATGGCGACGGTGCAGTCCGGCGCGACATCCACCAGCGGCCAGGCGATCTCACGGCCCCCCTGGCTCTTGACGGTCGCGAGGGCCGGCTCGACGACCTGGGCGGCGTCGATCTGGCCGCCGTCGAGAGCGGCGGGCATCTGGTCGAAGGCGAGCTCGACGAACGTCACCTTGTCCGGGTCGCCGCCGGCCTTGCGTACCGACTCGCGGACCGTGGTCTCGTTGATGTTCCTCAGGGTGTTGACGGCGACCTTCTTGCCCTCCAGGTCCTTCGCCGACCTGATCGGGCTGTCCTTCTTCACGGTGAGGGCGCTGAAGTCCTTGCCCTGTACTCCGGTCGACGCGATGCCGTTGGCGACGGCCTTGACGGGCACGCCGCTCGCCTGGGCGATCATCAGTGACGTCACGTTGCTGAAGCCGAACTGGAACTGCCCGCTGACGACACCCGGCACGATCGCCGCGCCGCCCTGCGCGAGCGTCATCGACAGCTTGAGCCCGCGCTTGCTGTAGAAGCCCTTCTGCTGACCGAGATAGAGGGGCGCGACATCGACGATGGGGATGATGCCGACCTTGAGGGTGGTGGTGCCGCCGGACGACGTGGTGCCGTCCGGCGAACCGGAACCGTCCGACGAACCGCAGGCCGCCGCGGTGACCAGCAGCGTGACGGCCGTGAGACCGGACAACAGACGACGCAAGACTCCTCCTGTGGGGCGGATCGAGGTGCTCCGACAGGTTGTGCCAGGTGTGGCGAGCCGTGCGCGGACAGCACGAACGTGCTCAGCCGTACTCGGTCATGCTCAGTCGTTCTCAGTTGTACTCAGCCGTTTGTACTCAGTCGTTCTCAGCGGGAACGTAGTAGCCCCGGGCGAATCGGGTCAATGCCCGGGGCGGCGAGATGACGGCTCAGAGGTCGAGGACGAGCCGTGGACCACGGCAGCGGGACACGCAGATGAGCATCGTCTCGCCCGCCTCCCGCTCCTCGTCCGAGAGCACCGAGTCCCGGTGGTCCGGGGTGCCTTCGACCACGTCCGTCTCGCAGGTCCCGCAGGTGCCCTCGGTGCACGAGAAGAGCACCTCGACCCCCGCACCGCGCACGGCGTCCAGCACGGACACCTCGACGGGCACGGTCAGCGTACGACCGCTGCGCTGCAGCACCACCTCGAACTCGCTGTCGGCACCGACCTGTTGGGCCTTGGGCGCGAACCGCTCGACGTGCAGCGCACCGGCGGGGCAGACCGTCTCCACCGCGTCGAGAAGGGCCCCGGGGCCGCAGCAGTAGACGAGGGTGCCCTCCGGCAGCCGCCCGATCTCCGCTTCGAGGTCCAGGAGCCCGGTCTCGTCCTGCGGAGCGAACGTGACCCTGTCCCCGTAGCGCCCCAACTCCTCGGTGAACGCCATGGAGTCACGGGTGCGGCCGCCGTACAGCAGCGTCCACTCGGCGCCCGCCGCTTCGGCGGCGGCGAGCATCGGGAGGATCGGAGTGATGCCGATGCCGCCCGCGACGAAGCGGTACCGGGGAGCCGGCTTGAGGGCGAAGTGGTTCCGGGGCCCGCGTACCCGCACCTTGTCGCCCAGCCCCAACTGCCCGTGCACGTACTCCGATCCACCGCGTCCGTCCGGCTCGCGCAGCACCGCGACACGCCACGACGACCGGTCTGCGGGGTCGCCGCACAGTGAGTACTGCCGCTCAAGGCCGGGCCCGAGCACGACGTCGACATGGGCGCCCGGCTCCCAGCCCGGCAACTCCTCACCCAGCGGGTGCCGCAGGGTGAGTGCGAGCACCCCGTCGGCGGCCGACTCCCGCCGTTCCACGACGAGTTCGGCTTCGTAGACGCTCATGAGCTGTTTCCCTGGTGCTGGGCCGCCTGTTGCTGGTCCGCCTGCGGCTGATGTCCCTGTGGATGGGCGAGCATCCACTCCCACATCTCGATGGGGTCCTGCGAACGGTGTTCCCGGCCGCAGTGGCAGGTGCCGTGCAGGACGTCCGTGCCCGGCAGCCACGCGATGCGGTAGATCTCGCCTGTGGGGCCGGTACTCACAGGACCTTCTCCACGGGCTTCTCGCCCTCCTCGACCAGCCGGGCGAGGATCCGGCGGGCGGCGAGACCGCCGGTGTCGATGTTGATGCTCAGCTCCTGGTAGCCGGACCGCTCCGAACCCAGCGTCCGCTGAAGGAGGTTGAGCGCGTCCACGTCCTGCATGACCACGGTGTGGTTGTTGCCCCGCAGGAACTCCGTGACCTCGTCGTCGTCCGTGGCCCAGTCGCGCGAGACCATCCAGAAGTCGTACACCTTGCCGTCGGCCGACGGTGTGATGGCGTACGTGATCTCGGTGTGGAACCCGTTCGGGTCGCTGCCGTCGGCCTCGGGCAGGACGCCCACCGGCGCGATCCGGCTGTGCAGCAGATACAGGCACGGCGCGTGGTACTCGATGTCCTGCCAGCGCGTGATCCGGCCCTCGATGCCGGTCGACCTGGCGTAGAACGGCGGGCACTCCGCGTCGTCCATGTGCCGGCTCACCCGTACGATCCCGGCGCCCTCGTCGACCTCCGTGTTGATCGGCGTCTCGGCGACCTCGGGGGTGCCGATGTAGCCGCCGTGCAGATAGGTCTCGTGGGACAGGTCGAGGAGGTTGTCGACGAGCAGGCCGTAGTCGGCGTCGATCGGCTCCATGCCCTTGACGGTGACCCAGCCGGGGGAGTCGAGGTGCCGGGCCCGGGGAATCGTGTCGGCGTCGGCGAGGGCCGGGTCGCCGATCCACACCCAGATCAGGGCGTCCTGCTCGACCACCTGGTAGGAGGCGACGCGGGCGGTGCGCGGAATGCGTTTCTGCCCGGGCACGTACACGCACGCGCCCGTGGTGTCGTAGGTGAAGCCGTGGTAGCCGCACACGATCCTGTCTCCGTCGAGGCCGCTCTCGGAGAGCGGGTAGCGCCGGTGCACACACCGGTCGGCCAGGGCCACGGGCGTTCCCTCGTCCTCGGTGCGGTAGAAGACGAGCGGCTCACCGAGAATGGTCCGGCCGAGCAGTTCCCGCCCCACTTCGTGGCTGTAGGCGGCGACGTACCACTGGTTCCTGGCGAAGGCGGTGGTGTGAGGCATGGGCGATCCTGTCCCTGTCGGCGGGGCGTCGTCACCCCGCGTGCCGTGTTGGAATCAGAGTCGTGAGGGTTGCGGTGGCTCGGCAAGGTGGCTTCTGCCAGGCGGAAGGGCTTCTGTGGACAGGCTGGTCAGAGCACCGTTCTGTCAGCCCCTGTTCGCCGGGGTGGAGGGCCGGGGGTGCTGCTGTCGGCTTCACGCGTGGGGTGGCCGGACAGGGTGACGACGCGTGGCGGCCGACGGCCGGTACCGCGGACGGACGACGAGCGGCTCGGCTGGACCGCGACATCCAGTTCTTCGCCCCCACGGCCGACTTTCCCTGTCGACGTCTCGCCCGCCCGGCGCCATCCGGCGCCCCAGGGCCTGTCGCCCTGCTGGTCGGCGGGCGTCAACTCGAAGGCCGTGAAGACCAAGTCCTACGGCAGCCGCTCAGGTCGAGAACTCGAGGAGTTCCAGCGCCCGGGGTACGAAGTCCTGGTGGCATTGGGAGACACCGCCGTGCCCGGCATCCGGGTAGAGGGGGACGAGTTCGCTGTGGGGCAGGCGGGCGGCCAGGTCGAGTGTGTTCGGGCTGGGCACCATCCGGTCGTTCTCGCCGTTCGTCAACAGGACCGGCTGGCCGATGGCCGACAGGTCCGACGGCGCCTGGCGGCCCCACCGCTTAGCGGCCTTCAACTGGGCGCGGAAGGACGGCAGTTGTGGGGGCCTGGGCTGCCTGCGGTTGTGAGTCCGCGGCGGCGTCATCTCGCTCGGTGCGGGCCAGGGGCGTTGTCCCGGGGCCGTGGCGCCTGTTGTGCGGGCGGCTCAAGCTGCCGGTCCGAGAACGGCTGACCTGTTTGCTTGCCGGTCACCGGGGCGACAGTGGAGAGGATGGGGGCAGCGAGGCTGAGCCCGACACGACGGGCGCCACGGTCAGCCGCCTTCGCCGAGGCGGGCGGCAGGCTCGATGGACCGTTCAGCCCTCGACGGCACCGAGTTGACGCACGTCGCGGTCGAGGGCGGGCGCCCTGCCGAGGTTCTGACCGCCCCGTCAGCGCATGAAGATGAGGGCGTTCTCGATTCCCTTCTCGAGGACCTCGTCGGCGAACTTCCGGTCGGAGAGGGCGCGGGACAGTTGCAGCGTCCCCACCAGCATGGTGTAGAGCCCGATGGCCTTGCCGCGGGCGGACTGCGGGTCCTCGGGTGTCAGGCGGGCGGCGATCTCGTCCAAGATGCTTCGCGCGCCTTCGGTGTAGGCCTGCTTGGTTCCGTCTCCGCAGCGGCCGATCTCGTCGAGCAGCGCGGCGGAGGGGCATCCGGCGCCGGGATTGTCCCGGTGTCCGGGCGACAGGTATTCGCGAACGAGGTCCTCGAGTCCCGTGCGGCCGGGCCGCAGGGTGTCGTACGCCGCGACCTGCACGCGCAGCTGGTCGGCCACGACGTTGGCCACGAGGTCGTCCTTGGACGCGAAGTGGGCGTAGAAGGCCCCGTTGGTGAGCCCCGCGTCCGACATCAGCGTGGAGACGCCGGAGCCGTCGATGCCGTCCTGCTTGAACCGTTGGCCCGCCGTCTCGAGGATCCGTTGCCGCGTCACCTGTTTGTGTTCCTTGGCGTAGCGCACCACAGGCTTCCTCCGTTCGCTCCGCAGGGTCGTTGCTTCGCACTCAAGCGTAAGCCATGGCCTGTCATGCGTAATATGATGTACGGCCGGGCGGCTTGAGCTCGGACCTGGCTCGCGACGCCTCGGGGTCTCCACCCCCCGTCGCTGTTGAGCTGCGCAGGATGAGTCGGTGCGGTGGTGCCGACTCCTTCGCCTCCGGCGCGCAACGCCGGTGGCGGGGCGAGATGGCGGTGGCGAGGTGGAATGGCGGCGGCGCACGGCGGCGGCTCGTAACGCTCTGGGCCGTCCGGCTGCCGTGCGCCGCAGCTGTGTGTGCCGAGGTGTCCGGGTCGGTGATTCTCCCGGGTGCCTGGCCTGTTGTCAGGCGGAGTGGGTGGGGTAGTCGGTGTAGCCGCCCGCGCCGCCGCCGTAGAAGGTGGTGGGGTCGGGGGTGTTCAGGGGTGCGCCGGCGCGTACGCGTTCGACGAGGTCGGGGTTGGCGAGGGCCATGGTGCCGACGGTGATGACGTCGGCCAGGCCGTCCTCGATGTCCTTGATGCGGGTGGAGATGTCGGTGCCGGCCCGGTTGAGGATCAGGGTGGTCGGCCACAGCTTGCGCAGGGTGTGCAGGAGTTCCTCGTCGCCGCCGTGGGCGACGTGCAGATAGGCGAGGTCGAGAGGGGCGAGGGCGCGTACGAGAGCCGGGTACAGCTCGTGGGTGTCGCTCTCCGCCATGTCGTTGAAGGGGTTGGCGGGGGAGATGCGGATGCCGGTACGGCCGGCGCCGATCTCGTCGGCCACGGCGGTGGCGATCTCCACGGCGAAGCGGACGCGGTTGTCGACGGAGCCGCCGTAGCGGTCGGTGCGCTGGTTGGTGTTGTCGGCGAGGAACTGGTGCACCAGGTAACCGTTGGCCGCGTGGATCTCGACGCCG
>NZ_AEJB01000189.1 GCF_000331005.1 Streptomyces turgidiscabies Car8
GCCCGGTGGAACAGGTGGGACCTGGGTGACCGGGGCCTGTCCACCGTCGAGGTGGTGATCCTCGCTCCGGTCATGATCATGTTCATTCTGGTGCTGGTCGCCTTCGGGCAACTGGTCGACGGACGCGGGGCGCTCGACGGAGCCGCGCGGGACGCGGCTCGGGCCGGATCGATCCAGAAGGATCACGCGACGGCGATCGCGGAGGCCAGGAGGGCGGCGGAGGCCGACCTCACGGACGTCTGCTCCGGCCCGGTCACGGTGACCCAGACCAGCGCCGGATTCGAGCCCGACACCATTTTCTCGGTCCAGGTGAGTTGCGAGGTTCGAGGCCTGGCGATGCTCGGCCTGGACATCCCGACGACTCTGACGGCGACATTCAGCTCACCGCTGGACCCGTTCCGGAGGACAGTGTGACGCTGAGACCGAGGGTGCCCTCTGCCGTACGCGACTGGTCCGAGCGTCGCTGGGCCCGCCTGGCGGACCGTCTGGACGACAGAGGCTCGGGCGCCGGTGCCGTGACCCCCGGGCGGTACCCGCACCCCCTCGTCCCCGGCGAGCCGAAAGCCGCCCTACGGCCACCGCCGACTGCTGACCCGCAAGGACAGGGTCGCCCTCGGCTTCATGGCGGGCCTGCCGACCTTCCTGCACGTCGCCCTGGTGTGGGTGACGGCGTTCGCCTCGGTCGCGCTGGCCTTCACCACCTGGGACGGCATCGGCTTCGGCTCCATCAAGTGGGTCGGGCTGCAGAACTTCCGTGAACTCTTCGACAGCAACCCGCAGTTCTGGCCCGCCGTCCAGCACAACATCATCTGGTTCGTCGTCCTCATCGCGATCCCGACCCCGCTGGGCCTGTTCCTGGCCGTGCAGCTGGACAAGAACATCCGGTTCAGCCGGGTCTACCAGACGGCGTTCTTCCTGCCGGTCGTGGTGTCGCTGGCGGTCACCGGTTTCGTCTGGCAGCTGGTCTACAACCCGGACACGGGCCTGATCAACAGCCTGATCGGCGCCAACAAGCCCGGCCACTACATCGACTGGATCGGTGACCCGGACCTCAACCTGTGGGCCGTGCTCGTCGCAGCCTGCTGGCGGCACACCGGCTACATGATGATCCTCTACCTGGCCGGTCTCAAGGGTGTCGACCCGTCACTGCGCGAGGCCTCCTCGCTGGACGGTGCCAACGAGTGGCAGACGTTCAAGAACGTCATCTTCCCCACCCTCCGACCCACCAACACCATCGTCCTGGTCGTCACGATCATCGAGTCGCTGCGCGCCTTCGACCTCGTGTACGTCTTCAACGGTGGTGCCCAGGGCACCGAGTTGCTGTCGATCCTCGTGACCAACAACATCATCGGCGAGTCGAGCCGGATCGGTTACGGATCCGCCATCGCCGTCGTCCTGCTGGTGATCTCGCTCGTCGTGATCATCCCGTACCTGATCAGCACCTTCCGGAAGGAGCGGCGGGCATGAGCGCTCCCACCCTGGCCACACGGCGACCCGCGAACGGGGCCGCGAAGGGGCGCGCCCCCGTCCGCCCCGCCCGCGTGCTGCTGCACGTCTTCCTCATCACCATGTCCCTGGCCTGGCTCGCGCCACTGCTGTGGGCGATGTACGCGGCCTTGCGCCCGTACGCCGAGACCAGCACCAAGGGCTATGTCTCGTGGCCCGACAAGCTGAGCCTCGACAACTTCACCAACGCGTTCACGCAGTCGGACATGCTCCACTACTTCGGGAACACGCTGATCATCGCCATCCCGGCGGTGCTGCTGACGCTGTTCCTGTCGTCGATGGTCGCCTTCTACGTCAGCCGCTTCGACTTCCGCATCAACCTGTTCCTGCTGCTCGTCTTCACGGCCGGCAACCTGCTCCCCCAGCAGGTCATCATCACCCCGCTGTACCGCATGTACCTGCTCATCGACCTGCCCGGGATCACCGCCTCGGGCAAGTTGTACGACTCCGCCCTCGGGCTCGTCCTCATCCACATCGCGTTCCAGTCGGGGTTCTGCGCGTTCGTCCTCGCCAACTACATGCGGATGCTCCCGCACGAGCTGACGGAGGCCGCGCTGGTCGACGGCGCGTCGGTGTGGCGGATGTACTGGCAGATCGTGCTGCCGCTGTGCAAGCCCGCGATGGCGGCTCTGGGCACCCTGCTCTCCATCTGGATCTACAACGACTTCTTCTGGGCGATCGTCCTCATCTCCACCGGCGAGAACATGCCGATCACCTCGGCCCTCAACAACCTCTCCGGCCAGTACTTCACCGACCCCAACCTGGTCGCGGCAGGCGCGCTGCTGACCGCGATCCCCACCCTGATCGTGTACTTCACACTCCAGCGCCAGTTCGTCAGCGGTCTGACCCTGGGCGCCAACAAGGGCTGACGCTCGTCTCCGCGAGAAAACAGGAAGTTGACCGATGAAGCGCGAACTCGCTGTCCCCGGTATCGCGTACGGGGGCGACTACAACCCCGAGCAGTGGCCCGAGGAGGTCTGGGCCGAGGACATGCGCCTCATGCGTGAGGCCGGGGTCACCATGGTCAGCGTCGGCATCTTCTCCTGGGCACTGCTCGAACCGGCCGAGGGCGTCTACGACTTCGCCCGCATGGACCGCCTCCTCGACCTCCTCCACGAGAACGGCATCGCCGCCGACCTCGCGACCCCGACAGCGGCCCCGCCCGCCTGGTTCTTCCGCGCCCACCCCGAAGCCCTCCCGGTGGACAAGGACGGACGGCGCCTGTTCTACGGCAGCCGCCAGACGTTCTGCCCCTCCAGCCCCGCCTACCGCGAAGCCGCCCTGCGCATCGCCGGAGCACTGGCGGAGCGGTACGCCGACCACCCGGCCGTCGCCATGTGGCACGTCCACAACGAATACGGCTGCCACAACCCCGCCTGCTACTGCGACGAGAGCGCGGAGGCCTTCCGCACCTGGCTGCGCGCACGCTACGGGGACGACCTCGCGGCGCTGAACGACGCCTGGGGCACCACCTTCTGGAGCCAGTGGTACTACGACTGGGCCGAGATCATCCCGCCCCGCGCGACCGGCGCCGTCCCCAACCCCACCCACCAACTCGACTGGCGCCGTTTCTGCAGCGACGAGTTGCTGTCGCTGTACAAGGCGGAGAGGGACGTGCTGAGGGCGGCGGCACCTGCCACCCCCGCCACCACCAACTTCATGGTGATGTACAACTTCGACGCCCTCGACTACTGGCGCTGGGCCCCGGAGTTGGACGTCGTCGCCAACGACCACTACCTCCGCTCGACCGACCCCGAGTCGGAGATCGACATCGCGCTGAGCGGCGATCTGATGCGGTCGCTCGCGGGCGGGCCCTGGTTCCTGATGGAGCACTCCACGGGCGCGGTGAACTGGCAGCCGGTCAACAGGGCGAAGACGGCGGGGGAGTTGCGCCGCAACGCCCTCGCGCATGTCGCCCACGGCGCGGACGGTATCGCGTACTTCCAGTGGCGGGCGGCGAAGGCGGGAGCCGAACAGTGGCACTCGGCGATGCTTCCGCACGCCGGCACGGACAGCCAGATCTGGCGGGACGTGGTGGAACTGGGCGCGGATCTACGGGCGTTGGCGGAGGTACGCGGCAGTACGGGCACGGCGTCGGTGGCCATCGTCTGGGACTGGAACGCCCGTTGGGCACTGGAACTCCCCTCCCAGCCGAGCGGCGAACTCCGCTTCCTTGACCTCGTACGGGACTGGTACGAGCCGCTGTGGCGGGCAGGCGTGGCGGTGGACTTCGTACGGCCGGACGCGGAGTTGGAGGGGTATCAGCTGGTACTCGTTCCCTCCCTGTACCTGGTCGACGACGAGGGCGCGGCGAACCTCACGGGCTTCGCGGAGCGCGGCGGTACGCTTGCCGTCGGCTTCCACAGCGGTGCCGTGGACGCCAACTGCCATGTACGGCTGGGTGGTTACCCCGGGGCGTTCCGGGAGGCCCTGGGGGTACGGGCGGACGAGCTGTTCCCCTTGCTGCCGGGCGAGGAGGTCGGGCTCGGCGGCGGCAGTACCGGGTCGCTGTGGTCGGAGCGGCTGCGGCTGGAGGGCCCGGGTGCGGAGGCGGTGCTGTCGTACACGGACGGTCCGTTGACCGGTGTCCCGGCGGTGACGCGCAACTCGCTGGGCGCGGGCGCCGGTTGGTACCTGGCGACCCGGCCGGACGCGTCGACGCTGGGCGCGCTGCTCGCCCGTATGTGCGCGGAGGCGGGTGTCGAGGGGGTGCGGGCGACTCCGGCGGGGGTCGAGGCGGTGCTGCGACGGGGCGCCGACGCGGACTTCCTGTTCCTCATCGATCACGCGGGCGGCGGAGCCGAGGTCGCGGTGGCGGAGGGAGCGACCGAACTCCTCACCGGGGAGGCTCTGAGCGGCGGTTCGGTGCGGGTCGCGCCGGGCGGGGTGGCGGTCGTACGGGAGCCGCGGCGATAGCCAGACCGCCCCGAGGCCCTGACGGCCCGACGCCCCAATGGGTCTGCTTCGATGCCCTCTTGATGAGGTGTCAGGTCGGCTCATACGCTGCTCTCCTGGATGGTTGACCAGGGGGGCAGCATTGGCCACGTCCGACGAAGAGATGCTCCGGGCCGTCGAGAGCTACCTCTCCGGACGCGGCAACCCGGTACGACTGGTGGCTCCCGGCACGGCCGAGCTGTCCCGGCGGCCGTTGCTCGACTTCCGGATCGAGCGGCGGTTCGAGGAGCGGCGCGAGGGCGTGCCTCGGCAGATGCCGGGAAAGAAGCTGAGGCAGATCTCCAAGCGGCCGACCTACACCGACCTCGCCACGCATGTCGTCCCGGTGCCCCCTGGCTTCGCCTCCTCACCGCCGGTGGAACTGGTGTTGGCCGGCTCGGTCGCCGAGGTTCCGTGCGTGGACTGCGAGGGTGGCAAACAGGGCTGCGTGTCGTGCGGCGGGCACGGCAGACAGGACTGCGTCCAGAAGGTGACGTGCACCGGCTGCGGGGGAGGAAGCGGAGGCAGGGGCGGGGGTAAGGGTGGGGGCAAGGGCGGACCTGAGACGTGCCTGAGCTGCGGCGGCTCGCGCACGGCCGGCGGTCCGCGCAACCGGCCGCCGTCCCGGAACGCCGTGGGGCAGCGCGTACAGTGCGCGCGCTGCGGCTCGCACAACGCGGCCTGTCCCAGGTGCGCCGGACGCCGGACGATGGACTGTCCCGCCTGCGACGGGACGGGACTGCGTCCCTGCGACAGCTGCGGTGGCTCGAAGAACGTCGCGCACGAGGAGTGCAAGGGCACAGGGTTCGTCACCACCTGGTCGGAGGCGGTCATCACGCACCCCGTCGCCGCCGACCGGGAGAGGGACCCGGCCCCCGCCCACCTCTGGTGGCCGACCTACCGCAGAGGCGACTGGCGCGACACCCCGCTGCGGGACGTCACGGACAAACTGCCGACCGACCTGGAGGACACCCACCGCGCCCGTGTCGAACCCCACCTGGCCCGCAAACAGGGCGAGGTACGACGCCGAGCGACCCTCCGCCGTCTCCCCCTCGCCCGCGTGACCGTCAACTCCGATGCGGACTGGGTGTACTTCGCGTTCCCCGACCGGTCGGAAGCCGACGCCATCAAGGTCGTACGGCGCCCTTCGCGCCCGCAGGTCGTCCGCCTCGCGAGCATCGTGTCGGCGGCGGTCGTGATCGGCGTACTCATTACGGTGCTGCTCATGACGACGACCAGCTGAGCGCACTACTCGGCGTCGAAGATCTCCGCAGCGGAACCGACGGTGAGGGCGCGGGTGAGCCAGGTGCGCAGGAGGCCGAGGTCGCCGCAGCTGGTGATCCGCTCGCGGGCTTCGTCGGGCACGCGGATGCCGCGTTGTTCCAGGACGAGCAGTATGGCGGCGGCCTGCCCTTGGGCGATGCCTTCCTCCCGGCCTTCCTCGCGGCCTTGGTCCCGGCCTTCGCTCCGCCCTTCGTCGCGGATTTCTTCGGCGATGAAGGACTTGTAGAAGGAGAGGTCCACGGCCACCAGTTTCCTCCAGAGCTTCCTGGCCGGGCTGTCGCCCAGCACTTGTGCGATCAACGGTGAGGTTCGTGCGGTCGGCGGCAGTCGCCGCAGTTGCCCGGCTCCGGGGAGCGGAAGGCACGGTCGCAGTTGTCGCAGTTCCGGAGGGGGTGCCGGACGGGGGATGGGCCGGCGGGTGCGCGGAGCGGTGGTGGGGGCGGGAGTTGGGCGGCGAGGCGGTGGGCCAGGAGGGCGGCCGGGCGGCGTAGGTCCTCGGGTGGCAGGCCGGTGGTGAGGGCCTCCTGTACGGCGGTCGGGGTGAGGTCGCGTTCCAGCCAGGCGGCGGCTCCGGGCGCCAGGTGCTCCACGTCGGTGGTGGACAGCAGCAGGCGGGGGTCGTGGCGGCGGAGGCCGGTGAGGAGGTCGACGGCGGTCTGGAGGAGACCCGGTCCCTTGTACGAGGGCTGCGGTACGGCGGGCAGGGCGCGGCGCGGAGGCTTATGCGCCGGGGCGGGCCGTCGGGACGGGGACCTGGACGCGTCGTCCGCTGCGGTGCTGCCCCGGTGTCCGGGGCGGTTGCAGGAGACCGTGCGGGTGACGATGTGCCCGGCGGAGGTGCGTTCGCGGGACCGGCGCAGGTAGCCGTGGACCTCCAGCTCGCGCAGGGCGGCGGCGATACGGGCCGACCCCTCAGGGAAGCGGGCGGTGAGCGTCTTGATGTCGACGCGGGCACCGGGCGGCAGCGACTGGATGTGGACGCTCAGTCCGATGGCGAGCAGCGACAGCGCGGGGTGCTGGGCGAGGTGGTTGCCGATCACCGTGAAGCGGTCGTTGTGGCGGGCGTTGTCGTGGACGACGCCGGAAACGCCGGAACTGGGGCCCCGGTGAGGGTGGTTTTTGCCTGCGGTACGGGGTGGGGCGCACGGGGGCGCGCTAGGGTTTTGAGTATCCATCGGGAAGGTCTGCTTCCTTGGTGGTCAGGCCCTCGCAGTGGGATGCCAGTCCCGGCGAGGGCCGTCGTATGTCCGCCGTCAGCGGTTGTCTTTGGTGGTCTGTGGTGGTGCTGCTGCGCTGAGCGTAAGGCAGGCAACCAGGCACATATCCACCTGAGTTGGTGATGTTCACTCGGGCGAGTGAGTTTGCGCGGAAGCGGCTGTCGTCGCCGCTCCGGCGGACGGGAGGGAAGGTGGGGCTTGGTGGGTTTCTTTCTCTCCCACGTTTCTTTGGAAGAGCGCGGGGCCCGCCTGAGCACACGTCACCGGAACGCACGTTTCCGCGCTCCGGTGCACCGGTTTGCCGAACCGGCAACAGACCTCGCGTACGACCGGCCCCCACCGCACGATTGCCGGTGACGGCTGACACGCCGCCCATCGACGACGTACGGAGGCCTTCCCGTGCCGAACCCACCCCCGCATCCACCCCCGAACCCCCTCGCACACCCGCTCACCCACCGCCTCGTGCCCTCCCCCGCCGGCCGTATCCACCTGGTCGAACAGGGCACCGGCCCGCTGGTCCTGCTGGTGCACGGCTTCCCGGAGTCCTGGTACTCCTGGCGACACCAACTCCCGGTCCTGGCCGCCGCCGGATACCGTGCCGTCGCCATCGACGTACGCGGCTACGGCCGTTCCTCGCGCCCCGAGGTGACGAGCGCGTACCGGATGCTCGACCTGGTCGACGACAACGTCGCCGTCGTGGACGCCCTCGGGGAGAGTTCCGCGGTACTGGTCGGTCACGACTGGGGCGCGACGATCGCGGCGACCTCCGCTCTGGTCCGCCCGGACGTGTTCAGCGCGGTCGCCCTGCTGAGCGTGCCGTACAGCCCACCCGGCGGGCCCCGGCCCAGCGAGGTCTTCGCGCGAATCGGGGGCGAGGAGGAGGAGTTCTACGTCTCCTACTTCCAGGAGCCCGGCCGGGCCGAGGCGGAGATCGAACCCGACGTACGCGGCTGGCTGGCAGGCTTCTACGCCGCCCTCTCCGCCGACACCATGCCCCGACCCGGCGCCCCGGACCCGCACTTCGTGACGCGCGGCGGCCAGGGGACCCTGCGGGAGCGCTTCCCCCGAGGCCATCTTCCGTCTTGGCTCACCGACCACGAACTCGACTTCTACGCAGGGGAGTTCGAGCGCACGGGTCTGACCAGCGCCCTGGCTCGCTACCGGAACATGGACCGCGACTGGGAGGACCTGACGAACGGCGGCCACACCGGCGCCCCGATCACCCAGCCGTCCCTGTTCATCGGCGGCTCCCTGGACGCCTCCACCACCTGGCTGGCCGACGCGATCAACGCCTACCCGACCACCCTCCCGGCCCTCACCGCCTCCCACATCCTCGAAGGCTGCGGCCACTGGATCCAACAGGAACGCCCGGAGGAGACGAACGGGCTGCTGGTGGACTGGCTCAAGTCTGTTTCCGCGTAAGGGGATCCAGGGATAGGCGTAGATCGACGATCCGGAGGTCGGCCCCTGGGCGAGAGTGGACCCCAGACCGCCCAGCGAGGAACTGCACCGGCACCTCGATCTCGCCGGGGTGGCGGGACCCCTATGAAGCCATCTCAATTGGTCCGGTGGCACGCCTGAATGTGGGTGGCAGGGGGGAGGGCTGTGTCGCATGATCACGCCATGACGAGTCCGGCCTCCTTCCGGGACCAGACCAACTGGTCCGATGGCTACTACGAGCTGGCCATAGAGGTCGGGTCGAGTGACGATGCCCGACTTCAAGCCGTACTGAGTGCCCTGTGGTCCGCCGCGGACGTGCACGGGTGCTTCGGGCGGAGAGACCGTGAACCTGAGGAGCAGGATGCCGTGCCCTGCACAATTGGTTCATTGACCGCGTTCGGGCATCTCCACGGGCAGGTCCGGCTGGCGACAGGCCAACTGGTCGTCTGCGGTTGTGTGGCGATCCGGGGCGGTGATGAAAGCAGCGACTGGCTGGACTTTTACGTCCCGGTGGGCGCGCTGGGCAACGCCGGTCTGGCCTACGGGGACGGTCGGCCCTTCTTCAGATCCGACGTGATGGACGACTGGCTGGCTGCCATCGGCAAGGAGACGTTCACCAGAGCGGCCTTCAGCTTGGGGGCCGTCGGGTTCGAGGTCTCCGGCTGCTCGGACGCTGCAACCCTGGCAGGCCAGATGCCGCAGGAGCGGGACATCGGATACCTGATTCCCGTAGATGGCGCCCTCCACTACGGGGCCGCCAACACCTGAGTGCCCGCGCGGCTCCTCTCGGACTCCAGTCTGCGGTAGCAGATGATGGCGCAGGCGATGCTCGCCAGGCGAGGAAGTGAGCGGCTTTGCGTTCGTAGCGGCGGTGGAGTCGGCGGCAGTCGTACAGACCCCGGGTCGGTTCAGCAACCCGCGCTGCCCGCGCTGCCCGCGCTGCCCGCGCTGTCGGCACTGGAGGAGTCGTATGCCCGAGCGCAAGCCCCGTGAGGATGCCGCCCGTAACCGGGAGGCCGTTCTCGCGGCGGCCGACCTTCTCTTCGCTCGCGGCGAGGGGTCCGACGACGTCACCATGGCGGACGTCGCGGCAGCAGCCGGCGTCGGCAAGGGGACGCTCTTCCGTGCCTTCGGCGACCGCGCCGGGCTGCTTCGCGTCCTGTACGAGGCGCGGCTCGAACCGGTCAGGGAGGCCGTCGAGACCGGCCCGCCGCCGCTGGGGCCCGCCACGCCGCCGAGGCAGCGCGTGCCCGCTCTGCTCGACGCCCTCCTGTGCTTCAAGCTCGACAACCGCCGCCTCGCGCTGGCCCTGGAGGACGGCGGGAGCGGCGGCAGTCCCTACGGGGCGGAGCACTACGCGCGGTGGCACGGCCTGCTCCGGTCGGTGCTGGACCAGATCCCCGGCCTGACCACCGACAGCGAGTTCACCGCTCACGCCCTGCTCGCCGCCGTCCGGGCCGACCTTGTCGAGCACCTGGCCGGGCAGGAGGGCATGCCGTACGAGGTGATGCGCGCCCAGTTGGCGAACCTCACCGCGAGAGTCCTGGGCGCTGGTTCCGACAGGAGGTGAGGCCGATCCCGCGCCTTCGCCCTCACCGCCGAACATCCTTTACTCAGACCGGAGTTGAGTACGTGTACTCATACCCGGCGGCTGCCGGGCGGCCAGGATTAGGGCAACGGAGCGGCCGGGAAAGCCGGTCCGGTCCAGCTGATCCAGCCGGACCAGCCGATTCAACTGATCCTGACAGGGGAAAATCTCATGGCGCGTCGTACCGTTCTCGCCGTTACCGCTGGTGTCGTCGTCCTCGGTGGTGCCGGAGCCTTCGCCCTCGCCTACGCCGGGGAGCAGCCTCCGTCGGTCGCGCACAGCGCCGCCAGTTTCGTGGCCCCGGTCGGCGACCGTGCCGGTTCGCTGACCTTCACCACTGACGTCACGGCGTCCTCCGGTGTCAAGAGCGTGAAGGTGCTGGCCTGGCCGGCGAACTCGGAGTTCGCCAAGAAGGGCCTGACCGCCAAGGACATGGCCTCCGTGGAGTCGGCCGTGTGCAAGCCGTCCGGTGGCGACACCGTGCACTGCACCTACAAGGTCCCCGTCACCCGCACCGACGCCGAGACGTCCGAGCGTGGTGTGTGGCACGTCGCGGTCCTGGCCACCTCGAAGGACGGCGACACGAAGCTGGTCACCGAGGCCGCCGACTTCAACGTCGCGTGATCCTGGTCGCGTGATCCGATGGGCCGGTGACGTTCGACGTGGCTCGCATGTGCCCCCCGCCAGAGGCCGACAGGGCCCAACTGGTGCATTCCATACGGGACTTCCTCTCACCGGTGGACCCCGAGACCGGACACATCGCGTGACTCCGGCAGGGGGCGTGCCCACGTCGGCGCACGCCCCCTTCCCCTGTCACATCCCGCCCGGTGACAGGTACTCCGCCACCTGCCCCATCCCCCAGACCTCGCCGATCTTGTGCCGGATGTCGAACAGGTTCGCCGTGTGGACCCCCGCGTCCCGGTCCCCCACGGCCTCCTCGACCACCACCGGAACGAACCCGTGCTGCATGGCGTCGAGCGCGGTGGCCCGTACGCAGCCGCTGGTCGTCAGGCCGGCGATGAGGACGGTGTCGATGCCGTGGGAGGTGAGGTACGTGGACAGGGGCGTGCCGAAGAAGGCGCTCGGGTACTGCTTCGTCACCGTCAACTCCCCTTCTGTGGGCGCCAGTCCGTCGATGAACTCGCCGTACGGGCTGCCCGCCACGAACGCTCGCAGGCTCGGCACCTTGCGGAAGAAGACGCCTCCGTCGCTGCCGTCGGGGCGCAGGACGACGCGCGTCACGATCACCGGGATCCCGGCCCGCCGGGCGACGGACAGCAGCCCCCTCATCGCCTCGGCGGCGCCCTCCGCGCCCGCCCCCGCATACAGGGGGCAGGCCGGATCGACGTACGCCCGGGCCGGGTCCACGAGGAGGAGGGCGGGGGAGGTGCCGGGGGTCAGCCGGCCGTCGAGACCGGCGCTCCGGTAGTCGGCCTCCGCAGCCTCCGCCGCGCCCGCCCCACCGGTTCCCGGAGCCGGAGTCACGTCGAACTCCCCCTCCCCGCCCGGCACTTCATCAGCGGCTGGATGCGCGTACCGAAGTTCTCCAGGCCCTCCAGGAAGTCGTCGAAGACCAGCATGATGCCCTTGGTGCCGTCCACCTCGGCGACCTCGTCGAGCATCCGCGCCACGCTCTCGTACGAGCCGACCAGTGTCCCCATGTTGAAGTTGACCGCGCCCTCGGGCAGCGCGATCGTGCGCGCCGTCGACGTACCCGTGGACGTCGTGTCCGCATCCGTCTCACCGGCCATGTACGCCAGCGCCGCCCGGTCGGCGTTGTCGTGGTAGTCCTGCCACTTGGCCTGGGCCGCTGCGTCGGTCTCGGCCGTGATGATCATGAAGAGGGAGAGGGCGCCCACGTCCCGGCCGGTGCGCTCGGCCTCCTCCACCAGCGTCGCCGTGCTGCCCGCCAGGGCCGTCGGGGTGTTGACACCGCTGCCCAGGATGAAGTTGTACTCCGCGTGCTCCGCGGCGAACTTCATGCCGGTGCCGCTCTGACCGGCCGCGACGATGTCGATGTGCCCGTCCGCCGGGCGCGGGGAGAGGACGCAGTCGTCCATCTCGTAGAACTCGCCCTTGAAGTTGCTGACGCCGTCGCGCCACAGGTCCTTCATCACGGTGACGTACTCGACGGCGCGGGCGTAGCGGTTGCCGAAGTGGTCGTCGCCGGGCCACAGGCCCATCTGGGAGTACTCGCCGGGGGCCCAGCCCGTCACGATGTTGATGCCGAAGCGGCCGGGGGCGATCGAGTCGACCGTGACGGCCATGCGCGCGACGATCGCCGGAGGCAGCGCCAGGATGGGGGTGGAGGCGTAGAGCTTGATGCGGTCCGTGACCGCCGCCAGGCCCGCCATCAGCGTGAACGACTCCAGGTTGTGGTCCCAGAACTCCGTCTCGCCGCCGAAGCCCTTCAGCTTGATCATGGAGAGGGCGAAGTCCAGGTCGTGGGCCTCCGCCTTCTGCACGATCGCCTTGTTGAGGTCGAAGCTCGGCATGTACTGGGGTGCGCTCTTCGAGATCAGCCAGCCGTTGTTGCCTATGGGGATGAAGACGCCGATGTCCATGCCACTCCTTGAGACGGATCCTCTGAGAGGGAGCTCTGAGGCGGATCCTCGGGTGTGAAGTACTTGCCAGTCAGTTACGTTCAAATCTCAACTGTCCTTCAACGGCACGCTACATGGCCCTTATGACGATGGAATGTCACACAACCTGCCCTGGAATCACGCTTGTTGCTGCCTCGACGGCCAGTGAAGGTGACCGGAGGTGAACGTGAGATTCCTGCAAAGTCTCGCTTGAGGTGCCATTCGAACGGTAAAACTTCAAGTATGAACGCACGGCTGGCACTGCTCGGCTCGGTGGACCCCGGTGTCGCTGAGAGCGAGGTCTTCCGGCTGGCCCTTCAGCACGCGGTGGCGGAGCTGGGCGCGCTCGGGGGGACGATCCACCTCCGGGGCCCCATGTCGGCCCTGCGGCTGGTGTCGGCCACCGGACTGCCCACGGCCCTCACCGGCCCCTGGGAGATCATCGACCAGGAGGGCCCGCTGGCCCCCGCCCGCGCCCTGTACGAGGACCACCACCACGGCCGTGGGGTGTGGATACCCGGGGCGGCGGACGAACGCGCCGACCCCACCGTCCCCATCTGCCCGTCGAGCGCGCCCATCCCCGGCAGCGGACTCGCCGCCGTGCCCGTCATCCGCCGGGACCGCAGCATCGGCGCCCTCACCGTCATCACGGGTGACCGCGGCGAACCGACCCCCGCCCACTGGCGGTTCCTGCGGGCCGTCGTCGCCTGGACCGAGGAACGGATGGTCCAGGCGCCCCCGCCGGCCGGTCCCGTGCACTCGGAGATGAGCGGTGACCGGCTGCGCCAGGCGCTGAAGGAGGTCCGGGTCGGGTCCTGGGACTGGCACATCGCCAACGGTGAGCTGATCTGGGACGAAGCCGCGATGGAGCTGTACGGCACCCGCCCCGAGGAGTACACCGCCCGCGTCGAGAACTGGATGCGCTGCGTCCACCCCGACGACCTCGCACCGACCCTCGCACTCGTCGACCAGGCCATCCGCGGCCGCACGGTGTTCGAGGCCGAATACCGCGTACGGGGCCTGGACGGCACGTACGGCTGGCACCAGGCGCGCGGCCGGGCGACGTACGACGAGAACGGCGAGCCTCTGCGCCTGATCGGGATGGGCTGGGACAGCAACGAGTCGCGGACCGCCCGGGACGCGCTCAGCCGCGCCCTGCGGCACATGAGCGACGGGTTCCTCGCGGTCGACGACACCTGGCGGGTCACCTTCGCCAACCTGGAGGCCGAACGCACCCTCGGCCTCTCCGAGGCGGAGCTGTTCGGGCGGGTCCTGTGGGACCTGCCGACCGTGCGGGAGGTGCCCGATCTGGAGCGGCGCTGCCGGAAGGCCGCCGCCGAGGACAGGTCGGTCGGTTTCGACATACGCCTGCCCGGCACCGGTCGTCTCCACCACCTGCGACTGGTCCCGGGCCCCGACGGCCGCACCCTCTACGTCCAGGACGTCACCGAGAAGCGGCGGCACGAGGAGGAACGCCGGGCCGCCGAGCGCGACGCGTCCGAACGCGCCGCGCGAATAGCCGAGTTGACCGCGGCGCTCGCCAAGGCGACGACCTCGCGGGACGTCGTCGACGCGGTCGGCCGGCGCGTGATGCCGCCGTTCGCCGCCGCCGGCCTCATCGTCCAGACCATCGAGCACGACCATCTGTACACCGTCGGAGCCATCGGCTACACCGACGAATTCCTCGCCAGGATCAGCAACAGCCAGCTGACGTCGGGCTGGCCCAGCTGGGACGTGATCACCAGCGAGACCCCCGCGTTCTTCTCCTCCCCGGAGGAGTTCGCCGCCCACTATCCCAACCTGGCCGACCTGCCCGAGCGCAGCGGCAAACAGTCGTGGGCGTTCCTGCCGCTGACCGCGTCCGGCCGCACCTTCGGAGTCTGCTCGGTCAGCTTCGACAGCCCCCGCAGCCTCACCGACGAGGAACGCACCCTCCTCACCACGATCAGCGCCCTCGTCGCCCAGGCCCTGGCCCGGGCCCGTCTCTACGACGCCGAGCACAGCCGCTCCCGCGAACTCCAACGCGGCCTGCTGCCACGCGAGTTGCCCGACCTGCCCGCGTGCACGGCCGCCGCCCGCTACCTCCCCGCCACCCAGGGCACGGACGTCGGCGGCGACTGGTACGACATCATCCCGCTCTCCGGCGGCCAGGTCGCCCTCGTCGTCGGCGACGTCATGGGCCACGGCCTGCCCCAGGCGGCCACCATGGGCCGGCTGCGCACCGCCGTCCACACCCTCGCCGATCTCGAACTGCCCCCCGACGAGATCATGAGCCACCTCAACGACATCGTCGGCAACATGGGCGAGGAGTCGTACGTCACCTGTCTGTACGCCCTCTACGACTCCATCACCCAGACCTGCTCCATCACCCGCGCCGGCCATCCCCCGCCGGCGGTCGTACACCCCGACGGCACGGTGTACTTCCCGGCCCTCACCGCCGACCCGCCCCTCGGCGCGGCCGAACCACCCTTCGAGACCGTCGAGTTGAAGGTCCCCGAGGGCAGCCTGCTGGTGCTGTACACGGACGGTCTGGTCGAGTCGTCCGAACGGGAGATAGACGAGGGCATGGGCCAGCTCGCCCGCCTGTTAAGAGGTGCGTACGAGGCCGGGACGGAAGGGGACCTCGAAGGACTCTGCGACACGCTCACCGCGGGCCTGCTCCCCGCCGAGCAGCCGAACGCCGACGACGCGGCTCTGCTCGTCGCCCGACTGCACGCCCTGACCGGCGACCGGGTCGCCTCCTGGCCGCTGCCCGAGGACCCCAGGGCGGCAGGCCAGGCCCGTCGCCATGTCCGCGAACAGCTCTCGGTCTGGGGCCTGGACGACCTCACGCCCACCACGGAACTCCTGGCCAGCGAGCTGGTCGGCAACGTCGTACGGCACGCCAAGGGACCCGTCCAACTCCGGCTGCTGCACGGCGCCGAGCTGATCTGCGAGGTCTTCGACGGCAGCCTCACGATGCCGCGCATCCGCCGGGCGACCGAGACGGATGAGGGAGGCCGTGGGCTTCAGTTGATCACCGCTCTGTCCCAGCGGTGGGGGACGCGCTACACACCTACCGGCAAGTGCATCTGGACGGAGCAGGCGCTGCTTCCTCCGGAGGACGGGCGGGGTGAAGCGCCGTCGGAGGGGCTGGAGTTGATGTTCCTGAACGCGGGGGACTTCGATGACATTCCCGAGTTGAGAGGGCTCGGCGATCTGAACTGAGCCCTCTCGCCGGGTATTCGGGTCCCCGCAGGTCGGTGGGGGCTGGTCGCGCGGTTCCCCGCGCCCCTGAAAGGGGCGCTCGCCGGCCCTAGTTCTGGTAGACCTTGTTGGTTCCCGGGCCGCCCGAGAGGGTGTCCTTGCCCGCGCCGCCGTGCAGGACGTCGTTGCCGCTGTTGCCGTAGAGCGTGTCGTTGCCCTTCTCGCCGTAGAGGGTGTCGTTGCCCTGCTCGCCGTACAGGCGGTCGTTGTCGTTGCCGCCGTACAGACGGTCGTTGCCCTTGCCGCCGTAGAGGAAGTTGGCGCCCGCCTGTCCGTGCAGGACGTCGTTTCCGTCGTCGCCGAACAGCGAGTTCTCGTTGCCGTCCGGGTCGGTGCTGCCGGTGAGTGTGTCGTTGCCGGCGCCGCCGTGGCACGCGACCGAGCACCCGGTGAAGACGTCGTTCCCCGCGCCGCCGTACGCCCCGGCGCCCCAGATGCCACCTCCGCCGACGAGCCGGTCGTTGCCGTCCTGGCCGTAGAGAACCTCGGAACTGGTGCCTGTCAGCACGTCGTTGCCCTTGCCACCGTAGATCGTGGCGTACGCGCTGCTGTTGGCGGCGATCGTCACGGTGTCGTTGCCGTCGCCCAGGTCGACGTCGTAGTCGTCGGAGTCGTCGGAGCCCAGCGGGATGCCGACCGCGCAGCGCGCGACCGTGTGGTCGTCCGCCGACGGGTACACGCACTCGTCCTGGGCCGCCGCCGCCGCGTCGATGGAGATGGGGGCGCGGTCGCGGAAGGTGAGGATGTAGTAGGCGTCGAACTCGTTCTCGCGGGTCTCAATCTTCACGGAGACCGTCAGCCGGTTGGCCTGCCCGGCGTTCGCCTTGTACCAGAGCTCGCCGTCCGTGTGGCGCAGAGAGCCGGCGTTCGGCGTGGCCGCCTGGGCGGTGGAGGCCGTGAGCGCCGCCGAGCCCAGGGCGAGAGTGAGAGCGAGGGCGGTGGTCGCAACGGTGGCGATCCTTCTCTGTGCACGCATGGTGAAGCAGCCCCTTCGAGGGAGTGGCGTCGTGGGTTCTGGCCAACTCTTAGACGACGGGCCCGGGTTGGGGGTTGTACCGGAAACTCGAATGGTGCCCCATCGGGCAGGAATCGCGGCGAATCACTGTTCCGGAGCGAACCCACCCGGCCGTTCCACCCTCTGTAGAGATAGCAGAGGTAATAGAGGTAGAGGGGGATCGAGCGCGGAAGGGGTCGGGAGAGACACGTGCCGGTCATGGGCCAGCGGACGCACCTCGTACTGCTCACCGCCTGGACGATCCTGTGGTTCGCCTTGGTCGAGCCGCACGGCGGGTTCTCCTGGCACTATCTGCGCACCGGCGGGGAGCTGATCTACGAGAGCCCGGAGAGCTCCGACGGCGGCCTGAACCTGTACGCCCATCACCCCGAACTCCAGATGGGGCCCGTCAGTTTCCTGGCGGCCGGCCTGCTGAATCCTTTCTCCGAACCGGTCGGACAGTTCCTGGCCGCCGCCGTGATGTCCCTGCTCGGCCTGGTGATCCTGGTGGTGGCCGGCCGCAGCGCCGCCCAGTACTTCCTGGGCACCGGCACCAACCACCAGCGGCTGCGGCAGCGCGTGCTGATCGCGGGCCTCGCCTTCATCCCGATGTGGATCGAGGTCGCGGTCCGCTTCGGCCACCTCGACGACGTCCTGGCGCTCTTCTTCACCGCCCTGGCCGTACGTTCCCTCACGAGAGGCGACGCGGCGGCGACCGGCGTCATGCTCGCCCTCGCCGTGGACTCGAAGCCGACCGCGCTCGCCTTCCTCCCCCTTCTCCTGGCCCTGCCGAGGGACCGGTGGCCGCGCGCGGCACTCTGGTGCGCCGGCCTGGTCGCGGTCGTCTGGCTGCCGTTCTTCCTCGGCGCCCCGCACTCGTTCGCCGCCGCCGAGTTCGTCATCCCCAACCAGCCCGCGTCCGCGCTGCGCCGCCTCGGCGTCGGCGATCCGGTGACCCCGCCCTGGGTACGGCCCGCGCAGGCCGCGGCGGGCGTGGCGCTGGGCTGCGTCGCGGTGTGGCGGGGACGCTGGCCCGCCGTCGTCCTGCTCGGCGCCAACGCCCGCATCGTCCTCGACCCCAGCGTCTTCACGTACTACACGGCCTCGGTCCTCCTGGGCACCCTGCTGTGGGACGTGATCGGGCAGCGCCGGCTGGTGCCCTGGTGGAGCTGGATCGCGCTGATCACCCTGTACGGCAGCGTCTTCGCGGTGCCCGACGACGCGGCCCGGGGCCTGGTCCGCCTGGGCTTCGTCACCGTCTCGACGGCGTACGTCCTGTTCTGGCCGGTACGGGACCGGCGGCGCAGACCCGCCGCCGTGCACGCGGTCACCCTCGGGTGACGTGCGCGCCCGCGCTCTCCTCGATCGCCTCCCGCAGACGCCGTACCGCCTCCTCCACCGCGTTGTCGGCGAGGTTGCCGTAGCCCAGGACCAGGCCGTGCTCGGTCCGCGCGGCCGTTGCGTGGTAGGCGGTCAGCTCGGCGACGAGCAGCGAGCGGGAGGCCGCCGCTCTGACCACGGCCGCCGTGTCCACGGTGGCGGGCAGACGGAGGATGAGGTGGAGGCCGGCCGCGATGCCGGTGACCGGGGCGTCGGGCAGTTGCGTCGCGAGGGACCGGACGAGGGTGTCGCGGCGCCTGCGGTAGCGCTGGCGGCAGGCGCGCAGGTGGCGGTCGTAGGCGCCCGACTCCAGCAGGGCGGCGAAGGCGAGCTGGTCCAGCGTCGGGGGCTGGGTCGCCACCTGGTCGGCCTCGTGCAGGTGCGCGGTCCAGCGCGGCGGCGCCACGATCCAGCCGATACCGAGCGCCGGCGAGAGGATCTTGCTGAGCGACTTGAACAGGACGACCCGGGACGGGTCCATACCCTGCAACGCCGCGACCGGTCGGCGGTCGTAACGGAACTCGGCGTCGTAGTCGTCCTCCAGTACGACGCCGTCCACCCGGCGGGCCCAGTGCAGCAGGGCCGCACGCCGCTCGGGGACGAGCACACTCCCCAGCGGAAACTGGTGCGCGGGGGTCGTCAGCACGGCCCGGAGGCCCGCGTGTCCGGCGAGGTCCTCGGTGCGCAGGCCGCCGGCGTCCGTCGGGACGGGCACCGGGTCGAGGCCCGCGGCGCGGATGACCTCACGCAGCCGGGTCCAGCCGGGCTCCTCGCAGCCGACGGCGGTGATGCCCTGTGCCCGCAGCGTGTGGCAGACGCGCCGTACGCCGTCGGTCACGCTCGTGCACACCGTCACGTCCCGCGGGCCGGCGACGACGCCCCGGGAGCGGCCCAGGTACTCGGCGAGCAGCCGCCGCAGCCGGGGGTGACCGCCGGCCGCCGGGTAGCCGAGCTCCGTGAACTCGGCGGTGGTCACCTGCGCGCGGACGGCGTCGGCCCACCGGCGGCGCGGAAACGCGCGCAGGTCCGGCAGACCGGGCGCGAGGTCGAAGCGAGCCGCGGGAGCCTGTGGGGCGGGGCGGCGAGGCGCGCCGGCGTCCGGGGTGTTCGACCAGCACACCCGCGTGGCGGAGCCCGTCCGGGCCTCCAGATATCCCTCGGCGACGAGCTGTCCGTACGCCTCGGTCACCGCCCAGCGCGAACAGCCGAGGTCGGCTGCCAGCTGCCGACTGGGCGGCAGCGCGGTGCCGACCTCGACACGGCCCTCCCTGATCGCCGCGCGCAGCGCCCGTTTCACCCGCTCGTGGAGCGGTCCGTCGCCGGGCCGGCCCAGCTGGAGCAGGAGATCCCCGGCCAGATTGGTCTGTGATACCCGCATGCCATTGGACAGTAGCAGCGAGCCGTTTCTCGCTAACTTCGAGTGTGTACGAGAGCGACACCAACCGAGTACGCAGCAGACGTGAGGAGCAAGTCGTGGCATCTGTGAGGCGATCGACGCAGACCGAGGCTCATCCGTTGTTCGTCGGCGTGTTCGCCGACTGGCACGCCAAGGCCGGCGCCATGTCGGCACTCCCGAACGCACCTGTCGTACCGGAAGAACCCCGGCGGCGACGGCCCGCGTCGCGGTGGCTGCGGCGCCGGGAGATCGACTGGCCCCGCGCCCGCCGACAGCTGACCGTGGACGGCTGACACCTACTGGCGACAGATGACAGCTACATAAGGCTG
>NZ_AEJB01000190.1 GCF_000331005.1 Streptomyces turgidiscabies Car8
CCGGCTCGGTCGGCCGTGACCCCGTCGGCGGTGCCTGCGGGCCCGCTGGCGGGGGATCAGCCGGCGGCCGGGCCCGCGGTGCTCGCCGTACCCGCGAGGGCGTCCAGGTCGCTCTTGCGGACGCGGATCACGAACCAGGCGGTGGCGAGGGCCAGGGCGGCCATCGCGGCGGCGGGGATGAACGCCGTGGAGATGCCGTGGGCGAGTACCTCGTGGCTCCAGGGCGCGGGAAGCTGACCGGTCCTGGCGAACTCCGCCTTCTGCCCCGCCGTCGCCTCGGCGAGGAACTTGGAGACCTGCTTCTCCGCCTCGTCACGGCTGGCCGAGCCGAACACCGTCGTCAGGATGGAGAGGCCGAGCGAACCGCCCACCTGCTGCGTGACGTTGAGCAGCCCGGACGCGGCGCCCGCCTCGTGCGCGGCGACCCCGGAGACGGCCGTCAGGGTCAGCGTCACGAAGTTCAGGCCCATACCGAAGCCGAACACCAGCATCGGGCCGAGCACCCCGCCGACGTACGAGCTGTCGGGGGTGATGAAGGCCTGCCAGGCGAGGCCGAGCGTGGCCAGTGCCGAGCCGGTCAGCATGAACGGTTTCGGCCCCAGGACCGGCAGGAACCGTTGCGAGAGCCCGGCGCCCGTGGCTATCGCGAAGGTCACCGGGAGGAAGGCGAGGCCCGCCTCGATCGGCGTGTACAGCAGCACGTTCTGCACGAAGAGGACGATGAAGAAGAACATGCCGAACATCGCGGCGGCCAGGCTCAGCATGATCACGTACGTGCCCGAGCGGTTGCGGTCGGCGAACATCTTCAGCGGGGTGATGGGCTCCTTGGCACGCATCTCGACGAGGACGAAGACGGCCAGCAGGACCACTGCCGTGGCGAAGGACGCCAGGGTCAGGCTGTCCCGCCAGCCCTTCTCCGCCGCGCGGATGAAGCCGTACACGAGGGACGCCATGCCCAGCGTCGAGGTCAGCGCGCCCACGACGTCGAAGCGGCCCGGGTGGCGTTCGGACTCGCCGATGTACATCGGGGTGAGCACGGCGATCAGAATGCCGATCGGTACGTTGACGAAGAGCACCCAGCGCCAGTTGAGCCACTCCGTGAGCATGCCGCCGGCGAGCAGACCGACGGCGCCGCCGCCGGCCGAGACGGCGGCGAAGACGCCGAACGCCCGGTTGCGTTCCGGGCCTTCGGCGAACGTGGTGGTGATGAGCGCCAGCGCGGTGGGCGAGGCGATCGCGCCGCCCACGCCCTGCAGGGCCCGCGCGGCCAGCAACTGCCAGGGCTCCTGGGCGAGTCCGCCCAGCAGGGAGGCGGCGATGAACACCAGGATGCCGGTCATGAAGACCCGGCGGCGGCCCAGGATGTCACCGGCCCGTCCGCCGAGCAGCAGCAGGCCGCCGAAGGTGAGGGTGTAGGCGCTGACCACCCAGGTGAGGTCGGTCGTGCTGAACTTGAGAGCGTCTTGAATGTGCGGCAGCGCGATGTTCACAATCGTCGCGTCGAGTACCACCATGAGTTGGCAGGCCGCGATGACGGTGAGCGCTATGCCGGGATGCCCCTCCCGGCGGGCCGCACCTGGCTTCTGGTCTTTCATCAACGAAGAGGTAGTGACCATGGGTCCCCCATAGGAGCAATAGTGAACGCTCGCGTTCACTGTCGCGTCGAACGGTAGTGAGTCCCCGACAGTGAACGCAAGCGTTCACTGAAGCCGCCGCCGTGTCGTGTCCCGGTTGCCCGGGTAATCTCGGCGATTCACCCCGTCGGCGATCCCCTCAATACCGACAATCCTCATAAATACTCGCACTCCCCGCTCCCCCCTGCCCGCTGGAGACACTCAGATGGTTACCTCGCGCTGGACGGCCGCCCCCGCCCAGGCGGCCTCCCCCCGTCGGCGCGGCGCCGTGCTCGAACGCGCGATCCTCGATGCCGCGCTGGATCAGCTCAGTACGGTCGGCTGGAACGGGCTCACGATGGAGGGCGTCGCCGCCGGCGCCCAGACCGGCAAGGCCGCGGTCTACCGGCGCTGGCCCTCCAAGGAGGACCTCGTCGCGGACGCGCTGCAGGCCGGGCTGCCGAGCTTCGACCGGGCGCCCGACCTCGGGAGCGTGCGGGACGACCTTCTCGAACTGTGCCGGCAGGTGCGGGACACCATGTTCTCGCGCCCCGGATTCGCGCTGCGCTCAGTGATTCACGAATGCGACAGCCCGCAGGCGGAGCGGTTTCAGAGCGTGATCTTCCGGGGCCTCGTCGAGCCTTCGGCGAGACTTCTCCGGGAGATCGTCGAGCGCGGGATCGAGCGGGGGGAGACCCGCCCCGACGCTGCCAACGGCTACGTCTTCGACGCCATCCCGGCGATGATGATGTACCGCACGAAGGTGTGCGCGAGCGAATGGGAGGAGCGGGACATCGAGGAGATGATCGACCAGTTGATGGTTCCGCTGCTGCGGGCGGGCCGAGCCTGAAGTCCTCTCCGAAGGCCGTCCGGGTGGGCCTCACGGTGACCCACAAGTCGCTTGGGGGAGCCGGGTGTCGCGTGGCCTTCCGGGCGGCGTACGCTAAGACCGCCATGCCGTACGAAGCACCTACCCACACCGTCGAGCGCTCCCTGCGCGCCACGACCGGAGCGAAGGTCATCGCCGGCGTCGACGAGGTCGGGCGGGGCGCGTGGGCCGGTCCTGTCACCGTCTGCGCGGCGGTCACCGGTCTCCGGCGGCCCCCCGAGGGACTCACCGACTCCAAGCTCCTCGCGGTCAAACGGCGCACCCAACTCGCGGACATACTGCGGGAATGGGTCACGTCGTACGCGTTGGGGCACGCCTCACACGAGGAGATCGACGACCTGGGGATGACGGCCGCACTGCGGCTCGCCGCTGAGCGCGCCCTGGAGGCCTTGCCGGTCCGTCCGGACGCGGTCATCCTCGACGGGAAGCACGACTACCTGGGATCGCCGTGGCAGGTCCGTACGGTGATCAAGGGTGACCAGTCGTGCGTGGCGGTCGCGGCCGCGTCCGTGATCGCCAAGGTTCAGCGCGACAAAATGATGGCCGAACTGGGTGTCGACCATGCAGACTTCAATTTTGCGGCCAATGCCGGGTATCCGTCGCCCGTGCACAGGGCCGCGCTGGAGGAGCGGGGCCCCACCCCGTACCACCGGCTGTCGTGGGCGTATCTTGATGCGCTGCCCCAGTGGCGGCACCTCAAGAAGGCCCGCAGTTGGGCGAGCGGGAACGTTCCGGAGATCGAGGGCCAGCTCGGCTTCGACTTCTGACGTATCTGTTCGCCCCCATGTGCCACCCGGCGACGCGAGTCGCACCGGTGTTTGATAAATATCAAGTCATGCCTCTCATTCCCGAGGAGCCTCAGATTCACGAGAGTGCCCAGGGTCCCCGCGTCGCTCCGGCCAGTGGCCACAGCGCGCCGACCCCCCGTCCCGTACCCGGCCCGCGCCCCGCGGCATCGCCGCGTCCCGGCCGTCCGGGTCCCTTCCGGCCCACCGCGCCGGCGCAGCGTGCACCGCACGACGCGCCCGCGACTGTGGCTTCGACCGCCGGCGCGGTCAAGCCCGGGCCGTCCGCGGCTCCGGCCGCCCCTGTCCCTTCCGTCCCTTCCGCGCCCGCCTCCAAGGCTCCGGCGTCCCCGAAGATCCAGCTGGTCCCGGCCTCGGCCGAGGGCGCGCTGGACGCTGCCGAGGAAGCCGTGGACCTGCTCCTGGAGTCGGGTCGGGCCCCCGGTGAGGTGCTGGTGATCACCACCGGCGATCCGCACCCGTGGGCCGCGCACGAACTGTCCTTCGGTGAGGGCCCGTACTGGGCTCAGCACGACGCGGGCGACGACGTCTTCTACGCCGACGCCGCCGTTCTCAGCCGTGCCGCCTCCCGTCCCGTGGTCGTGGTCGCGGTCAACGGCGGTGCCGACACGGCGACCGCCGCGGCCCTTCCCCTCGCCCTCGGCCGAGCCGGCGCCCTGCTGATCTGCTGTGGTGACCCGCAGCTGATCAACTCGGTGCTGGGCGCGGGGGTCTGAGCCGGTTCCGGTTCGTCCGAGCAGCTTCGGGAACCGCCCGGGTCAGCCGGTCCAGTGACACCGGACCGGCTGACGGAGGGCCCTTGAAGGGGTGACCGTACGGCGGGCGAGCCGGCGTGCCCCGACGCGGAAGCGCCGGGAACGTGCCGACTGCCGTGCGGCGCCTTGGCATGTTCCTGCCCCTCGCGACGAGAAACCGGCGTACGGGAGAGTGACAGGGCAACGGCGGCACGCGCGCGTGCCGCCGTTGCCGCGCGTCGGCTGCCGTCGAGGTGAGTCGCGTGGTGCCCGCGCGCGGGTTCTCGCTGTCGTACGCCGTACCGGCGGACGCCGTTGTCCGCGGTGACTTTCTGTGTACGACGTGGACGTCACCCCTGGCCGACCGGCGCGGCCGCACGAGGTGGCCGCACGCTGAACCGCCGACGAGGCGAGGTGTGTTGGCCGCTGCGTGCCGGTGTCAGCGGGCTGCCGCGCGGCGCAGGATGTCCGAGGCGGCGCCTCCGGTGCGGGGCATCGGCAGCGGTGGCGGTGCCTCGGACATGGCGAACGGCTCCGGTGCCGAGTCCGCGTTGGGACGCCGCCCGCCGCGACCCTCGCCGAGCACTTGCCAGCCGTCGCGGGTCAGCGTGATGTACGCGCCGCAGCGCAGCCCGTGCAGGGTGCAGGCGTCACGCAGACCCCACATCCACGCGCCGTCCTCCTCCGTCCAACGGGCGTCGCCGTCACGGCAGTAGAGGAGGACGGCCGTGCGCACCGGAGTACGCCGACGCAGGTCGTGCGGGATGACGCGGCGCAGTTGCGCGAGCAGTGAGTTGCGGAACATCCAGCCGTCGGCCGGTGCCGAGCGGCGGGTGAACGAGGCGCTCGCCCGCAACCGCTCGTCCGGATCGAGGACGGCCACGATCGCGGTCGCGGGCCCGGGACGGTGTCGTGCGTGCAGTCCGCTGACGACCTCGCGGGGATTGCGCAGCAGGGGGATCCCGGCTGCGGCCCACTCCGCGGGTTCGAGCATGCGGGCTGCTGAGTTGGTGGAAGCGGCGGACAGGTCGGCAGACGTCGACATGGATGCCGCGGGGGACGGAGCGAATCCGAAGGTCACGGTCCTCCCTTCGGCTACGCGCCCACACTGCGGGCGGGAGATCGGACTTGGGGGAGCGCACACCGCGGCGGAGCCCTGCCGGACCACGGACATGCCGTGCGGGGAGCGGACTCCAATTCTTGCTGTCGAACTGGGTTGCGGCAACGAGCAAATGGGGCCACCGACCGGCTTCTGGTGATCTGTGGATTATATCCCTGCCAGGTGTGTCATTTGTAGATGGCTGGGGTGGCGGGGAACGGGGCGTTGGTCCGCTTGTTCGGCCTGGTTCACGTCCCCGTCACGGGCAAGGCGGGCGCCGACCAGCGGCGACCCCCGTGCGCGGCGTCCGGCGGAGCATCAGGGCCGTCACCGCGCGGGTCCACCCGGTCACAGCGAAGTCGTCCGAAAGAGCGAAGCCGTCCGAGAGGAGAGGAGGAGAAGCAGCGGCGGGGGCGGGTTGGAAGGGCAGCGCCTGCTTCGTCACGGCCGGACGATTGGGCCGATGTCAGTGCTGTGGGGTTGCATGGGGGCATGAGTAACCAGGAGCTGCGTGCCGAAGCCGACGCCGTCCTCGCCGAGCTGGTCGGTGCCGCGGAGGGTTCCGCGCGGTTGCGGGAGGACCAGTGGCAGGCGGTGGCCGCACTGGTGGAGGAGCGGCGGCGCGCCCTGGTCGTGCAGCGCACCGGCTGGGGCAAGTCGGCGGTGTACTTCGTCGCGACCGCTCTGTTGCGGCGGCGTGGCTCCGGCCCGACGGTGATCATCTCCCCGTTGCTGGCGCTGATGAGGAACCAGGTCGACTCGGCGGCACGGGCCGGCATTCGGGCGCGCACGATCAACTCGGCCAACCCGGAGGAGTGGGAGACCATCTACGGAGAGGTCGAGCGCGGAGAGACCGACGTCCTCCTGGTCAGTCCGGAACGCCTCAACTCCGTCGATTTCCGAGATCAGGTCCTGCCCAGGCTGGCGGCCACGACAGGTCTGCTGGTGGTCGACGAGGCGCACTGCATCTCCGACTGGGGACACGATTTCCGCCCCGACTACCGCCGGTTGCGCACGATGCTGGCGGAGCTGCCGGCGGGGGTGCCCGTGCTGGCCACGACGGCGACCGCGAACGCGCGGGTGACGGCGGATGTGGCCGAGCAACTCGGCACGGGGGGCGGCGACGCTCTGGTGCTGCGGGGACCGCTGGACCGGGAGAGCCTGCGGCTGGGCGTGCTGGAGCTGCCGGACGCGGCGCATCGGCTGGCATGGCTGGGCGAGCGGCTGGGGGATCTGCCGGGCTCGGGGATCATCTACACGCTCACGGTGGCGGCGGCCGAGGAGGTCGCGGCGTTCCTGCGGCAGCGTGGGTATCCGGTCGCCTCGTACACGGGGAAGACCGAGAACGCCGACCGGTTGCAGGCGGAGGAGGACCTGCTGGCCAACCGGGTGAAGGCGCTGGTGGCGACATCGGCGCTCGGGATGGGCTTCGACAAACCTGACCTGGGTTTCGTGGTGCACCTGGGATCGCCGTCGTCGCCGATCGCCTACTACCAGCAGGTGGGGCGTGCGGGGCGTGGCGTGGATCATGCGGATGTGCTGCTGCTGCCGGGGCGCGAGGACGAGGCGATCTGGGCGTACTTCGCATCGGTGGGCTTCCCTCCCGAGGAACAGGTCCGGCGCACCCTGGCGGTTCTGGAGGACGCGGGGCGTCCGCTGTCGCTGCCGGCACTGGAACCGCTGGTGGATCTTCGGCGTTCGCGCCTGGAGACGATGCTGAAGGTCCTGGACGTGGACGGGGCGGTCAAGCGCGTCAAGGGGGGCTGGACCGCGACAGGGCAGCCATGGGCGTACGACACCGAGCGTTACGCCTGGGTCGCCGGACAGCGGGCCGCCGAGCAGCAGGCCATGCGGGACTACGTGGCGACCACGGGGTGCCGGATGGAGTTCCTGCAGCGGCAGCTCGATGACGAGAAGGCGGTCCCGTGCGGTCGCTGCGACACATGCGCCGGGCCCTGGCTCGATCCCTCCGTGTCCTCCGGCGCCCTCGCGGGTGCGGCGGGTGAACTGGACCGGCCAGGGGTCGAGATCGAGCCGCGCCGGATGTGGCCCTCAGGGATGCCGGCGGTCGGGGTCGACCTCAAGGGCCGTATCCCCGTGGGCCGGCAGGCGGCCACGGGGCGGGCGCTGGGCAGGTTGTCGGACATCGGCTGGGGCAACCGGCTGCGTCCGCTGCTGTCGGAGCAGGCTGCGGACGGGCCGGTGCCGGACGACGTACTGGCCGCTGTCGTGACGGTGGTCGCGGACTGGGCCCGGTCGCCGGGCGGCTGGGCCGGCGGCGGCCCGGACGCGATGGCACGGCCGGTGGGCATCGTCGCCCTGCCCTCCCGTACCCGCCCGCAGCTGGTCTCCTCCCTGGCCGGAGGGCTGGCCCGGGTCGGCAGGCTGCCGTTGCTGGGCAGCCTCGCCTACACCCCGCAGGCCGGCGAGTACGCGGCGCACCGCAGCAACTCCGCCCAGCGGCTGCGCGCACTGGCCGCATCGTTCACCGTGCCGGACGAACTCGCGGCAGCCCTGGCGGGCACCCCCGGCCCGGTCCTCCTCGTCGACGACTACACCGACTCCGGCTGGACCCTGGCCGTGGGCGCCCGCCTCCTGCGCCAGACAGGAGCCGACCAGGTCCTTCCCCTCACCCTCGCCGTGGCGGGGTGAGCGGGCTGCCTCCTGGTGGGTCCGTCGGCGTCAGCTCTGAGGACAAGGGCTGATCACCGGGGCTTGCGGGTGCGATGCCCGCCGCGTGGTCAGCCGCGCAGGAAGTACAGGACGGTCATCAGCACGGCGGTGGTCAGAATGACGCTCCGCAGCGGCCGAGCGGGGAGACGGCGGGCCAGGTGGGCACCGGCGAAGCCGCCGGCCACCGCACCGACCAGCATGCAGGTGAGGACGAGCGGCGCGGTCAGTGCGTCCGACGCGACGAGGAACAACACGGTCGCGCTGAGATAGATGGCGGCGAGTTGCGCGACCCGCATCGGGTTGCTCACCGTGGCGTCGAGCCCGAGGCCGACGCTCCAGAGGGCCAGCATCAGGATGCCTACGGCTCCGCCGAAGTAACCGCCGTACACGGCGAGGACGAACTGACTGATCAGGACGGCGTTGGAACTCATGCCGACCGAGCGGCCCAGCGCGGCGTTCAACGCTCGGGACAAGCGAGGGCCCAAGGCGAGGATCGTCGTGGCGAACGCGAGCAGCCACGGTGCTGCGGCGTCGAACGACGAGGCCGGCAGGGCCAGGAGCAGGATGCCGCCGACTCCGCCTCCGATCGCACTGACCGCTGTCAGAGACTTCGTGGACGCCGCTCCGACCGGGGCGAGTTCGCGTCGGTACACCCAGGCGCCGGCCAAGGCCCCGGGCACGAGGGCCACCCGCGACAACGCGTTCGCCGTCACCGGCGACAGACCGAGCGCCACGAGAACGGGCAGCGCCACAAACGTGCCGCCCCCGCCGATGGCGTTCAGTGCTCCGGCGGCGGCACCGGCCAGCAGGACAAGAAGTATGTCGGACACACGCCGAGCATCAGCTCCGCCGCATGGGTTCCACAATGCGCAATCGACGGACCCGGCCTTAGGCCAGAACATAGGCTGAGTGAATGCGTTACGACCTGGACGACCTCCGGCTCTTCGTCCACATCACGACGGAGGGGTCGATCACCGCAGGCGCTCACCGCATGAACCTGAGCCTGCCGTCGGCCAGCGCCAGGGTGCGCTCGCTGGAGCGGACCGCCGGCGTGCCGCTGCTGCTTCGCGGTAGAAGGGGCGTGCGGCCCACACCGGCGGGGACGACCCTCGCCCGCCACGCACGCGACGTGCTGGCTCAGACCGCTCGGCTGGAAAGCGCCGTCGCGAGCTACACGCGCTCTCCGACCGCTCCGCTGATCCTGCTGGGCGGTGGCTCCGCGATGCACGGGCTCGTGCCCCGGGCCCTCGTCTCGTTCCTCCGTGCGCACCCGGACGTCGACGTCGAGGTGGCCGAGAGCCGTACCCCGCGGACCGTGCGGATGCTCGCCGACGGCGAGGCGGATCTCGGGGTCGTCCTCGACGACGAGGCCCGCGACTGCGGTCTGGTCCTGGAGCCGCTCGGCGACGACTCCCTGGTAGTGATCGGCCAGGCCGGAGGGATCCTCGCCGGGCGGGCCGCGCTGACCTACGGCGAGGTCGCGGAGCACCCTCTCGTCGGGCTCGACGCCGACTCCTCGCTACGCCGCTGGATCGAGAAGCACCTCGGTCCGCACGCGCCGGCGGTGCGCCACAGAACGACCGTCGCCGGCCTCGACGTGCTGGTCACCCTTGTCGCCGCCGGCGTCGGGCTCGCCGTGGTGCCGCGTCGTGCCATCGACCGCGACCAGCCACTCGACGTGTGCGAGCTACGGGAGCCCTGGGCCCGCCGTCACCATCTGCTGGCCTGGGGCGTCAAGCCCGGAACGCCGCCGACGGCCACTGCCGCGCTCGCCGAACACCTGCGCCGAGCGGCGCTGTCCGAACCGTCCTCTCACAGCGCTCACGAAGACCCCCTCGGCCCACCGCCCATCCCCTCGTAGATCCCGGGGGAAGCGCGGCAGACACCGCAGCCACCAGTCGCGGACCCGTGCACGGGGTCGCCCCCTCGCGCTGGTGACCGTCGCCACCGCGTCGCCGCGAATGGGGGCGCGGAACGCCGGAGCGGCCCGGCCGTGGCCGAGCCGCTGCCACTGCTGTCACTGCGGAGTTCCGCACGGAAGCTGTGAGCTCCGGTCTACGGCCCGGTCAGTGGCGCAACTTGACCTTGCTGAGCGCGGCGACGCCGAGGGCGGCGAGGGCGATCTGTATGAGCCACTCGACCCAGTCGACGCCGTTGGTGTCGGCGACGTCGAGGCCGGCGGCGATGCCGCTTCCGATGAACGCGGCGATGATGCCGATCGCGATCGTCCAGAGGAGGCCGATGCGCTGGCGTCCGGGTACGACGAGCCGGCCCAGGACACCGATCACGATGCCGATGACGATCGCGCTGATGACGCCTGAGATCTCCATGTTCGGTATGCCACCTCAACCTTGTCCGTTGGTGACATGCGAGTGCCCGTTCGAAGCGACGGGTAACTCCCTTTGACGTGTCCCTGATTGGGGTTATCCACAGGCCCAAGCGGAACTCGTGAATCCGCGAGATCGTCACCGCATGACGAATCACAGCGAAACGCATCAGGTCACCCTGCGTACTCCGGCCGAACTGGCCGATGCGCTGCCATATCTGCTGGGCTATCACCCCGAGGACAGCATCGTCCTGGTCGCGCTGCACGACAGGGACGGGCGCGGCCGGTTCGGCGGCCGTGCGCGACTCGGAATTCCGGCGAACCCCGAAGACTGGCCCGCTGTGGCACAGCAGTTGACGCACGGTCTGGTGACCGGAAGCGAGCGTAGGGGAGCACGCCCCGAGAGCATGGTCGTGTACCTCTGCCAGGAACCGGCGGCGGGCGAAGCGCGGCTTCAGGTGAGGGAACGGCTGCGCCCGCTCGCCCAGTTGCTGCGCACCGAGTGCGGTCGGCTCGACGTACCGGTGGTCGAGGCTCTGTGTATCGCGGACAACCGCTTCTGGTCCTACTGCTGTGTGACGCCCGAGTGCTGTCCGGACGACGGAGTGCCCATGGGCCTGCCCGGCACCTCGGTGCTGGCCGCCGCCGCGACCTACGCCGGCCTGCAGGTGCGGGGCACGCTGGGTGAGCTGAGGGCCAGGTTCCACCCCTGGGAGACCGCCGCGGCCCTGGAACAGGAACGCGTGCTCGACACCGCGAACGCCCGCCTGGTCCCGCGGATCCTCGACGACGTGAGCCGTGCGGACGTGGCTGAGGAAACCCTGCGCCAGGCGCGACGGGTCCTGAGCCGGTTCGCCGACGCGCCCGCCGCCTCCGGCACGCTCTCGGCAGACCTCCGCGACGACGAGCTGCTCGCCCACGACGAGGCCGCCACGCTCATTCTGGGCCTCCAGGACCGAGCGACCCGCGATCGTGCGGCCGAGTGGATGGAGGGCGACGAGGCGACACCGGCCCTGCGCCTCTGGCGAGCTCTCGCCCGCCGCTGTGTCGGGCCCTACCGCGAGCACGCGGCGGCCCCTCTGACGCTGGCCGGCTGGGTCGCCTGGTCGACCGGCGACGAACTGGAGGCCAGGGAAGCCCTCGCCATGGCACTCGGCGCGGACCCCGGTTACCTGTTCGCCCGTCTGCTGCACCAGGCCTGCAACGAGGGCTTGGATCCGGAGTCGATCCGACGCTGTCTACGGGCGGAGCGCGGCGGCCGGCCTCGCCCGGGCGCCGGGCCGTCCGGAACGCTGCCGGACAGCGAGCGGATCGGCAGCGGCGAGGCGTACGAGGAAACGGGCCGTGGCTGGGGAGAGTACCCGGAGGAATTCGAGGCCGTCGACGGGTTCGATGCCGCTGACAAGTTCGACGGAACGAGCGGTGCCGAACGCGCGGAGGAGACCGACAGCGACGGCCGGCCCCTCGCCGGTACGGAACCCACGCCGCCCCGCGACGGCGTCCCGGGTTCCCCGTCCTGCTCGACGTCGATCAGCGGCGCCACCCGGGCGCTGGAGTCGGCCACGAGGCGTCGACGTCGCGTAGGCCCCACCGATGGCGCCGAGACGCGCCCCCGTGCCAGGAAGACGGGCGGAACCCGGCCCCAGCCTCTGGGCAAGCCCGTCGTACGTGGGAGCGGGCCGGGTAGGGGAGAAGCGGCCCCGCGCGGCCACCGGACGCGGGGGGACGAGGGGTGAACAGGGGCGGAGCAGTGCTCAGGCCTGTTGGCGGCAGCCTTGTGCCAGACCGACGGATCGGTCCGGGCGGGACAGCCGACGGGAGGCCGAAGGGCGACGGGACGGGCGTCCGGCGACCTGGCAGCGCTGTGCCGGTCGGCGGACGGCCCGGCAACGGTGGAAGGCGCGACCGGCGATTGAGCAACGGCAGTGCGTCCCACGTACTGACCGACGCCAGGACGGCCCAGAATCACCTCACCATCCCGACCACGGCGGACAGCGCCACGGAGGACAACCGTCGCGGTCGTCCCGGCGCCGGCCGGACGGATGCCACGCCTCACCGCCATTCGGTCGGCTTGTCCCGCTGGAGGCGTGACTCGGGCAAGCCCCGGTCCGTTCACCTGAGTGGCGGAACCCTTGGACGGGCCGAGCCGCCGCATGACCCCTGTCCTGCCGAAGCCCCCTACCGGGCGCCGAGCGCGCCCTCGGCGCCCAGAGCGCAGAAGAAGCCGCCCATGTATCCGCCGACCCCGCCCTCGGCCGCTGCCGACGACGATCGCCGTGCCGCAGGCACACCCCCGTCGCCCTTGCGGGGAGGTGGCGGCGAAGCACCCGGGAACGCGGGGCACCCGCACGGCTCGGAGCCACCCTTTCCGGGCACCGCCCGCTCCTCCACGCCTTCGGCAAGGAGCGTGCCGCCGTCGTTCGCCCCGCCTACCCCTTCCCGGCCGTCGCTCGCCCCGCCCTCTGCCGCCCGCCGTCCAGCCCAGTTGCCCCCGACGCACACCGCCCTGATCTGCGTCGCCCTCCCCGGGCTCGCGATCTCCACGGATCAGGGGCAGCTCACCGGCCGAGGCCTGGAGGGCTTCTACCGCGGGGGCAGGCGGGTGCTCGCCCGGTGCCAGGTGCGCGTCGCCGGCCGTGAACCGCTCGCGGTACAGGCCCGGATGACCGCCGCGGACAGCGCCCGCTTCGTCGGGACGTTACGTGTCTCCCCGGACGGCGGCCCGGACCCCGACATCGTCGTCGAGCGCATCCGCCACGCGGACGGCACCGAGCGGATCACCCTGCACAGCTCGGCGCCGCGCCCGTTGCGCCTGCCGGTCGAGGTGTCACTCGGCACCGATCTGGCGGACCTGGGCATGATCGCGTCCGGCACCGCAGGGCCGGAACTGCCCGCCAGCGTCCACGCCTCCGGCCTGCGCTGGTCCCGTGCCACCGGCGGCGCAGCCGTCACGGCCGAACCGCCCCCCGCCGACGCGCTGGCCTCCGCGGGCCTGCTGCGCTGGGAGCTCGACCTTCCCCCCGGCGGTTCCACGACCCTGGAACTGCGCGTACGGCAGGACGGAGCCGGACCTGTCCGGGCGGTGGGCCGCGCGGCCACGAGCCCCCTCGCCCCGGCCCGGGCCACCGGCGACGACCCACGCGTCGAGGCACTCCTGCGGACCAGCATCGAAGACCTCCAGGCGCTGCTCCTGCGCGACTCCGCGCATCCCAGTGACATCCATCTCGCGGCAGGGGCACCGTGGCGCTGCGGGATGGCTCCGGCCGAGGCTCTCGCCGCCGCCCGGATGACACTCCCGCTCGGTACCGGGCTCGCGGTGGGCACGCTGCGAGCCCTCGCCCGAACCCAGCTACCGGGGCCGGGCCCGAGGTCCGGCATGCTGCCTGGCCCGCGCCGGGACGCGGGCCCACACCTGCCACCCGGATGTACAGGCACGGAAGCCACGCTGCTCTTCCCCGTGCTCCTCGCCGAGGCCCGTCGCTGGGGGCTCCCGGAACAGGCGACCGAGGAACTGCTCCCGACCGCCGAACGCTGTCTGACCTGGCTGCGCACGACCGTGGGGGACGGCACCTACCTGCCCGATCCGCAACCGGGCGGCCCTCTGCGCTGCGAGACGCAGGCCTACGCACACCGCGCCGCCCTCCTCGGCGCCGATCTTCTCGACGCGTACGGTCGGCCGGGAGGTTCCGGGCTGAGGCAGTGGGCTCAGGAGTTGCGCACCGTGTTCAGGGACGAGTTCTGGGTCGAGGACCGGGGCGGCGGCCGACCCGCCGCCGCCCGTACGCCGGACGGGCGAGTCGTGCCGCACTTCGGTGCGATCGCCGCCCATCTCCTCGACACCGGCCTACTGGGCGAGGGCGAGCCGGCCCCCGGGCTGCTCGACAAGGTGCAGACCGAACAGCTCGCCCGTCTGTTCGGCAGCCCGGCCATGGACTCAGGCTGGGGGCTGCGCGGTCTGGGCGTCAGAGAGGGGGGCTACAACCCGTTCGGCCACCGGAGCGGTGCCGTACGGGTCCAGGAGACCGCGGTGGCCGTCGCGGGCCTGGCCACCGCCGGGTACGAGAAGGAAGCGAGTTCGTTGCTACGCGGCCTCCTGGCGGCGGCCGAGGCCTTCGAGTACCGGCTGCCGGAGATGTACGCGGGGGAGCAGCGCGCGGAAGGGAGCGCCCCGTTGCCCCACCCGGCGGCCTGCCGGCCGTCGGCCACCGCTGCCGCCTCCGGGGTGCTGCTGCTCGCGACCCTGACCGGTATCCGTCCGGACACCCCGGCGGGCACGGTCATGCTCCGCCCGGTACGTGGCGTGCCGTTGGGCGAGATCGGCCTGACGGGTCTGCGGATCGCCGGCGCCCCCTTCTCTGCGCGGGTCAGCCGGCTCGGCGTCGCCATGGTCGAGGAGGCTGCCGCAGGACTGCAGTTGCGAGCGTGACCTCGGACGAGGTGTCTTGAGAGGACGACCGGAAGCGGCTGTGACACTCCTGTCCGACCACCGTGGACCAGTCAGGTGTGCGGCCGGAGAAGGGAGTGTTTATCGTCAGGCAGACGACTATGATCACGGCATGCCCTACGACCCGTCAGCCTTCCCGCCTTTCGCCGTCACTGTGGACCTGGTCGTGCTGACCGTGCGTCGTCATGCCCTGTGCGCGCTGGCGGTACGCAGGGGCGAGCCGCCCTTTCAGGGGCGCTGGGCGCTCCCAGGCGGATTCGTACGGGCCGATGAGGATCTTTCCCAGGCCGCAGCGCGCGAACTGGCCGAGGAGACCGGCCTGCGCGCCCACGACCCTGATGCCCCGGCCCAGGACAACGGTGCTCACCTGGAGCAGCTCGCGACCTACGGAGACCCCAAGAGGGATCCCCGCATGCGGGTGGTCAGCGTCGCCCATCTCGCGCTCGCCCCCGACCTGCCCGCTCCCCGGGCGGGCGGTGACGCCAACAGCGCCCGTTGGGCCCCCGTCGAGGAACTGCTGCGGCAGGGCGGCTACGGCCGCGACGGAGAACAGGCGGCGCCCCTTGCCTTCGACCACGCCCAGATCCTGTCGGACGGGGTGGAACGCGCCCGCTCCAAGATCGAGTACTCGTCGCTGGCCACAGCGTTCTGTCCGACCGAGTTCACCGTCGGAGAGCTGCGCCGTGTCTACGAGGCGGTGTGGGGCGTCGCCCTCGACCCACGCAACTTCCACCGCAAGGTCACGGGCACCCCGGGCTTCCTCGTCCCCACCGGAGGGACGACCACCCGACAGGGCGGTCGTCCGGCCCAGCTCTTCCGGGCCGGGGGAGCCACCCTGCTCAACCCCCCGATGCTGCGTCCCGAGGTCTGACCCCGGATCCGCGCGGATGCGCCACATTTGATCGCCTACTCGGGCAGAGCCCGTCTCCAAGTGGGCCCCGCCACACCAGGTAATTCGGACATAACACGCTATCTTGCTACGGGTGATCCAGGCCTTCGGACTGACCAGCAACGCTCGCAAGGATCTTCCCCCCGCCGCCGACGACGTCTCCTTCGAGGCGCGCGCGGGCTGCGTCACGACACTCCTCGGCACCCCGGGCGCAGGCAAGACAACCGTGCTCAGACTCATGCTCGAACTCCAACAGGGCCGCGGAGTCACCTACTTCAGAGGCCGCCCACTGCACCGCGTCGCCCATCCCTCACGTGAGGTCGGCGTTCTCCTGGGTGATGTGCCGGGGCACCCCTCGCGCACCGTCCGAGGCCAACTCCGCATGCTGTGCGCGGCAGCGGGCGTCCCTGTCCGCCGCGCCGACGAAGTCCTGGAGGTCGTCGGCCTCGTCAGCCTGCGTGACGAACGCCTGGGCACACTGTCACGCGGCATGGACCGTCGGCTCGGCCTGGCCTGCGCCCTGCTGGCCGACCCCCACACCCTCGTGCTCGACGCGCCCGCCGACGGTCTGTCCCCGCGCGAACGCCAGTGGCTGCACAGCATGCTGCGCGCCCACGCCACCCAGGGCGGCACCGTCCTGTGCACCACCACCGACCCGAAGGAGGCGGCCCGCACCTCCGACCGGATCATCACCCTGGAACAGGGGCGACTCGTCGCCGACCAGGAAGCCGCGGACTTCTCCCGCACCCGACTGCGTCCACGCGTCGCCGTCCGCAGCCCGCACGCCACCCGTCTCGAAGCCCTGCTGACCAAAGAGGCCCGGGCGGCACACCGCTCCGTGGAGGTCGTACGGGAAACCGCCAACCGCCTCTCCGTGTACGGCAGCACCTGCGCGGACATCGGGGAGACCGCGTTCCGGCACGGCGTCCTCGTACACCAACTCGCCGACGAGGTCGGCGACATGGGCCCCGGAGCAGGCTCGACCCCCCGCAATGGGACGCAGGCTGCCGGCGAGGCTCGTACGACGCCTGGGGCGACGGCTGCCGACGAGGACAGAGGAACCCTTGAAACCGGCGAGATCGTCGGCGGCGCAGGCCAGGATCCTGCCGCGGTCACGCCTGAGGACGCTGCCGTTCGGCCGGGTCCTGCCACCCTTTCGGACATTTCCGCGTCGCACGGTTCCGCCGCACAAAGTCTTCGTGTGTCGACGACAACTGCAACCGGCGTCACTCCGGCGGCGCGGGAGCCGAACGTGGCCCCCGATCGCGTGCTGACAGCAGCTGGTGCCTCCGCGGCGTCCGCGCCCGCCCGCCCGCTGGAAGCCCGCCCGAGCCCCTCCGGCGGGCTCGCTTCCGATGCCCTGCCCCCGCTCCCGCCTCCGATCTCCGTCCGCCCCGCTCCGAGTCCGCTGCGTCCCCTCCGGTATGAGCTGCGCCGGGCCTGCGGTGTCGGCACCGGGTTTCTGACCGGGGCCGCCGTGCTCGTCTCGTCCGCGCTCGTCGCCGTGCTCCTGGCCCGCGTCGGCCACACTCCCCAGCACCGTCTGCTGGCCGCCTGGCCCCAGGAGCTGCCGCTGCCGCCTGCGGCACTCGGCGCCGGGCTGCTCGGCGCCGTCGCCTTCGGCGACGAGTTCCGCCACCCCGCCCTGGCGGTCGACCGCGGCACTGTGCCTCGCCGGCTGGGACTGCTCGTCGCCAAGCTCCTCGTCGCCGCGGTGACCGGGCTGCTGCTGGCCTTCCTCACCGTGGGCTGCGACGCCGAGGTGCTCTACCTCGTCTACGGACGGGAGCTGGCGAAGGTTCCCGCGGACTGGCTCGCGCTGACCGCGAGTTGGATCGGCCTCGTGATCGGCTGCTCGTGGGCCGGAGTGCTGGCCGCGGGCATCTTCCGGTCCACCACCGCAGGACTCGCCGCCGTGGTCGCCGTACCGGTCCTCGTGGTGCCCCCCGTACAGAAGTTCCTGGAGGACACCTCCGTGCGGAGCGCGGCCGGACTCGCCATGCGGTCGAGGGACCTGTTCATGGCCGAGTGGCCGTTCGGGGGCGAGCGGTATCTGGCTTCCGTGGCGCGGATGATCGTCCAACCCGTCGGTGGCGCGCTGACGTTGTCGCTGACTGCCCTGCTCTGTGCGTATCTGCTCACGACCCTGCGAAGCAGGGTCCGATGACGACCGTCCGAGACCTTCCGGTCCTGCCCTGCGCACAACTCCCCGGGGAACGCCCGTTTCTTTCCGATAAGGCGTCAATTGCGACGGGGTGAGCGATCACCCTTTCGTGTGCTTTTCACCAAAGACCTCAAGGGAGTTGGAGACGGAGCCGACAAAGGATCCGTGAGTACCCTTGCGCACACCATGATGACCGCCGCCCGCTCCGCAGACTCCGGTCTCGTCGGCCCGGGCGGGCTCGACCGCTACCCCTTCGCCGAGGCCCCCGGTGCCGACCGCGTGGGCGTCCCGTCCTGGGACGCCGGGGACCCGGAGCTGGGCCGTGTCGGCCGCCGCACCGCGGGCAGCCGCGGGCGCGGGCTCCACGGTCAACTCGTCCAGCAGCTGGGCCAGATGATCGTCTCCGGTGACCTGGGCGCGGACCGCCCCCTCGTGCCCGAGGAGATCGGCCAGCGTTTCGAGGTCTCCCGCACCGTAGTCCGCGAATCGCTCCGGGTGCTGGAGGCCAAGGGCCTGGTGAGCGCCCGGCCGAACGTGGGCACGCGCGTGCGTCCCGTCAGTGACTGGAACCTCCTCGACCCCGACATCATCGAGTGGCGGGCCTTCGGACCGCAGCGCGACAACCAGCGCCGCGAGCTCGGCGAGCTGCGCTGGACGATCGAGCCGCTCGCCGCCCGCCTCGCCGCGGGGCATGGTCGTGAGGAGGTCCAGCAGCGGCTCGTGGACATGGTCGAGATCATGGGCCATGCCATGAACCAGGGTGACGCGCTGACGTTCTCGCGCGCCGACGCGGAGTACCACTCGCTGCTCGTCCAGCTCGCCGGCAACCGCATGCTGGAGCACCTCTCCGGGATCGTGTCCGCCGCCCTTCAGGTGTCCGGCGGTCCGATCACCGGTTGTGACCGCCCCACCGAGGCGTCCTTGGCGCACCACGCCCGGATCGTCGAGGCTCTCGCGGCGGGCGACGGGGCGGGGGCGGAGGCGGCCATGCGGCAGCTTCTGATGGTGCACCCCGAGGTGGAGCGTGTGGTCCCGGCCCCGCGCGAGCACTGACCGTGCGCCGAGAGCGGCGTGACCGGGGGCCGTGTCGCCCACCGGGAACATCGCTCGGCCCGAGAACCGTCGCTGCCGGGCCCCGTCGGACCCCGAGAGGGCTCCGCGGGGTCCGGCGGCGAGACGGGGCGACCGCGCGGTGAGCGCCGGGACGAAACGGCGGTGGACCGTCCTGAAGCCCCTGTCGCAGCTCTGAACCGGGCTGCCGATGCGGTCGCGGCTCGGTCGGCTCGGCCTGGCCGTCGCCATGCCTGACCACCTCTAACCGTATTTGACAGCTTTTGAGTGCTTACGGGGTGTGACTCGGGCCACGCAGATTGGGCGTAACGCTTGCGGAAGCAGCGCGATGACCTAAGAGGTGACAGCCGCGGAGGGAATACAGACGCCGTTCCAGGCGCTGTGCATCTTCCCGGCCCCCGCCCGCGCCGTCGGCCCATCCCCAGTCGGCGGTCGTCGGCTCCTGTCCGTACCGGACGGGGCCGGAAGCCGTTTTCCAACGTTCCGAGAGGTTGTTCGTGTCGGCCAGCACATCCCGTACGCTCCCGCCCGAGATCGCCGAGTCCGTCTCTGTCATGGCGCTCATCGAGCGGGGAAAGGCCGAGGGGCAGATCGCCGGCGACGACGTGCGTCGGGCCTTCGAAGCTGACCAGATTCCGGCCACTCAGTGGAAGAACGTACTGCGCAGCCTCAACCAGATCCTCGAGGAAGAGGGTGTGACGCTGATGGTCAGTGCCGCGGAGCCAAAGCGCACCCGAAAGAGCGTCGCAGCGAAGAGTCCGGTCAAGCGCACCGCCACCAAGACGGTCGCGGCGAAGACGGTGACCACGAAGAAGGCCACCGCCACAGCCACCCCGGCGGCCCCCTCCGCCGAGTCCTCCGTCGAGGACGAGGCGCCCGCGAAGAAGGCCGCCGCCAAGAAGACGACGACCGCCAAGAAGGCGGTCGCGAAGAAGACCGTAGCCAAGAAGACGGCGGCCAAGAAGACGACCGCCGGCAAGGACGACGCAGAGGCCGTCGAGGACGAAGCACTCGAAGACGTCAAGCCCGGCGAAGAGGAAGAGGAGGGAGCCGAGAACAAGGGCTTCGTCCTCTCCGACGACGACGAGGACGACGCGCCGGCCCAGCAGGTGGCCGTGGCAGGTGCCACCGCCGACCCGGTCAAGGACTACCTCAAGCAGATCGGCAAGGTCCCTCTGCTCAACGCCGAGCAGGAGGTCGAGCTCGCCAAGCGCATCGAGGCGGGCCTCTTCGCCGAGGACAAGCTGGCCAACGCCGACAAGCTCGCCCCGAAGCTCAAGCGCGAGCTGGAGATCATCGCCGAGGACGGCCGCCGCGCCAAGAACCACCTCCTGGAGGCCAACCTCCGTCTGGTGGTCTCCCTGGCCAAGCGTTACACCGGCCGCGGCATGCTCTTCCTGGACCTGATCCAGGAGGGCAACCTCGGTCTGATCCGCGCGGTGGAGAAGTTCGACTACACCAAGGGCTACAAGTTCTCGACGTACGCCACCTGGTGGATCCGTCAGGCGATCACCCGGGCCATGGCCGACCAGGCCCGCACCATCCGTATCCCGGTGCACATGGTCGAGGTCATCAACAAGCTCGCGCGCGTGCAGCGCCAGATGCTCCAGGACCTCGGCCGCGAGCCCACCCCGGAGGAGCTGGCCAAGGAACTCGACATGACCCCGGAGAAGGTCATCGAGGTCCAGAAGTACGGCCGTGAGCCGATCTCCCTCCACACCCCCCTGGGTGAGGACGGCGACAGCGAGTTCGGTGACCTGATCGAGGACTCCGAGGCGGTCGTCCCGGCCGACGCGGTCAGTTTCACTCTCCTTCAGGAGCAGCTGCACTCCGTCCTCGACACCCTCTCCGAGCGCGAGGCGGGCGTCGTCTCGATGCGCTTCGGTCTCACCGACGGTCAGCCGAAGACCCTCGACGAGATCGGCAAGGTGTACGGCGTCACCCGCGAGCGCATTCGTCAGATCGAGTCCAAGACCATGTCGAAGCTGCGCCACCCGTCGCGTTCCCAGGTGCTGCGCGACTACCTCGACTGAGTCGCGGTCGTACGACACGCAAGGCCCGGCTTTCCCATCAGGGGAAGCCGGGCCTTCGTGCTGAGCCGCTGAGGGTCGTCGCACCGGCGTGCGGGGAGTGCGGCCCGGCGCGTGCGGAGCGGATCGCTTCTGCCGGAGGCGTCCCTCTTTCGTGGCGCGCGAGTGCGGGGCGGAGCCCGTTGGATCACTCTGGGTTTCTGGTGATCACCCCTGAGTGAGGAGCGCGCATGCGTCATCCGTTTGTCCGGGCCCTGTCCCGGGCGCTGACCCGGTCGCTGGTTCTGGCGGCCGCGGCAGCCGTCATACCGCTGGCGTCCGCCGCCCCTGTGGCCGCCGACGGTGTCGTCGTCGGCGGATTCCCGGTCGACGTGTCCGAGGGGCCGTGGACGGTGGCGCTGTCCAGCCGTGACCGGTTCGGGGGTACCCGGGCCGGGCAGTTCTGCGGCGGCGTGGCTGTCGGCCGGACCACCGTACTCACCGCGGCCCACTGCATGGGCGAGGACGTCCTGGGGGCGCCGCCACGCCGCGCGAAGGACCTGAAGGCCATCACCGGGCGTACGGACCTCACGTCGACCCAGGGCAAGGAGATCGCCGTGCGCGACGCCTGGGTCAATCCGGGCTACGACAGGCTCACCAACGCCGGGGACTTCGCGGTGCTCACCCTCGCCGAGGCCCTCCCGGAGAGCTCGGTCATCGGGATGGCCGGGGCGGGCGATCCTGCTTACCGGCCCGATACGAGTGCCACGGTCTACGGCTGGGGCGACATCACGGGCGGCGGCGACTATGCGCGCAGTCTGCGGGCCGCGCGGGTGCGCGTGCTGTCCGACTCGCTCTGTGAGCGGGCGTATCCGGGCAGCGCCGACGGGACGTACCGAGCCGACAGCATGCTGTGTGCGGGCGAGGCCGCTGGGGGGCCGGACGCCTGTCAGGGGGACAGCGGCGGACCGCTGGTGGCTCAAGGCAGGCTGGTCGGGCTCGTGTCCTGGGGGAGCGGTTGTGGACGGCCGGGCAGCCCGGGCGTCTATACGCGGGTCTCGGACGTCGTGCGGACGATGGGGTGGGGCGCGGCCCATGCCCCCGGGAATGGCGGCTGAGGAGCCGTGTGCGGCGGTCTGAGAGGTTTTCCGGCCCCTGGCTCCAGTGGAGCCTGATGGACCGTGAGCGGCCCT
>NZ_AEJB01000191.1 GCF_000331005.1 Streptomyces turgidiscabies Car8
CCCCTTCCCCGTCTCCAGCGCCACCAGTGCCCCGACCGCCCCCTTGAGGGTCGTCACCGGGATCAGCCGCAGCCCCTTGGGAAGCTCCGACTTCGCGTCCGAGCACTCCGCCTTCGGCACCAGGAAGACGGTCGCGCCGTCCCGACGCGCGGCCTGGGTCTTCAGGCCCACCCCGCCCACCGCGCCGACCGTGCCGTCGGCGTCGATCGTCCCCGTACCGGCGACGGTGCGCCCGCCGGTGAGGTCGCCGCCCTTTCCGTCGCCGTCGAGCTTGTCGACGATGCCGAGGGAGAAGAGGAGCCCGGCGCTGGGGCCGCCGACATCGGCGAGCTTGAGGCTGACCTTGACCTTGCCGGAGTCCTCGTCCAGGTACTTCAGGGCCGCCTCGGCAGCCGCGTCCTGCGACTGCTTCATCTCGGCGGTGTTGTGCTCCTCGATCTCCTTATTGCTGTTCCCGCTCGGGTAGACCGAGTCACGCGGCATCACCGCCTGGTCGGTACGGAACCAGCCGTCGAGTACGTCACCGAGGCTCACGCGGGTGTCCGGGCCGGTCGCCTCGATCGTCGTCATCCGCAGCTCGCCGCGGGTCTCGCGGGGCGTCCCGCCGGTGATCGTGATGACCGGGTCGCCCTTGTTCTCGCCGAGGACGTTCGCCGTCAGACCGGGCTGCGCCAGAGTGAACGGCAGCGGCGCGAACGCGGCCGTGGCGAGCAGGGCCACGACGGGCAGGGCACAGACGGCGACGGCCCAGGGGCGCGTGAGGCGAGAGAGCACGAGGTCAATCTAACGTGGGGGCCTTTTCCGGCCGGGAGCGGCTGCCCCGCCCCTCGTCTCCAGGGCCCGCCGGTCAGCGCAGTGCCTCGGACACTTCCCGGGCCGCGTCCATGACCCGCGGCCCCACCCGCTCGGGCACCGCGTCGGCGAGCATCACGACCCCGACGCTCCCCTCGACCCCGGTCACGCCGATCAGCGGAGCCGCGGCCCCGCTCGCGCCGGCCTCCAGTTCGCCGTGCGTCAGGGTGTATCCGGGGTGGGTGGGGGGCTGCTGCCGGGCGGAGAGGATGGCCTTGCCGGCCGCGCCGCGCTCCAGGGGGTGGCGGAAACCGGCCCGGTAGGCCACGTGGTAGTCGGTCCAGGTCGGCTCGACGACGGCGACCGCGAGCGCCTCCGTACCGTCGACCAGGGTCAGGTGGGCCGTGGCGCCTATGTCCTCCGCCAGCGATCTGAGCGCGGGCAGCGCGGCCTCCCGTACGAGGGGATGCACCTGGCTGCCGAGTCGCAGCACCCCCAGCCCGACGCGGGCCCGGCCGCCCAGATCACGCCGTACGAGCGCGTGCTGTTCCAGGGTGGCCAGCAGGCGGTACACGACGGTCCGGTTCACACCGAGCCGGGTCGACAGTTCGGTGACCGTCAGACCGTGGTCGGTGTCGGCGAGCAGCTTGAGGACGCGCAGTCCCCGGTCGAGCGTCTGGGAGGTCTCCGCGGTCACGACGCCCACTCCTTCACGTGGTGAGGTCGGCAGCTCCCTGGCGGCGGATGCGTCGCCGGTCCGGTGGGCGACGCGCGTCAGAGGCGGCCGATCGGCGGCGGCCCGGGCTCTCCCGGGCGCTGTCGCTTCACGACTGCGCTCCGCGGCGTCGCTGCCACGGGGCGTGTGCGTTGCGGGGACAGTAGCGAAGGCGGTTCGCTCAGCGGAAGGCTCCGTCCAGAATCCGGTCACTCCCCGGTACGGACTACGGCGCTTCCTCCCGATATGCACGGCGTGTGCATGGCCGCACACGCCCCTCACCGGACACCCCCGGGCGGCCGTGGGGCTGTCACCGCATCCGGGTGGCCCACTCCTGCACTTTGGTGATGCGCTGTCGCAACTGTCCCGCGGTCGCCTCCGCGCTCGGCGGTCCGCCGCAGGCGCGGCGCAGCTCGGTGTGGATCACCCCGTGCGGCTTGCCCGTCTGGTGGACGTACGCGCCGACCATGGTGTTGAGCTGCTTCCGCAGCTCCAGCATCTCCTTGTGGGAGACCACGGGCCGCCGCTCGGCGGGCAGTTCGAGGAGATCGGCCTCGTCGTCGGGCTTCTTCCGGCTGTGCGCGATCTGCCGGGCCTGCCGCTTCTGCAGCAGCAGCTGCACCTGGTCGGGCTCCAGCAGCCCCGGGATCCCGAGGTAGTCCTGCTCCTCCTCGCTCCCCGGGTGCGCCTGCATGCCGAACTCGGCGCCGTCGTACAGCACCCGGTCGAAGACGGCGTCGGACTCCAGCGCCTCGAAGGAGAACTGCTCCTGCTCCCCGGTGTCCTCGTCCTCCTCCCGGTTCGCCTCCTCCATCTCCTTCTCGGATTCGGCGTACGGGTCCTCCTCGCCCTCCTTCTTGGGCTTGTCGAGGGCGTGGTCGCGCTCGACCTCCATCTCGTTGGCGAAGGTGAGGAGGTCGGGGACTGTCGGCAGGAACACGGAGGCCGTCTCGCCGCGCCGCCGGGAGCGCACGAAACGCCCGACGGCCTGGGCGAAGAAGAGGGGGGTGGAGATGGTCGTGGCGTAGACGCCGACGGCCAGCCGGGGCACGTCGACGCCCTCGGACACCATGCGGACGGCGACCATCCAGCGGGAGTCGTTGTTCGCGAACTCGTCGATGCGGTTGGAGGCGCCGGTGTCGTCGGAGAGGACGACGGTGGCCCTGGTCCCCGTGATGTCGCGGATCAGCTTGGCGTAGGCGCGGGCGGACTCCTGGTCGGAGGCGATGACGAGCGCCCCGGCGTCCGGGATGCCCTTGCGCACCTCGGTCAGCCGCTTGTCGGCTGCCCGCAGCACGCTGGGCATCCACTCGCCGCGCGGATCGAGCGCCGTACGCCAGGCCTGCGAGATCGCGTCCTTGGTCATCGGTTCGCCGAGCCGGGCGGCGATCTCGTCGCCCGCCTTGGTCCGCCACCGCATCTGCCCGCTGTAGGAGAGGAAGATGACGGGCCGCACGACATGGTCGGCGAGCGCGTTCCCGTAGCCGTAGGTGTAGTCGGCGGAGGACCGCCGGATCCCGTCGTTCCCCTCCTCGTACGTGACGAAGGGGATGGGGTTGGTGTCGGAGCGGAACGGCGTACCGGTCAGCGCGAGGCGCCGGGTGGCGGGCTCGAAGGCTTCCAGGCAGGCCTCGCCCCAGGACTTGCTGTCCCCGGCGTGGTGGATCTCGTCGAGGATGACGAGCGTCTTGCGCTGCTCGCAGCGGTTGCGGTGCAGCATGGGCCGCACACCGACACCGGCGTACGTCACGGCGACGCCGTGGTACTCCTTGCTGAGCGGCCCGGCGCTGTACTCGGGGTCGAGCTTGATCCCTATCCGCGCCGCCGCCTCGGCCCACTGCTTCTTCAGATGTTCGGTGGGCGCGACCACGGTCACCTGCTGCACGACATGGTGGTGCAGCAGCCAGGAGGCGAGCGTCAGCGCGAACGTCGTCTTGCCGGCGCCGGGAGTGGCGACGGCGAGGAAGTCACGCGGCTGCTCCTTGAGATACCTCTCCATCGCCCCCTGCTGCCAGGCACGCAGCTTGCTGGCGGTGCCCCAGGGGGCACGGCCGGGATAGGCGGGCGAGAGGTGATGATTGGCGGCGGTACCGGCGGAAGCGGCGGTGGTAGTCACGGTCTCCGGGGTGGTCGAACGGGAGCTGAGAGCTCGGGCTACGTATGACAACCGGGCCACCCTACCGGCGGCCCGGGCCTGTCAACGTGCGTACGACGCGGGGCGACCCGGGGATGGGACTCAGCTCACATCGCCTCGTGCAGAGCCCTCAAACGCAGGGCGATCAACCCCACGTCCTCCAAAGTGCCCGCCGCCACCTCGATGACGAGCTTGTACGCGTCATCCTGATCGACATCGAGCATCTCGGTACCGTTGAAGTCGAGGAAAACGACGGTGGACATCCACGCCATGCGCTTGTTGCCGTCCACCAGAGGGTGGTTCACAGCGAGCGACTGAAGCAGCGCAGCAGCCTTCTCAAAGAGGTCCGTGTACGCCTCGACGCCGAACATCTGCGACTGGGGACGATGGACGGCTGAGCTGAGCAGCCCCAGGTCGCGCACGGCGACCTGCGTCTGCTGCCCACACGCCAGCTCCGCCAACTCCAGGACCTCCTGGACGGTGAGGTACTTCATCTACTACTCCCCAAGCCTGCGCAGCAGGTCAGCGTGACCCGCCGCGTACTTGGCCCCCAGACGACGGACCGTGTTCCGGTCCGCCTCCTGCTCCAGATACCGGTCGATCGCCTGAAGCACTATGGCGTGCATACTGCGCCCCTCCTCCTCGGCACGCAGCTTCAGGGCCTCCTGCTGGTCGTCGCGCAGACGAAGGTTCATAGCCATACCACCACGGTACCAAAAGTAGGGCCATCTCAGTACCACTCACCTCTCCCGCAGCCGCGTAGTCACCCAAGCCCCCACCAACGCCACCCCCGCCATCGGCAGGAACACCGCGGCGAAGGCGGCCGGATGCGAACCGGACGCCCCGGTCGCCGCGTGGCTCACCGTCCCGCCGCCCAGCGCGGCGAACGCCGCACCCCCCGCCGACAGCAGCAGCACGTTGGACAGCCCGTCGGAGATCTGCAGGGAGGCGGAGTTGGCGCCGGCCTCCTCGGGGGCGGAGAGGTGGAGCAGCAGCACGCTGGTGCTGGAGATCACCAGCCCCATCCCGAAGCACCCGAACGCCCACACGACCGCGAGGGTCCACACCGGCACGGCGTCGATCAGCACGGCGGGCGCCGCGGCGATGGAGAGGGCGACCGCCACCATCCCGTACGTCATCAGCCGCTCCCGGTACGGCTCCATGCGCGCCCGCGCCTGCACGGACGAGCCCAGCGCCCAGGTCACCCCGCCCGCCGCGAGCGAGAACCCGGCCAGGGTCGGCGACAGCCCCCGCTGCGTGACGAGCATCAGCGGTACGAAGGACTCGGCCGCGATGAACGATCCCGCGGCGACCCCGCGCAACAGGACGACGGACGGCAGCCCGCGCGCGGCCCGCCAGGTCCCCCGGGGAAGCAGTCCGAGTACGGCGGGCACGAGCAGCGAGACACCGAGGAGCCCGGGGAGAAGCGAGAACCACCTCAGGTCCTGGGCGGCGTACTGAAGCAGCCCGGCGCCGAACGAGATCCCGAAGGCCAGCCGGATCCGGCGCCGGTCCCCCTGCTCGTCCCGCGCCCCCTCCTTCACGGCCCCGCCGGCCAGCCTCCGTATCTGAGGGAGCGCGAGGGCGAGCGGAAAGACGACCAGCACGGGTATCCCGACGAACACCCACCGCCAGCCGAGCTGCTCGGTGACGGCACCGGCGGCCAGCGGCCCGACCACGGAGGGCACCACCCAACTGGCGGCGAACGCGGCCATGATGGACGCCCGCAACCGCTCGGGATAGGCCCGCCCCACAACGACGTACAGGGCGACGATCACCAGCCCGCCGCCCAGCCCCTGCACGGCCCGCCCGGCGATGAACAGCCACATGACCCCGGCGGTCCCGGACAGCAGCAAACCGGCGGCGAAGGCGGCGATCCCGGTGGTCAGCGCCCCCAGTGGCCCCTTGCGGTCGGACCACTGCCCGGCGAGCACCATGCCGAGGAGGCTGGTCGTGAAGTACCCGGAGAAGGCGAACGCGTACAGCGACACCCCGTCCAGCTCCCGCGCCGCCACGGGCATGGCCGTCCCCACGGCGGTCGCCTCGAAGGCGATCAGCAGCACGACGGACACGATGCCGATACTGAGCGCCCGGTAGGAACGCCCCAGCACCCCCTCACCGGGTACGGCGGCCGAAGAGGTGTCCGCGTCGGCGGTATCGGTGATGTCGGCTGCGACGCCCGTGTCGCCCGGTTCCAGGGTGGCCATGCAGGCCAGCGTAAGGGTCATCACTGACGTTGACCCCTGTCGGAGGTAGGGAACGACCCGAGACCTTGGTCGTACGCCCGAGGAATGCCGCGCCTCTCCCCCGCCCCGTTCATGAACGGCGTGTGGCAGTCCCGTTGCAGCCCGCCCGGTTCCCTTGTTCCCGCCCGCTCCCCGCCCCTACGGTCAAGTCACCAAGTCCGGACCGGACAAGGGAACGGCCACCAAGCCCGCCCCCGCCCTCCGTGCCCGACCCGGCCGTGTGCCCGAGTGGTTCAGGGATTCGCCTGCAAAGCGAATTACGCGGGTTCGATTCCCGCCACGGCCTCAAACAGCCCGACC
>NZ_AEJB01000192.1 GCF_000331005.1 Streptomyces turgidiscabies Car8
GAAATGCGCGGCGTGCTGCGGTGGATGAGCCGCAGCGCCGAGTATGAAGACGTCCTCAGCGCCGTCGAGCACGCCTCGTGACGGATTGTCGTCGCCGGCCCGGCGCACCACGTCCCGTTCCGGCATGAGGATGTCCCGGACGATCACGGCGCACAGGTACAGCGTGCCCACCAGGTGGACGCCGAGGACGAACTGGTAGCCCCCGTTCGTGTCTCTGTGCGCATACTGAAAGGCGTACTGGAGGGGCACGCGCAGGGAGCGATTCGGAGTGACGGACGAGGACCGCAAGCCGGTGTCGGACGAGGCCGGGGGCGTCTACGCGATCCCCCGCGGCGGTGTGACGGTCGGTGCCGTCGGTGACGGAGAGTCGGCCACCACCTCCGAGTTCGCGCTCCCCGAGGGGCTGGCCCCGCCGAAGCCCGTCGTCGGTGAGTCCGAGACGACCTCCGAGTTCTCCCTGCCGGACGGGCTCGACGTTCCGCAGGCGCCCGGCGGCGATTTCGAGGGGTCCGCGTTCAGCACCCCGCGCACCTACCGGGCACCCGCGTTCACGCCGCCCTCCGGCATTCCCGTGGTCAGTCTCACCAAGGACGTGCCCTGGCAGGACCGGATGCGCACGATGCTGCGGATGCCGGTGGCCGAGCGGCCCGCGCCGGAACGCATGCAGAAGGCGGCGGAGGAGGACGGACCGGCCGTCCCGCGCGTGCTCGACATGACGCTGCGCATCGGCGAACTGCTGCTCGCGGGCGGTGAGGGCGCCGAGGACGTGGAGGCGGCCATGTTCGCCGTCTGCCGGTCCTACGGCCTCGACCGCTGCGAGCCGAACGTCACTTTCACCCTGCTGTCGATCTCCTACCAGCCCTCGCTCGTCGAGGATCCCGTGACGGCGTCACGCACGGTCCGGCGCCGGGGCACCGACTACACGCGCCTGGCGGCCGTCTACCGGCTCGTGGACGACCTGAGCGACTCGGAGACCGCCACGTCTCTGGAAGAGGCTTACAGGCGCCTTGCGGAGATCCGGCGGAACCGGCACCCGTATCCGGGCTGGGGGCTCACCGTGGCCGCCGGGCTGCTCGCGGGCGCCGCCTCCGTGCTCGTCGGCGGTGACCTGGTCGTGTTCGTGGCGGCGGCGCTCGGCGCGATGCTGGGCGACCGGCTGGCGTGGCTGTGCGCGGGGCGCGGGCTGCCGGAGTTCTACCAGTTCACGGTGGCCGCGATGCCGCCGGCCGCGATAGGGGTCGCGCTGACGGCCGCGCACGTGGACGTGAAGGCGTCCGCCGTGATCACCGGTGGGCTGTTCGCGCTGCTGCCCGGGCGGGCGCTGGTGGCCGGGGTCCAGGACGGGCTGACCGGGTTCTACATCACCGCGTCGGCCCGCCTGTTGGAGGTCATGTACTTCTTCGTGGGCATCGTCGTCGGGGTGCTGCTGATCCTGTACTTCGGCGTGAAGCTGGGCGCCGAGCTCAATCCGGACGCGGCGCTGGGGAGCGCGCAGCGGCCCCTGTGGCAGATCAGCGCGTCCATGCTGCTGTCGCTGACCTTCGCGATCATGCTCCAGCAGGAACGTTCCACCGTGCTCATCGTGACGCTCAACGGAGGTGTGGCGTGGAGCGTCTACGGCGCGATGCACGACACCGGCGAATTCTCGCCGGTGGCCTCGACTGCCGTCGCCGCGGGCCTGGTCGGGCTGTTCGGACAGCTGCTGTCGCGGTACCGGTACGCGTCGGCCCTGCCGTACACCACGGCGGCGATCGGGCCCCTGCTGCCGGGATCGGCGACGTATTTCGGGCTGTTGTCGATCGCGCAGAACGACATGGACGCGGGGTTGGTGTACCTGTCGAAGGCGGCGGCACTGGCGATGGCCATCGCGATCGGGGTGAATCTGGGGTCGGAGATCTCGCGGCTGTTCCTGAGGGTGCCGAGCGGCTCCGCCGGGGGGAGGCGGGCTGCCAAGCGGACGCGAGGGTTCTAGTTCCGGGGGCGTTCGCTTGGCGTTGGGCGCCTAAGGGCTCGGGGGCTTCTGAGGTGCGGCGGGTGCGGGTGCGTCGTGGCTTGTGGCGCAGTTCCCCGCGCCCCTTTCGGGGCGCTGCAGCTCGCCTCGGTTCTCAGTTCTGCGGGTAGCCGTTGTTGTTCTGGTTGCCGTACGGGTACTGCTGCTGGCCCTGTTGCTGGTAGCCGTAGTCCTGGTTGTACTGCTGCTGGTAGCCCTGGGGGTACTGCTGCTGGTCGTAGTACTGGTCCTCGGGCTGCTGGGCCGGGGGGACGCGGCGGAGCTGGGTCGTCGCGTCGTCCATCGGGGGCTGGTACTGCTGCTGGGCCCGGGGCTCGGGCTGCTGGGGCGGGTTCTTCTTGGCCTTGCTGCGGGCTCGGGCGAACTCGATGATGATCGGGACGACCGAGATCAGGACGATCAGCAGCAGGATCGGTTCGATGTTCTTCTTGACGAAGTCGATGTTGCCGAGCCAGGAGCCGAGCAGGGTGACGCCCGCGCCCCAGAGGACGCCGCCGATGACGTTGAAGGTCAGGAACGAGCGGTACTTCATGCCGCTGACGCCGGCGATGATCGGCGTGAACGTGCGCACGATGGGCACGAAGCGGGCCAGGACCAGGGACTTCGGGCCGTACTTCTCGAAGAACTCGTGGGCCTTGGTGACGTTCTCCTGCTTGAAGAGGCGGGAGTCCGGGCGGTTGAAGAGCGACGGGCCGACCTTCTTGCCGAACATGTAGCCCGCCTGGTCGCCGAGGATCGCGGCGAGACAGATGAGGGCGACCGCCCCCCACAGGGGGAAGTCCAGTGTGCCCGCGGTGATCAGCAGGCCCGCCGTGAACAGCAACGAGTCGCCCGGCAGGAAGAAGCCGATGAGCAGACCGGACTCGGCGAACACGATCAGGAGCAGGCCCCAGATGCCGAACTGGTCCAACAGGTAGTCCGGATCCAGCCAGCTCGGTCCGAGGGCAAGCGTCGTCACTGTTCCGGGCTCCTGAGGCTTGGCAAAGACGTTGGCAAAGACGTTGGCAGAGAAGAGTGGGGCCAAAGCTATCAACGCGAGGTGCCCCCTCTGGGTTCCCCACCTTCCCCGCGCCACTCCGGGGTGCGCTGTGCGGGAACTGGGACCACCCTGTGAGGTTATGGGCATCGAAGAGTACGGCGGCGGCCAGGGACCTCAGTCCGATGTGCTGGTCGTGACGACGAACGACGTACCCGGACACCGGGTCGAGCAGGTCATCGGTGAGGTCTTCGGGCTGACCGTGCGGTCGCGGCATCTCGGCAGCCAGATCGGGGCCGGGCTGAAGTCGATGATCGGCGGCGAGCTGAAGGGGCTGACCAAGACGCTGGTGGAGACCCGTAACCAGGCCATGGACCGTCTTGTCGAGCAGGCACGCGCGCGTGGTGCCAACGCCGTGCTGGCGTTCCGCTTCGACGTGACCGAGGCGGCGGACGTGGGCACGGAGGTGTGCGCGTACGGGACCGCGGTGATCCTGGTCCGGGAGTGAGTGACAGCACCCCCGGACCAGGTCGCCTCTACGAGGTGTGCCGGGCCGCGTTCGCCGTGATCGCCTCGCGCAGGTGTTCGGCGAGGCCCGGGCGCATGGAGTCGTAGAACTCCTTGAAGCGCTCGTCGGAGACGTACATGCCGCCGAGCCCCTGATGGATTTCGTACGTGCATTCGTAGAACCACTTGGTGATGTGCCGCCGGTGTTCCTCGGCCATGGTCATGGCCGCCTCGCTCGACGGGGGCTCACCGGCGGCCATCAGGGCGTCGTACCGCTCGCCCCAGGAGGCCACCTCGGCCTGCATGCGTTTCCAGTCGTCCTTCGTGTACGTGGCCGCGCGGCGCTGCGACTCGGCGTACGTGTCCGTGCCGCCCCAGCGGCGCTCGGCCTCCTCCGCGTGTGCCTCCGGGTCCTTGTCGCCGAAGACCTCGAACTTCTCCTCGGGCGTGAGGTTGATGCCCATTCTGCGTGCCTCCATGGCGTGCTCCACGGCCGCCGCCATCTGCTGGAGCCGTTCGATCCGGGCGGTCAGCAGCTCGTGCTGACGGCGCAACTGCGCGCGCGGGTCCGCCTTCGGGTCGTCCAGCAGGGCGGCGACCTCTTCGAGCGGGAAGCCGAGCTCCCGGTAGAACAGGATCTGCTGCAGCCGGTCGAGGTCGGCGTCGTCGTAGCGCCGGTGGCCCGCGTGGCTGCGCGCGCCGGGTACGAGGAGGCCTATCTCGTCGTAGTGGTGCAGGGTGCGCACCGTGACGCCGGCGAAACCGGCGACCTGGCCGACCGAGTAACTCACTTTCCGCTCCCTTCTGGGTACGCGCTCCACACTGCTTCCTCACCCGGCGTGAGGTGCAAGCCCCGCGGTCCGGCCATACCGTCGTACTCATGCCACTGCACCGCGGGGACAGCGAAGGTTCCGACGGCAAGGGCGGCGGGCGCAGGCTCGCCGTCAACCCTTTCTACGGGGAGGCCGATCCGGTCAGCGGTATGACCGAGGCCCCACCCACGCACCGGCTCGGGGACGCCCCGCTGCCGCCGTCGACGGCGTACCAGCTCGTGCACGACGAACTGATGCTCGACGGCAACTCACGGCTCAACCTGGCCACCTTCGTCACCACCTGGATGGAGCCGCAGGCCGGTGTCCTGATGGGTGAGTGCCGGGACAAGAACATGATCGACAAGGACGAGTACCCGCGTACGGCCGAGCTGGAGCGGCGCTGCGTGGCGATGCTCGCCGATCTGTGGAACGCGCCCGATCCGGACGCCGCCGTGGGCTGTTCGACCACGGGTTCGAGTGAGGCGTGCATGCTCGCCGGGATGGCGCTGAAGCGCCGGTGGGCGGCGCGCAACGCCGATCGGTATCCGGGTCGGGACGTGCGGCCGAACCTGGTCATGGGCGTCAACGTGCAGGTCTGCTGGGAGAAGTTCTGCAACTTCTGGGAGGTGGAGGCACGGCAGGTGCCCATGGAGGGCGAGCGGTTCCATCTCGATCCGCAGGCGGCGGCCGACCTGTGCGACGAGAACACCATCGGGGTCGTCGGGATCCTCGGGTCGACCTTCGACGGGTCCTACGAGCCCGTCGCGGAGCTGTGCGCGGCCCTGGACGCCCTGCAGGAGCGGACCGGGCTCGACATCCCCGTGCATGTCGACGGGGCCTCAGGAGCCATGGTGGCGCCTTTCCTGGACGAGGACCTGGTGTGGGACTTCCGGCTGCCGCGCGTGGCCTCGATCAACACCTCGGGGCACAAGTACGGGCTGGTCTACCCGGGCGTCGGCTGGGCGCTGTGGCGGGACAAGGAGGCGCTCCCCGAGGAGCTCGTCTTCAGCGTCAACTACCTGGGCGGCGACATGCCCACGTTCGCGCTCAACTTCTCGCGCCCCGGGGCCCAGGTGGTCGCGCAGTACTACACGTTCCTGCGGCTGGGCCGCGACGGCTTCCGGGCCGTGCAGCGGACCACGCGGGACGTGGCGCGGTCCCTCGCCGGGCGGATCGAGGAGCTGGGCGACTTCCGGCTGCTCACCCGGGGCGACGAGCTGCCGGTCTTCGCGTTCACGACCGGGGCCGACGTGACCGCGTACGACGTCTTCGACGTCTCACGGCGGATGCGTGAGCGGGGCTGGCTGGTGCCCGCGTACACCTTCCCGGAGAACCGGCAGGACCTGTCCGTGCTGCGGGTGGTGTGCCGCAACGGGTTCTCCTCGGACCTCGCCGAGCTGTTCGTCGAGGACCTGGAACGGCTGCTGCCCGAACTGCGCCGGCAGCCGCGTCCGTCGACTCACGACAAGGACGCGGCCACCGGTTTCCATCACTGACGGCCACCCATTGGGGGGGTGGTCAGCGGCTGAGGCGGCCGAACCTCCGTACCGCCAGCGGGAAGAAGACCGCCAGCAGGGCCAGGGGCCAGGCGACGGCCGCCCAGACGTGGCCCGGTTCGCCGCCGGGGTTGCCGAAAAGATCGCGTACCGCGGTGGCCGTCTGGGACATCGGGTTCCACTGGACGGCCGTGCCGAGCCAGCCCGGCATGGACTCGGGGGTGGCGAAGGCGTTGGACAGGAAGCCGACCGGCCAGACCAGGATCTGGACCGCCTGCACCAGCTCCGGCTTGCCCGCCACCATGGCCAGCTGGATGCCGATCCACAGCATGGCGAACCGGAAGAGCAGGAGCAGGCCCACGGCCCCCAGGAGGGCCGCCACGCCGCCGTGGGCGCGCCAGCCGATCGCGTACCCCACCGCGAGCATCACGGTGAGGCCCAGCGCCGACTGGAGCATGTCGGCGGCCGAACGGCCCACCAGGACCGCGCCGTTGGCCATGGGCATCGACCGGAAGCGGTCGATGACGCCCTTGTTGAGGTCCTGGGTGACGGCGATCATCGTGCCCTCCAGACCGAAGGCCATGGTGAGCACGAGCATGCCGGGGACCAGGAAGTCGACGTAGTCGCCCGTGACGTCCCGGCCGCCGCCGACCAGGTAGCCGAACATCAGCAGCAGCATCACCGGGAAGACCAGCCCGACCACCACCCGGACCGGTTGGCGTGCCCAATGGGCGAGTTCGCGGCGGGTCATGGTCCAGCAGTCGGTCAACGCGCGCGTGCCCGCCGTCCCCGGTGCCGGAACACCGGCCCTCATCCCGTACGTCGTCACGCGGCCTCCTTCGTCCGTTCGTCGCCCCCGGTGAGGTCCAGGAACACCTCGTCCAGCGTCGGGCGCCGCAGGGCGACGTCCTCGGCCTCGATCCCGGCCTCCTCCAGGGCCCGTACGACCCCGGAGAGCGCCGCCATGCGGTCGGTGACCGGGGCGCTCAGCAGCCGCCGGTCGGGGTCGACGGAGACGCCCTCGGCGGGTACGGGCAACAGGGCGACGGCGGCGCCCAGTTGGCCGGCGTCGCGCAGGACGACGTCGATGCGGTCGCCGCCGGTGGCGGCCTTCAGTTCGTCCGGGGTGCCGTCCGCGACGATCCGGCCCCGGTCCACGACCGAGACACGGTCGGCGAGCTGGTCGGCCTCCTCCAGGTACTGGGTGGTGAGCAGGACCGTCGTCCCGCCGCCGACCAGGGAGCGGACGGCGGTCCACACCTCCGTACGGCCGCGCGGGTCGAGGCCGGTCGTGGGTTCGTCCAGGAACAGCACCTCCGGGTCGGTGATCAGGGAGGCGGCGAGGTCGAGGCGGCGGCGCATTCCGCCGCTGTAGTGCCGGACCGCCTTGCGGCCGGTGTCCGCCAGCCCGAAGCGGTCGAGGAGTTCGTCGGCCCGCACGCGCGCGGGGCGGGCGCCCAGGTGGTGGAGACGGCCGAACATCTCCAGGTTCTGCCGGCCGCTCAACTCCTCGTCGAGCGCCGCGTGCTGGCCGAGCAGCCCGATGCGGAAGCGGACCTCCCGGGCCTCGGTCAGCACGTCGTGGCCGGCCACCTCGACGCGGCCTCCGTCGGGCCTGAGCAGGGTGGACAGGATGCGGACCAGGGTCGTCTTGCCCGCGCCGTTCGGCCCGAGCACTCCGTGCACCGTGCCCCGGGCGACCAAAAGGTCGACTCCGGACAGTGCGTCCTTGTCGCCGTACTTCTTGTGTGCGCCTTCGACGGTGATCGCCGCGTCGGCCACGGATTCACTCCCCCATCAGGGCTAGTCAAACTTGATTACCGATCCAAGGTAACGCGCCGCGGGGCATTGGTCAAACTTGATTAGCCGCTATCGCCAGTCGCCGGGGTGGCGCTCCCCCGACGCGTACGGGTTCTCCTCGCCCTCGGCCAGGACGCCGACGAACGGTTCACCCTCGCCCGCGAACGTGTACGCCCCGCCCTCGATCCGGGCGATCAGACCCAGGGTCCATTCGGCCTCGGCGTCGGCCGTGTGGGTCCAGAGGTTCATGATCTCGCCGATGTGACCGAGCTGTTCGGGGCCGTCCTCGGGTACGTAGTGCTCGGTGACCGAGGCCCGCCACGCCTCGATCCCCCGGATCCGCTCCTTGAGAAGCGCCACGGCCTCGTCGCGCGGCAGTTCGACGATGAAGCCGATCGCCGCCGACTTGACGTCCATCTGCTGGTCGTACGACGTCAGCGCCTCGCGCACCAGCCTGAAGCACTCCTCGGTGCCGGCCTCCGTGATCTCGTACTCGGTGCGCGGCGGGCCGCCGGCCGTGGAGGGGGCGATCTCGTGCGCGATCAGCAGTCCCTGCTTGGCCATCTGCTTCAGGGCGTGGTAGATCGAGCCGGGCTTGGCGTTGGACCACTCGTGCGCGCCCCAGTACTCCAGGTCGTTGCGCACCTGGTACCCGTGGGCCCGCCCGTGCTGACGGACCGCACCGAGCACGAGGAGACGGATCGCTGACATACAGGCCACATTAGGACCCCGGCGTCAAGCGGACCGCTCCCGGGCCACCAGTTCGAAGGCGGTGGCGCCGTCGAGGGACTCGCGGACGATGTCGGCGTGACCTGCGTGCCGGGCCGTCTCGCGGATCAGGTGCAGCGCCAGCCAGCGCATCGAGACACTGGCCTGGGGCGGGAACCAGGGGTCCGGCGGCAGCGCGAACGTGTCGTCGAGGCTCGGTACGGACCGCAGGAACGCCTCGGTCTCGGCGGCGACCTTCTCCCAGTAGGCGAGCTGCGAGGCGACGGTCTCGCCCTCGACGAGCACGAAACACTCGTGCCAGTTCGACTCGTCCCGCTTGACGGCCGGCGCCTCACCCTTGGCCCGCGCGATCCAGCCCTGCTCGACCTCGGCGACATGCTTGAGCAACCCGGAGAGGGACAGCTCGCTGGCGCTGGGCCTGCTCGCCGCCTGCTCGTCCGTCAGCCCCAGCAGGGACCGCCGGATACCGCCGCGCTGCTCCTCCAGGAACGCGAGCAGCGCTCCTCGCTCGTCACCGGGGGCCTCGGAGGGGACGTGGGTGACCATGGTGGGCCGCCTTTCATCGGGTTGTGGTTGTGCGGGCGTTTCCGCCTGACACCGATGAAGTTACGGGG
>NZ_AEJB01000193.1 GCF_000331005.1 Streptomyces turgidiscabies Car8
ACGACGGTCACCTCCGCGCCGAGCTGCGCTGCCACCAGCGCCGCTTCTACCGCCGGGTCCGCCACCAATGATCACGATCCGAGTCACATACCCCATTGTCCCGTACGCGCCGAGGTGCCGACGCCCCGGGGGCCGCCGCACGGGTCCGGGGCGGACTTTCGGGCGGCCCGAGGGCGGATGTCTGTGCGGGTACGAAAGGGACGTGTGCTGTCGGAGTGACGGCCGTGTCCGCTGCCGTACTCTTCGATCCATGTCGCTCTACGCCGCCTACGCCGGCAATCTCGACGCGCGGCTCATGACGCGCCGCGCCCCGCACTCGCCGCTGCGCGCCACCGGCTGGCTGACCGGGTGGCGGCTGACGTTCGCCGGCGAGCACATGGGCTGGGAGGGCGCACTCGCGACGATCGTCGAGGCACCGCGTTCCCAGGTCTTCGTCGCCCTGTACGAGATCGCCCCGCTCGACGAGGACTCGCTGGACCGCTGGGAGGGCGTGGGCCTCGACATCTACCGCCGGATGCGGCTGCGCGTCGACACGCTGGAGGGCGAGGAACCCGCGTGGGCGTACGTCCTCAACGGGTACGAGGGCGGCTTGCCGTCTGCGCGGTACCTGGGCGAGATCGCCGACGCGGCGGAGTCGGCCGGGGCGCCGCACGACTACGTGATGGAACTGAGAAAACGTCCCTGTTGACCAGCGGTACGGCCAGGCTGCTGGCCAGTCGCCCTCGCCTTTGGTTGGAAACGACAAGACAACGATCGCCATCCCGTAACCTCCGTCATCTACGCGCGTAGGCTCCGAGCGGATACGCTCAGCGCGTGAACGCATCTCTTCTTCCGGACGACATCCAGGGCGACCCCTACTCCGCCGCCGACACCGCCGCCGCGCGCCTGAGGGAGCTCACGGGTGCCGAGACCCATGACGTCGCCCTCGTGATGGGCTCCGGCTGGGCACCGGCCGTGGACGCCCTGGGCACCCCCGAGGCCGAGCTCCAGGTCACCGAGCTGCCCGGCTTCCCGCCGCCGGCCGTCGAGGGCCACGGCGGCAAGATCCGCTCGTACCGGATCGGCGACAAGCGCGCGCTGGTCTTCCTGGGCCGCACGCACTACTACGAGGGCCGTGGCGTGGCGTCCGTGGCGCACGGTGTCCGTACCGCCGTCGCCGCCGGCTGCAAGACCATCGTCCTGACCAACGGCTGCGGCGGCCTGCGCGCCGACATGCGCCCCGGCCAGCCGGTCCTGATCAGCGACCACATCAACCTCACGGCGACGTCCCCGATCGTCGGCGCGAACTTCGTGGACCTGACGGACCTGTACTCGCCGCGGCTGCGTGCCCTGTGCAAGGAGATCGACCCCAGCCTTGAGGAGGGCGTGTACGCCCAGTTCACGGGCCCGCACTACGAGACGCCCGCGGAGATCCGGATGGCGCGGACCATCGGCGCGGACCTGGTCGGGATGTCGACGGTGCTGGAGGCGATCGCGGCGCGCGAGGCCGGCGCCGAGATCCTGGGCATCTCGCTGGTGACGAACCTCGCGGCGGGGATGACGGGCGAGCCCCTGAACCACGAGGAGGTCCTCCAGGCCGGCCGCGACAGCGCGACCCGCATGGGCGCCCTGCTGACCCAGGTCCTGGACCGCCTCTAGCCCGTCCGGATCTTCCTCGCCCCCGCCGCCCCTACCCGTCCCATCCCTTCCGGGG
>NZ_AEJB01000194.1 GCF_000331005.1 Streptomyces turgidiscabies Car8
TGCGTTGTCGCGGTCAGCGGCCGTTGCCGCCGTCGGCGTTGGGACCGGAGTAGTCCTCGCCGTAGGAGCCCTTGGAGGGGCGGCGGCGGCGCACGGGGGGCTCGACGCCGTCGGCGAGGCGGCGGGCGGTGAGCAGGAAGCCGGTGTGGCCGATCATGCGGTGGTCGGGGCGGACGGCGAGGCCCTCGATGTGCCAGTTGCGGACCATCGACTCCCAGGCGCTCGGCTCGTTGAAGCAGCCGATCTCGCGGAGGGACTCGACGGTCCGGGCGAGCTGGGTGGTGGTCGCCACGTAGCAGCAGACGATGCCGCCGGGGACGAGCGCCTTGGAGACGGCCTCCAGGCATTCCCAGGGGGCGAGCATGTCGAGGACGACACGGTCGACCTCGGTGTCGCTGAGGTTGTCCTGGAGGTCGCCGACGGTGAGCTGCCAGGCGGGGTGGGGGCCGCCGAAGTAGCGCTCGACGTTCTGCTGGGCGATCTCGGCGAAGTCCTCGCGGCGCTCGTAGGAGTGCAGCATGCCCTGGTCGCCGACGGCACGCAGCAGGAAGGTGCTGAGCGAGCCGGAGCCGACGCCCGCTTCGACGACGCGTGCGCCGGGGAAGATGTCGGCGAAGGCGAGGATCTGCCCCGCGTCCTTGGGGTAGACCACGGCGGCGCCGCGGGGCATGGACAGGACGTAGTCGGGGAGCAGGGGGCGCAGCGCGAGGTAGGCGACGTTTCCGGTGGTACGGACAACGCTGCCCTCGGGTGCGCCGATCAGCTCGTCGTGCGGGAAAGAACCCTTGTGGGTATGGAAGTTCTTTCCGGCTTCGAGCGTGAACGTGTAGTGGCGGCCCTTGGGGTCGGTCAGCTGAACCTGGTCCCCGACCTTGAAGGGCCCGCGCCTGCGGGCGGCACCGGTCGGTTCGGACATGTGAAGAGCCTACCGGTGTTGTCGGGGGCCGCCGACCATCGGGTCTGCGGTGCGGGCCGGCTTCGGGAGTCCCGCTCTGTGACGGGAATCATCTTCACAAAATCTACAATCGGCATGCATGGTTCCGCTTAGTACTTCCAGGGCGTTACGGCTCTTGGTGATGAGTCAGGTCTTTACGTACACAAGTGGGTGATCATGACCGCCTCCGCTGACGGCGTCGACGTCTTCCCGTCTCGCCGCGCAGCGCGGATGGTGAGACGTCAGGCGGTCTGGCGGCCGGGTTTTCTGTCGTTCCTGGTGACGGCGGGTCTCGCCTATGTCCTCTCCACCGCGCTGTACTCCTCCGCGCAGACGCTGATGGGGTGGGTGGTGACCGTCCTGTGGTCGCTGCCCGTCGTCAGTTCGCTCGTCGGTGTCGCCGGTGCCGTGCTGACCCGCCGCCGTATCGCCCGTCAGCGCGACTGGGCGGAAGCGGTGCCGGCGCTGCACGACCGGCTCGTCGTGCTGGTCCCGACCATCGGCCGCGACGACACCTACCCCGCTCTGGAGCGGTCGGTGCTGTCGTACTGCGCGTTCCTGCCACGCTGGTTCCCCGCTCTGCGCGTGGACGTCCTGACCGAGGAAGGCTGTGAGGCCGCGGAGCGCATCGACGCGCTGGCCGCCCGTAGTCCTCTGATTCGTGTGGTGACGGTGCCGAAGGCTTATCGCACCGCCAATGGCACCCGTTTCAAGGCCCGTGCCAATCACTACGCCCACGAGCTGCGTATCGCCGAGGGTGAGGCGCTGGACGATGTGTGGGTGCTGCACATGGACGACGACACGGGCGTCGGTCCGGACACGGCCGAGCAGGTCGCGCGTTTCATCAACGCCCAGCGCCGCGCCGGTCCGGAGGGCAAGCACCTGGCTCAGGGCATGCTGACGTATCCGCGGGAGAACGCTGTCAACCGTCTGACGTGGCTGGCCGACTCGATCCGCCCCGCCGACGACATCGCCCGTTTCGCGGTTCTCACCGGCGGTGGTACTCCGCTGGCCGGGCTGCACGGCGAGCTGCTGCTGCTCCGCGCGTCCGTCGAGGCGACGATCGGCTGGGACTTCGGTCCGGACTCCATCTGCGAGGACGCGCATCTGGCGCTGGTCTTCGCGAGCCGCTACAAGGGGCGCAGCGACTGGTTCTCCGGGCGCAGTTACGGCGCGTCCCCGGCGACCATGCGGGACTTCCTCAAGCAGCGGGAGCGCTGGTCCTGGGGTCTGGTGGGGCTGGCCTTCAACCGCACTCTGCCGCGGCGTTCCAGGGCGCTGCTGATGTACAGCGTGACGACGTGGGTGATGGGGCCCTTCCAGCACGTGGGTGTGGTCCTGGCGGTCGGCGCGCTTCTCGGCGACCTCAACACCTCGCCCGTCACGCCGTGGATCCTGCCCCTGTGGGCGGTGACCATGGGTTACGCGGTGTGGATGTACTGGGAGGGGCTCAAGATCAACGCGTCGGTGTCGGCCAACGGCCGGCGGTTGTGGTGGGAGCCGGTCGCGGTGGTCGCTCTGATGCCGTTCTTCGCGCTGTGGGAGGCGGTCGGTTCCTTCCGGGGGCTGCTGCGGTGTCTGCGCGGTGTGGAGAACCAGTTCGTCGTGATAGCGAAGCCGGCCTGAGGGATGCGTACTTGTCTTCGAGGCTCTCGTGGCCTCGTCCTTCCGGCCCTTCTGTCTCTCGTGACCCTTCTGTCGACGGCCGGGTGTGTGTCCGCCGGAGGCGGTGCCGCCGTGCCGCGCGTGGAGTCCGCGTCGGCGTCCGCGACCGGTGACCCGGCGCCGGCGCGGGTCGCCCGGCCCTGGCGGCGCGGGGACCCCCAACTCGGCGCGCAGGTGCTCTGGTACACCTACCCGGGCGAGACGGACCGGTCCGTGCGCGGCAACGCGCTGCGCCTGGTGAACTACATGGTCGGCAGGCACATGAACGCGGTCTCGGTGACGTTTCCCTTCGCGACCGCCGGCCCCACGTCGAGCGAGGTCGGTGCTTCGGCCCGCACGCCGTCCGTACGGCACCTGGGGATGCTCATGGACACCGCGGCGGCGGCCGGGCTGCGCATCACGCTGCGTCCGCTTCTCGACGAGCAGAGCCTGGTGGCCCGGGATCCGCTGGCCTGGCGCGGGTCGCTCGCTCCTGCAGACAGGGCGGCCTGGTTCCGGTCGTACGGGGCGTTCCTGGCGCCGTATCTCGGCCTCGCGGCGCGCCATCACGCGAGTACCTTCGTCGTCGGGGCGGAGCTGACGTCGTTGGAGGACGACCCGCACTGGCGTTCGCTGGTCGCCACGGCGCGCAGGTCGTTCCCCGGTGAACTGTCCTACGACGCCAACTGGGACGACTACGTCTCACGGCATGTCCCCGTCCCCGTCGACCATCTGGGCGTCGACGCGTACTTCCCGCTCCCCCTGCTCGACGACGACGCGTCCGTGGCGGAGATCGCCGAGGGCTGGCAGCGCTGGCTGGACCGCAAGAGCACCGGGAAACTGCCCCGGGTCGTCCTGAGCGAGGTCGGCATCATCGCGGAGGACGGCGCCTATCGTCACCCGGCGGTCTGGAAAGGCGGGGGGAAGTTCAACCCCACGGTGCAGCAGCGCTGGTTCGAGGCGGCCTGCCGGGTCGCCCGGGACCGTGACATGGCCGGCCTGTACTGGTGGAACCTCGACTTCCACGCCGATCCCGCGGCCGGCGCTCCCGGCGGCTCCCACACCTCCTTCCTCGGCCGTCCCGCCGAGGCCGTCATCACCTCCTGCTTCCGGACCTGGTCACGATGAACGAAAAGCTCTACAGGCGTCAGCCGCCCCACCTCCCCGAGTCGTCGTGGTTCGAGAGCGGTGCCCTGCCCCGCCACGGGTCGCACGCGGCGACCGCTGTCACGTGGCCGGAGTTCGGCGTCGGGGGCGGACCGGTCGCGTCGGGGGGACCGCTCGGCGGTGGTCCCGACGCGGACGTAGCCCGCTTCCCCGTGCTGCTCGCCGATGCCGGGCCGGAGGTCGCGCCGGTCCCCGCGTCGGCGCGGGGTTCGGATTCGGAGGGAGGAGCGAGCGGGCGGCGGTTCTCGGCCGTGGACGGTCTGCGGGGAGCGGCTGTGCTGGCCGTGCTCGCGCATGACACGGGTGTGGGCGGGCGGTACTTCTCCTGGACCGGCGCGGGCGTCGACGTCCTGCTGGTGCTGACGGGTTTCCTCGCCACCCTGCCCCTGCTCCGCGGGGCGACCGCTTCCGGCAGGACAGGGATCGCCGGCTTCCTGTTCCGCAGGGCGAAACGGCTGGTCCCCGCGCTGCTGGTGGTGGCCGTTCTTACCCTCACGCTGTGTTGGACGTGGGGTTCCGCGCGCGCGGTCCTCGATCCGGCCCGACCGCTGGGTTACGGAAGCTGGGCACAGTGGCTGCACGGGCGGCCCCTGGGGGCAGTCCCCACGGTCGGTTCACCGCTCGCTCCGCTGCGGGGGTGGGACCTCGTCGTGTGTTCCTTGACGGCGTGGGCGCTTCTGCTGGCGTGCCTGGGTCTCCTGGTCCGGCGCAGGCTCGCTCCGGTGGCGCTGGTCGCCGCACTGCTCGCCGGGGCTGGAGCCGCCGCGTCGGTGAGCGGGGTGCTGCCCGGCGTCGGCGTGCTCACCGGGGTGCGGTCACTGGCTCTGGCGGCCGGCGCTGTTGCCGCTTGCCTCGTACACCTGGTCGAACGCAGTGATCGTGCGGTGTCCCGAGCGGTCGCCGTGCTGCTGACGGTGACCGGCCTGGCCTCGGCATTGGCCCTCGCGGGGTCGGCCGTCCTGCGCGGCGGAGGGCTGGGCGAGACGCGGTACGTGGTCGCGGTCGTCCTGAGCGCAGCCGTACTGACGGCGCTGCTCTGCGGCGGCCGGGGCCTTCTGGTGCGGCTGCTGTCGGGCGAGCTGGTCACGGAGGTCGGCCGGATGTCGTACAGCCTCTTCCTGCTGCACCTTCCCGTGTACTGGCTGCTGGAGCGCGGTCAGCCGGGGCTCAGTCCTCTCGGGCTGTTCCTGGTCGGGGGCGGGGTGACCTGGTTCCTGTCGCTGCTCGTCCACTACCTGCTGGTCGAGCGCCTGGCCGCCCGTTCCTGGCGTCGCGGGCGGTCGGCCCACTGAGCCTGCGGGCTCTAGTTCGGGCGGGCCATCGCCTTGACGAAGGCGCGTTCCACGTCGGCAGCGGAGAGGACTCCGTAGATCTCGCCGGACTCCTCGACCACCAGGTACTCGGAGGCGGGGTTGGCGCGCAGGGCGTCGAGGAGTTCCTCGCCGGAGAGTTCCGCGGAGACCCGCATGCCGTCGGTGAGGTCCTGGGCGAGGCCGCTGACGGAGACCCAGGGGCGGCGGTGTTCGGGTACGCCGACGATGGCGGCCTCGCGGACGAGGGAGAGGGGTTCTCCGTCGGGGTCGACGACGACGAGGGCGCGGGCGCCGGCGTCGTTGGCGCGGCGCAGGGCCTCCGAGAGGGGGGTGTCGGTCTCGACGGGGACGGCGCGGCGGGTGAGGTTGCGGGCGCGCAGTTCCGGGAGGTGTTCGCGCAGCCGGGCCATACGGAGGCTGTTTCCGGCGCCGGTCCAGATGATCGCGGCGAGGATGGCGGCGAGCAGGGCGTCGGTGACGGTGTCCATGCCGACGCTGTCCTCGGCGGTGGAGCCGAGGGCGCCGGACTGGGTGAGCAGCGGGAGTCCGACGAGGACGGAGACGGCGAGGGCGCGGCCGACCCAGGCGGCGGCGATCGTACCGGTCATGGGCCGGCCGGTGATCTTCCAGACGACGGCGCGGAGCATGCGGCCGCCGTCGAGGGGCAGTCCTGGCAGGAGGTTGAAGGCGGCCACGATGAGGTTGGAGATCATCAGGCCGGCCAGCAGGACGCCGGGGACGGTGCCGGGTTCGACGGTCTGGAGGGCGAGGTAGAAGACTCCCGCGAGGATCAGGGAGAGGAGTGGGCCGACGAAGGCGAGGACGAATTCGCGGCCGGGGGTCTCCGACTCCTTCTCGATCTCGGAGACGCCGCCGAAGAACTGGAGCTGGATGCGGCGTACGGGGAGTTTGAAGCGGAGGGCGGCGACGGTGTGGGCGAGTTCGTGGACGAGGACGGAGGCGTAGAAGGCGACCGCGAAGAAGAGGGAGACGAGGTAGCGCAGGGCGCCGAGTTCGGGCAGTACGCGGTCGAGCTGGCCGCCGAAGACCCAGGTGATGAGGGCGGCGACGAGGAACCAGCTGGGGGCGACATAGACGGGTACGCCGAAGGGGCGTCCCATGAGGAGTCCGCCGCCGGGTTCCTTGGGTTTGCGGGGGACGCGGGACTTGGCGAGGCGGGGAGTGGTGCCGGTTCGGCCCGGGGTGTCCACGGGCGCGTCCGGTTTCGGGGCTTCCGGGGCGGCCGCTTCGCCGGTGTCGGCGGGCTCGTCGGGCCGCGTGGGTTCCTCGTCGGGTTTGCCGGGTTCAGCGGTCTCCGCGACTCTGGTGCCGGCCGTCCTGGGTTCGGGGCGTGTGGGGTCGGTGGTCGGCGCCGTGCCGCCGGTGTGGCGGTCGGTCGACTCATCGTTGCCGGAGCGCGGCTGTCCGCTCCCGCCGCTCTCGTCCACGGTGTCCCCTTGTCGGATGCGTCTCCCTTTTCCGCTCCGGGGCGGAAGGGCCTCGGGTCGATGGTATGCGGCCGTCGCGGCGAGTTCCGCCCCGGCACCCCCTGTGTTCGCCGGGCTGTCACGGTCGGGGGGCGTCGGCGGGTGGGTCACTGTCAGTGGCGGGCCGTATGGTCGTCGTCATGGAAATGAGCACCGAGGGCGCCGCCGAGTCCGTCTCGCCGGTCGTGACGCCCTCCGCGCCGGCGTCGCTGTCGCCCTCGCGGGCCAGTGACTTCATGCAGTGTCCGTTGCTGTACCGGTTCCGGGTGATCGACCGGTTGCCGGAGAAGCCGAGCGAGGCCGCGACGAGAGGCACTCTGGTGCACGCGGTGCTTGAGCGGCTGTTCGACGCGCCTGCGGCGGAGCGGACGGCGCCGCAGGCGAAGTCGTTGATCCCGGGTCAGTGGGACCGGCTGCGCGAGTCGCGGCCGGAGGTGGTCGAGCTGTTCGCGGACGATCCGGACGGGGAGCGGCTGGCGCGGTGGCTGGGTGAGGCCGAGAGCCTGGTCGAGCGCTGGTTCGGGCTGGAGGATCCGACCCGGCTGGAGCCGGCCGAGCGTGAGCTGTTCGTCGAGACGGAGCTGGATTCCGGGCTGAAGCTGCGCGGGATCATCGACCGGGTCGATGTGGCGCCCACGGGCGAGGTGCGGATCGTCGACTACAAGACGGGCAAGGCGCCGCGCCCGGAGTACGCGGAGGGCGCGCTGTTCCAGATGAAGTTCTACGCGCTGGTCGTGTGGCGGCTGAAGAACGTGGTGCCGCGGCGGCTGCAGCTGGTGTATCTCGGCAGTGGCGATGTGCTGACGTACGACCCGGTGGTGGCCGATCTGGAGCGGGTGGAGCGGAAGCTGCTGGCGCTGTGGGAGGCGATCCGGGAGGCGACTGCGACGGGGGTGTGGCGGCCCCGGCCGACGAAGCTGTGCGGCTGGTGTGATCACCAGTCCGTGTGTCCGGAGTTCGGGGGGACTCCCCCGCCCTATCCGTTGCCGGTGGTGGCTCCGCCGGAAGCGCCGTAGTCGGCCGCGCGTCGGCGCGGTGTCGCGCCCCTTCCGGACCGCCGCACCGTACAGGGCAGAATGGGGCCGACTACCGAAGGAGACTTACGTGGCTATCCGCGTCCTACTTGTCGACGACCAGCCGCTGCTGCGTACCGGGTTCCGGATGATTCTGGAGGCCGAGCAGGACATCGCGGTCGTCGGCGAGGCCGGAGACGGTCTTCAGGCGATCGACCAGGTGCGGGCCCTGCAGCCCGACGTGGTGCTGATGGACATCCGTATGCCGCGGATGGACGGTGTGGAGGCGACCCGGCAGATCACCGGGCCGGGGCGGGACGGGCCGGCGAAGGTGCTGGTGCTGACGACCTTCGATCTCGACGAGTACGTGGTGGAGGCGTTGCGGGCCGGTGCCAGCGGCTTCCTGCTGAAGGACGCGCCGGCGAACGAGCTGGTGCAGGCGATCCGGGTGGTGGCCTCGGGTGAGGCGATGCTCGCGCCGAGCATCACGCGTCGGCTCCTGGACAAGTACGCGGGGCATCTCCCGTCGGGTGACGAGCCGGTGCCGGACGCGCTGCACACGTTGACCGAGCGTGAGGTCGAGGTGCTGAAGCTGGTGGCGCGGGGGTTGTCGAACGCGGAGGTCGCCGCCGATCTCTTCGTCAGTGAGACGACGGTCAAGACGCATGTCGGGCATGTGCTGACCAAGCTGGGGCTGCGCGACCGGGTGCAGGCCGCGGTGTACGCGTACGAGAGCGGGCTGGTGCGTCCCGGCGCGCAGTAGTGGGACGGTGGGTACGACGACGAGGGTGGACGCCTGGCGCATCCCCGCCCGCTCGGCGATGGTCCGGGTGGTGGTGGCCGCGTAGCCGCGGGTGGTGAACAACTCGGCGGCGGCGGTGAGCAGTTCGGCCCGCGGGGCGAGCCCACTGTCCGGCCGCTGCGCGGCCCGCGGTCTGCCGACCCGCCGTCCGCCCGGCCCGCCCGTCGTTCCCATGCGTTCGATCCTCGCACACCCCCCGGCCGGATGATCTCCGTGAGCGATCGGTAACCGGGTGGCAACACACGGGCAACGCCGGCGTCTCGACGCCCGCCTAATTTCTGTCGGGCGACAGAAATTCAATCGGCAGGACAGAGCGGCACAGCAGGACAGACAGCACGAGCACCACGAGAAGCAGTACGACTTCGGAGCCGGAGGACCCTCGATGGGGACATCGACCACGTACGGAGCCCGCGATCACGCCCGCGCCCAGGAGGGCGCCCAGGCGGAGGCCATGCCCGTCGTCCCGGCCGCCGACTGGCCCGCGCCGCCCTGCGCGGCGGGCCATCTGGTGTGGGCCGAGACACTGGCGGGCGGCAACTACACGCACCGGGTCCTGGCTCGCGGCACCGAGCTGCGCCTGACCGACCTGCGCGGGGACGCCTGCGCCCATCTGCTGCTCTTCGTCGCGGACCGGCCCTGGGAGCGCCTCAA
>NZ_AEJB01000195.1 GCF_000331005.1 Streptomyces turgidiscabies Car8
AAAGCACGGCTTCCGTCGCAGCGGAACCGTCCGCCACGGCGAGGACGAGCACATCCTGCTCGTCCTCAACAGCCAGGAGAGCCCTGTCGGGTCATGACGGGCGATACGCCCCTGTCCCCCCGTCGATCAACTCCCGCAGGATGTCCATGTGCCCCGCGTGCCGTGCCGTCTCCGCCGTCATGCGGACCAGGACCCAGCGCAGGGAGCACTCGTCGTCCCGCCACGCCGGCTTGCCCAGGGTGTCCAGCGGGAGTTCCGTCAGTATGCGGTCGGCGGCGGCTCGGGCGCGGGCGTAGAAGTCGGTGATCGTGGCCTTGGTCTCGTCCGGGCCCGTGGTCATGTCCTCCCCGAGGTACGGGTCGAACCAGAAGGGCTCCGTCTCCCGGCCGAACGTCGCCACGAACCAGCCGTACTCGACCGACGCCAGGTGCTTCACCAGCCCCAGCAGACTCGTCCCCGACGGTGTCATCGGCCTTCGGACCTGCTCGTCGTCCAGGCCCTCCAGCTTCCACAGCACCGCGTCCCGCTCCTGGTCGAGCTTCGCGCGCAGCGTCGTCGTCTCGTCATCGGCGTACAGCATGTCCCGCACCACCTTCCCTCTCCCGGCCCCGCACAGCTTCATGTCGCCCAACAGCCCTTGACACCGCTTCGTACAGCTTCGAACCGCTCGGAAATTATCAGCGGCCACTGACATCCGCCTGCGACCATCACCCCCATGTCCGTGCCCACGCCCGTGCCCACACCCGCGTCCGCAACCACCTCTCCGCCCACCTTCGAGCAACTCCTCGCCGAAGGCGCCGCCGTGCCCACCGAGGGCTGGGACTTCTCCTGGTTCGACGGGCGGGCCACCGAGGCGCGGCCCACCTGGGGGTACGCCCGGGCCATGGGGGAGCGGCTGGGCCGCGTGTCCGCCGCGCTCGACGTGCACACCGGGGGCGGAGAGGTACTCAACACCGCCCCGAAGCTGCCCCCGCTCACCGTCGCCACCGAGGGCTGGCCGCCGAACGTCGTCAGGGCCACCGCCCTTCTCCACCCGCGCGGCGCGGCAGTCGTCGCCGTTCCGGACGACGCACCGTTGCCTTTCGCCGCTGAGGCCTTCGATCTGGTCGTGAGCCGGCACCCCGTCTCTCCGCACTGGACCGAGATCGCCCGCGTCCTGCGGCCCGGCGGTACGTACTTCGCCCAGCACGTCGGTCCCGCCAGCGCGTACGAACTCGTCGAGCACTTCCTCGGCCCGCAGCCGGACCAGCAGCGCGGCGCCCGCCACCCCGACCGTGAGCGGGCCGGCGCGGAAGCCGCCGGGCTGGAGATCGTCGAACTGCGCGCCGAGCGACTGCGGATGGAGTTCTACGACATCGCCGCCGTCGTGCACTTCCTGCGAAAGGTGATCTGGATGGTGCCCGGGTTCACCGTCGACGCCTACCGGCCCCAACTCCGGTCCCTGCACGAGCTGATCGAAGCCGAGGGCTCGTTCGTGGCGCACAGCAGCCGCCATCTCTTCGAGGCCCGCAAGCCTTCCGACCGATGCGGCCCGCACACTCTGGGGTAAAACGGTCTATTCGTTAATTAATGCGACCTGCCGGAGCTGGGCCTCCGGATATCGCTCACCTTCGTCCGAATATTGGCGAAAATCCGGCGGGAGGGGGGTGGTCGGTCGCAGACCTTCCGCCCCCCGCGTGACATGTGTGCGTATGCCCGAAAAGGTTTCACGAGGTTTCCACATCGTTATCGCTGGGGTTCCTGAGCACGGGTCGGCGTCCCGTAAATTTGGGTAAAGGTAATTCGCGCCAGCAAAGCTGCGCGGACGGCACCGCGCAGAGGAGGGGCCTGCGCGGTGCCCTGCCCGTCTGTCCCCGGCTCGCACGAGCCCGGGCCTCGCCTGCTCAACGGTCCTCCGGTGTCGCACCGTCGGCCCGGATCGTGAGTCGTACGCCCCGCCGAACGCCCCACTTCTCCAAGGCTCCGGCCTCCGCCTCCAGGACCGACCGGACCCATGGGCGGGGGAGTCCAACTCGGCTCGGGCGCATGGTCCTTACCGCCCGGACCCGCGCCTTTCCGTCGAGATAGGCGACGTCGATCGCGAATCGCATTCCGAACGTGTGCACCGAACTCGCCGGTGTCAGCAGCAGTGCGCCCTCGATTCCGTCCCGGCCCAGCAGTCCGCGTCGGCGTGCTTGTCCCGACTCGGCGAGCTCCAGCGGAATCGGCTCCGGTGTCTCTGTGGTGGTGAACGTGGCCATGGCTGCGAAGTTAACGGCGGAGTCAAGCAAGCGTTCGCGACCGGGTCGCCCTGGGGGAGGGTGTCGGGTTCGGACCCCCTCGGAACCTTGCCGGCGACCGTCCGGCACCCGGATGGCCCCAGGGTTGACGGGTGGTATCGGACCAGGGGATGAAAGCCGCCTGACGCCTCTGGATCGCCCGGAATCTCACGCCGTTTCCTGGGAATCAGCTGTTTTCCGGCCATGATCCAGCTGTGAAAACGGGCTCCCGAGGCCATCCACGCGTTGCCGGACGACTTCGGAGAGTAGTTGTTCCGCGTCGATGTACGCAGCATCACTCACGAAGGGTTATGGTGGAAGCCCCCCCTCGGGCCGGTCCGTCTCCCCCCCCCACGGACCGGCCCGTTTTTTGTGCCCGGACGGAGCCAGCCGGATACCACCGCTCTCCGAGCCCGCCTTTCGCGCACTTCGCGGCGCCTTCCCTCGCCCTCCCTGCCCCTCCCCCTCGCACGCTCCAGTCCCCCTTCCGCACCCTGCTCCGCGTCCCCTTCTCTCGCGGGGGTGAGGTCCTGGTGGCAAGGTCCCCTTTGCGCGCCGATGGCCCCCTGGGCGCACGGCCCCCGTTCCCCGGGCGCAGGAGCCCCCGTTCCGCAGCGGTACGCTTCCCCTCCGGGGATCGCCACCCCCGAGGACCACCACACGGGCAGGAAATCGCGCCAGGGATCGCGCCCGGCCGCGCCTGTCCGATCCGTACGGAGGGGCTGACAAACACGTGAACCTGCGCGACAACCTGCGCCGACTGCTGGTCAGGGTCTACACACGCAGGGTGGAGGGCCACCTCGACCACGACCAGGTGCCCAAGCACATCGGCGTCATCGTGGACGGCAACCGTCGCTGGGCGAAGGCGGCCGGCTCCACCACCGCCCAGGGGCACCGGGCCGGCGCGGACAAGATCGAGGAGTTCCTCGGCTGGTGCTCCGAGACCGACGTCGAGGTCGTCACCCTCTGGCTGCTCTCCACGGACAACGTCAACCGTCCGCAGGAGGAGTTGGCACCACTTCTCGAGATCATCGAGAACGTCGTGACCTCCCTCGCCGCCGACGGCCGCTGGCGGGTCCACCACGTCGGCAACCTCGACCTGCTCCCCGGGCAGCTGCAGACCCAGCTCAAGGAGGCCGAGGAGGCCACCGCGCACGTCGCGGGCGGAATACTCGTCAACGTCGCCATCGGCTACGGCGGCCGGCAGGAGATCGCCGACGCCGTGCGGTCGATGATGCTCGACGCCCACGACAAGGGCACCTCGCTGGAGGAGCTCGCCGAGAGCGTCGACGTCGACATGATCGGCAAGCACCTCTACACCAGCGACCAGCCCGACCCCGACCTCGTCATCCGCACCAGCGGCGAGCAGCGGCTGTCCGGGTTCATGCTCTGGCAGACGGCCCATTCGGAGTACTACTTCTGCGAGGTCTTCTGGCCGGCCTTCCGCAAGGTCGACTTCCTGCGCGCCCTGCGTGACTACGCGGCCCGCCACCGGCGCTTCGGCGGCTGAACCGAGCCGGAGTCGAGCCGGAGTCGAGCCGGAGCCGACCCGGCCCCGAATGGGCCCACGGAGTGAAATTCGCCCTCCCTGGGACGGATGTAACAAGGAGTTCACCAGCGCGCCGCCGTTTGTCGTGGCATGGCCGCGCATGTTCGAGGGCATAAGCCAAGCAGGTCGACACCCGAACCACGGGTGTCGTATCTCAGCGGACGGCACGGGGCCGTCCGCCCGGGAGGCCCTTTGCACCAGCCCGACCGTGTGGTCACAGCACGGGCGAACAGGCGGAGGGCCGGTTCTCGGCCCGCGCACTGGGGCCGTCGACCGGTCCAGATCTCCTTCGTCGCTCCCCGACCTCATCCGAGGGGGTACGTCCTTCCGTGGTGACCAGCACAAAGCGCCGTATGCCAGACCGGCGCACCTATGTTCTCGACACCAGCGTCCTGCTGGCCGATCCAGGCGCCCTGAACCGCTTCGAGGAGCACGAAGTCGTGCTGCCGATCGTCGTGGTCACGGAGTTGGAGGCCAAGCGGCACCATCCCGAACTCGGGTACTTCGCCCGGCAGGCCCTGCGCCTGCTGGACGAGTTCCGCGTCCGGTTCGGTCGTCTCGACGCCCCGATTCCGATCGGGGAGCTGGGTGGGACCGTCCGTGTCGAGCTCAACCACTCGGACCCCAGCGTGCTGCCAAGCGGCTATCGCCTGGGGGACAACGACTCCCGCATCCTCGCGGTCGCCCGCAATCTGCAGGCCGAGGGGTACGACGTCACCGTCGTGTCGAAGGACCTGCCGCTCAGGATCAAGGCCTCGTCCGTCGGTCTCCTCGCTGAGGAGTACCGCGCGGAACTGGCCATCACGGGCTCATCCGGCTGGACCGGAATGTCCGAACTGACCCTGGCCGGCGAGCAGGTCGACCTTCTCTTCGAGGAGGGGCACGCATACGTTCCCGAGGCCTCCGAGCTGCCGGTGCACACCGGTCTGACGATCCAGTCGGAGCGCGGCAAGGCACTGGGGCGCGTCACGGCGGAGGGCAACGTCCGTCTCGTACGCGGGGATCGCGAGGCGTTCGGTATCAAGGGGAGGAGTGCCGAACAGCGGATCGCGCTCGACATCCTTCTCGATCCGGACATCGGGATCGTGTCCATGGGCGGCCGGGCGGGCACCGGCAAGTCGGCGCTCGCGCTGTGCGCGGGACTGGAGGCCGTGCTGGAACGGCGGCAGCACCAGAAGGTGATGGTCTTCCGGCCGCTGTACGCGGTGGGCGGGCAGGAACTCGGCTATCTGCCGGGTTCCGAGTCCGAGAAGATGGGCCCCTGGGCTCAGGCGGTCTTCGACACGCTGTCCGCGGTCACCAGCCGCGAGGTCATCGAGGAGATCACCGCACGCGGCATGCTCGAAGTGCTGCCCCTCACCCACATCCGTGGCCGGTCGCTCCACGACGCGTTCGTGATCGTGGACGAGGCACAGTCGCTGGAGCGGAACGTCCTGCTCACCGTGCTGTCCCGCATCGGCTCCAACTCGCGGGTGATTCTCACCCATGACGTGGCGCAACGGGACAATCTCCGGGTCGGCCGGTACGACGGTGTCGTGGCCGTCGTCGAGAAGCTGAAGGGGCACCCGCTCTTCGCGCACGTCACCCTCACCCGGTCCGAGCGATCCCAGATCGCCGCACTGGTGACCGAAATGCTGGAGGACGGGCAGATCTGACCCTGGTTGGGCAGATAGGAACTCGCTAGGCCGATTGGGCAATTGCGTCCGGTTATCGCGTAGTTCAAGTGCTGCAGGAAAGAGGCGCCGTCCGGCAAAGGCGAAGAGCCTAGCCGGGCGGCGCTTCCGCGTCTGCGGCTTTCCTGAAATCACCGGGGACAAACGAGGTGTGAGCTTTCACACGCAACTCGGAATTGCCACCCGGCGTCCGGGTGCGGCAGAGTCTCACTCCTGTCAGGCCCCGCATACGACACATCTGTACCCCCAGTAGTACGGCACCACCGAAGCACCGCCTTCAACTCCATACCGTCGTCGTATGCCGCCCGTGCACCACGCGGCGCTCCCCGCAAAGGAGTTGCCCACCGGGCCCGTGTCTCCCGTGACCCCGCAGTTGGGAGGCCAGCGTCTTGGGGGCAAGATTGCGTCCGCCAGGGTCACCGAAGCGGGCGATGCTGGAAGGAAACCGTGTGAGCCGGATTTCGGTCCGGGGACTCGCAGTGGCTTCGGCCACCGCGGTCACCGCTGTCGGCGCAGTTACGGGTGTGGCCTCGGGCGACACCGGGACCCCCAACAACGCCGAGGCACTGGTAGGCGACACCACGCTGCTCACGGACATTCCCGTGGGCTCCCAGGCCGAGGTGCAGACCGCGTCCCTGACGCAGCAGGCCGATGTCCAGGCCATCGCCGCCGACGCCACCGCCAAGAAGGACGCCGAGGAGTCTGCTCGCAAGCAGGCGGCCAAGGACGCGGTGGCCAAGCAGAAGGCGGCCGAGAAGGCCGAGGCCGAGGCGAAGGCGCGCAAGGAAGCGGAAGAAGCGGCCAGCCGCTCCTCGACGCGTGACGCGTCCAGCTTCCCGCTGCAGAACTCGTACTCGATCGCCGATGTGCAGGAGATGGCGCGGGCGATCGTCCCGGCGGACCAGTTCCAGTGCTTCAGCAACATCGTGGACCACGAGTCCAGCTGGAACTACCAGGCGGACAACCCCAGTTCGGACGCGTTCGGCCTGGTGCAGGCGCTTCCGGGTTCCAAGATGTCCTCGGCCGGTGCCGACTGGGCGACGAACCCGGCAACCCAGATCAAGTGGGGCCTGAGCTACATGAACGACCGCTACGACAGCCCGTGCGGCGCGTGGAACTTCTGGCAGGCCAACCACTACTACTGAGCCTGCCGCGACTGTTGCGGATCCCGTGCGCGGCTTCTGTGCTCAGTCGTCTCAACCTTTCCGAGCCCCTCACCGTCCTTCGGTGAGGGGCTTCGGCCATGTACGGTCGGACGTGGACCGCTGCTCCCGAGGCTCTGGAGGCTTTGGGGGAGATCGATGGGCAGAGGGAGAGACGGGGGACGAGGGCGGATCATGTCGCGAGTGCCGCATTTGCTCGGCCGGATCGGTGGCCGACTCACCGAGATGGGTGAGCGGTTGGACGCACGCCGGGCCGAGGTGGAGAAGGAGCACACGGACGACGGGGACTCGCCGCAAGGCACTCCGGCCCGGCCGGACACCTCACCCCCGGAACACGGGCATGAGCACGGCTCCGGGCATGAGCACGCCTCCGGACCCGATGAACGCGAGCACGACGAGCCCGAACAGCCGCCCAGGGCCCGCACCACGACCACCCCCACCGGCCCCGGCGCGATCGCCGTGCGGCCCGAGCCCGCCTCCGTCGTCCCGTGGGGCGTACGGGTCGCGGCCGAGGCGGGCTGGCGGCTGCTGGTGCTCGCCGGCACGCTCTGGGTGCTGATGCGGGTCATCGGCGCGGTCCAACTCGTCGTCTTCGCCTTCGTGGTGGCGCTGCTCATCACCGCGCTGCTCCAGCCCACGGTCGCCCGCCTCACCCGGTGGGGCATGCCGCGCGGTCCGGCGACCGCGCTCACCGCGATCCTCGGGTTCGTCGTGATGGGGCTGATCGGCTGGTTCGTGACCTGGCAGGTCATAGAGAACACCGACCAGCTCTCCGACCAGGTCCAGGACGGCATCGACGAACTTCGCAACTGGCTGCTCAACAGCCCCTTCCACGTCACCGACAAGCAGATCAACAAGATCGCCGAGAATCTGCGCGACGCGATCGGCGCCAACACGGACTCGATCACCTCGGTGGGCCTGGAGGGCGTCACCGTCGTCGTCGAGACGCTGACCGGCATACTGCTGGCGGCCTTCTCGACGCTCTTCCTCCTCTACGACGGCAAGCGCATCTGGGAGTGGACGCTGAAGCTGGTCCCGGCGGCGGCCCGTCCCGGTGTCGCTGGCGCGGGACCGCGAGCGTGGCGCACGCTGACGGCGTATGTGCGGGGCACGGTGATAGTGGCTCTGATCGACGCCATCTTCATCGGCCTGGGCCTCTACTTCCTGGACGTGCCGATGGCCGTCCCGCTTGCCGTCTTCATCTTCCTGTTCTCCTTCATCCCGCTCGTCGGCGCGGTCGCCTCGGGCGCCCTGGCGGTGGTGGTGGCACTGGTGACGCAGGGCGTCTTCACGGCGGTGCTGGTGATCGCGGTGGTGCTGGCCGTACAGCAGATCGAGGGTCACGTCCTGCAGCCGTTCATCCTGGGCCGGGCGGTCCGGGTCCACCCGCTGGCGGTGGTGCTGTCCGTGGCGGCGGGCAGCATGGTGGCGGGGATCGGCGGCGCGGTGGTCGCCGTACCGCTGGTCGCGGTGACGAACACGGTCGTCGGCTATCTGCACTCGTACTCCCAGGCACACACCCCCGAGACAGCGGCGCTGCTACGGCAGGCGCCGCAGCCCCGGGGAGCCACGGCGTCGGAGATCGCCCTGACCAAGGCCCAACAGCAGCCCGAACACCCTGAGGGTCCGCAGGCCCCTTGAGGGCCGCAGGCCCCTCAAGGGGCGCGGGGAACTGCGCGACCAGCCACAGCGGACCCGCAGACTCAGCTGAGCACCTTCAGCACCGGCCCCAGAGCGATCAGCAGCGGGATCAGCGGTGCCACGGCGGCGGCCAGGAGCGCGGCGGCTCGGTACGGCGCGTCCAGGCGCGGCGGAGGCGCCAGCAACCGTTCGACCCGGTCGCCGAGCTGCCCGCGGGTGCACGAGCAGGACAACACGCCCCGGTGCCTGTTGAGTTCGATCAGGGCGAGCGCGGTGGTGCGGTGGCCGCAGCGCCGGGACGCGGTGTCGTCGGCGGCCAGTTCGACCAGGCGGTGCGTCTGGTCCCGGAAGTGCGCGAAGACGGGGACGCGCGGGAAGCCGGTGGCCAGAGCCTGCGAGAGATGCAGCAGCCAGTCGTGGCGGGCGCGGGCATGACCGAGTTCATGGGCGAGTACGGCGTCCAGCTCGTGGTCGGACAGCCGGCGCAACGCGCCCGTGGTGACGACGAGTTGAGGCGTCGGTCCGGGCAGCAGCCAGGCGTCGGGATACTCGTCCTCCAGGACCAGCAGTGGCCCCCGGGCGGCCGGGAAACCGGCGGGCAGGTCCGGCGCGCGCTCCCGCAGGTGGACGCGCCGCAGCCGACGCCGCCTGCGCGCCTCGGTGAGTTCCCGGGCGAGCATCGCGACCGTCCAGGCCGCCCCGCAGGCCAGCAGCAGCGTCAGTACGGTGAGCCAGAGGGGCGCCGGTCCCAGCTGGTAGGCGGCGGTGAACGAGGGCGGCGCCGGTGCGAAGGCGTGCGCCCCGGCCGTCCCGAACGCCGCCGTCGTGCCCAGCAGCAGCGAGGCGAGGCAGCACACCAGTACGGTCGCGACCAGGCACTGCCACACCCACAGGCCCAGCACCGGCTCCCGGTCGGGCCAGCCGGCCCGGGTCAGCACACGCGGCAGGACAGCGGCGGCGGTCAGGGCGACGGCGGCCATCAGCACCAGGACGACGGTCATTGCGGGTGGCTCCCTCAATCGGAGAAGGACGGTCCTCGCGGCCGGTACGACGAAGGCGGCGACGAACGGAGAGAGGGTGCGCCCATTGTCGGACGTCCCGCCTGCCGCGTCCAGTCACCCACCGGGACCCCCTCACTCGGTCACCCACGCGACCGCCTGACGGCTACTCGGAGAGGATCGCCTCCGCGTCCAGCGTGGTGGCGACGGCCTGCACGACCGCCGCGATCCTGAACGCCTCCTGCACCGTCTCCCGCTCGACGCCCGCCGCGCGGAGCACCCGCTCATGGGCGTCCAGACAGGCGCCGCAGGCGTTGATCGCCGACACCGCCACCGACCACAGCTCGACGTCGGTCCGCTCCACGCCCGGGTCGCCGAGGACGTTCGCCCGCAGCCCGGCGCGCAGCCGCCCGTACTCCGGGTCGGAGAGCAGATGGCGGGTGCGGTGGAAGACGTTGCTCATCGCCATCGCGGCGGCGGTGGAGCGGGCGGCCGTGTACGCCTCCGGGGAGAGACGGGCCCTGGCCTCCGGCCCCACCTCGCGCAGCACCCGCGCCGAGGGGGACGCGATCGCGCAGACCAGCACCGTGCCCCAGAGCTGCTGCCCGGTGAGCCGGGAACTGTCGACGACCTTCTCCAGGTTGAGGCGCAGGTCCACCGCGTAGTCCGGCAGGGCGGACTTGAGTTCCGCGAGGCCCATACCCACTCACCACCATTGATCCGACGAATCACTACACTCTGCCATGTTGATCCACGAAAACTATCAGTGAAGCCAGCAGCTAACCCCGGCAACGAAACCCAGCAGTCAGGAGTACGGGCATGGCCGCGCCCAGGAACACCGACGGGCGCCGCAGGCCCAGTCTCGCCCAGCTGCGCGCCTTCGTCGCCGTCGCCGAGCACCTGCACTTCCGGGACGCCGCCGCCGCGATCGGCATGAGCCAGCCCGCGCTCTCGGGTGCCGTCTCCGCGCTGGAGGAGGTCCTCGGGGTCACCCTCGTGGAGCGCACCACCCGCAAGGTGCTGCTGTCGCCCGCCGGAGAGCGGCTCGCCGTACGCGCCCGGCACGTGCTGGAGTCGGTCGCCGCGCTGCTGGAGGAGGCCGAGGCCGTGCGCGCGCCCTTCACCGGGACCCTGCGGCTCGGCGTGATCCCGACCGTCGCGCCCTACCTCCTGCCCGCGGTCCTGCGTCTCGTCCACGACCGGTACCCGGACCTCGACCTCCAGGTCCACGAGGAGCAGACCGCCGGACTCCTCGACGGACTCACCACCGGCCGACTCGACCTGCTCCTGATCGCCGTTCCGACCGGCATGCCCGGCATGCCCGGCATCCTCGAACTCCCGCTCTTCGACGAGGACTTCGTGCTCGTCACCCCTCGCGACCACCCGCTCGGCGGTCAGACGGACATCCCGCGTGAGGCGCTGCGCGGCCTCGACCTGCTGCTCCTGGACGAAGGGCACTGTCTGCGCGACCAGGCGCTCGACGTCTGCCGGGAGGCCGGGCGCGCGGACACCCCGGCCACCACCACGGCCGCCGGCCTGTCCACCCTCGTCCAGCTCGTGGCCGGCGGCCTCGGCGTGACGCTGCTGCCGCACACCGCCGTCAGGGTCGAGGCGGGCCGCAGCGACCAGCTCCGCACCGGCCACTTCGCCGCCCCGGCCCCGACCCGCCGGATCGGCCTCGCGACGCGTGCGGGCGCGGTGCGGGGCGCGGAGTACGAGGAACTGGCGGCGGCTCTGCGGGAGGCGCTGCGGCCCTTGCCCGTCCGGGTGGTGGGTGACTAAACAGGTGACAGTTCGATCAAATGAGCGTCGAACAAAGCCCGTTGAACGGCGAGAGATCTCAACTTCCGTCAGGTAGCGAGACTCCGGTCTGAATATGCGCCCGGACTGATACACATACCCCCTCAGTGCTACGCGTCAGGCGTATGTACGAAATTCCGGTGAGTAAGGCCAAGGGGAGTGATGTCGGTCATCCGCGATTCCGTCTCCGCATCCGCATCCGCCCCTGACCCCGTTCTCGCATCCCCTTCCCCGGATTCCCTCGGCCGGATCGGCTACGGCCTGCTGCTCGACACGCTGGCCGAGTGCGGGCAGGAGGAGTACACCGGGGCACTGCGCGCGGCCGGCAGCCCCGGCGGGGTCTTCCACTTCCGGCGCGGACTGGTCGTCGGCGCCGAGAGCCCCGGCGCCCCGGGCCCCGAGGCGCTGCTCCTGCGCTCCCGCCGGATCAGCGGCGAGGAGTGGGCCGAGCTGGTGCGGGAGGCCGGGGGAGCGC
>NZ_AEJB01000196.1 GCF_000331005.1 Streptomyces turgidiscabies Car8
GAGGCGCCCTTCAGGGGCGCGGGGAACTGCGCGACCAGCCCCCACGCACCCGCACCCGCCGACGAAACCCCCACCGCCCACCACCGTAGGCACCCGCTCCGTAGACTGGCCCCCGTGAGCGACACCGACCCCTTCGACGAGATCATCGACGCCGAGACCGACCGAGACCCCGACCTCGCGGTCATCGAGGCCGGCAGCCGCACCCTGCGCACCCAAGGCGGAGCCGTAACCGCGGATGTGCCCGGCCGCCCCCAGGACCCCGAGGTCGACAAGGCCCTGCGCACCGTCGAGGCGGACCTCGCCACCCGCTGGGGCGAGACCAAGCTGGAGCCGTCCGTCAGCCGTATCGCCGCCCTGATGGACGTGCTGGGGGAGCCGCAGCGCGCTTACCCCTCGATCCACATCACCGGTACCAACGGCAAGACCTCCACCGCCCGCATGATCGAGGCCCTCCTCGGCGCCTTCGACCTGCGCACCGGCCGCTACACCTCCCCGCACGTCCAGTCGGTCACCGAGCGGATCAGCCTCGACGGGGCGCCGATCGCCGCCGAGCGGTTCGTCGAGACGTACGACGACATCAAGGCGTACGTCGAGATGGTCGACGCCCAGCAGGAGTTCCGGCTCTCCTTCTTCGAGGTCCTGACCGGCATGGCGTACGCCGCCTTCGCGGACGCCCCGGTCGACGTGGCCGTCGTCGAGGTCGGGATGGGTGGCAGCTGGGACGCCACCAACGTCATCGACGGTGATGTGGCCGTCGTGACGCCCATCGACCTCGACCACACCGACCGGCTCGGCGGGACGCCCGGTGAGATCGCCGTCGAGAAGAGCGGGATCATCAAGCAGGACGCGACCGTCATCCTCGCCCAGCAGCCCGTCGACGCGGCCCAGGTACTGCTGAAGAAGGCCGTCGAGGTGGACGCCACGGTGGCCCGGGAAGGGCTGGAGTTCGGGGTGGTGAGCCGGCAGGTCGCCGTCGGCGGGCAGATGCTGACGCTGCGCGGGCTCGGCGGGGAGTACGAGGAGATCTTCCTGCCCCTGCACGGCGGCTACCAGGCCCACAACGCGGCTGTCGCCCTCGCCGCCGTCGAGGCGTTCTTCGGCGTCGGCACCCAGCGGCCCGAGCCCCTCGACGTCGACACCGTGCGCAAGGCGTTCGCCGCGGTGACGTCCCCGGGGCGGCTGGAGATCGTACGGCGCTCTCCCACCGTCGTCCTCGACGCCGCGCACAACCCGGCGGGCGCCCGGGCCACGGCCGAGGCCGTGGGCGAGGCCTTCGACTTCAGCCGGCTCATCGGGGTGGTCGGGGCGAGCGGCGACAAGAACGTACGCGGGGTCCTCGAGGCCTTCGAGCCGATCTTCGCCGAAGTCGTGATCACCCAGAACTCCAGCCACCGCGCCATGGACGCCGACGAGCTGGCCGCCGTCGCCGTCGAGATCTTCGGCGACGACCGGGTCCAGGTCGAGCCGCGGCTCGACGACGCCCTGGAAGCCGCCATCACCCTCGCCGAGGAGGACGGGGAGTTCTCCGGCGGCGGTGTGCTCGTCACCGGCTCCGTCATCACCGTCGGCGAGGCCCGACTGCTCCTGGGAAGGGGCTGACCTGCCGTGCGTACGCTCTGCGCTTCGACCCTGATCGGCGAGGTCTTCCTGATCGGCTTCGCCGGTCTCGTCGCTATGAAGGACCCCGACCTGTCCATGTCGACGGTGTGGACGGTCAGCGGCATCGCCATGCTGCTGTGCGTGCTGCTCTGCGGTGTGATCACCCGGCCCGGCGGGGTGCAGCTCGGCTGGGCCCTGCAGATCGCGCTCATCGCGTCCGGCTTCATCATGCCGACCATGTTCTTCATGGGCGCGATGTTCGCCGCGCTGTGGTGGGCGTCCGTGCACTACGGCCGGAAGATCGACGAGGCGAAGGCCCGCTTCGCGGCGCAGGCCACAGGGGTCGGCCCCACCAGCCCTGACGCTGCGTAACACCCGCCCGGACCGGCCCTGTAGCCTCTGACCACCGCACACACGTGACCCGAATGGAGCCACCCTCGTGACTCAGCGCACCCTCGTCCTGCTCAAGCCCGACGCCGTCCGTCGCGGCCTGACCGGCGAGATCATCGGCCGGATCGAGCGCAAGGCCGGCTGGCGGATCACCGCGCTGGAGCTGCGTACGCTGGACCAGGAGACGCTGGAGCAGCACTACGGCGAGCACAAGGGCAAGGTCTTCTACGAGCCGCTCGTCGAGTTCATGGCGTCCGGCCCCGTCGTCGCGCTCGTCGTCGAGGGCGAGCGGGTCATCGAGGGTGTGCGCGCGCTCGCCGGACCCACCGACCCGATCGCCGCAGCCCCCGGTTCCATCCGCGGCGACTACGGCGTGATCGTGCGCGAGAACCTCATCCACGCCTCCGACTCCGAGGAGTCCGCCGAGCGCGAGCTGAAGATCTTCTTCCCCGGCCGCGACTGAGCCGTAGGCCGAACCACCGACTGAGGGATCGTCACCTCACCCGGATGTCTGACCTGGGACGGCCGCCGAAAACCGGCCGTCCTGCGGCATATGCGCGCCGATCGGGGGAACGCCTACCCCCGAACGCTCGTCTCCAGAAGCGAGACGGCACATCGCATGCTGACAATGGCGAAGACCCTCGCGTGGTGTTCGTGCAGGCGCGACTACGATGTAAGCCTTGCAAGCCTGTTCGTCACCGCACCCACTTCGCCGTCCCGAACCAGAGCCATCACACGCTTCACTTGGGAAGGCCAGTCGAATCCTGATGGGGAACTCAATGTCGTTCATCGGCCGTGACATGGCTGTCGACCTCGGGACCGCCAACACGCTGGTGTACGTCAGGGGTCGCGGGATCGTACTCAACGAGCCGTCCGTCGTCGCGATCAACACCAACACCGGTGGCATTCTCGCGGTCGGATCGGAAGCGAAGAAGATGATCGGTCGGACGCCCGGCAACATCGTTGCCGTGCGCCCGCTCAAGGACGGCGTCATCGCCGACTTCGAGATCACCGAGCGGATGCTCCGCTACTTCATTCTGAAGATTCACAAGCGGCGGTATCTCGCCCGTCCCCGTGTCGTCGTCTGTGTGCCCTCGGGCATCACGGGCGTCGAGCGCCGCGCCGTCATCGAGGCCTCGTCCCAGGCCGGCGCGCGCCAGGTGCACATCATCGAGGAGCCCATGGCCGCGGCCATCGGCTCCGGCCTGCCGGTCCACGAGGCCACGGGCAACATGGTGGTGGACATCGGCGGCGGCACCACGGAGGTCGCGGTCATCTCCCTCGGCGGCATCGTCACCGCCCAGTCCATCCGTGTCGCGGGTGACGAGCTGGACAGCTCGATCATCCAGCACATCAAGAAGGAGTACTCGCTCCTGCTGGGTGAGCGGACTGCCGAACAGATCAAGATCACGATCGGTTCGGCGTACGACCTCGACGCTGACGAACACACCGAAATCCGTGGCCGGGACCTGGTCTCCGGCCTGCCCAAGACGGTCGTGATCTCCGCGGCCGAAGTACGCAAGGCGATCGAGGAACCGGTCAACGCGATCGTCGACGCCGTGAAGACCACCCTCGACAAGTGCCCGCCCGAGCTGTCCGGCGACATCATGGACCGCGGAATCGTTCTGACCGGCGGCGGGGCCCTGCTCCGTGGCCTCGACGAACGGCTGCGCCGTGAGACCGGCATGCCCATCCACATCGCCGAGGACCCGCTGGACAGCGTGGCGCTCGGCTCCGGCAAGTGCGTGGAGGAGTTCGAGGCGCTCCAGCAGGTGCTGGACGCGTCGCCGCGCAGATGACGTAACTCTTCGATTCCGCCGTACGAGATGATCCCCTCTCGTGCGGCGGATCGTTGGTATAGAGGCATAAGCTCCCCCGAACGACTGTTTTTGCCCCAACTCCTTTCTTTTCCCGATTTCTTCTCGACTCTTCTGCCCGAAAAAACTCTCTTGAGGAAGGCACGCCGCCGCACGTGAGGGACACACGAGAGAGCCGGCTGCTCCTGGTGCTGCTGATCGCCATCGCGTTCGCGCTGATCACGGTGGACATCCGCGGCGGTGAGGACTCACCGGTCGACGGTGCCCGGCAGGCCGCGGCAGCCGTGTTCGGCCCGGTCGAGGACGGGGTGGCCACCGTGGTCGACCCGGTCGGCGACGCCGTCTCGGCAGTACGCGACTCCGGTGACCGGCACGACCGGCTCGCCACGCTGGAGAAGGAGAACGCGGCGCTCAAGGCCCGTCTCGGCAGCGACGACCGCAACCGCAGCCGCCTCAGCCAGCTCGACAAGATGCTCAAGTCGGCGGGCGCCGGCCAGTACGGCATCAAGGGCGCCGAGGTCATCGCCATAGGAGCGGCCCAGGGCTTCTCCTGGACGGTCACCATCGACGTCGGTGCCAACGACGGCATCAAGCGCGACATGACCGTCCTGAACGGCGACGGACTCGTCGGCCGCGTCACCACCGTAGGCCCCGGCACCTCGACCGTGCTGCTCGCCAACGACCCGGACTTCACCGTGGGGACGCGGATGGAGGGCAGCGACGAACTGGGCTTCGCCTCCGGGCAGGGCGACCGGCCGCTGCGCGTCCAGCTCCTCAACGGCAAGGCCAAGGTCAGCAAGGGCGACCGCCTGGTCACCTTCGGCTCGCAGGCCGACAAGCCGTTCGTGCCCGGCGTACCCGTCGGCTTCGTGTCCCGGGTCGACCCGTCCGGCGGCGACCTGACCCGCACGATCTACGTCACGCCGTTCGTCGGCTTCACCAAGCTCGACATCGTCGGTGTCGTCGTCGAGGCCCCGCGCAGCGACCCGCGCGACACCGTCCTCCCGGCCAAGCCGAGGCCGACCCCCACGCCGACGGTCACCGTGACGGTGACACCGTCGGCGTCCGCGTCCGACGGCCAGTACCAGCAAGAGCAGTAGGAGCTGAACTTCCCCCATGCGTTTCAACCGGATGCTCCTCTCCACCACCCTGGTGGTCGTCGCCATGGTGATCCAGGTGAGCGTCCTCGCCCGCCTCCACCTCCCGGGCGCCGTCCCCGACCTGCTGCTGCTGACCGTCCTCGGCCTCGCCCTGGTGTACGGCCATGTCGGCGGCGCCCTCGTCGGCTTCGGCGCCGGACTCCTCGCCGACCTCGCCCCGCCCGCCGACCACGCGGCCGGCCGCTACGCCCTCGTGCTGTGCCTCGTCGGCTATCTGGCCGGTCTGGTGAAGCCCGAGAACGGCCGGCTCAAGTCGGCCACCGGTCCGATGGCCGTCGTGGTCGCCGCGGCCGTCGGCACGACCCTCCTCTACGCCGGTGTCGGCGCCCTCGTCGGCGACACCGCGGCCCGCCATGTCGGCCTCCCCAGCCTGCTGTTCACCGCCGCGCTGTACGACCTGCTGCTCGCGCCCTTCGTGGTCCCCGGCATCATGTTCCTGGCCCGCAGAGCCGAGAACGACCCGCTCGCCGAGGCCAACTCGGCGGCCAAGAAGACCGACATCTCCTCGGGCTGGCTGTCCTCCGGCACCGGCCTGCGCATCGGCAGTCAGCGCGGCGGCCTGAAGGTGAAGGCGGCCCGCTCGAAGGCCGCCCGCGCCGGCCGCATCAAGGGGGTCAAGCGCCTGTGAACGCCCGTCAGTCGGACCCCGACACCCACGCCCACAGCTTGCTCGTGTACTCGTATGCCTCGTACGTCCGCGTCCCGCACGCGCACTGAGAGGCGGAGGCAGCACCAGTGACCAACATTCCCGAGACCGGCCGGACGCCACGCGTCCAGATCCGTCTCGTCGTCATCCAGATCCTCGTCCTCTCCCTCCTCGGCACCCTCGGCGGCCGCCTGTGGTACCTCCAGATCCGCGAGGGGGACGCCTACGCCAAGGAGGCGTCCGGCAACCACGTGCAGCAGGTCGTGCAGCCCGCCGTACGCGGGTCGATCCTCGACGCGCGCGGGGTGCCGATCGCGGACAACGAGACGCGTCTCGTCGTCTCCGCCTCCCGCACCGACCTGCTGAAGATGAAGGACGACGGTGACGCCGTCCTCACCAAGCTCGCCGGGGTCCTGGGCCTGAAGCCCAAGGAGGTCAAGGACAAGGTCCGGCTGTGCGACGCCAAGACACCGCAGCCCTGCTGGAACGGCTCGCCGTACCAGCCGATCCCCATCACCGACGAGGCCACCGCCCGCCAGGCGCTCCAGATCCGCGAGCGCTCCGAGGACTTCCCCGGCATCACCGCCGAACCCGCTGCCGTCCGCCGCTACGCGGGCCCCGGCGGCTCCAACACCGCCCAGGTCCTCGGCTACCTCTCCCCGGTCACCGACGAGGAGATCACCAAGGCGCGGGACACCGACTCGCCCTACCTCCGCTCCGACCAGGTCGGCCGGTCCGGTCTCGAGCGGGAGTACGACAAGGAACTGCGCGGCAAGGCCGGCGTCACCCGCTACGAGGTCGACAACCTCGGCCGCGTCATCGGCACCGCCGAGGCGGACCCCGCCCAGTCCGGCTCCAACCTCGTCACCAGCATCGACGCCCGCGTCCAGCGGGTCGCCGAGTACGAGCTGAACCAGGCGATGAAGAAGGCCCGCGACGAGCACGACGACAACACCGGCGAGAACTACAAGGCCGACGCCGGCGCGGTCGTCGTCATGGAGGCCAAGACGGGCCGGGTCGTCGCCATGGCGTCCAACCCGACCTACGACCCGAACGCCTGGGTCGGCGGCATCTCCGCCAAGGACTACGCCAAGCTGACCGGCAAGAACTCCAACTACCCGCTGCTCAACCGGGCGATCCAGGGCCAGGCGGCCCCCGGCTCGATCTTCAAGGCCATCTCCACCGCGGCCGCCGTCGACGCCGGCTACCCCTTCGACGGGCACTACGACTGCTCCAGCTCGTACTCGATCGGCGGCCAGGTCTTCAAGAACTACGAGTCCAAGGGGTACGGCCCGATCAGCCTCGGCCGCGCCATCGAGGTCTCCTGCGACACCGTCTTCTACCGTCTCGCCCACCAGGAGTGGGTGAAGGACGGCGGCCTGAAGCCGAAGAAGGACGCGAAGAACTGGTTCTACACCACCGCCCACAAGTTCGGCCTCGGCGCCGTGACCGGCATCGACCTGCCCAACGAGGTCGCCGGCCGCGTCCCCGACCGCAAGTGGAAGCAGGACTACTGGAAGGCCAACAAGGCCTCCTGGTGCAAGTACGGCAAGAAGGGCGGCTCGTACGCCCAGCAGATCGCGTACGAGAACTGCCTCGAAGGCAACCTCATGCGCGCCGGTGACTCCGTCAACTACTCCATCGGACAGGGCGACATCCTCGTCACGCCGATACAGATGGCGACGATCTACTCGGCGATCTCCAACGGCGGCACCCTCTACGACCCGACCGTCGGCAAGGCGATCGTCAGCGCCGACGGCAGGTCCGTGCAGGCGATCGCGCCCAAGTCGCACGGCAGGCTGCCGATCACCCCGGCGACCCTGAAGGACATGAACGGCGCCTTCGAGGGTGTCGTCACCCGCGGTTCGGCGGCCTGGCGGTTCGGCGGCTGGCCGCAGGACAAGATCCCGATGCACGCCAAGACGGGTACGGCCGAGGTCTACGGCAAGCAGACCACCTCGTGGTTCGCGACGTACACCAAGGACTACACGATCGTCATGACGATCTCCCAGGGTGGTACGGGCTCCGGAGCCTCCGGCCCGGCCGTCCGCAAAATATACGAGGCTCTGTACGGGGTCTCCCCGGACGGCAAGATCGACAACAGGAAGGCGCTGCTGCCCACCCCGCAGAAGAGCCTCCCGAAGATCGAGTCGGACGGCTCGATCGACGCCCCGAAGATCAAGCCGTACGTGCCGCCGAAGGAGGCCACCGAGGAGACGCTCGCTCTCGCGGGCGGCCAGCTCCCGCCGGCCACGGTCGCGACCGAACGGACGGGCACCGGCCGAGCCCACCGCAGGCGCGGGCGCAGTAGGCGGAGCACGCGGAGTACGCAAAGGAGAATGCCATGACCGGCGCGAACACCTTCTCCGTCTCCGGCTACGGCCCCGAACGCTCGTCCCTGTCCCGCATGCTGGCCCGCGACTCGCTGGCCCGCAGGCTGGACTGGCCGATACTGCTGTCCGCGCTCGCGCTGTCCTTCATCGGCGCGATCCTGGTCTACTCGGCGACCCGCAACCGCACCGAGATCAACCAGGGCGACCAGTACTACTTCCTGATCCGGCACCTCATGAACACCGGCATCGGGTTCTGTCTGATGATCGGTACGGTCTGGCTCGGCCACCGCAACCTGCGCACCGCGGTGCCGATCCTGTACGGACTCTCCGTCCTCCTGATCCTCCTGGTGCTGACCCCGCTCGGCGCGACCGTCAACGGCGCCCACGCGTGGATCGTGCTCGGCGGCGGCTTCTCGCTCCAGCCCTCGGAGTTCGTGAAGATCACCATCATCCTGGGCATGGCCATGCTCCTGGCCGCCCGGGTCGACGCCGGCGACAAGCCCTACCCCGACCACCGCACGGTCCTCCAGGCCCTGGGCCTGGCCGCCGTACCGATGATGATCGTCATGCTGATGCCCGACCTCGGGTCGGTCATGGTCATGGTCATCATCGTGCTCGGCGTGCTCCTCGCCTCCGGCGCCTCCAACCGCTGGGTCTTCGGCCTGCTCGGCACCGGCGCAGTCGGAGCCGTCCTCATCTGGCAGCTCGGCGTCCTGGACGAGTACCAGATCAACCGCTTCGCCGCCTTCGCCAACCCCGAACTCGACCCGTCCGGCGTCGGCTACAACACCAACCAGGCGCGCATCGCGATCGGCTCCGGCGGCCTCACCGGCACCGGCCTGTTCCACGGCTCCCAGACCACGGGCCAGTTCGTCCCCGAGCAGCAGACCGACTTCGTGTTCACGGTCGCGGGGGAGGAACTGGGCTTCGTCGGCGCAGGCCTGATCATCCTGCTCCTGGGCGTCGTCCTGTGGCGCGCCTGCCGCATCGCCCGCGAGACGACCGAGCTGTACGGCACGATCGTCGCCGCCGGGATCATCGCGTGGTTCGCCTTCCAGGCGTTCGAGAACATCGGGATGACCCTGGGGATCATGCCGGTCGCCGGTCTGCCACTGCCCTTCGTGTCGTACGGAGGATCGTCGATGTTCGCCGTGTGGGTGGCGGTGGGGCTGCTGCAGTCGATCAGGGTCGAGCGGCCCATGTCGGCGTGACGCTCCGCTGGAGGGGCGGTGAGGGGCAGTCGGTCCGGTGCGGCGCCGTTGTGGCTGGGCGCGCGGTTCCCCGCGTCCCTACCGGGCGCGCGGTTCTCGGCCCGGCGAGGGTCGTGGGACTGCCGTCGGAGCCGAATCGTGACTAGATTCGGTTCATGGCGGACACAAAGCGGGAAATCGAGCGGAAGTATGAATCCGACGACAGCGGACTGCCCGACCTGACCGGCGTCGCCGGGGTCGCGGACGTCCTCGACAAGGGCACCGCCGAACTGGACGCGACCTACTACGACACCTCGGACCTACGGCTGGCCGCGGCCTCGATCACGCTGCGCCGCCGCACCGGCGGCTCCGACGCCGGCTGGCACCTGAAACTCCCCGTCGCCCCAGGAGTGCGGGACGAGATCCAGGTCCCGCTCTCCGACACCGTCCCCGACGAACTGGCCGGCCTGGTCCGCGCCCGAGTCCGTGAGGGCCAGCTCGTGCCGGTCGTGCGGCTGCGCTCCACCCGCGACCTGCGCGACCTCGTCGACAGCGACGGCCGCCGGCTCGCCGAGGTCGGCGTGGACACCGTAAGGGCGGAGCGGCTGTTCGGCGGTGAGGGCACCGCACAGTGGACCGAGATCGAGGTGGAGCTCGCCGACGGCGAGGACCAGCGCGTCCTGGACAAGGTGGAGAAACGCCTCCGCAAGGCGGGCGTACGGCCCTCGAAGTCCGCGTCGAAGCTGGCCCGGGCCCTTGCCGAGACCAAGGGCGGGCATCCCCGGCCGAAGGACGAACCCGCCGAACCCGTCACCGTCGGCGACCACGTCCTCGCCTACGTCCGTGCCCAGCGGGACGCCGTCCTCGACCTCGACCCGGCCGTCCGCCAGGACGCCGAGGAGGCCGTGCACGACATGCGGGTCGCCACCCGCCGGCTGCGCAGCACGTTCAAGTCCTTCCCCAAGATCCTCGACCGGAAGGTCACCGACCCGATCGGTGACGAGCTGAAGTGGCTCGCCGGCGAGCTGGGTGTCGGCCGCGACCAGGAGGTCCTCGCCGAACGGCTGGGCGAGGCCCTCGACGAACTGGCCCCCACTCTCCTCCACGGGCCCGTCCGGGACCGGCTCGGTACCTGGGCCAGGGCCGAGCACGGCGGAGCGCGCCGCCGGCTGCTCGGCGTGCTGGACTCCCCGCGCTATCTGACGCTCCTCGACACCCTGGACGCCGTGGTCGCCGACCCGCCGGTCCTCAAGGCGGCGGCGAAGAAGCCGGACAAGGGGCTCGCCAAGGCCGTACGCAAGGACTTCGCGAAGGTGTCCGCGCTGGTCGAGGAGGCCATGGAGCAGCCGCCCGGCACCGACCGCGACCTCGGGCTGCACGAGGCCCGCAAGAAGGCCAAGCGCACCCGGTACGCCGCAGAGGCGGCCACCCCCGCCCTGGGCGGCCCGGCCAAGGCGCTCACCAAGTCGATGAAGTCCCTCCAGAGCCTGCTCGGCGACCACCAGGACAGCGTCATGGTCCGCACCACGCTGCGCGAGCTGTCCGCCGTGGCGCACGCGGCCGGGGAGAACACCTTCACGTACGGGCTGCTGTACGGGCGCGAGGAGCGGCGGGCCACGGGGGTGGAGGAGGCGCTGCCCGGACAGTGGCGGACGATTCGGGGCGCGATGGAGGTCTAGCACCCGGTTTCGCACCGGTTGCCGACCGCTTCGGCGCCGGTTTTCACGCGGACGGGGGAGTCCTCCGGGCGGGTTACGCTTGGTGGTCATCCCCCGTCAGCTCACGAAGGTAACGCCGCGATGTCTGCCGAGTCGGTTTTCCCGCAGCTCGAAGCCCTGCTCCCGCATGTGCAGAAGCCGATCCAGTACGTGGGCGGCGAGCTCAACTCCACGGTCAAGCCCTGGGAGGACTGCGACGTCCGCTGGGCGCTCATGTACCCGGACGCGTACGAGGTCGGGCTGCCCAACCAGGGCGTCATGATCCTCTACGAGGTGCTGAACGAACGCGAGGGCGTCCTCGCCGAGCGTACGTACAGCGTCTGGCCGGACCTGGAAGCGCTGATGCGGGAACACCGCGTCCCGCAGTTCACCGTGGACAGCCACCGCCCGGTCGGGGCCTTCGACGTGTTCGGGCTGTCCTTCTCCACCGAGCTGGGCTACACGAACATGCTGACCGCCCTGGACCTGGCGGGCATCCCGCTGGAGTCCAAGGACCGCGGCCTGGACGACCCGATCGTGCTGGCCGGCGGCCACGCGGCCTTCAACCCCGAGCCGATCGCGGACTTCATCGACGCGGTGATCATCGGCGACGGCGAGCAGGCCGTCCTCGACATGACGGACATCATCCGCGCCTGGAAGGCGGAGGGCCGTCCGGGCGGCCGCGAGGAGGTCCTGCTCCGCCTCGCGAAGACGGGCAGCGTCTACATCCCCGGGTTCTACGACGTGGAGTACCTGGCGGACGGCCGGATCGCCCGCGTCGTACCCAACAGGTCCGGAGTCCCGTGGCGGGTGTCCAAGCACACGGTCATGGACCTGGACGAGTGGCCCTACCCCAAGCAGCCCCTGGTCCCGCTCGCGGAGACCGTCCACGAGCGCATGTCGGTCGAGATCTTCCGCGGCTGCACCCGCGGCTGCCGCTTCTGCCAGGCCGGCATGATCACCCGCCCGGTGCGCGAGCGGTCGATCACGGGCATCGGCGAGATGGTCGAGAAGGGCCTCAAGGCGACGGGCTTCGAGGAGGTGGGCCTCCTCTCCCTCTCCTCGGCCGACCACTCGGAGATCGGCGACATCGCGAAGGGGCTCGCGGACCGCTACACCGACGACAAGATCGGGCTGTCGCTCCCGTCGACCCGCGTGGACGCCTTCAACGTGGACCTCGCCAACGAGCTGACCAGGAACGGCCGCAGGTCCGGTCTGACGTTCGCGCCCGAGGGCGGCAGCGAGCGCATGCGCAAGGTCATCAACAAGATGGTGTCCGAGGAGGACCTCATCCGGACCGTCTCCACGGCGTACGGCAACGGCTGGCGCCAGGTGAAGCTGTACTTCATGGTCGGCCTGCCGACGGAGACCGACGAGGACGTCCTCCAGATCGCCGACATGGCGACGAACGTGATCGCCGAGGGCCGCAGGGTCTCCGGCCAGAACGACATCCGCTGCACGGTCTCGATCGGCGGCTTCGTCCCCAAGCCGCACACCCCGTTCCAGTGGGCCCCGCAGCTCTCCGCCGAGGAGACGGACGCGCGCCTGACGAAGCTCCGGGACAAGATCCGCGGCGACAAGAAGTACGGCCGCTCGATCGGCTTCCGCTACCACGACGGCAAGCCCGGCATCGTCGAGGGTCTGCTGTCCCGCGGCGACCGGCGCATCGGCGCGGTGATCCGCGCGGTGTACGAGGACGGCGGCCGCTTCGACGGCTGGCGCGAGCACTTCTCGTACGACCGCTGGATGGCCTGCGCGCAGAAGACGCTGCCCGACTTCGGCGTCGACGTCGACTGGTACACGACACGCGAGCGCACCTACGAGGAGGTCCTCCCGTGGGACCACCTCGACTCGGGCCTCGACAAGGACTGGCTGTGGGAGGACTGGCAGGACTCCCTCGACGAGACAGAGGTCGAGGACTGCCGGTGGACGCCCTGCTTCGACTGTGGGGTGTGTCCGCAGATGGACACTTGGCCACAAGTAAGTAACAGCGGGAAGAAGTTGCTGCCGCTGACGGTCAAGAAGGACGCTCCGGCCAGCGGACATGTCCACTGACGTGAGTGAGGCGCTGCGGCGCGTTGTGGAGGCGCTGGGGGACGGCGGCGGTGAGGAAGAGGCTGCTGCTGTCCTGAGGGCGCTTGGGGCTCGGAGTGAGCGGCGGGGGGTCGTGCGGGAGGTACCGAGGACGCCGCTGCCGCCGTCTGGGGGCTCCTCGGGGATTCAGTCCGTAGTGGAGTGGGTCTGACGGTCAACAGTCCGTAGGACTGCCATGTGGGGCAGCGAGCCAATGTCTGGCTTAGGCGACGGAGACTCCGACACCTCCTGCCCCTGACGCGGACTTGATCGCCCCGGACGGGGCCACTCAGTGTTGGTGACCCCGTCCGGAGGCTCAGCGTGAGGGACGGCGACCCAACAGGACCTTGAGGGTTTCCCGCGCGTCCCGGCGCCGGTCGGAGGAACGGGCGGCGACGGAGGTAACGGCCGTGGCGGCTACCGTGGATGTGTAAAGGACGCTGGCACCGCCGCCGAGCGTGACTCCGTCATGGAGTACCTGAAGCAGAACGGACATTGAGAACCTCCAGAGCGGGCCCGGTGATCGTCTCTTGCCGGGCTGATGGCACAGGTGTCCGCCTTCCGGAAGGTTTCCGGCGATCTGCTCGTGACGTAGGGTTCGGCAAGTACGCTGGTCAGCACGGTAGAAAAAGGATTTCCGGGCACTGCATGTTCCGGAAGGCCCGGACAGGCGGTGCGTGTTCGTGAGCGGGGTTGCGGAGCGATTCTGGAGCGAATTGCGGGGGCTGTACGAAGCCGCCGGAAGTCCATCGCTCAGCCGGCTGGTCAAGCTCGGCAGCGTTCAACAGCGCGCGATCACTATCAGCGACGCGACTATCAACGGCTGGCTGACTGCCAAGTCGGTACCCGGCAAAAAGTCGGAACAGTACTTCGCCGTGCTGATCCCTTTCCTCCAGAGTCGGGTGTCGCGAGAGTCGGAATACAAACGACGTTCAGTGTTTGGGTGGCAGCAGTTGCTCCTTGCAGCTCGTCAAGAGCGGACAGCCAACCAAGGCGGTCGCCCAAGGACGGTGGAGAGTCCGACCGGACTTTCCACGTCAGCCTGTGGGCCTGTGAGCTTGCCGCCAGAGCCGGTGGGCTTCACTGGTCGCACCGGTCCGCTTGGCGACCTACTCGCCCAACTCGGGCCAGATGCGGGGCATCCTCACAGCGGACCAGTAACCTCAGCCATTGTCGGTATGGGGGGTGCGGGTAAGACCGCGCTGGCGGTACATGCCTCTCACCAGGCCCGCAAGCGTGGCTGGTTCCCCGGCGGTATCCTCTTCGCCGATCTGCGCGGTTATAGCTCCAGTGGGCCACAGGATCCTGCCACAACAGCAGAACAATTCCTGCGTATCTTGGGAGTTCCGGATACGGTAATACCGACGACCCCTGAGGGCAAGCTGGGACTTTGGCGCGCTCGCCTGGAAAGCCTTGCGGAGAGCAACAAGCCACTATTGGTTCTATTGGATAACGCTGCCGCAGCTGGGCAGGTTTCTCCGTTGCTACCGGACTCGCCGCATCGCGTAATTGTTACATCGCGCCATACGCTGTCCGCGCTGTCTGCCCATCGAGTGGAACTGGTTGCGCTGCCCATCGATGAAGCAGTTGAACTCCTTGACCAGGCATTACGCGTCACACATCCTGGTGACGACCGTATGGTTACCCATCCTGAGGACGCTAAAAGTTTGGCAAAGCTATGCGGGCGATTGCCGCTTGCATTGCACATCATTGCCGCCCTGCTTCGGGATGAGCCGGATCGGTTACTGGCTAGTCAGATCGCGGATTTGAGCGATGCGCGAATGCGTTTGGAGATCTTCCAATACGACGACGTGGATGAACAGGGGCGTCCGCTATCTCTTCGCGCTGCCTTCGACTTGTCTTACCGGCAATTGGTTAGTGGAGACGGTGAGCGGGCCCGCGCCTTTCGTCTGCTGGCTCTTGCCCCTGGACCGGATTTCTCTGTGGAGATTGCTGCAGTACTCCTCGGGCGCCCTATCTCCATCGCGCGTCGAATGATGATGGATCTTACCCGTGTGCACCTTTTGGAGAAAAGAGATGGCGAGCGTTGGAGTATGCATGATTTGCTCCATTTGTTTGCTGATGAACTCGCTCGCATGCATGCGGAGGAAGACCAGAGAATTTCTGTCATCACTCGTCTTTTTGACCACGTTCTAGTCGCAACTCGATCTGCGAATAAGTTCCTTGAGGTTACCTCTGATAATCCTGTTTTGGAGCGCTTCGCCGACCGTCATGCTGCCTTGAATTGGCTTGACTCTGAGCGGGAATGCTTGGTGGTAGCTGTCGCTATGGCGGAAGAGGAACATCATTTTGGTGCAGCGGCCCAGATTGCCCTAGCGCTGAGTGCCTTCTTGAACTTTCGCAGACATCTTCAGGAGTGGCTTGAAACCGCGCGTGTTGCTGTCCGGTCGACAAGCGCGATCGGAAATCGGCACGGGCAAGGTACTGCTTTGAATAATCTGGGTCTCGTGCTGCGACAGTTGCGACAGCTTGACGGCGCGACCAGTGCGCATCGCCAAGCAGCGGCCATCTTTCAAGATCTTGGAGACCGGCAGCGTCAAGCCGGAATGTTGCACAACTTGGGACTTGATTTGCAGGAAGCGCGCTGCTTTGACGAGTCGGTAGGCGCTTTCCAGCAGGCTGTGGAAATCAGTAGAGAACTGGGCGACCGACTCCAGGAGCAGAAGGCGTGGGACGCGAAGGGAGTGTCCCTGCAAGGCTTGCGTCAGTTCGATAAGGCTGTCGACCTTCACCGGCGAGCCGCAACAGTCTTCCAGGAGATCGGTGCCCTGGGCTGCGAAGGTGGTGCACTTACTAACTTGGGCGTTTGCCTGATGGAGCTGTCCTGCTTCAGGGAATCGCTCAACGCTCACAGGCGAGCTGCTGATATCTTTGGTGACCTTGATGATTGGTACCGCCGGGCAGCAGCATTGGATAACCAGGGGGCAGCGCTTCAGGGGTTGCAGGAATTCGGCGAAGCCGTCAGCCTTCATGGGCAAGCGTCAGCTATCTTGCGAGATTATGGTGACTATCATCGGTTGGCTGGATCGCTGGATAACCAAGGTGCAGCCATGCAGAGGATGGGGCGTTTTCATGAGGCGCTTTTGATTCACCGAGAAGCTGCGGAAATCTTTCAGCGATTCAATGACTGGCATCGCAGGGCCAGGGCGCTTGGGAACTGCGGGGGTGCTCTGCTTAAGCTGCGAAAATTCGACGAATCTGTTGATGCCTACCATGAGTCTGCAGACCTTTACGGGGAATCCGGTGACCCGTATGGTATGGCTCAATCTGTGGAGAATTTGGCTATTGCTCATAACGAGCGATGGCGTGCTCGATTTCTGATTTCCCGGAGCGGTTGACGAAGATATTCTCTGGATGTGATTGGGGTGAGTTAGAATGGAAGTTCGGGTCTGGAAGTGCCTCGCTTGATGGCCATGATCCGTTCGTGAAAGTCGCGTGTGGCGGCCTCGCGCGGATAGCGGGCGCGGAGTTCCTTGTCCAACTCGTTAGCAACTAAAAGCAGGGACGGCAGGGACTTCCGGTCGGCTGTGAGGGCTGCTGTACCCATGCCTATGGCCTCGTCGATCTCGCCGGTGCGGGCGGCGGCGACTCCGAGCGTGAGGCGGGCCTCTGCGGCGCGCATGGGGGAGATCTCGGTACCGTCCGGGCCCGTACTGATTCGGATCACTGAGCGGGCGTGGGTGGCGGCGCGTTCGTCGTCTCCGAGTAGGCGGTAGGCGTCCATTTCGTAGAAGTCCCACTTGTCCGGGTCGATTATGAAGTGGTGCTCGGGGTGATCCGGACGGGGTAGCCGATCCAAGCGGGCGCGTCCGGCGTCCAGTGAATCGCGGACCAGACGGGCGTCTCCCATGCGTGCGGCGGCGCGGGCCTTGTGGGCGTACAACTGGACGCCGACGGAGTGTGTCTGGTCGGCGATGTGCCCGGCTTCTATGGCTTCGAGCATGTCCGTCCAGCGGCTCTGAGTGAGGGCGAACCATGCCTCGATCTCGAACGCCCATGCCTTGATCTCGCCGTGGCCGGCTTCGTCGCCGATCCGTAGGGCGGCGGCTTTGCTGAGGTTGGCGGCTTCGCGTTGGCCTCGGTCGTACTGCACGCATGCGTTCAGTAGGAAGAGCCAGCCTGCGTCGACGAGGAGCTCTCGGTGCTGGCGCAGGGTCATCCGGCCTTCGAGTTGCTTGGTGACGTACTGCAAGCCGTTGCGGGTGCGCTCGTGAAGGTAATCGGCATCTGCATACGGGTAGGCCCGCGCCAGTTGCTCAATGCCCTGTTCGATCGACTCCAGGGCGGCGCTGTTGATGCTGGACATCTCCGTTCGCCGTAGTAGTTCGGCGATGTCCCAGAGTCCTGCACCACCCTCTGTGATCAAGGTGCTTGGATCCTGCGGCACGGCGATGCTGGCGCTGCGTGCTAGTTCCCAGGGGCGTGGGGCGAGTCCTGCGAGAGGGCCGGGGATGCGTAGCCCGTCCACCACTTCGAGGATCTTGCGGTGCTGGGTGATCCGTGGGCGTGTGCCCTTGCCGTCGGTCTCCGGCCGGGCCATGAGGCCGATGTGCTCGCGCTTGTAGCCGACGGCTTCCGCGATCTTGGCGTAGCTGATCTTTCCGTGCAGTCGGGCGAGTCTGAAGACTTCGCCGAAGTCGTGGTTGGCGATTGCTGACCGTACGTCTGCGCGTTCCAGCACGTGCGGCGGCAGGGCTGCCGGTGTGGGTGCTGCTTCGGTCATCTCACTTCCCCATCGTGATTGACCAGACGTGTCTTCTCTCGTCTCGCGAGTGTACCCACGAGGGGGGTCCCCAAGAGGGGGGAGCGGCAGCCGGTGCAGGGGATGCATCCTCGGTCCACCCCGCCGGGAGAGTCTCGGCGGACGTGACCGGAGACGGTGACTTTGTGTCATGACCGCGAAGCAAGTTCGAAAGCGTGAGCACGTGACGAGTGAGCTGGACGCGTTCGCTCACTGGTTCATTTCGCCGAACCTGGCCGACGGTGGTCACTACCTGACGCTCACGCTCTTCGCTGAACTCGGCAACACCGTGCGCCTCGCGCGTGACATGACGGGTGCGTTCCTTCAGAGCACGGGGGCCCATGACGTCGTGGATGATGCCCGGCTGATCGTGTCGGAGCTGGTTGGGAACGTGATCAACCACGCTGTGCCGGAACGCTGCTTTGCCAGGCCCGGCGGAGTTCGGCGTATCGATGTGGCGTTCAAGATGTGGCCGAAGTGGTTGTTCATCGGCGTCTCCGATGAGGACTCGTCCCCGCCGTTGCTCCCGTTGGGTGAGCCGTTCTCCCCTGGTCTCGCGGGTGAACTGTCTGAGGCTGTGCTGCCTGACAGCGGGCGGGGGCTGCTGATCGTGCAGCGGCTGGCTACCTCGGTCTGGTGGACGCCGGAAGACAAGGGCGGAAAGACCGTGTGGGCCCGTCTCGACCTTGCCGACGGCGCCAGGGGCAAGCCGTTGTGGTGATCTTCGGGCCGTCACGTCCTCGTTGCTCTCTCGGGAGCGGGTGACGGTCCGGGGGCTGGAGGTTCGTTCCTCCGGCGTACGGGGCGCGGCTTCTTGGCTTGGGCCACCGGGTTCCCCACCCGGTAGTAAGAGGCCGCGCTTCACAACCGAAAACGCAAGACCGGACCACCCCCGCGCCTGGAAGCAACTGGGGTGGTCCGGAAGGGAGTACAGCGACCCCCGGTGCCTGATGGTACCGGGGTCGTTGTGCTGTGCATCCGCCCTGGACCAAAGAGAGTTGACGATCTGTTATCTGGACCAGGACAGAGGTGGGCACAATGACTGGCGCTGGCGAGAACTGGCTGAGCGACGGCATCGACGACGCCGGTGCGGACTTCGGGCTCTGGGTGCCTGGTGTCGACTACGTGGCGGCGTGGCGGGTCGCGCGGGAGTCTGCCGACCAATTGAACCGGGCGTTCCTCGGTGCCGGGTTCGAGCTGTCGGAAGTGCGGGCCGTGGCTTCGACGAATGAGGACGGGCGCGGCGTGGTCCGGGTTACGGGCTGGCCGCACGCGGTGGAGCGGCTCGCCGGGCTCCTGGAGTCGCACCCTGGCGACGGTGCGGAATGAGGAGCGTTCTCGCTGGTGAGTGGCGCGGGTGGGCACGTCGCCGGCCGCAGAGACTTTGGGCGGGAGCTGCCATGGGGCGAGTGAA
>NZ_AEJB01000197.1 GCF_000331005.1 Streptomyces turgidiscabies Car8
CAGTCCCAGGTGGTGGAGTGGATCTTCGGGTCCCGCATCCAGTCCCGCTGGCCGTGCAGGACCTTCTGGCCGATGTCCATGTTCTCCATGATCTTCGCCACGGACAGACCTGCGGTGCCGATGAGCCACGCGGGCGGGAAGATCGCCGCACTCGATCCGGTGGGCGATACTGGGTTCGAACCAGTGACCTCTTCGGTGTGAACGAAGCGCTCTCCCACTGAGCTAATCGCCCGGACGCAGGGAGAACATTACCCCATGTCAGGGGGTGCCCCCGCCATGCGCCGGATCACTGATCCTTGATCTTCCAGGGCATTTCCAGCCCGAACTTCCATACGTAGATTCCGACAAGAACCGCGATGATCACCAGCCCGATCGACGTCAGGATGATGTTGCGGCGGCGCACCCTGGGATCGAGCGCACGCTGTGTCGCCTCGGTGACCTTGCGCTTCGTCCAGCGCAGCACCAGCTGGGCCCAGACGAACTCGGTCGCCCAGATCGCCATACCGCCGAAGATCACCAGCCAGCCCGGCCCGGGCAACGGCAGCATGACGATGCCGGCACCGACCACCGCGAGGCCCACGACGAACACGCCGACCTGCCAGCTCACGTGCAGCATCCGGCGTGCCTTGATGAATTCCGGCGCTCTCGATCCGAGCTCACGCTCGCCCGCGGCCTCGCCGGTCCCGGCATCAGCCGGCGCCACGGCGGCCTCGCCGGGCTTGTCACTCCCCGTATTCATGCAGCCAAACCCTACCCGACGGAAACCGGTCACCGGAATGGTCGTAGCCGACGAACCGGTTCTCGGCCGGAAGAGTTACGTAAACGCACGCAAAACACTCAGAGGGGTTTACAACGGCACCGTAGGTGGCATGTCGATTTCGCCGACGTGCGAATCCCCGAGCGCACACTGAGCGAAAGGCCTTGGCGCTTATGAACACCACGGTCAGCTGCGAGCTGCACCTGCGCCTCGTTGTGTCGAGCGAGTCCTCACTGCCCGTTCCCGCAGGACTGCGGTATGACACGGCCGATCCCTACGCCGTGCACGCCACCTTCCACACCGGAGCCGAGGAAACCGTCGAGTGGGTGTTCGCCCGCGACCTGCTCGCGGAGGGCCTCCACCGACCCACCGGTACCGGTGACGTCCGAGTCTGGCCGTCCCGGAGCCACGGCCAGGGCGTTGTCTGCATCGCTCTGAGCTCGCCGGAGGGCGAGGCCCTGCTCGAAGCACCCGCACGAGCCCTGGAGTCCTTCCTGAAGCGAACGGACGCCGCTGTGCCACCCGGCACGGAACACCGCCACTTCGACCTCGATCAGGAGCTGTCCCACATCCTGGCGGAAAGCTAGGACGGGGTGCCCCGCTGAGCCGCCCGGCGCCGTCCACTCGGGGAGACGGCTCGGGTCACAACAACCGCATATGGCACACCGCCGCCGCCCCGCGAGTTTCCCGCGGGCCGGCGGCGGTGTGTCGCACGCCCTCCGGGGCCAGGGCTCCCGGCCCTGCCAGGACAGACGCCCGCCCTCCGCCGCCGGAAGCCACTAACATCGGCCAGCATCGGCGGGCGGGTGCCCGCCCGACCGCCCAGGCAGGCCAGGGAGAGCAACGTGCTGATCACCCACGACACCCGGTGCGCCCTCGACACCGTGGTCGATCTGGTGAACACCGCGCCGGACGACGACACGAAGGACGCGTTGCCCGATGTCGACGCGCTCGAGGATTCGTACGAAAGCACAACATCAGCGATATCGGCGTGCTGTCGGAGATCGATCTCGCCGCCGTGCGCAGGATCCGCGGACGGTTCGCCGGGGTTTTCGCCGCCCAGGAGGCCCGGACCGCCGCCTCGCTCATCAACGAGCTGGTCGCCGGGGGGGGGACGACACCCCGGCTCACCGACCACGACGGCTACGACTGGCACGTGCACTACTTCGCCCCCGGCGCGTCCATCGCCGACCACCTGGCCGCCGACTGCGGGATGGCCCTCGCGTTCTTCGTGGTCGCCGGCGAGCAGGAGCGGCTGCGGCGGTGCGAGGCACCGGACTGCCGGCACGCCTTCGTCGACGTCTCCCGCAACCGGTCCCGCCGCTACTGCGACAGCCGCACCTGCGGAAACAGGCTTCATGTGGCGGCCTACCGGGCGCGCCGCAAGGAGTCGGCGAGCTGACGGCCGGAGGGGCTGGGCCTGGTGCTGACGCAGTCCCCGGCGGATGACGCCGGGGACTGGCGTGTACAGCTCACAGCAACAGCAGATCATGCAACGAAGCCATGAGCAGCAGACACCCGATCACCGCAAGGAAGATCATCAGCGGTGGCTGGGAAAGGGCGAAGAGGCACCCGCGCGGCTCGTCCTTCGGCGGCACGGCCTCGCTCTGTGTTGTGTCCAGCATCTCGCCGCGATGATGACGCAGCCGGGACCCTCGACGCGATCAACGCGCCCGAAATGCACGGTAGTTCGCTGAATTCCGTAATGTGAACAGCGAGTCATGATCGCTTCCGAGCGACCTCCGTCGCCTCCCGGCCGTTTGTGTCGTTTCAGTACGTCAGCCGTCGTACCCCGTCATACGGCGCGCTTCTTCATATTCCGTGCTTCTTCAGGATCGCCTCGATGTCGCTGAAGTCGTCACCGCCGCCGCGCGGCCTGGCCGCGGGCTGGGCCGCCGGGCGGGAGGCATTGGCCCGCCCCTGCGGCAGCGAGGGCGCGGAGGCAGCCGGAGCCACCGCCTCGCGCTGCGCGGCCCGCGTCTCCGAACGTTCCTTTCGGGTGCCGCCCCTTCGCCGCTCCACCGCACGGGTGGCCGTGAAGAGCAGCCAGGCGCCGCCGAGCACGCAGAACCCGGCCCAGGCGGAGGGGCTGAACGCCGTGTCGGCCACCCATCCGACCACCCCGGTCATCACCAGGCCGATGGGAACCAGCGAGTACGCGGCGATGCGGGCAGCCGCGAGAAAACGCTTGCGGTACGCCGTGACCACCGCGATGCCCAGGCCGGCCACGGAGACGGCGGAACACACGGTCTCGGCAATCATCCGGTCCTCCAGGCGTTCGGTCCCGCTCGTGCGGTTCGTCCCTTCCATCCTGCACCGCCCGGCCCCCCGGATGCCATGCTCCGGCCCGACATCAGGGACATCTCCGGGTCGGCTCCTCCCCAGGTCCCGGTCCCCTCGTACGACGCCCACGGCCGCGGCTGGGAAACTGGTGCCCATGAGCGACTCCTCCCCCGCGCCCGCCGACAGCTCCGCCCCGGCCTCCGTCCCCGCCCTGGAGGTCTGGTGCGAACTCCAGTGCCCGGACTGCCGCACCGCCCTGGACGACGTACGCGCCCTGCGCGCCCGCTACGGCGACCGGCTGGAGCTGCGGCTGCGGCACTTTCCGCTGGAGCGGCACAAGCACTCCTTCGCCGCCGCGCAGGCCGCCGAGGAGGCGGCGGAGCAGGGACAGGCATGGCCGTACGTCGAGGCCGTGCTCGGGCGGGTGGAAGAGCTCGACCGTAGGGGCGAACCCTTCCTGGTCGAGGTGGCCGGAGAACTCGGCCTGGACGCCGAGGAGTTCGACACCGCGCTGATCGACGGCCGGCACATCCTGATCGTCGACGCCGACCAGGCCGAGGGCAAGGCCATCGGTGTGACGGGCACGCCGACGTACGTCATCGGCGATGAGCGGCTCGACGGCGGCAAGAACCAGGAGGGGCTGCGGGGACGGATCGAGGAGATCGTGGACCGGCTGCTCGCCGGGCACGACGCCTGACTCCTGGCGCCCCGCCCCCGCGCCCGCCCTGTCGTATCGGCCCCGGTCGTCGCCGACGGCCTACAGCAGGTCCTTGTACATGTGGTGGGTCACCGTCTCGTACCCCAGCGACTCGTAGAGCCGTTCTGCCGGGCTGTTGCCCGCGAAGACGTTCAGGGAGATGGCAGGCCGGCCGGCCTCGATCGACTGGGCCTCCGCCAGGAGCATGAGGGTGCGGCCGTGCCCTCGACCCCGGTGTGCCGCGTCGGCCTCGACGTCGTAGACGAACGCCAGGCCGTCGCGGCGGCCCAGCCACAAGGTGCCGACACGGGTTCCCTCGTGTTCCAGGACGCTGAACGTCATGCCCTCGCTGGCCACGCCCTGCGGCAGCAACCGCTCATGGTCGCGTTTCGACTTGGCGTGCGCCTCCGCCTCCGGCACACCCCGCTCGATCCAGCTCTCCGCGTAACTCAGCCTGCCCGCCGCTTCCCACACCACGAACTCGGCCTCCGTCATGGGCCGGCCGCGGCTCCCCGCGGGCAGTTCGGGCGGGGTCTCGCCGAGCGCCTTGTCCATACGGCGGTTGCGCAGCACATAGCCGAGCGCGGTCGCCAGCCGCAGGGCCGTCGGCGCGTCGCCCGGGACCGACGCCTCGATGCGCCGGCAGCCCCAGCCACGCACCACCTCCTCCGCGGCGAGCGCGGCCACCGTGCCCCGGCCGCGCCGCCGGTCGCGTTCGTCGATGCGGAGATCCAGGATCCGCGCCGCCGCATCGCCGTACGCGGGGTCGGTACCGAGGTGTACCGCGCCGACGGGACGGCTGTTCACGCACACCTGGTAACGGCGTGAACGCGCCCCGTCGGCCTCGTGCTGCAGCGGCTCGGTCGGCCGCAGGGTGGTGGTCATCAGAGGTGTTCTACCCGCTGCGGAGGCCTGCGGCAGCCTCATTTACGCGGCTTTCCCGATCCTGCCCCGGACTCAGGGGTCGAGGTCGTCCCCCGCCCGCTCGTCGAAGACCCGCATGGCCTTGGCCGTCACCGGCCCCGGTGCGTCCGGGAGTTGGCGGTCGTCGACGCGCAGCACGGCCTGTACGTCCCTCAGGGTGGACGTCAGGAAGATCTCGTCGGCGCTCTCCAGGACGTCCAGCGGCAGGTCGGTCTCCTTGGCGCCCGTCCACTCGACGGCGAGGGCGCGTGTGACCCCGGCGAGGCAGCCGGAGGCGAGCGGCGGGGTGTGGATCTCACCGTCCAGGACGACGAAGACGTTGGACCCCGTCCCCTCGCACAGCTGCCCGACCGTGTTGCCGAACAGAGCCTCGGACGCGCCCTGTTCGCGTGCCCTGGCGAGGGCGACGACGTTCTCGGCGTACGACGTGGTCTTCAGGCCGGTGACGGCGCCGCGTTCGTTGCGCGTCCAGGGGACCGTGATCACGGCGGTCGAGTCGGGACGCCGGGCGGACTCGCCGAGGGCGACGACCAGGGTCGGGCCGTGCTCCCCGCGGTCGGAGCCGAGGGGGCCGTGACCGCCGGTGTACGTGATGCGCAGGCGCCCCAGGGGCATCGGGTTGGCTGCGAGGACGGCCGCGCAGGCGCCGCGGACCTCGTCGAGGTCCGGGTCGGGCAGGCCGAGGCCGCGGGCCGAGCGGGTCAGCCGGTCCAGGTGGCGGGTGAGCGCGAACGGCCGGCCATGGACCGCCTTCACCGTCTCGAAGATGCCGTCGCCCACGGTCAGCCCGTGGTCGAACACGGAGACGCGGGCGGACTCGATGTCCTGCAGCCCGCCGTCGAGCCAGAGCTTCACTGGTCATTACCTCGCTGGAATGTGTCGGACGCGTCGTTCGGTATGGCTTCTCTGCCGGGGAGCGGCCGGCTGTCACCCGGGGGGACAGAGCAGGTCGACGGTTCCTCCCCGTCGCCGCTCACCTCGTACTCTCCCGACGCTACCGCGAGCAGCCGGGACGCCTTCAGCTCGGTCTCCCGCCACTCCCCCTCGGGGTCCGAACCCCAGGTGATGCCCGCTCCGGTGCCGAAGCGCAGCATGCCGTCGGCCCGGTCGATCCAGAACGTGCGTATTCCGACCGCCAGTTCACCCGTCCCCCGGTCGGCGTCGACCCAGCCGACGCCCCCGCAGTACGGGCCCCGGGGCGCCGTCTCCAGGGCGTCGATGATCCGCAGGGCGCTCGACTTGGGCGCGCCGGTCACCGAGCCGGGCGGAAACGCGGCCGCCAGCAGCTCCGGCCAGCCGGTGTCCGGGCGCAGCTCGCCCCGTACCGTCGACACGAGGTGGACCAGCCCCGGGTGCTTCTCGACGACGCACAGCTCGGGGACGGTCACCGAACCCGTCACGCAGACGCGCCCGAGGTCGTTCCGGACCAGGTCCACGATCATCACGTTCTCGGCGTAGTCCTTCTCCAGCAGGTCCGCCTCGGTGCGTCCGGTGCCCTTGATGGGGCCCGACTCGACTGTTCTTCCGGCGCGACGGAGGAAGAGCTCGGGGGACGCGGTGGCGATCTCGACGCCGTGGGCGGGCAGGCGGATCGTTCCTGCATACGGTGCCGGGTTGCCGTGCGCGAGCAGCGAGGTCAGCGCGTCCACGTCCGCGTCGGGTGCGACGGGCGCGGACAGCACTCGGCAGAGGTTCGCCTGATAGACCTCGCCGGTGGCGATGTGCTCGCGGATACGGCGAACTCCCGCCGTGTACGCGGCGCGATCGAGGGACGACGTCCAGTCACCGGCGGCCGGACCCCGCCACTCCCCCGGTCCGGACCTCGGCGCACGAACCGGTTCCTCTCGTACGTCACGGAAGCGAGCGCAGGTCAGACGGCCCTCGTAGTCCGCGGAAACGGCCCAGAAACCGGTGGAGTCGAGGGCCGCGGGATCGTTGGTGACATCGAGGAGACCGGTGGCGACGAGGCCGCCGAAGCGGGCGAGGGGAGCGAGATCGGACACATCGCCGAGTCTATGGCGGGTGTCCTGCGGGTGCCCTGACCATGTCTTCGAGCAGGCACAGCGCAGCACGCTGCACAAACGCGTTTTTGTACTGGCCCCGGAATCCGCTAGAGTTCAACTCGTCGCCGGGACGCGAGAGCGCACCGAAACGACATGCGGACGTAGCTCAGTTGGTAGAGCGCAACCTTGCCAAGGTTGAGGTCGCCAGTTCGAACCTGGTCGTCCGCTCGTAGGAAGAGGGGGATCTTCCCGAACCCCCGCACTCCTGGTGGAGTGGCCGAGAGGCGAGGCAACGGCCTGCAAAGCCGTCTACACGGGTTCAAATCCCGTCTCCACCTCCAAGGACGATTAGCTCAGCGGGAGAGCGCTTCCCTGACACGGAAGAGGTCACTGGTTCAATCCCAGTATCGTCCACTGGTCCGCAAGGACCTTGATCCGCAAGGATCCCCGCGCGATTAGCTCAGCGGGAGAGCGCTTCCCTGACACGGAAGAGGTCACTGGTTCAATCCCAGTATCGCGCACGCGGTAAGCACGACTCGCGGTCTTCGGACCGTGGTCCCGAGGACGATTAGCTCAGCGGGAGAGCGCTTCCCTGACACGGAAGAGGTCACTGGTTCAATCCCAGTATCGTCCACAGATCGAAGAAGCCCCCGACCATCTCCTACGGTCGGGGGCTTCTTCGTGGTTCCGGCCAGACGTTCCGGTCAGCTGGAGAACAGCATGTGGCCGAAGCTCTTGTGGCGCTTGCCGCCGTAGTGACCGCCGTGGCCGCCGTGATGGCCGCCCTGCGGGGCGCCCCAGGCGGGTGCGGGAGCGGCTGGGTAGCCCTGCTGGACCGGGGGCGGCGGGGCGGCGGGCCCCGACCACTGGGACTCCACGCGGGTCAGCGCCTCCAGCTCGCCGTAGTCGAGGAAGATCCCCCGGCAGCCGCTGCACTGCTCGATCTGGACTCCGTTGCGGTTGTACGTGTGCATCGGCGCATGGCACTTCAGACACTGCATGCTCGGCTCAACTCCCTGCCGTCGGTACCGCTTCTTGATCCGGTTTCGTTTCTCGCCAGAACAGACTCTGTCCGGCTCCGGTCGGTTGCACCCTACTTCGCGTGGCCCTGGGCCAACTCGGGTGGTAGCGAACCCATTCGGGCACATGCGTCGACCACGGCCTGTTGTACGTCGTCCAGCGGACGGTCCGCGGCCGTCGCCTTGACGATCGCCAGGGCCGCCGTCTGAACGGTGAGAGCGCGGGCGGCGACGTCCAGGGCGGGCCAGGGATCGCCGTCTGCGGGTACGGCCGGGCCGCCCGCCGCGCGGTAGGCGGTCAGGAACCGCGTCCACTCGTCGGGCGGGAGCAGTCCGCAGGCGTACCAGGCGGCCGGGCGGGCCAGGTCCCAGGCGGGGGCACCGACGCCGAGGTCGTCCACGTCGATGAGGAGCCAGGGGCCGTCCGGGGCGGGGTGGCGTACGAGCTGGCCCAGGTGCAGGTCGCCGTGGCAGAGGGTCGTGAGGGCCGGCTCGTCGAGGTCGAGGGGGTGAGGGGCGGGGGTCCCGGGGGCGGGGGGCTGGGCTCTGGCCCACGGCGGCAGGGTCGCCCAGGCCCGCAGGACGGGCTCGGTGGCCGGCTGGGGGGTGGCGGCCCGGAGGCGGGCGATGGCGCGGGCCGCCTTGGCCGGGCCGCGCATGGGCGGCAGTCCGGGCGGGGCGGGGGTGCGGTGGAGGTGGGCGAGCAGGGTGGCGGCCTCCTCCCAGGGTGCCGCGTCCGGATCCTCCGGGTCGACCGGGGCGCCGTACGGCCAGAACGTCACGAGTCTGCCGTGCAGGTCGACGGGGGTCGGGCTGAGCGGGGGCAGGAGTATGCCCGGGAGGTGGGCGGCGAGGGTGAGGCGGGCGGTGAGGTCGGTGGGGGTGGTGTCGGGGGCGTGCGCCTTGGCGACGGTGTCGGCGTGGCGGACGACCGTGCCGTCGGGGCGGTCGGTGAGGGTGTCTGCTCCGCAGGGGCAGGGGTGGGGGCGGGCGTGGGCTCTGGCCTTGGCTCGGGTGGTGAGGTCGGTGAGCAAGGGGGTGGCTGTCACGGGGCTCCCTGATGCGCTGTGCGGGTCTGGTCGGGAGGGTACGGGGTGGTCGCCGGGTGCGGTGTGGTGTTTCGCCCCCGCCGCCCCTACCCGTCCCGTCTCCAGGGGCTCCGCCCCTTCGACCCCGCCGGGGCTGCGCCCCAGACCCCCCTTCGGCCTGGACGGCCTCGTCCTCAAACGCCGGACGGGCTGAGACGGCAAAGCAATGCCCGCGCAGCTCCCCAGCTGCGCGGGCATTTTTTGCCGTCCGCCGCACCCCCGTCCCCACGGGGTTTCATGGGTGGATGTCCCCGCCCGGACCGCTCTTCCGGGCCTGGGGTCGCCGCTCAGCGCCCCAGCATCACACCCACGGACGACGCTTGTGTGACCACTGCTTCCCAGCCGCCGAAGACGACCACGAGCAGGGCTGCCAGAGGAAGGACCATCGCTGTCGCCACCAGTGGATGGCGCTGGCCCTGTCGGCGCGGACGGAACGCGGCGATGTATGCCTTGCGTCCCTGTGTGCGGAGCGCCGTCCGCGATGCCGTGTGGGCCATGGTCCCTCTCCTGACCGTTCTCTTGTTGGTTGGCAAGCGGCGGGTGTCTGACCTCGGGGGACGAGTGCTGCACCCGCCGCTTGACCTCAAATCTAGGCTGCCGACGAGTACCGGTCGTCATGCCCTCGTACCGATTGCCGGGCCTCCCGGAGGATGACCCGTGACCTGCGGAGTACTCCCCTGGGTGGAGACGAAGTCCTAGGTCTCAGGGTCTTCCCGGAAGGGGTGCCCGGTGTGTCCCTACTGTTCCGAGCTGTCCTCTCTCGGCACCGGCTGCTCCACCAGGGCCAGCACACGGTTCGCCATGAAGCGGGCGGTGCGGACGACTGATCCGTTCCTCGTGACTTCGCTCACTTCCACTACCCCTCGACGGACCGCCGTCTCCACCCTGCGGCCCGCCCTGCTCGCCACCACCTCGTAGGTACGTGTGGTGTCCCCGGCATCCACGACTATCTCCACGCGGTCACCCTTCACGGGTTCAATCCCCCTTCTGCGACGGGTGGTTGGGATCACACGCGACGTCAAGCCGCCCTGTTCGCGCGCTCCCTGACCACCTCTCAAGTCTCCCACCCGGCACTGACAATCCATCGGGACGAGAGGGCGCGGCCTCTGCGCGCACCCGGCCGTGGAAACGTAAGCTGTCGCTCGTCAAACGGACCGGGCAGCGGGGATGAACATGGCGATGATGCGCCTGAGGCGCGAGGACCCGCGCGTCGTCGGCTCGTTCAGGCTTCACAGACGGCTCGGCGCGGGCGGGATGGGCGTTGTCTACCTGGGCTCCGACAAGCGGGGGCAGCGGGTCGCACTCAAGGTGATCAGGCCCGACCTGGCGGAGGATCAGGAGTTCCGTTCACGGTTCGCCCGCGAGGTCTCGGCGGCCCGGCGGATCAGGGGCGGGTGCACCGCCCGGCTCGTCGCCGCCGACCTTGACGCGGACCGCCCGTGGTTCGCCACGCAGTACGTGCCCGGGCCCTCCCTGCACGACAAGGTGATGGACGAGGGATCGCTCACCGCGGCCGACGTCGCCTCCATCGGTGCCGCCCTCGCCGAGGGACTGGTCGCGGTGCACGAGGCCGGTGTCGTACACCGGGATCTGAAGCCGTCCAACATCCTGCTGTCCCCGAAGGGGCCGCGGATCATCGACTTCGGCATCGCCTGGGCGACCGGCGCCTCAACGCTCACCCATGTCGGTACGGCGGTCGGCTCGCCCGGCTTCCTCGCCCCCGAACAGGTGCGCGGGGCGGCCGTGACGCCGGCCACGGACGTGTTCTCGCTGGGTGCCACGCTCGCGTACGCCTCGATGGCCGACTCGCCCTTCGGGCACGGCAGTTCCGAGGTGATGCTGTACCGCGTGGTCCACGAGGAGGCCCACCTGCAGGGCGTTCCGGACGCGCTGGCACCCCTCGTACGGGCATGTCTGGCCAAGGATCCGGAGGAGCGGCCCAGCACGCTGCAGTTGTCGTTGCGGCTCAAGGAGATCGCCGCGCGCGAGGCGCAGGGCATGGCGGACGTACGGCCGCCCGGGCCGCGTGCCGCCGAGGCGGACCGGCCGACAGGGCGGCTCACCGAGAGCTATCCGGACCAGCGGCCCCCGTATCACTCCCAGACGCAGCCCCACTCGCAGTCCCCGTCCCCGTCGCAATCCCAGTCCCAGCGGCGTCCGCAGGGGCCGGCCTCGGGTACCTCCGGGTCACGCGGTGCCGTTCCGTCGCGGGGCGGCGGGGGTCCGCGCGGTGGTGCGCCCTCGTCGCGTTCCGGGGCGCGGCCCGTGCCCGGTGCGCGGAACACGGCCGGATCCGGGAGCCGTTCCGGACCGCGCAGTGGCACCGGACGTCCTGCGCCGCGCGGCACGGGGACCGGGCGGCGGCCCGCCAATCCTCGGCTGCTGCGGCAGCGGCTGTTCGTGTTCGTCGTGGTGACGCTGCTGGTGGCTCTGGGGATCGCGGCCGCTCAGGGGTGCCAGGGGCCCAGCCGCGGGCTCGGCGACGACAGTGGTCGCAGCGGAAGCGGGCGGGAGCAGCAGCGGCAGGAGCAGGTGCGGCCGGACGACAAGCCCGGTGGCGGCGATGGTCCGGCGGCGCCCGTTCTGCCACGGTCCAGCTCGGACGCGAACTCCGACTGACGTCCGTCAGGGCCTGAGGACCGCCGGCTCGGGGGGCTGCCGGGTTCGCGCTCGGGTCAGCTCGGTCCGGGGGTGGGGCGGCCCGTCGCCACCGCGTAGAAGGCGACCGCTGCAGCCGCGCCCACGTTGAGGGAGTCGACGCCGTGGGCCATGGGGATGCGGACCCATTCGTCGGCGGCCACCAGTGCCTGGGTGGAGAGGCCGTCGCCCTCCGCGCCGAGCATCAGGGCGACGCGGTGCATCTTGTGCGGAGCCGTCTCGTCGAGGGTCTTGGCCTTCTCGTCGGGGGTCAGGGCCAGGAGCGTGAAGCCCGCCTCTCGGACCGAGTCGAGGCCCTTGGGCCAGGTGTCCAGTCGGGCGTACGGGACGGAGAAGACCGCGCCCATCGAGACCTTGACGCTACGTCGGTACAGGGGGTCCGCGCAGTCCGGGGAGAGCAGGACCGCGTCCATGCCGAGGGCGGCGGCGCTGCGGAAGATCGCGCCGATGTTGGTGTGGTCGTTGACCGACTCCATGACCACCACCCGGCGTGCGGTCTGCAGGAGTTCGTCGGCCGTCGGCAGGGGTTTGCGCTGCATGGAGGCGAGGGCGCCGCGGTGCACGTGGTAGCCGGTGACGCGTTCGGCGAGCTCCGGGCTGACCGCGTACACCGGGGCCGGGAGTTCGTCGATGACGTCGCGCATGACGTCGACCCACTTCGCGGACAGCAGCATCGAGCGCATCTCGTAGCCGGCGTCCTTGGCCCGTCTGATGACCTTTTCGCCCTCGGCGATGAAGAGGCCCTCCGCGGGCTCGCGTTTGCGGCGCAGTTCGACGTCGGTCAGGCCCGTGTAGTCGCGCAGGCGCGGGTCGTCGGGGTCCTCGACGGTGATGAGATCGGCCACAGGGGTGATACTGCCTTGTCCTGGGTGCGGTGCCAACGGCTGGGAGCGGATTGTGTTACCGGGGGTTACACCAATGTCTCCGGGCCTACGTTCACGACCGCGCCGATCACGATCACCGCGGGGGGCTTCACGTCCTCGGCACGGACCGTCTCGGCGACCGTGGCGAGGGTGGCGTCGACGCGG
>NZ_AEJB01000198.1 GCF_000331005.1 Streptomyces turgidiscabies Car8
GTGTCTCAGGCGTTCCAGGTCCAGTCGGCGACCTCGGGCAGGTCCGTGCCGTGCCCGCGGATCCAGGCGTGGTGGCGGGTGCGGGCGTCGGCCATCTGCTGCCGTACGGCCGCCGCGCGTACAGCGAGGCCGGGGACGCGGTCGATGACGTCCATGACGAGGCGGTAGCGGTCGAGGTCGTTGCGGACCACCATGTCGAAGGGCGTGGTCGTGGTGCCGGACTCCTTGTAGCCGCGGACATGCAGGTTGTGGTGGCCGGTGCGGCGGTAGGCGAGGCGGTGGATCAGCCAGGGGTAGCCGTGATAGGCGAAGATCACCGGCTTGTCGGTCGTGAACAGGCCGTCGTACTCGAAGTCGCTCATCCCGTGCGGGTGTTCCTCGCGCGGCAGCAGCCGGGCCAGGTCGACGACGTTCACGACCCGCACGACGAGCTCGGGGAGATGGCTGCGCAACAGCTGTGCGGCGGCGAGGACTTCCTGCGTCGGAACGTCACCCGCGCAGCCCAGCACGACGTCCGGTTCGCCGCCGTTCTCGGTGCCGGCCCAGTCCCAGATCCCGGCGCCGCGCGCACAGTGGGCGCGGGCCTGGTCCATGGACAGCCAGTCGAAGCAGGGCTGCTTGCCCGCCACGATCACGTTGACGTAGTCGCGGCTGCGCAGGGCATGGTCGGCCACCGACAGCAGCGTGTTGGCGTCCGGCGGCAGATAGACGCGTACGACCTCGGGGCTCTTGCTGAGGACGTGGTCGACGAAGCCGGGGTCCTGGTGCGAGAAGCCGTTGTGGTCCTGACGCCAGACATGCGACGTCAGCAGGTAGTTGAGGGAGGCGATGGGTGCCCGCCACGCCAACTCCCTGGATGTCTTCAGCCACTTGATGTGCTGGTTGACCATCGAGTCGACGATGTGGACGAATGCCTCGTAGCAGGAGAACAGGCCGTGCCGGCCGGTGAGCAGATAGCCCTCCAGCCAGCCCTGGCAGGTGTGTTCGGAGAGGATCTCCATCACCCGGCCGTGCCGGTCGAGGTGTTCGTCGACCGGCAGATGTTCGGCCTGCCATGCCTTGCCGCTCGCGTTGAAGACGGCCTGCAGCCGGTTGGAGGCGGTTTCGTCGGGGCCGACGACACGGAAGTCGCGACGCGCGGCCGTGTCGTGCATCACCTGTTCGAGGAGGTCGCCGAGGATGCGGGTGGGCTCGTGCAGGGTGACACCTGGCTTGTCGACGGGCACGGCGAAGAGGTCGAGGGATGGGATCGGCAGGTCGCGGACGAGCAGCCCGCCGTTGGCGTAGGGCGTGGAGCCCAGTCGCTTGGCGCCCACCGGGACGCACGCGAGGACGTCGGCGGTGGGCCGCCCGTCGGCGTCGAAGAGTTCCTCGGGGTGGTACGAGCGCAGCCAGGCTTCCAACTGCCGCAGGTGATCCGGGTTTTCGCGTACTCCGGCCAGCGGCACCTGGTGCGCCCGCCAGGTGCCCTCCACCGGGACGCCGTCGACCTCGGCCGGACCGGTCCAGCCCTTCGGGGTGCGCAGCACGATGACGGGCCAGTGGACGCGTCCGGCCACGCCGTCCTCGCGGGCCGAGGCCTGCATCCGCGCGATGTGTTCCAGCGCCTGGTCGAAGGCGGCGGCCATGGCGCGGTGGACCTGCATCGGGTCGTCGCCCGTGACATGGATCGGGATGTGGCCGTATCCCCGCAGCAACTGGTCGAGTTCGGACTCCGGGAGGCGGGCCAGGACTGTCGGGTTGGCGATCTTGTAGCCGTTGAGGTGCAGGATCGGCAGGACCGCACCGTCGTGGACCGGGTCGAGGAACTTGTTCGAGTGCCAGGCGGCGGCCAGCGGTCCCGTCTCCGCTTCCCCGTCACCGATCACGCAGGCGACCAGCAGATCCGGGTTGTCGTACGCGGCCCCGTACGCGTGCGCGAGCGCGTACCCGAGTTCGCCACCCTCGTGGATCGACCCCGGCGTCTCCGGGGCGACATGACTGGGCACGCCGCCGGGGAAGGAGAACTGCCTGAAGAGCCGGCCCATGCCCGCCGCGTCGCGCGAGACGTCCGGGTAGGTCTCGCTGTAACTGCCCTCCAGCCAGGAGTTGGCGACCACGGACGGCCCGCCGTGCCCCGGACCCCAAATACACAGTGCGTCCAGCCCGCGTGCCCTGATCACCCGGTTCAGGTGGGTGTACACGAGGTTGAGGCCGGGCGAGGTCCCCCAGTGGCCGAGCAGGCGCGGCTTGATGTGCTCGGGCCTCAGCGGCTCGGTCAGCAGGGGGTTCGCCATGAGGTAGATCTGTCCGGCGGCGAGGTAGTTGGCGGCCCGCCAGTGGGCGTGCAGGGTGCGCAGTTCGTCGTCGGTCAGTACGGTGCTGCTGTCCTGGTGTTCGCCGCTGGGCATCGTGGCTCCATGGGTCATCGACGTGGGTTTCGAACGGTGGAGGCTGCATGGCCGGCAAGAAGACGACGACGCTGCCGCGCAAGGTGTACGAGCCGGAGCTGCTCCGTCTGCAGACGGAGCTGGTGAAACTGCAGGAGTGGGTGCGGGCGGAGGGCGCCCGGCTGGTGGTCGTGTTCGAGGGACGGGACGCGGCGGGCAAGGGCGGCACCATCAAGCGGGTCGCGGAGCACCTCAATCCGCGAGTGGCCCGGATCGCGGCGCTGCCGAAGCCGACCGATCGCGAGCGCACGCAGTGGTATTTCCAGCGATATGTCGAGCAGCTGCCGGCGGCCGGGGAGATCGTGCTGTTCGACCGCAGTTGGTACAACCGGGCAGGCGTCGAGCACGTCATGGGCTTCTGCACGAAGGAGGAGTACCAGCTCTTCCTCCGCCAGTGCCCGGTCTTCGAACGGATGCTGACCGAGGCGGGCATCCTGCTGCGCAAGTACTGGTTCTCGGTGAGCGACGCCGTGCAGCAGGAGCGGTTCCGCCAGCGCCTCGACGACCCGACCCGACGCTGGAAGCTCTCGCCGATGGACCTGGAGTCGATCACCCGCTGGGAGGCGTACTCCCGGGCCAAGGACGAGATGCTGGTCCACACCGACATCTCCGAGGCACCCTGGTACGTCGTCGAGAGCGACGACAAGCGCCGGGCGCGCCTCAACATGATCGCCCACCTGCTGAGCACGCTCCCCTACCACGAGATCCCGCCGCCGGTACTGGAACTGCCGCACCGGCCGCCGTCGACCGGGTACGTACGCCCGCCGCGTGATCTGCAGACGTACGTCCCCGATCACGCGGCGGGTCTCTGAGCCGGCCACAGTCCTCACGCCCGCTGGGGCACGACGGCGACGGGGCAGGCGGAGTGGTGCAGGGCCGCGTGGGTGACCGGGCCGAGCTGGATCCCGAAGTGTCCCTCACGGCGTTGAGCGCCGACGACCAGGAGATCGGCGGTGGCCGAGGCCTCCACCAGCACCTTGCGGGCCGGTCCTTCGACGGTCTGGCGGCGTACCCGCACCGACGGATGCTCCGCGGCGGTGTCGCGCAGCGCTTCCTCCAGGACCTCCGCGGCCTGCTGCTCGTGCAGCCGGGCGGGCTCACCGGTGAGCAGGGGGTGGTCGACGGTCTCGTGTGCCGGGCGCCGCCAGGCCCGTACGGCGCGCAGCGTCGCGTCCCGGTCGGCCGCCGCCCGGAAGGCGAAGTCCACGGCGGCCGGGTTCGGGTCGGCGCCGACGCCGAGCACGACGCGCTGCTCGGTCCGGATCCTGGGGCGGCGTTCGGGGCCGCAGCCCACCACGATCACCGGGCACTGGGCGCGGCCCGCGACCGCGAGGCTCACCGAACCGAGCAGCAGCTCGGTGATCCCGCTGCGTCCTCGCGTCCCCAGCACGAGCGCCGAGGCATTCCGCCCCTCACGCAGCAGCGCGGGTACGGGTTCCTCGGGCAGCACCTCGGCCACGACCTTCACGTCCGCCTGACGGCGATGGGCCCGCTCGTCGGCGGCCTCGACGATCGTCTCCGCGAGTATCCGCTCGGGACTCCGGCCGAGGTCCTGGGCCAGGGCATCGCCCTCGTACCGCTCCCACTGCGAGGCGTACACCAGCCGCAGCGGCACCCCGCGCACGGTGGCCTCGTCCGCCGCCCAGTCCACGGCCCCGAAGCTCTGCTCGGATCCGTCGACGCCCACGACCAGGGGCAGGTCCGTCATGGTCACCCTCCTCACCTGCCCGCGCCCAGGTCGAACACGATCCGGGCCTTCACCTGGCCGCGCAGGACCTCGTCGATCGACTCGTTGACGGACGCGAGGGGACGTGTCTCATAGATGACCCTGGTGCGGCCTGCCGCGTGCAGCTGGAAGACCTCCGCGAGGTCCTGCCGGGTGCCGACGATGGAGCCGATCACCGAGGTGCCGCGCAGGACGGTGTCGAAGATCGGGACCTGGATCGTGCCGTGCGCGGGCAGGGCCACCATGACGAGCTTCCCGCCGCGCCGCAGCCCGGAGTTGACGGACGCGAACGCGGCCTCGTTCACCGCGAGCGCGATCGCCGCGTGCGCCCCGCCGTACTGCTGGAGCACCTCGCCCACGTCGTCCTTGCGGGCGTCGATCACGATGTCCGCGCCGAGTTCCGCGGCCAGCCGCAGCTTCTCGTCGCTGACGTCGATCGCCGCCACGGTCGCCCCGGCGATCTTCGCGTACTGCACGGCCAGGTGACCGAGCCCGCCGACACCGGAGACAGCGACAAGCTGCGAGGGCTTGACCTCCGCGACCTTGAGCGCCTTGTACGTGGTGACACCGGCGCAGGTCAGCGGGGCGGCCTCAAGCGCGCTGATCCCGTCGGGCACCGGCTGGGCGTAGTCGGCCCAGGCGAGCATCTTCTCGGCGTACCCGCCGTCGCACCCGTAGCCGGTGTTGATCTGCAGCTCGCACAGTGTCTCCCAGCCGGACAGGCAGTGCTCGCACCGTCCGCACGCCCTGCCCAGCCAGGGCACGGCGACCCGCTGCCCCACGGCCACGTGGGTGACGCCGTCGCCGAGCTTCTCGACGAGGCCGACACCCTCGTGGCCGGGGACGAACGGCGGGCTGGGCTTGACCGGCCAGTCGCCGCGGGCGGCGTGGATGTCGGTGTGGCACAGCCCGGAGGCCTCCACCCTGACCCGGACCTGGCCGGGGCCGGGCTCGGGGTCGGGGCGTTCCTCGATGACCAGGGGCTCACCGAACGCCCGTACGACCGCTGCCTTCATGATGTCTGCTCCTCAGGGTGGTTCAGCCGTGCGCGACGACGGCGACGGGGGCACTGGCGTGATGCAGGACGGAGTGGGTGACGGGGCCGATGTGGACGCCGAACGGGCTGCGGCGGATGCGGCGGCCCACGACGACGAGGGAGGCATCGCGGGAGGCGTCGACCAGGTGGTTGGCGGCCTGGCCGAACCGGGACTCCTCCGTGACGACGACAGTGGGGAACTTCTGCCGCCACGGGCGCAGGACCTCGGCCAGGGCTTCGGCCCGCTGTCGGCTGAGCTCGTTGTGGAGTTCGAGGTCGGCGGCGAGTCCGTACACGTAGTACGGCGGCGGGTTCCAGCCGTGGACCACCCGCAGGGAGGTGTAGCGACGGGCGGCCTCGGCGAAGGCGAACTCGATGACGGAGTCGTCGGGGCTCTCGGTGTCCAGACCGAGAACGACGGGTCGGAAGGGGGCGGCGGCGGACGGGATACCCGCCGGGTCCAGCTCGTGTTCGTCGGCGGCCTGTTCGCCGGCCCGGACCAGGATCACGGGCTCGGTGACATGGGCTACGACGCTCATGGCCACGGAACCGACCATGAATCCGCTGATCCCGCTCAGGCCTCGGGAGCCCAGGACCAGCAGTTCGGTGTCCTGCGGCAACCGCGAGAGAACCTCGGCGGCCCCGCCGGAGATCTGCTCGGCGGTGATCTCGACTCCGGGGTGGCGCAGGCGCAGCCCCTCGGCGGACTCGCGCGGGACACGTTCGCTCCAGTGCTGCTGCGTCTCGGGGCCGAGGAGCGGAGCCTGCGCCATGGGCGCCGGGACCGGCTCCCAGACGTGGACGATCTTCAGCGGCAGTCCGCGCAGTGCGGCTTCACGGGCTGCCCATTCGGCTGCGGCACGGCTTTCGGGCGAGCCGTCGAGGCCGACGGTGACGGTGCGGGGCATGGTCTCCAACTCCCGGAGTGAGTGGGCCGCCCGAATCGGGCGCCTGGTTCCAGCTTCGTGGCCAGAGGATGCGCGTGGCAGGGGCCGCAGGTCCCCACCCAGGGCCGACCGGCCCTGTGGACCTGTGGGACGGCTGCGGGCGCCCCCGCCAGATCCATCGTGCCACCAACGAGGCCGCCGTATGCGGCCGGTGACGCATCATCGGCCCCATGGGATCGTTTTGT
>NZ_AEJB01000199.1 GCF_000331005.1 Streptomyces turgidiscabies Car8
AGTTGCGGTTCGTCCGGATGGGATTCGGCGCCGACGGCGTCGAGTACGTCGACTACCAGGCGGCCTGGGACGAGCAGCGCCGGGTGCACGCGGCACGTTTCGCGGACGAGATCCCCGACACGTGCCTCCTCCTCGAACACCACCCGGTCTACACGGCCGGCCGGCGCACCGACCCGAGCGAGCGCCCCCTCGACGGCACCCCGGTCATCGACGTGGACCGCGGCGGCAAGATCACCTGGCACGGTCCGGGCCAGCTGGTGGGCTATCCCATCCAGAAGCTGCCGCGTCCGGTGGACGTCGTGGCGCACGTACGGCGGCTGGAGGACGCGCTGATCCGTACCTGTGCGGAGTTCGGGGTGGAGACGTCCCGGGTGGAGGGGCGCAGCGGGGTGTGGGTGCTGGGCGACCCGGTCGAGCGGCGGCCGGCGGCCTCGCTCGGTGGCCTGTCGCTGGATCTGGACCCCCGGCTGCACGACGACGAGTTCGACCCCCGGATGAACGGGCCGGAGTACGCGCCGTCCAACGCCGGGCAGCGGCGGGAGGACCGGAAGGTCGCGGCGATCGGGATCCGGGTGGCGAAGGGCGTCACCATGCACGGTTTCTCGCTGAACGTGAACCCGGACAACGTCTGGTTCGACCGGATCATCCCGTGCGGGATCCGGGACGCGGGGGTTACTTCGCTCGCGAACGAGCTGGGGCGGGATGTGACGGTGGGGGAGGTTCTGCCGGTGGTGGAGCGCCACTTGCGGAAGGTGCTGGAGCACGCGGAGCTGCGGGCGAGGGTGGTGGAGCGGGCGTCGGCATAGGGCTTTCCTCCGCCCCCGCCGCCCCTACCCGTCCCATCCT
>NZ_AEJB01000200.1 GCF_000331005.1 Streptomyces turgidiscabies Car8
GGGGCCCTGGGCACTGCGTAACACTGGCACTGCATAACATGGGAATTGTGGAGATGGCGGGAATCGAACCCGCGTCCAACGGTGCGGAATCAGGGCTTCTCCGTGTGCAGTTCGCTGTGCTTTTCTCGGCCCCGGCAATCACGCGAACAAGTCGCCGACGGGCCCAGTCACTGTTAGATTTCCCTCTTCACCCCGTGACCGGGATCAAGGTTTAGTCCCCTAGCTGATGCCAGGATCCGGGTCGGGAACACTCCCGGGCTGACACTCCCTTTAGTAAGGAGCGGCTCGTCGCTACCTAGAGATCAGGCGGCGAGGGCGAGCTGCAACTTGGGAGAATCGCTGTTTGTATTGGCGATTATTTTTTTCGGCCTGTGGTTTACGAGATCATGGCCGCTTCCTCGACACGCTTCACCTGCTTCGACAGCCGCTGTCGAAACCGATCATCCCCATGTTGTTTTTTCAATCCCTCCGAGGAGGGAGGCGCACCCTCGGTGAGGTGCAGTCACCATCGTACGTGACCCACGCGCACCGATGCCACCGAATAACCCGTCGCTACCCGTGCTGCTGCTTGCGCCGCACCGCCGAGACCGCCCGGTCCGTCTCACGCCGGTCCTGCTTCTCCCGCAGTGTCTGCCGCTTGTCGTACTCCTTCTTGCCTCGCGCCAGCGCGATCTCGATCTTCGCCCGGCCGTCCTTGAAGTACAGGGCGAGGGGCACGATCGCGAGCCCCGACTCCCCCGACTTCGACTCCAGCTTGTCGATCTCCGCACGGTGCAGCAGCAGCTTCCGCTTGCGCCGGGCGCTGTGGTTGGTCCAGGTGCCCTGGCTGTACTCCGGCACGTGCACGTTGTGCAGCCACGCCTCGTTGCCGTCGAGCTGCACGAAGCCGTCGACGAGCGAGGCCCGCCCCTGACGGAGCGACTTCACCTCGGTACCGGTGAGGACCAGACCGGCCTCGTAGGTGTCGATGATGGCGTAGTCGTGGCGCGCCTTCTTGTTCTGGGCGACCAGCTTGCGCCCTGTTTCCTTAGCCATAGTGCGGCCATTTTCGCACTACGAGGGCGCGGAAAGGAAAGTCGATTACCGGGAAGACCACGGAGGACCACGGAGGACCACGGGAGCCTACGAGGGATCGCCCAGCCCGGTGAGCACGGTCTCCGCCTGTTCCAGTGCTCCCCGGTCGGCGTCGAGGTCGGGCGTGAGGCCCACCCCGTCGACGCCCCGCCCCGACGGGGTGCGGTAGTGGCCGACGGTCAGCTCGGCGACGGAGCCGTCGGGCAGCCGGCTCGGCATCTGCACCGAGCCCTTGCCGAAGGTCCTGGAGCCGACGACGACCGCCCGGCCACGGTCCTGGAGCGCGCCGGTGAGCAGCTCGGCCGCGCTCATCGTGCCGCCGTCGACCAGCGTGACCAGCGGTCGGGTGGTGTCGCCGCCCGGTTCGGCGTGCAGGGCGCGCTGCTCGCCGTTGACGTCGTACGTGGCGACGAGGCCGCCGTCGAGGAAGGCGGAGGCGGTGGTGACGGCCTCGGTGACCAGCCCGCCGGAGTTGCCGCGCAGGTCGAGAATGATCCCGGCGCCGGCCGGGGCGTCCCGGACCGCGCCGCGCACCACCTGACCGACGCCCTTGGTGAAGGCCGCGACCCGGATGACGGTGACCTTGCTCTCGGCGACCTGCCGGACGGTCGCGGAGTCCGTGGAGAGCCGCGCCCGGCGTACGGTCTCGCTCCACGCGCGCGTGCCGCGCTCCAGCCCGAGCCGGACGGTCGTACCGGCGGCGGCGTCCTGCGCGTCACCGCGCAGTAAGGAGACGACCTCGGTGACCGGCTGCCCGTCGACCCTGTGGCCGTCCACACTCCGCAACCGGTCGCCGCTACGGATCCCGGCGCCGTCCGCGGGCGACCCGGACCGCACCCTGGTGACCTCGATACGGCCGTCCCGCTCGCGCCGCGCCCACAGTCCGACGCCCGTGTACCGGCCGTCGAGGGCCTCCTCGAACTCCTCGTACTCCCCCGGGGAGTACACCGCTCCCCAGCGGTCCCCGCTGCGGCTGACGGCGCGCTCGGCGGCCTCCATGGGGGACTTGCCGTCGGCCATGGCAGCGGCTGCGGCCGCGGCGACGTCCTCGTGGTGTCCCGCGGGGGTGGCGGAGCGGGCCCGGTCGGGGAGGGCGGTCTCGCGCTCGGCCGGTTCGGGGAACGAGCCGGTGGCGGCGCCGGCGACCAGGACACTGGCGAAAAGCAACGTCAGAGCCGCCCCGCGGCCCGCTCGGCGGGGCTGTGTGAACAGTGCTCGGCCCGACATGCCGGTGAGTCTAGGACAAGCCGAAGGGCCGTACGGTCGGTTGTCCGAACGGCCCCCTTGGCATGCGTCACACCTTCAGGTACTTGCGCAACGCGAAGAAAGCGGCCAACGCGGGCATCAGCAGACTCGTCGCGAGGATGAGCGGAAGCTTGGTGAGTACGGCGTCCCAGCCGATGAAGGTGATCAGGTTCAGCTTCTCGGACAGGGCCAGCCCGTGATCGATGATGAAGTACCGCCCGACCAGCAGGAAGGCACAGGCGACACCGCCGCCGATCAGCCCGGCGACAGCGGCCTCCATGATGAACGGCGCCTGGATGTAGAACCCGGAGGCACCGACGAGCCGCATGATCCCGGTCTCACGCCGACGGCTGAACGCGGACACACGCACGGTGTTGACGATCAGCATCAGCGCGACGACGAGCATCAGCGCCATCACCGCCCGGGCGGCCCAGTTCATGCCGTTGAGCAGCCCGAAGAGGTTGTCGAGGATGCCCTTCTGGTCCTGCACGGACTGCACACCGTCACGCCCGTCGAAGGCGGTCGCGATGACCTGGTACTTCTCCGGGTCCTTGAGCTTGATCCGGTACGACTCCTGCATCTGGTCCGGGGTGAGCGAACTGGCCAGCGGGGAGTCGCCGAACTGCTCCTTGTAGTGCTTGTAGGCCTCGTCCGCGGACTCGTACGTGACCTTCTCCACGACCGAGTCCATCTTCTCCAGATCGCCGAGGATCTGCTTCTTCTGGTCGCTGGTCACCGCGCCCTTGGCACAGTTCGGGTCGGACTCGGCGTCGCTCTTGTTGCAGAGGAACACCGAGACGTTGACCTTGTCGTACCAGTAGCCCTTCATCGTGCTGACCTGGTCACTCATCAGGAGCGACCCGCCGAACAGGGCGAGGGACAGGGCGACGGAGACGATGACGGCGAAGGTCATCGTCAGATTGCGACGGAGACCGACACCGATCTCCGACAGTACGAACTGGGCGCGCATGGCGAGCTCAAGCCTTTCCGGGAACTCCGAGGACCGTCGACGTCACTGACCACCAGTGATCGCCGGTGACCGGGACCGACATCGACCGTCAGTGCTGGTAGCCGTAGACGCCGCGCGCCTGGTCGCGGACGAGACGGCCCTTCTCCAGCTCGATGACGCGCTTGCGCATCTGGTCGACGATGTTCTGGTCGTGCGTCGCCATCACCACGGTCGTACCCGTCCGGTTGATCCGGTCGAGCAGCTTCATGATGCCGACGGAGGTCTGCGGGTCGAGGTTGCCGGTCGGCTCGTCGGCGATCAGCAGCTTGGGCCGGTTCACGAAGGCCCGCGCGATGGCGACACGCTGTTGCTCACCGCCGGACAGCTCACCGGGCATCCGCTCCTCCTTGCCGCCGAGGCCGACGAGGTCGAGCACCTGGGGCACGGACTTGCGGATCTCGCCCTTCGACTTGCCGATGACCTCCTGCGCGAAGGCGACGTTCTCGGCGACCGTCTTGTTCGGCAGCAGCCGGAAGTCCTGGAACACGGTCCCCAGCTGGCGCCGCATCTGCGGCACCTTCCAGTTGGAGAGACGCGCGAGGTCCTTGCCCAGGACGTGCACCTGGCCGTGGCTGGCGCGCTCCTCGCGGAGGATCAGCCGCAGGAAGGTGGACTTTCCGGAGCCGGAGGACCCGACGAGGAAGACGAACTCACCCTTCTCGACCTCCAGGGTGACATCCCGGAGGGCGGGGTGATTCTGCTTGGGGTAGACCTTGGAGACGCTGTCGAATCGGATCACGGATACACCACGGACCATCGGGGGCAGGTGACCGTGACCATACGCGAACCGGGGACGCGAGCGCAGGCGCGGGAGTGCTTTGCGCAAGGGTTGTGCCCATTTATGACGGTCGGCGGCGGCCCGGGATCTTCGACTGACCCGGGTGAGCGGTGGGCAGGATAAGGCGAACCGCGCCGAAATCCGCGGAACCTGGCACAGTGGAGCGTGTAGTGGGGAACGGTTGCGTTCCCGAAAGCGTTGTGTACGTGGAAGCGGCGCAAGGAGGGCAAGGCGCATGACGTACGACCGATTGGTGTGCGCGAACTGCGCGGCGCCCGTGAGCGAGGGACGCTGTCCCGTCTGCCGGGCCAGCCGCGAGCGGCTGCAGCAGGAGGGCCCGTTCGCCGGACTGAACCCGATGGCGCTGATCGCGCTGCTGGCGGTGCTGATAGCGGCACTGGCACTGGTGGCTCACCAGACGGCATAGCCCGGGCGCGGTGCCGGAGAACCGTCACAGACACACGAAGGGCCCGGAGCGACGAAGCTCCGGGCCCTTGTGTGTACGCAGGGCGTACGAACTACCGGGTACGGCGGGTGCTACTAGGCAGCTGCGCCGCCACGGCCACCCACGAGACGCGGGAGGACGCGGAAGGCGATACCGCCGGCGATCATCGTGGCGGCACCGATGATCAGGAAGGTCGTCTCGGCGGCACCGGTCTCGGCGAGCTCGGCGCCCGAACCCTGGGCAGCGGTCTCCGAGCCCGTGTCGGTGAGGGCCGAGGAGCCCTCCTCCTGGACGGAGGTGTTCGAGCCGCCGTCGGGGTCGGTGTTGCTGTTCCCGCCGTCGGAGCCACCGTCGGTGCCCGTGCCGCCGCCGTTGTCCGTCGGGTCGTCGGACGGGGTGTCGGTCGGGTCCTCGTCGGTCGGCTCGCTCGGCTCGGTGGAGGGCTCCTCCGGCTCCGAGGGCTCCGGGATGGCCGTGGTCGGGTCCGGGTCCGGCAGGGTGGGCTCCGGGGCCGACGGGGTCGGGTCCGGCTCCGGCAGAGTCGGGACTCCGGTCGGGTCGCCGGTCGGGTCCGGGTCCGGGCTCGGCGTGCCGGCGCAGATCGCGAGCAGGTCGCACTCGTCCGCGGAAGCTATGCCGGCGGCGGTGAACGACGCGCCGGCGGCGATGACCGCCCCGGCCGCGATCCGCGCGACCCGTATCCGCGTCTTGTTCGTCATATGGCTGGTACCCCCAGTAGCTGAATTCGTCATTGGTGCCGCGCTCGGGGCCGCCGTGATCGACAGGGGCGGCAGTGAGCGCCCCCGGTTCACATGCGCCCCAGAGATACGCATGCCGAGCCTTACCTTTTCGATTTTCCAAGAACACGTCAAGGTCGTTGCGCGCGCAATGTCCCCTTGCTCCTCGCTTGCCGCACATCGGACCCTGTGAGTGTGATGTAAAACCCAGACATCCCCCCACAACAAAGCAACCGCCGCCCGGTGGGCGGCGGTTGCTTTGTCGACAAGGAGCCCTTCGGGCGGGTCCTGCGGGGTGCTACTTCTCCTGCTGCTTGCGCCAGCGAATTCCGGCTTCGAGGAATCCGTCGATCTCACCGTTGAACACGGCCTCGGGGTTGCCGACTTCGAACTCCGTCCGCAGGTCCTTCACCATCTGGTACGGGTGCAGGACGTACGAACGCATCTGGTTGCCCCAGGAGTTGCCGCCGTCGCCCTTGAGGGCGTTCATCTTGGCCTGCTCCTCCTGGCGGCGGCGCTCCAGCAGCTTGGCCTGGAGCACGTTCATCGCGCTGGCCTTGTTCTGGATCTGCGAACGCTCGTTCTGGCAGGAGACGACGATGCCGGTGGGGAGGTGGGTGAGGCGGACCGCGGAGTCGGTGGTGTTGACGCCCTGGCCGCCGGGGCCCGAGGAGCGGTACACGTCGACGCGCAGCTCGGACTCGTCGATCTCGATGTGGTCGGTCTGCTCGACGACGGGCAGGATCTCCACACCGGCGAACGAGGTCTGGCGACGGCCCTGGTTGTCGAAGGGCGAGATCCGGACGAGCCGGTGGGTGCCCTGCTCGACGGAGAGGGTGCCGTAGGCGTACGGCACGTTGACGGCGAAGGTGGTCGACTTGATGCCGGCCTCTTCGGCGTACGACGTCTCGTAGATCTCGGTCTTGTAGCCCTTCTGCTCCGCCCACCGCAGGTACATGCGCTGCAGCTTCTCGGCGAAGTCGGCGGCGTCCACGCCACCGGCCTCGGCGCGGATGTTGACGAGGGCCTCACGGGCGTCGTACTCGCCGGAGAGGAGGGTACGGACCTCCATCTCGTCGAGGGCCTTCTTCACGGAGGTGAGCTCGGACTCCGCCTCGGCGCGGGTGTCCGGGTCGTCCTCCTCCTCGGCCATCTCGAAGAGCACGCTCAGATCGTCGATCCGTCCGCGCAGCGCCTCGGCCTTCCTCACCTCCGCCTGGAGGTGGGAGAGCTTGCTGGTGATCTTCTGCGCTTCCTCCGGGTCGTCCCACAGGGACGGCGCTGCCGCCTGCTCCTCGAGCACGACGACATCTGCCCTCAGCTTGTCGAGGTCCAGGACGGCCTCGATCGACTCCATGGTCGAGGAGAGGGACTTGAGCTCTTCGGATACATCGACGACTGCCACGACACCAGCGTAACGGCTCCGCCGGGCGCCCGGTTTTCCGCCCATCCACTCGTCCGGCGTTCACAGCAGAGGTCGATACAGCCCAGGCGTCGTTTCCCACCCAGCCACCCGTTTGCTGCAGCCATTCAGCACAAGCGCGGGCATTTCAGCCCGTTGGGGGTTCCCCCTCTGGGGGAGTTTGAGGACGAGGCCTTCGGGCCGACAGCGGGGGTCTGGGGGGG
>NZ_AEJB01000201.1 GCF_000331005.1 Streptomyces turgidiscabies Car8
GGGCGCGTGTACGATTTCCGGATTTTCGTACTACCGATGTTCGAATCGGACCCCCATCCGATCCGAGCGCCCCATTTATCACACTGCATCCGGGCCACGAATGTAGCGCACATGGAGGACCCGTGTTTGCCATGTGTTACTTGTGAACCGAAATGATGTCGTTGTCCCTGGCCGGAATCCACCCGCCGACAGCCCCTCGAAGCCACCCCTCCTCCCCCGTGAGCTGGGCCGCGGCCCGTCGCAGAGCGTTAACTCCCGGGTGGGCCAGGCCCCTCCGCCACACCAAAGAGACGGGGGACAGCGGCACGGGATCGACCAGCGGCCGCACCACCGTCCCCGGCAGGGCCGGGAAATCCACCACGGCGAGGACCGGGGCCCGCGTCTTGGCCATGACCCGCTGGAACTCCTCGTCGCCCACCGCGAGTGGCGCGGGCGGCGCGATCCCGATGCCGCGTCCCTCGAACAGCTGACGTGCGAGATCGGTCCACTCCGGGGTCCGGGGATTGCCCGCACCGGCGTACACGCTCTCGCCCGCCAGCGCCGCCAACGGCACCTCGGGCAGCGCGGCCAGCCGGTGGTCCTCGGGCAGGACGACCGCCATCGGCTCGTAGCGCACGAGCTGTTGGTCCAACCGCGCCCGCACCCCCGGGTCCAGGCCCGCGAACCGTCCGAACGACGCGTCGAGCCGACCCGCGAGCATCTCGCCCGCGGCGAAGGTGAGTCCGCTCTCGAACCGCGCCATCAGCTCGCACTCCGGGGCGAGTTCACGGGCCCGGTGCAGCACCCGCCGCCCGGTCGAGAGCCCCGGCGAGTTCAGGTCCACCAGCAGCGGCCGTATCTCCCCGAACGCGGCCAGCAGTTCGTCGTGGGCCGCCAACACCCGCCGGGCGTACGGCAGCAGGCGTTCACCGTCAGCCGACAGGGTCACCCGCCGGGTCGACCGCACGAAGAGTTCGGCGCCCAACTCCCTTTCCAGGCGCCGGATGTCGCGGCTGAGCGCCTGCTGCGCCACGTAGAGGCGGGCGGCGGCGCGGGTGAAGTGCAGCTCTTCGGCCACGGCGACGAAGGCGCGCAGGAGACGGGGGTCGAGGTGCTTCGGGGCAGACATCCGGCGAACTTACAACGAGAGTGCGTCAATCGCCGGGGATCAGGTGTTGGACCCCGCGATCGACGCCGGGCGACGGTGGACGCATGCCGCAGCCCCCGCCCCGACCCCGTTCTCACTCCCGCCCGCACTCCCTGTCCCGCTCCCACCCACTCCCCCGGCCTCTCCCCGCCGTCACCCAGGACACCCTGGTCATCGCCGACTTCGGCCCCCGCGGCCGTACCCGTACGACGGACGACCACCGTCCGCCCGGCCCCTACCGGCGTCTCTTCGCCGTCCCCGGCGCACGCGCCTTCACCGCCGGGAACCTGATCGCGCGGCTACCCATGGGCATGTTCAGCGTGAGCGCGGTCATCATGATCGCCGGGTCGCGCGGCTCGTACGCCCTCGCCGGAGCCGTCACCGCGACCGGGCTCGCCGCGACGGGCGTGGTCGCGCCCTGGACCGCTCGGCTCGTCGACCGGTACGGCCAGGCCCGAATCGCCGTACCGGCCACGGCACTTGCCGCCCTCGGCTCCCTCGCCCTGCTGCTCTGCGCGCACTACGGCGCCCCCGACTGGACCCTCTTCGCCGCCTACGCCGCCACCGCCACGACCCCCAACACCGGCGGCATGTCACGCGCCCGCTGGGCCCGTCTCCTGGACGGGGACAAGGAAGCCCTTCACACCGCCAACTCCTTCGAACAGGCCGCCGACGAGCTCTGCTTCATGCTCGGCCCGGTCCTCGCGGCCTTCCTGTGCGGGGCGTTGTTCCCGGAGGCGGGCACGCTGGTCGGGGCGGTCCTGATGATGACCGGCGTGCTCCTCTTCGCCGCCCAGCGGTCGACCGAGCCGCCCGTCCGGCCCCGCATCGAAGGGCTTCACACGCGGGGTACGTCACCGCTGCGCGCCCCCGGGATGCGTCCACTGCTCGCCGTATGCCTGGCCACGGGCGCCGTGTTCGGGTCGATGGAGGTCGTCACGATCGCCTTCGCCGACGAGCGGGGGCACCGGGCGGCGGCCGGGGCCGTCCTCGCCCTCCAGGCGGCCGGATCGTGCGCGGCCGGTCTGCTGTACGGGTCGCTGCGGCCGGCCGGGCCCGCCGAGCGGCGCCACCCCTGGTGCCTGGCCGTGATGACGGCACTGATGACGCTGCCCCTGCTCGCCGCAGCCCTGACCGGCTCGCTCCTCGTCCTCGCGGGCATGCTGCTCCTGGCCGGGACGGCGACCGCGCCCACCATGATCACGAACATGACCCTGATCCAGAGCCGCACCCCCGAAGGCCGCCTGAACGAGGGCATGACCCTCGCGGTGACGGGCCTCCTGGGCGGCATAGCCAGCGGTTCGACCGCCGGCGGCTGGGCGGCGGAACACCTGTCACCCACAGCGGGATACGCCGTCCCGGTCGCGGCGGCAGCGAGCGCACTGCTGATGTCGCTGCTCACCCGCCCGAACCGGGGCGGTACTCGCACGGTCCGGCACCCCCACACCCACCCGAGCTGAGCCCGCACCAGCCGCACCAGCCGCACCAGCCGCACCAGCCGCACCAGCCGCACCAGCCGCACCAGCCGCACCAGCCGCACCAGCCGCACCAGCCGGGACCCTCCCTCGTCACACGACCCTGGCCGACCACCCACCCCACCCCACCCCGGCGCACCCCGGCGGGCGTGCTGCCGCTGCCCCCGCTCTCCGGCATGGGCAGCGGCCCCGGTACTCGCGCGAGCCGAGGTCCCGCCACCCGCACCGGCCAAGGGCCCACCCCCGCCAACCACCCACCCCACCACGCCAATTCACGCGCGCCCCATTGACTCGTTCACACGCCACACATACCTTCGCCCGTCGAAGCGCTTCGACGACCCACGTCGAATCAGTTCGACGACCCCTGCGTGACGGGTGACCGAGATCCATCCGACTCCCCTGGAGGCAGAGGATGTTCACGGCAAGAAGGCATGGCAGGTGCATGGCGATTACGGCCGCGTCCCTGGTGGGGGCGCTGCTGACGGCCTCCTGCGGTAGCTTCGACAGCGCATCGGGCGACGGGAAGACCCTGCGCCTCTGGCACTACGAGGCTCCCAACAGCGCGATGGGGCTGGCCTGGAAGGCGGCCGTCGAGGAGTTCGAAGCGACACATCCGGGCGTGACGGTGAAGGTCGAGGAGAAGGGCTTCGAACAGATCCAGAAGACCGCCCCGATGGTCCTCAACTCCTCCGACGCGCCCGACCTGATGGAGTACAACAAGGGCAACGCGACGGCCGGCCTGCTCTCCACACAGGGCCTGCTCACCGACCTGAGCGCCGAGGTGACCAAGCGGGGCTGGGACAAAGAGCTCAGCGCCGGCGCCCGCACCACCAGCCAGTACGACACCAACGGCGTGATGGGCTCGGGCAGTTGGTTCGGCGTGCCCAACTACGCCGAGTACACGATGGTGTTCTACAACAAGGACCTCTTCAAGCAGCACGGCGTCGCCGTGCCGACCTCGTTCGACGAACTCACCACCGCCATGGACAAGTTCGTCGCCGAGGGCATCACCCCGCTGGCGAGCGCGGGCGCCGAATACCCGGCACAGCAGTACCTGTACCAGCTCGCCCTGTCGAAGGCGGACCGTGCCTGGGTCGACAAGTACGAGCTGTACAAGGGGAAGACGGACTTCCATGACGCCGCCTGGACGTACGGTGCCGAGACCTTCGCCGACTGGGTGAAGAAGGGGTACTTCGGCAAGAACTCCAGCGGTCTCAAGGCGGAGGACGCCGGCGTCTCCTTCATCCAGGGCAAGAGCCCGATCCTGTTCTCCGGCAGCTGGTGGTACGGCCGCTTCAAGAGCGAGGCGAAGTTCGACTGGGGCACGTTCCTGTGGCCCGGCAGCGGCCTCACCCTCGGGTCCGGCGGCAACCTGTGGGTCGTCCCCAAGGGCGCGAAGAACAAGGAACTCGCCTACGACTTCATCGACATCACCATGTCGAAGAAGATCCAGAACCTGCTCGGCAACAAGGGCGGGGTCCCGGTGGCCGCCGACCCGGCCGCCATCACCGACCCCCAGGCCAAGTCGCTCATCGCCGACTTCAACACCCTCTCCGACCGGGACGGACTCGCCTTCTACCCGGACTGGCCGGTGCCCGGCTTCTACGACGTCCTCGTCTCCGAGGCCCAGAAGCTGATCACGGGCAGCGCCCAACCGGACGCGGTCCTCGACTCGTTGCAGGAGGCATACGACAAGGGCGTACCGAAGACATGACGGTCACCGTCGAACGGGCCGGCGGCCGGCGGCGCCACGGCACCGCCAACTCCAGCCACCCGCAACCCACTTGGCGCCGCGCCCAGGACTCGTACGCCCTCTTCCTCCTCCCCGGCGCACTCGCTTTCCTCGCCGTGATCGTCGTGCCGTTCCTGATGAACACCGGCGTGAGCTTCACGGATTGGCGTGGTGTGGGCTCCCCGGAGTGGTCGGGGCTCGCCAACTACCGGGCCCTGATGGACGATTCGGAGTTCTGGGCGTCGTTCCGGCACAGCCTGTTCATGGTGGTGGCGATGGCGGCCGTACCCACCGCGGTCGGACTCGTCCTGGCCGCCGCCCTGTTCGACTTCGTCGGCAAGCACTTCGGGAGCCGTTGGGCGGCCGTGCTCCGCGCCTGTTTCTACCTCCCCCAGGTGCTGCCGATCGCGGTCGCCGGCATCGTCTGGAGCTGGATCCTCGCGCCCGACAACGGCTCGCTGAACGAGCTGCTGAAAGCCGTCGGGCTGGGCTCCTGGCAGCAGGACTGGCTCGGCGACCCGGACATCGCGCTCTACAGCGTGATGGGCGTGATGGTCTGGGTGCAGCTCGGCTTCCCGCTGGTCGTCTTCATGGCGGGCCTGCAACGCGTCGACCCGCAGCTCTACGAGGCCGCCGAACTGGACGGCGCGGGCTGGTGGCGGCGCTTCCGGCACATCACGCTGGCCCAGATCCGCCCCGAGATCTACGTCGTCCTCACCTGGTGCACGATCGCCGCGCTGAAGGTGTTCGGCGCGGTGTACGTCCTGACGAAGGGCGGGCCGGGCGGCGCGACCAACGTCCCGTCCTACTTCTCCTTCACCACGTTCTTCGAGAAGACCCAGGTCGGCTACGGCGCCGCCGTCTCCACCGTCCTGACGGTGATCATCCTCGCCGTCTCGCTCGTCGGCCTGAAGCTCCAGACCCGGGCCGAGGACGCCGAGGACTCTCCGACGGGGGTACGGGCATGACGACCGCCCTGCGCCGCTATCCGGTGCTCGTCGCTCTCGTCCTCGCGGCCCTGTTCATGGTCGTGCCGTTCCTGATCGTCGCCGTCAACGCGGTCAAGTCGCCCGCCGAGTACTCCGCGAACGGTCCCCTCAGCCTCCCCGAGGGCCTCTATCTGGACGGCGTCAAGGACTTCTGGGAGCGGGTCGACTTCGGGCAGAAGCTCGTCAACTCCCTGCTGATCAGCGGGTCGGTGGCCGTCCTGGCGGTCGTCCTGTCCGTGCTGAACGCCTACGCGATCGGTATCGGCCGGATCAGGGGCCGCACCTGGGTGCTGGCCTTCTTCGTCCTCGCGAACATGCTGCCGCAGGAGGCGCTGGTCTACCCGGTGTACTACCTGAGCAAGGAAGCCGGCCTGTACGACACCCGGTTGAGCGTGATCATCGTCTTCACGGTGATCCAGGCGGCCTTCGGTACGTATCTCCTCTCCTCGGTGCTGGGCCAGTTCCCCCGGGAGATCATCGAGGCCGCGCGGATCGACGGCGCGAACAAGTGGCAGGTGCTGTGGCGCGTCGTCGTCCCGGTCAGCCGCCCCACCCTCGGTGTGCTCCTCGTCTTCTTCTTCATCTGGACCTGGAACGAGTTCCTGCTCCCCCTCGTGATGCTGATCTCCAACGACAACCAGACGGTGTCGGTGGCCCTCGGCGTCCTTCAGGGCCAGCGTCTGATGGACGCCACGATGACCAACGCGGCAGCTTTGCTGGGCGTGTTGCCGGCCGTCGTCTTCTTCCTTGTCTTCCAGCGAACACTCACGCGCGGTATCGCCGTGGGTGCCGTCAAGTAACCCGGCCACGTAAGCGATGCACGCCGAGTAAGGGGTATGCGCGTGAAGTTCACCGACGGCTACTGGCTGCTGCGCGAGGGCGTCACCGCCGCCCACCCTGTCGAGGTCCTCGATGTGACGGACACCGACGGCACGCTGGACATCCACGCGCCGACCCAGCCCATCCGCCACCGCGGCGACCTGCTGAAGGGACCGGTCGTGACGATCAGCGCCCACGCCCCGATGCCCGACGTCATCGGCGTCACGTTCACGCACTTCGAGGGCGAGCAGCCGCAGCTCCCCCAGTTCGAGCTGCGGAAAGAGGACTTGACGGCTCACACGGAGTACGACGACGAGCACGCGACCCTGACCTCCGGCACCCTCTCCATCCGGATCAGCCGCACCAGCCCCTGGCACGTCGACTTCCTCGCCCACGGCCGCGTCCTCACCAGCAGCGGCCCCAAGAGCATGGGCATCATGCGGGACGCGACGACCGGCGCCCACTATCTGCGCGAGCAGCTGGGGCTGGGCGTGGGGACGAGCGTGTACGGCCTCGGCGAGCGCTTCGGCCCGCTGGTCAAGAACGGCCAGGTCGTCGACATGTGGAACGCCGACGGCGGCACTGCGACCGAACAGGCCTACAAGAACGTCCCGTTCTACCTCACGGACGCGGGCTACGGCGTCTTCGTCGACCATCCCGGCCGGGTGTCCTTCGAGGTCGCCTCGGAGGCGGTGTCCCGGGTCCAGTTCAGCGCCGAGACACAGCAGTTGACGTACTACGTCATCCACGGCCCGACCCCGAAGGACATCCTCCGCAAGTACACGGCCCTGACCGGCCGCCCGGCACTACCGCCGCCGTGGTCCTTCGGCCTGTGGCTGTCCACCTCCTTCACCACCTCCTACGACGAGGAGACGGTGACCTCGTTCATCGAGGGCATGCGGCAGCGTGAACTCCCGCTCTCCGTCTTCCACTTCGACTGTTTCTGGATGCGCGAGTTCAACTGGTGCGACTTCCGGTGGGACCCACGGGTGTTCCCCGACCCCGAAGGCATGCTCCAGCGGCTGAAGGCGAAGGGCCTGCACATCAGCGTCTGGATCAACCCGTACATCGCCCAGCGGTCGCCGCTCTTCGCGGAGGGCAAGGCACTTGGCCACCTTCTCCGTCGGCCGGACGGCAGCGTCTGGCAGTGGGACCAGTGGCAGCCGGGCATGGCGCTGGTCGACTTCACCAGCGCGGCGGCCCGCGACTGGTACGCCTCGAAACTGGAGGCCCTCCTCGCGCAGGGCGTCGACTGCTTCAAGACCGACTTCGGTGAACGGGTGCCGCTGGACGTGCGGTTCGCCGACGGCTCGGACCCGGAGCGGATGCACAACTACTACACGTACCTCTACAACAGGACCGTCTTCGACGTGCTGCGCAAGCATCGCGGCGAGGGCGAGGCGGTCGTGTTCGCGCGGTCGGCGACGGCCGGCAGCCAGCAGTTCCCGGTCCACTGGGGCGGCGACTGCGAGGCGACCTACGAGTCGATGGCGGAGTCACTGCGCGGCGGACTCTCCCTCGGGCTCTCCGGCTTCGGCTACTGGAGCCACGACATCGGCGGCTTCGAGGGCACCCCGAGCCCCGCCCTGTTCAAACGCTGGACGGCGTTCGGGCTCCTCTCCTCCCACAGCCGCCTGCACGGCAGTTCGTCCTACCGGGTGCCGTGGCTGTTCGACGAGGAGGCCGTGGACGTACTGCGGCTGTTCACCCGGCTGAAGCTCCGCCTCATGCCGTATCTGTACGAGGCCGCCCGCACCGCCCACACCGAGGGCGTCCCGATGATGCGGGCGATGGTCCTGGAGTTCCCGGACGACCCCGGATGCGCGTACCTGGAACGGCAGTTCATGCTCGGCCCCGACCTGCTGGTCGCCCCGGTGTTCAGCGACGAGGGAGACGTCTCGTACTACGTCCCCGAGGGCGAGTGGACCCACTTCCTGACCGGCCGCACGGTGACCGGCCCCCGCTGGATACGGGAACGCCACGGCTTCGACAGCGTGCCGCTGCTGGTGCGTCCCGGGTCGGTGATCCCGGTCGGCGCGGTGGACGACCGCCCGGACTACGCGTACGCCGACGGGGTCACGCTGCACGCGTACGGCCTGGAGCGCGGCGCCCAGGTGACCGTCCCGGTGGGCGACATGACGTTCACGGTGGTCCGCGAGGGCGACACCCTACGGGCCTCCTGCGGCGATCCGTCGGTGCCGTGGGGACTGTCGGCGGGCAGACGTGAGGTGCGGGCGCAGGCGGGCACCGGCTTCCTGACGGTGGAGCTGGGACCGCGCGAACCGGGCTCATCGGCACCGGGGCCGGACGAATCGGGAGGCGAATGATGGTGAAGATCACCGATGTGGCACGGCACGCCGGGGTCTCCCCGAGCACGGTGTCGTACGCCCTCAGCGGCAAGCGCCCGATCTCCGAGGAGACCCGGCAGCGCATCGAACGTTCCATCCACGAACTCGGCTACCGCCCCCACGCGGGCGCGAGGGCGCTGGCAAGCAGCCGCTCGAACGTACTGGCACTGGTGATCCCGTTGCGGACCGGCATCCACGTCCCGGTCGCCATGCGGTTCGCGGTGTCGGTGGTGACGGCCGCGCGCAGCCACGACCACGACGTCCTGCTCCTCACCCAGGAGGAGGGCGAGGACGGTCTGCGCCGGGTGGCGGACACGGCCCTCGTGGACGCGCTGATCGTGATGGACGTCCAGCTCCACGACCCCCGGCTGCCGTTGCTGCGTTCGCTGGACCTGCCGTCGGTACTGATCGGCTTCCCCTCCGAGCCGGCCGGCCTGACCTGTATCGACCTGGACTTCAAGGCGGCGGGCGAGCTGTGCGTGGAGCGCCTGGCCGCCCTCGGCCACCGGGTCGTCGCCCTGGTCGGCTCGCCGCCCGAGGTGTACGTACGCCGGACCGCGTTCGCCCAGCGCGTGGTCCAGGGGTTCACGGCGGCTGCGGACCGGGGCGGGCTGTCGTCCTCGGTCCACCCCTGCGAGGCGACCCCGGCGGCGGCGAGGGTGGTTGCGGAGCAACTCCTGCGCGAACACCCGGCGTTGACGGGGGTCGTCGTCCACAACGAGGCGATCCTGGAACCCCTGATCGACGCCTTCGAACACCTCGGCCTACGGGTCCCCGGCGATCTCTCCGTCACCGCGATCTGCCCGGACGACCTGGCCGAGAACCTGCCCGTACCGGTCACCTCGGTCGCCATCCCGTCGGCGGAGGTCGGGACGCGGGCCGTGGAGCTGCTGATGAAGAAGCTGAACGGCACAGGCCACGTCCCGGAGGCGACCCTCCTGCCACCCCGCCTGACGGAACGCGCGAGCACGGTGGCACGGACGGCGCCTTGAACCAACTCCTGGCACTTCGTGACTCCCTGCGCCTCCGCATACCCAGGGGCGCGGGGCTGTGTCATTGTGCGGCTCCGCCGCGCGGGCGCGACCAGCCCCCACCGAACCCGCACTCGCCCAACCACCGACTCCTAACGGCGAACAGGCGCCCCAACCACTCCCCGCTCGCCTCGCCTATTCCACCGTCACCGACTTCGCGAGGTTCCGGGGCTGGTCCACCTCGTTGCCCCGGGCCGTGGCCAGTTCGCAGGCGAAGACCTGCAACGGCACGGTGGTGACGAGCGGCTGGAGCAGGGTCGGTGTGGCCGGAACACGGATCAGGTGGTCCGCGTACGGCACCACGGTCTCGTCCCCCTCCTCCGCGATGACGATGGTCCGCGCACCCCGGGCCCGGATCTCCTGGATGTTGGACACGATCTTGTCGTGGAGGACGGACCGGCCACGCGCCGACGGCACGACCACGACGACCGGCACGTCCTCCTCGATCAGCGCGATGGGCCCGTGCTTCAACTCGCCCGCGGCGAAGCCCTCGGCGTGCATGTAGGCGAGTTCCTTCAGCTTGAGCGCGCCCTCCAGTGCCACCGGATACCCGACGTGCCGCCCGAGGAACAGCACCGTGTTCTTGTCGGCGAGCGAACGCGCCAGCTCCCGCACGGGCTCCATGGTCTCCAGCACCCGCTCGACCGCACCGGAGATGTCCGCCAGGTCCCGTACGACGGCCCGGATCTCGTCGCCCCACTTCGTGCCGCGCACCTGGCCCAGATACAGGGCGACCAGATAGCAGGCCACCAACTGCGTGAGGAACGCCTTGGTGGACGCGACGGCGACCTCGGGCCCCGCGTGCGTGTACAGCACCGCGTCCGACTCGCGCGGGATCGTCGAGCCGTTGGTGTTGCAGACGGCCAGCACCCTGGCACCCTGCTCGCGGGCGTGCCGCAGAGCCATCAGGGTGTCCATGGTCTCGCCGGACTGGGAGATGGCGATGACGAGGGTCCGCGCGTCGAGAATCGGGTCCCGGTACCGGAACTCGCTCGCCAGTTCCACCTCGCACGGGATACGCGTCCAGTGCTCGATGGCGTACTTGGCGATCAGCCCGGCGTGGAAGGCCGTACCGCAGGCGACGACGACGACCTTCTCGACCTCCCGCAGCGCACCGGCGGGAATCCGCACCTCGTCGAGCGTCAGTGACCCGGCCGCGTCGATACGGCCCAACAGGGTGTCGGCGACAGCCTTGGGCTGCTCGGCGATCTCCTTGAGCATGAAGTAGTCATAGCCCCCCCTCTCCGCCGCCGACACGTCCCAGTCGACGTGATACGACCGCGCGTCCCCCGGACCGCCGTCGAAGCCCGTCACCGTGACCCCGTCCCGGCGCAGCTCCACGACCTGGTCCTGACCCAGCTCGATCGCCGACCGCGTGTGGGCGATGAACGCGGCGACGTCCGAGGCGAGAAAGGCCTCGCCCTCTCCGACGCCCACCACCAGCGGCGAGTTCCGCCGCGCCCCGACCACCACGTCCGGCTCGTCGGCGTGCACCGCGACCAGCGTGAACGCACCCTCCAGCCGCCGGCAGACGAGCCGCATGGCCTCGGCCAGATCGGCGCAGGACGAGAACTCCTCGGCGAGCAGATGGGCGACGACCTCGGTGTCGGTCTCGGAGGCGAGCACGTGCCCGCGCTCGGCCAGCTCCGCCCGCAGACAGGCGAAGTTCTCGATGATCCCGTTGTGGACGACGGCGACGCGCCCGGCGTTGTCGAGATGCGGATGCGCGTTGACGTCGGTCGGCCCGCCGTGGGTGGCCCACCGGGTGTGCCCGATGCCCGTACCCCCGGCCGGCAGCGGCCGTTCGGCGAGCTCCTTCTCCAGGTTGACGAGCTTCCCGGCCTTCTTGGCCCCGGCCAGCCCGCCGTCGGCCAGCACAGCCACCCCGGCCGAGTCGTACCCCCGGTACTCCAGCCGCTTCAGCCCGGCCATCACGACGTCGAGAGCCGACTGGGACCCCACGTAACCCACGATTCCGCACATACCGCGCAGCCTATGATCGAACACGCGCCGCACCCGGGCACCGCGTGCCCGATATCGGAAATTCCCGCCGGTGGCAGGATCCGCTCAGCCGAGCTTGGCGAGCTGCGCGTCGACGATCTCCGTGGGGAAGTCGTATTCCTTGCCGGTGGAGAGCGAGGCGATGTTCATGGCAAAGGCGAAGAGGACCGTGGAGCCCTTGCGGACGGCAACGGACTTCAGCGGAGTCTTCCGACCGGTGTCCACGATCATCGTCACGGCCAGCGCCTCGTCCGCTCCTTCGGGCGCCGGGGTCTTGGTCACCTTCAGGACGTCGTTCTTGTCGCCGGTCACGGTGAAGGAGAACCCGGCGGCGCACTTCTCGGCAGCGCTGTTCAGATCCTTCATGACCTGCTCGGCGCCGCCGTCCTCGTAGGTGGCCAGGGTGAGGACGGCCTGCGCCACATCCATCTCGGCGAGGAACTTCTCCTCATCGCTCGCCCCGGCGGCGGGCTTCTTCGCGTCGTCGCCCTTCCACGTCCGCTTCACGGTGGCCGCCGGCTTGCCTCCGTAGGTACCGGACTGGAGGAAGGCGAGCGGCGCGCAGTCCGCCGGGTCCGACGTCACCTTGTCCTGCGCGAGCTCGTCCTTCGCCGGCACCTTCTCGGTGAGCGTCCCGCTCTTGACGTCCGCCTGCACGAGGGCGACCTTCGCCAGCTCGGCGGCGGTGAGCGCCTTGGCGGCGGTCTTGCCCTCGCCGGAGTTGTCGGCCTGCGCGGTCGCGCCGTCACCGTTCTTGTCGTCGTCACCGGACGAACCACCGCACGCGGTGACGAGAAGAGCGAGAGCCGCGGCGGAAGCGGCGAGGGCGGTACGGCGAACAGCGGTGGTCCTCAAGGGAACAAGCTCTTTCTCTTTGGGATTTCGGGAGACGTGCTTTACAGGCACTTTACGGAGGGACCCACCAGGAAGATCGTCGAACCTGCATTCGAAACCTGTTCGTGACATGCCCGCGTGACGCACTCCACCCCCCACCCCGTCCACACTCCCGTAACAATGGACTGTGATCTCTCCGGTCTCCCCGATGCCCCGGAGCGCCCACCGGCAGCGGCCGGAGGCGACTCCCTACGTCGATCTCACCCGTACCGAGTGGAGTGCGCTGCGCGACAAGACGCCGCTTCCCCTCACCGCCGAGGAGGTCGAGAAGCTGCGCGGTCTGGGCGATGTCATCGACCTCGACGAGGTGCGGGACATCTACCTCCCGCTGTCCCGCCTCCTCAACCTCTACATCGGCGCCACGGACGGCCTGAGAGGCGCCCTGAACACCTTCCTCGGCGAACAGGGCACCCAGGCCGGCACCCCGTTCGTCATAGGGGTCGCGGGTTCGGTGGCCGTAGGCAAGTCGACCGTCGCCCGTCTCCTCCAGGCACTGCTCTCCCGCTGGCCCGAACACCCGCGCGTGGAACTGGTGACCACCGACGGCTTCCTGCTCCCGACCGAAGAGCTGACGTCCCGTGGCCTGATGTCCCGCAAGGGCTTCCCCGAGTCGTACGACCGCCGGGCCCTCACCCGCTTCGTGGCGGACATCAAGGCGGGCAAGGACGAGGTCACGGCCCCGGTCTACTCCCACCTCATCTACGACATCGTCCCCGGCGAGAAGCTCACGGTCCGCCGCCCCGACATCCTGATCGTCGAGGGCCTGAACGTCCTCCAGCCCGCCCTCCCCGGCAGCGACGGCCGCACCCGCGTCGGCCTCGCGGACTACTTCGACTTCAGCGTGTACGTCGACGCCCGCCCCGAGGACATCGAGCGCTGGTACCTCAACCGCTTCCGCCGCCTGCGCGAGACGGCGTTCCAGAAGCCGTCTTCGTACTTCCGCAAGTACACGCAGGTGTCGGAGGAGGAGGCCCTCGACTACGCCCGCACCACCTGGCGCACCATCAACAAGGTGAACCTCCTGGAGAACGTGGCCCCCACCCGAGGCCGCGCCACCCTCATCATCCGCAAGGGCCCGGACCACAAGGTCCAACGCCTCAGCCTGCGCAAGCTCTAGCGAGCCCCGCCGCGACCCTCGCGACACACGCCCCGGCTACCCTGCCCCCATGCTCCACCTACGCCTCATCACCCCGGCCGGCAGCACCGACGACGTGGTCCGCCTGATCGAGAAGACGGTCGGCACCACCCACCTCGTCGTCCTCCCCGGCGCCGCCCGCAACCCCGCCGGGGACGTCGTGATGTGCGACGTGGCCCGGGAGGCGGGCGACGAACTCATCGCGGGGCTACGGGAGCTGGGCCTCGACGCGACCGGTTCCATCGCCGTGGAGAACATCGACCTGTCGCTCTCCCAGCGGGCCGACAAGGCCGAGAAGGACGCGCCCGGCGAGGGTGTGGACGCGGTCCTGTGGGAGCACCTCGCGGAGGCGACGCACGAGGAGTCGACGCTCTCGATCACGTACGTCTCGTTCATCACGCTCGCCACGATGATCGCGGCCTGCGGTGTGGTCCTCGACAACGCCATCCTGATCGTGGGCGCGATGGCGGTGGGCCCGGAGTTCGGCCCCCTGGCCGGCCTGAGCACCGCCCTCGTCCAACGCCACCCGAGGCTGGCGGCCCGCTCACTCATCGCCCTGCTGGTGGGCTTCGCGGTGGCGATGGCGGTGACGGTCGGTTTCAGCGTCTTCATGGACGCCGTCGGCCTGTTCACCGAGGCGAAACTGGAAGCGACGCGCCCCAACACCGGCTTCGTCTACGCCCCCGACTGGTTCTCGTTCGTCGTCGCGGCCCTCGCGGGCATCGCCGGCACGCTCTCCCTGACCTCGGCGAAGTCCGGCGCCCTGGTGGGTGTGGCCATCTCCGTGACCACCATCCCCGCCGCGGCCAACGCCGCCGTGGCCCTGAGCTACGGCGACATGGGCCAGACCTGGGGCTCCACGAAACAGCTCCTCCTGAACCTCCTGGGCATCATCCTGGCGGCCACCCTCACCCTCCTGGCCCAGAAATGGCTATGGAGCACCCAAAGAAACAACACCCGAACTTCTTGAGACACGGCCCACAGGGACGCGCCCCTCAAGGGGCGCGGGGAACTGCGCGACAAGCCACAACGAGCCGCCGGCCCGCCACGCACAAAACCCCCCGCCCCGAACCCGCCCCCGCCAACTACCCCAACGCCGACTTCACCACATCCGCCAACCGCCCAGCCACAGACCGAGCCTGATCGATATCCGCCGCCTCGACCATCACCCGAACCAACGGCTCGGTCCCGGAAGGCCGCAACAACACCCGCCCCGTAGCCCCGAGTTCACGCTCAGCCTCCGCCACCGCGGAAGCCAACTCCGCGGACGACCCCACCCGGGTCCGATCCACGTCCGGCACATTCACCAGCACCTGCGGCAACCGCACCATCACCGACGCGAGATCCCGCAGCGTACGACCGGTCTGCGCGACCCGAGCCGCCAGCAGCAACCCGGTCAGCGTCCCGTCACCGGTGGTCGCGTGGTCCGAGATGATCACGTGCCCGGACTGCTCACCGCCCAGCGCGTACCCGTGCTCCTTCATCTCCTCCAGCACATACCGGTCACCGACCGCCGCCTGGATCAGCGACAGCCCCTCCCGCTCCATGGCCAGCTTGAAGCCCAGGTTCGACATCACCGTGGCGACAACGGTGTCGGCCCGCAGCACACCCCGCTCCCGCATCGCCAGCGCGAGTACGGCCATGATCTGGTCGCCGTCCACATCCGCACCGGTGTGGTCGACGGCGAGGCAGCGGTCCGCGTCACCGTCGTGGGCGATACCGAGGTCGGCCCCGTGTTCGAGAACGGCGGCCTGGAGCTTGCCGAGGTGGGTGGAACCGCAGCCGTCGTTGATGTTGAGGCCGTCCGGCTCCGCGCCGATGGTGACGATCTCGGCGCCGGCCCGCGTGAACGCCTCGGGCGAGACCAGGCTGGCAGCGCCGTGCGCCTCGTCCAGCACCACCTTCAGACCGTCCAGTCGGTTCGGAAGAACCCCGACGAGATGGGTGACGTACCGCTCGAAACCCTCGTCGTACGACCGCACGCGGCCCACGCCGCCGCCCGTCGGACGGTCCCAGGGAGCGCCGGTGCGGTGCTCCTCGTAGACGGACTCGATCCGCTCCTCCAGCTCGTCGTCGAGTTTGTGGCCGCCGCGGGCCAGGAACTTGACGCCGTTGTCCGGCATGGCGTTGTGGCTGGCGGAGAGCATCACACCGAGGTCGGCTCCCAGCTCGGCGGTGAGGAACGCCACCGCCGGGGTGGGCAGCACACCGACCAGCAGGACGTCGACGCCCGCGCTGGCGAGGCCCGCGACCACGGCGGCCTCCAGGAACTCTCCTGACGCACGTGGGTCCCGTCCGACCACGGCCACCGGCCGGTGGCCCTCGAAGGAACCCGCCTCGGCGAGTACGTGGGCCGCCGCTACGGACAGGCCGAGAGCCAGCTCGGCTGTCAGGTCCGCGTTGGCGACACCGCGCACGCCGTCCGTGCCGAAGAGTCGTCCCACTGGTGTCCTCCGAAGGTGCTGGGGTTGTGCGGCTCGTGCCGAGTGTCCATGCCGGACCTGGCTACGTATATCCCCTGTGCCTGTTTCCAGGCTGTAGGGGCCGTTCCTCAAACCTGTGCCGTGAGCCTGTGCTAAGCAAGGCCCCCGGTAAACGAACCGCCCCGACAGCACGGAAAGTGCCGCCGGGGCGATACGTACGGAACGTCTGAGACGTACGAGACGTCCAGGAACAGCGGAGCGATTAACGCTTGCTGTACTGCGGGGCCTTACGGGCCTTCTTGAGACCGGCCTTCTTGCGCTCGACCGCACGGTCGTCACGACGGAGGAAGCCGGCCTTCTTGAGGGCGCCGCGGTTGTTGTCCACGTCGGCCTCGTTCAGCGCGCGGGCCACACCGAGGCGCAGGGCGCCGGCCTGACCGGAGACACCGCCACCCGTGATGCGGGCGACAACGTCGTAGCGGTTGTCGAGCTCGAGCACCTTGAAGGGCTCGTTGACTTCCTGCTGGTGCACCTTGTTGGGGAAGTAGTCCTCAAGGGTGCGACCGTTGATCTTCCACTTGCCGGTGCCCGGGACGATCCGGACGCGGGCGATGGCGTTCTTGCGACGGCCCAGGCCGGCGGCCGGCTGCGGGTCACCGAAGCGGCCGTCAAGGGCCTCCGAGTACTCGCCCTCGGCGACGGGCGCCTCGGACTCGGTGGTGTAGCTCTCGACGTCGGCGTTCTCGAACTCGACATCGGCGTTCTCGTCGAGCGGCTGCTCGACAGTGGTCTCGGCCACGATTCTCCTCAGAATTCTCTACGTCTTAGGGGGTGGCCGGAACTACTGCGCGACCTGGGTGATCTCGAACGGCACCGGCTGCTGGGCAGCGTGGGGGTGCTGGTCGCCCGAGTAGACCTTCAGCTTCGACAGGCACTGACGGCCCAGGGTGTTCTTGGGGATCATGCCCTTGATGGCCTTCTCGACGGCCTTCTCGGGGTTCTTCGCCAGAAGCTCGTCGTAGCGGACGGAGCGGAGACCACCCGGGTAGCCGGAGTGGCGGTACGCCATCTTCTGGGTCTTCTTGTTGCCGGAGAGGTGCACCTTGTCCGCGTTGATGATGATGACGAAGTCACCAGCGTCGACGTGCGGCGCATAGATCGGCTTGTGCTTGCCCCGAAGGATGTTCGCGGCGGTGGTGGCCAGACGGCCCAGGACGACATCCTGGGCGTCGATGACGTACCACTGGCGAGTGATGTCGCCGGGCTTAGGGCTGAACGTACGCACTTCGTAGCCTTCGCTTCTTCAGTGGATGGGTCCTGACACATGGCATCACTGAAGCGATCGTGCAGCTGGGGACGACAGTGCCGGGAGCCAGGCCCGTATGCCGCCCACTGGAAACTGCTCCAGGGAACCTACGTAAGAGCTTCTCGCCTGAGAGCGACCAAGCCGATACGCATAACGAACGCCCAGGCTACCCGCGCTGCCCCGGACGGGTCAAAACGAGGTCGGGAACGCCGGGCGCGGAGGACGCGGGGGGACAGTCCGGGCCGGTGTGTGAGAAACCACCCGGAACCCCGACTCCGTTGCTCCCGTGGCCCATGAGAAGGGTCTGAGACGCATCGGCACAGGGGTTGCGCGGCGTCTAAGATGCGCCCATGAGCTTTGGGCAGGGGGGACCTCAGTGGGATCCCTGGAAACCGAATACCCCGCAACAACCGTGGGACGACCAGAGCGGCCGGGCCCCGCAGCAGCCGTGGGGCGGTCAGAGCGGCGGCCAGGCCCCCGACTGGGCGGCGCTCGCCGACGCGTCCGAGACGCGTAACAGACGCCGCAGACTCCTGCTGATCGTCACGGCCGCGGTGGCCACCGTCGGCGTGGGCGCCGCCGTCGCCATGGCCGTGGTCAACGCCGACGGCAACAACCAGGCCTCCAACAGGCCGACCTCCGGGCTGCCCGCCACCGCGGACATCCCCAGCGACACCGCCTCGGCGGTGCCGTCGTTCGAGCCGACGAGCGCGCCGCCGCCGCTGGATCCGAAGGACTTCATATCCAGTGTGCAGAAGGACACGGCGGAGCTGACGCCGGACACCCTCTTCCCCGGCACACAGCTGACGATGGGCGAGCGCCTCTACAAGAAGGGCCCGACCGCGGACACGGCGAACTGCGCGTCGGCGACGAAGAACACCCTTCCGAAGATCCTCAAGGACAACAGGTGCACGCGCTTCCTGCGCGTCACGTACAGCAAGGACGGCGTCGCGGTCACGGTCGGCGTGGCCGTCTTCGACACCGAGGCCCAGGCCACGAAGGTCAAGGCCACGGCGGACAAGAAGAGCATCGTCGAGTCCCTGTCCGGCGGCGGTGTCCCGACGTTCTGCCGCTCGGCGATCTGCCGCTCGACCACCAACTCGTACGGCCGCTACGCCTACTTCACGATCGCCGGCTTCACCGACGGCAAGGACGTGACGACGAAGAGCACGGCCGTCTTCACCACGGGCGACGACCTGGGTGAGTTCGCCTTCCGCCAGATCAGGCGCCGAGGCGAGGCCCAGGCTTCGGCGGCCAGCCAGTAGCACGCCCAGAGGTTTCCTCCCGCCCTCCGACGGCCGACGATCACTGATCTGATCGTCGGCCGTCGCGCGTGAGCCGTGTGGGCCACCTGGCCTAGGGGGGCACGTCAGTGCACCTCGCCCCGCACCCGCCGGGCCAGCAGCTGCCGCGCGGCGAGCTGGTCGTCCGCCGGGTAGGCGACCTCCTCCAGGGTCAGCCCGTACGGCCGTACGACATGCACGGCGCTGTCACGCACCCGCGCGTCCAGCACCCGTCGCGGCCACTCCACCGTCCGGTGCCCGTCGCCCACGAACAGCAGCGCGCCGACCATGGACCGCACCTGGTTGTGGCAGAAGGCGTCGGCGCGGACCTCGATCTCGACGACGCCGTCCAGCCGCCGGCGTACCCCGAAGTCGAAGATCTCGCGGACCGTCGAGGCCCCCTCGCGCTTCTTCGCGTACGCGGCGAAGTCATGCTCCCCGACCAGGGACTTGGCGGCGGCGTCCATCACGTCGACGTCCAGCTCCCAGTCGTGCCACAGCACATGGCTGCGCAGCAGCGGGTCGACCCCGCCGGGCCGGTCGCCGACCCGGTAGACGTAACGCCGCCACAGAGCGGCGAACCGCGCGTTGAACCCGCCCGGCGCCTCGGCGGCCCGCCACACCCGCACGTCCTTGGGCAACCGCCCGGCAAGCCGCTTGAGCAGCTTCTCCCGGTGCTCGTCCCACACCGCCACCGGCAGATCGACATGGGCGACCTGCCCCCGCGCATGCACCCCGGTGTCGGTACGCCCGGCCACGGTCAGGTCGTACGTGGCCTCCCCGGACCGGGTCACCGTCCGCAGGGCGTCCTCGATCTCCCCCTGTACGGTCCTGCGTCCACCGGGCTGCCTGGCCCACCCGGAGAACCCGGTGCCGTCGTAGGAAAGGTCCAGCCGCACCCGTACGAACCCGGGCTCTACGTCATCACTCACCCAGAGATCCTCTCAGCAACACAAAAGCGGGCCCGCCCCGGAAAGGAACGGACCCGCTTCTACGACACGAACGCTTACGCGTCCTTCGACTCCTCGGCCGGAGCCGCGTCCTCGACGACCTCGTCGGACTTGGCCTCGACGGCCTCGTCCTTCTTGAGGGTGTCTTCCTTGACGGCACGCTTGGTCGCCGCCTCGGCCTCACCGGTGGCCTGCTGGGCCACGGTCAGGGCCTCCACCAGCTCGATGACAGCCATGGGCGCGTTGTCGCCACGACGGTTACCGATCTTGGTGATACGGGTGTAACCACCCGGGCGGTTCTCGTAGCGCGGGCCGATCTCGGTGAAGAGCGTGTGCACGATGCTCTTGTCCGAGATGACCTGGAGCACCTGACGGCGGTTGTGAAGGTCACCCTTCTTCGCCTTGGTGACCAGACGCTCGGCGTACGGACGCAGCCGGCGCGCCTTCGCCTCGGTGGTCGTGATCTTGCCGTGCTCGAAGAGCGACTTCGCGAGGTTCGCAAGAAGCAGCTTCTCGTGCGCGGCACTGCCGCCCAGACGGGCACCCTTGGCGGGCTTCGGCATGATCTTTCTCCTTGTTGTCTGCCCCGGCCGTATCAGGTACCAGAGTCAGTGTCCGAGCAGGCGGTCACCCGTCGGAGATCCGGGAGCAGCCACGAAGGGGCGATCCCGGAAGGGGCGCGAGGAACTGCGCGATCAAGCACAGCGCACCCGCACCCAAAACTAAACCGTGAGTCCCGAGCTCTCAGTACTGCTCGGTCTCCACGAACCCTGCGTCCACATCGTCATCATCGGCGCCGAAGGCGCCCACCGCGGCGGTCGGGTCGAACCCGGGAGGCGAGTCCTTGAGCGCAAGACCCATCCCCGCCAGCTTCGCCTTGACCTCGTCGATGGACTTCGCACCGAAGTTGCGGATGTCCAGCAGATCGGCCTCGGAACGAGCCACGAGCTCACCCACGGAGTGGATGCCCTCGCGCTTCAGGCAGTTGTACGACCGAACGGTGAGCTCCAGCTCCTCGATCGGCAGCGCGAGATCAGCGGCGAGGGCTGCGTCCGTCGGGGACGGACCCATGTCGATGCCCTCGGCGTCGACGTTGAGCTCACGGGCAAGCCCGAACAGCTCGACCAGCGTCTTACCGGCCGACGCCATGGCGTCACGGGGACGCATGGCCTGCTTGGTCTCGACGTCGACGATCAGCTTGTCGAAGTCGGTGCGCTGCTCGACACGCGTGGCCTCGACCTTGTACGTGACCTTGAGAACCGGCGAGTAGATCGAGTCGATCGGAATACGACCGATCTCCTGACCCACCTGCTTGTTCTGCACAGCGGAGACGTAGCCGCGACCGCGCTCGACGGTCAGCTCCACCTCCAGCTTGCCCTTGCCGTTGAGCGTGGCGAGGACCAGGTCGGGGTTGTGCACCTCGACACCGGCCGGCGGCGCGATGTCAGCGGCGGTGACGAGACCCGGACCCTGCTTGCGCAGGTACATCACGACCGGTTCGTCGTGCTCGCTGCTGACGACGAGCTGCTTGATGTTGAGGATGAGGTCGGTGACGTCCTCCTTGACACCCGGCACGGTGGTGAACTCGTGCAGAACTCCGTCGACACGGATGCTGGTGACAGCCGCACCCGGAATCGAGGACAGCAGAGTCCGGCGGAGGGAGTTACCGAGGGTGTAGCCGAAACCCGGCTCCAGCGGTTCGATGACGAAACGGGAGCGGAACTCGTCGACGACCTCTTCGGTCAGGGACGGACGCTGAGCGATCAGCATGTGGAAATCCTTCAGTCATGGACACCCGCTATTTGATGCCCGACTAGTACTACAAGGGTACGGGCGATACGGCTCCAAGGAGCCATACCGCCCGAAACCTCAAGACTTCAAACCGGCAAACGCCCGTGCGTCAGACGCGACGGCGCTTGGGCGGACGGCAGCCGTTGTGCGGGGTGGGGGTGACGTCCTGGATGGAGCCGACCTCAAGACCGGTCGCCTGAAGCGAACGGATGGCCGTCTCGCGACCCGAACCCGGGCCCTTGACGAAGACGTCAACCTTGCGCATGCCGTGCTCCTGCGCGCGGCGGGCGGCCGACTCGGCGGCCATCTGCGCGGCGAAGGGGGTGGACTTGCGCGAGCCCTTGAAGCCGACGTGGCCGGCGGAGGCCCAGGAGATCACGTTGCCCGCGGGGTCCGTGATCGAGACGATGGTGTTGTTGAACGTGCTCTTGATGTGGGCGTGCCCATGAGCGACGTTCTTCTTTTCCTTGCGGCGCACCTTCTTGGCAGCGCCCTGACGACCCTTGGGGGGCATCTAAATCTCCTACAGGGAGGTGGTCGGTCCTACAGCGAAGACCGCTGATGAAGCGTTGTCCGCTGAGGACTACTTCTTGCCCGGCTTCTTCTTGCCGGCGATGGCGCGACGCGGGCCCTTGCGGGTACGAGCGTTCGTGCTGGTGCGCTGACCGTGGACGGGCAGGCCACGGCGGTGGCGAATACCCTGGTAGCAGCCGATCTCGATCTTCCGGCGAATGTCGCCCTGGATCTCGCGACGGAGGTCACCCTCGGTCTTGATGTTGGCGTCCACGTACTCGCGGATCGCGACGAGCTGCTCCTCGGAGAGGTCCCGAACACGGGTGTTCGGGTCGATGCCCGTCTCCGCCAGCGTCAGCTGGGAAAGGGTCCGGCCGATGCCGAACACGTAGGTGAGGGCGACCTCCACACGCTTTTCGCGCGGGATGTCAACACCGGAAACGCGTGCCATTCAATGGCTCCAGTTGTCGATCGGAGGTCTTCCACAAAGCCGTTTCCCAGCCGCCGTATGAGGTACGAACTGGGTCCCCGGCCTCCGACCGGGGGTATCAGGTCTCTTGGAACTCCATTGGAACTCCGGACCTGGGCTCTGCGTATGAACATGTACTGCTCGCGTCGCGCGAATTTCTGCGGATGCAGAGGGTGGGTCGTGCGTCAGCCCTGGCGCTGCTTGTGCCGCGGGTTCTCGCAGATGACCATGACCCGACCATGACGGCGGATCACCCTGCACTTGTCGCAGATCTTCTTGACGCTCGGCTTGACCTTCATGGGGTGAGGTTCTCCGGGTCAGTTGCCGGCGGCCCCGCTTGCACGGGACGTGGGCAAGATCTACTTGTATCGGTAGACGATGCGGCCACGCGTCAGGTCGTACGGAGACAGCTCCACCACGACCCTGTCGTCAGGGAGGATGCGGATGTAGTGCATACGCATCTTGCCGCTGATGTGTGCCAGGACCTGGTGGCCGTTCTGGAGCTCAACCTTGAACATGGCGTTCGGAAGAGACTCGACGACAGTGCCCTCGATCTCGATGGCACCTTGCTTCTTGGCCACGCTTCGCCCTTCGAATCGACTACCTTGATCGACTCTCATGCGTTCCCTTGATGGGCGCATGCGGACATGCGGGTGCACGAGAGCCGACGAGTCAGTCTACGTCAGCACACCCGGAAAGACGAATCGAGGAAGACTGCCCCACAGCCGTGATCCTTAACCAACACGACACACCAACACCCACCCAGCGACAGGCCGACCCGCCAACCAGAACGCCCGAACGAAACCCAGACCCCGTCCCCCCGACCAGGGGCCCAGGGGCAGCGCTCCCCCTCCGGCACGACGACACACGACCCCACCAAGGGGCCCCGGGGCAGCAACCGCCCGGGGGCGACGGTGGAGCCCCGGCAGTGGGGACTCAGTCTTCGCCCGGGGGCCGGCGGGCCCAGTCCCCGCCCGGGGGCCAGCAACCGCAACCCTCGCCCGAGGCCCAGGGAACGCAGCCCCCGAAGCGGGGAGCAGGGGCAGTCCCACCCGGGGACCCAGCGACCGCGACCCCCACCAGTGCCAGGGGGCGCAGCCCAAAGCAGGGTGCAGGGGACACAGCCCCCGCCCAGTGGCCCACCGACCGCAACCCCCACCCGGGACCAGGGACACAGTCCCACCCAGGGCCAGGGGGGCGCAGCCCACAGCAGGGTGCAGGGGACACAGTCCACAGCAGGGTGCAGGGGACACAGTCCCCGCCCAGCGGCCCACCGACCGCAACCCCCACCCGGGACCAGGGACACAGTCCCACCCAGGGCCAGGGGGCGCAGCCCAAAGCAGGGTGCAGGGGACGCAGCCCCCGCCCGGGGGTTCAGGGGGCTGCGCCCCCTGGCGGGGTCGAAGGGGCGGAGCCCCTGGGGATGGGACGGGTAGGGGCGGCGGGGGCGAGGAAACCCCCTACGCCAGCGGATCCGGCGCCGCAGTCACCCCGAGCTCAGCCAACTTCGCCGCCCCACCGTCGGGAGACGTAAGCACCAACACCCCCGCCTCCGTCAACGCCACAGAGTGCTCCCAGTGCGACGACCACGTCCCGTCCGTCGTGATGACCGTCCAGTCGTCCGCCAGCACCTCGGTCCTCGGCGTACCCAGCGACACCATCGGCTCGATCGCGAGACAGAACCCGGGAACCAGCTTCGGCCCCTTCCCCCGCTTGCGCTCGACGTAGTTCAGCAGATGCGGGTCCATGTGCATCTCCGTACCGATGCCGTGCCCGCCGTAGTCCTCGACGATCCCGTACCGCCCGCCACCGGCCTTCGGCTGACGCCGGATGTACGTCTCGATCGCCCGCGAGATGTCGACCAGCCGGTTCCCCACCTTCATCGCGGCGATCCCGGCCCACATCGACTCCTCCGTCACCCGCGACAGCTCGATCAGCTCAGGGGCGTGCCCCGACCCCACGAACGCCGTGTACGCCGCGTCCCCGTGCCAGCCGTCGATGATCGCACCGCAGTCGATGGAGATGATGTCCCCGTCCTTCAGCACGACCTCGTCGGACGGGATGCCGTGGACGACGACCTCGTTGACGGAGGTGCAGATGGTGGCCGGGAACCCGCCGTACCCGAGGAAGTTCGGCTTCGCGCCGTGATCCGCGAGCACCTTCCGCGCGACCATGTCCAGATCCTTCGTACTGGCGCCCGGCACGGCCGCCTCACGAGTGGCCGCGTGGATGGCGGCGACGACAAGCCCCGCCTCGCGCATCTTGGCGATCTGCTCGGGGGTCTTGATCTGCACCATGGGAACTACGGCCTTTCCTGAACCGACCAGTCGGGGAAACGAACGGACACACAACAGCCAAGGAACCAACAAGCCAAGGAACTACCGAGCCAACGATACGGGCCCCACCCCAACGCAGCAGCCGCGGTCCCCTGACAGGGAACCGCGGCTGTCCGACGTAAAACCCGGAAGGGAAGAAGAGCTACTCGCCCTCGCCGTCACCCTTCAGCGCGGCCATCGCCTTGCCCGTGACGTCCTCCACCTTGCCCAGCGCCGAGATCGTCACCACGAGGCCCTGGACCTTGTAGTAGTCGATGATCGGCTCGGTCTGGGTGTGGTAGACCTCCAGCCGCTTGCGGACCGTCTCCTCGGAGTCGTCGTCCCGCTGGTACAGCTCGCCACCGCAGACGTCACAGACGCCCTCGGCCTTCGGCGGCTGGTACGTCACGTGGAAGACGTGCGCCGAGTCGTTACGGCAGATGCGGCGGCCGGCGATGCGCTTGACCACCTCGTCCTCGGGGACCTCCAGGTCGAGGACCGCGTCCAGCTTCATGGACTCGGCCTTCAGCATCTCGTCCAGCGCCTCGGCCTGCGAGACGTTCCGCGGGAAGCCGTCCAGCAGGAAGCCGTTCACCGCGTCGGGCTGCTCCATGCGGTCCTTGGCCATCGCGATCGTGACCTCGTCCGGCACCAGGTTGCCCGCGTCCATGTAGGACTTCGCGAGTTTCCCGAGATCCGTCTGCTTGCTGATGTTGGCCCGGAAGAGGTCGCCCGTGGAGATGTGCGGGATCGACAGGTTCTTGGCGAGGAACGCGGCTTGCGTTCCCTTCCCGGCACCAGGAGGCCCGACGAGGACGATTCGCATCAGCGGAGGAACCCTTCGTAATTGCGCTGCTGGAGCTGGCTCTCAATCTGCTTCACGGTCTCAAGACCGACACCCACGATGATGAGGATGCTGGTCCCGCCGAACGGGAAGTTCTGGTTTGCATTGAAACCAACCAACGCCATCGTCGGTACGAGAGCGATCAGACCCAGGTACAGCGAACCCGGCCAGGTGATCCGGTTGAGTACGTAGCTCAGGTACTCAGCAGTCGGCCGACCAGCCCGGATGCCCGGGATGAAGCCACCATACTTCTTCATGTTGTCGGCTACTTCTTCGGGGTTGAAGGAGATGGCGACGTAGAAGAACGCGAAGAAAACGATCAGCGTGAAGTAGGTGGCGATGTAAATCGGGTGGTCACCCTTGGTCAGGTTCTGCTCGATCCACGTCTTCCAGCCGGAAGTCCCGCCGGAGAACTGCGCGACCAGCGCGGGAATGTAGAGCAGCGAGGAGGCAAAGATCACAGGGATGATGCCGGCCTGGTTGACCTTGAGCGGAATGTACGTCGACGTGCCGCCGTAGGACCGGCGACCGATCATGCGCTTCGCGTACTGGACCGGAATGCGGCGCTGAGCCTGCTCGACGAAGACCACCAGCGCGACCATGACGAGACCGACGGCGATGACCGTGCCGAACTCGATCCAGCCGCCCGCCAGGTCACCCTGGGTCTTGATGGCCCACAGCGCCGACGGGAAGGTGGCGGCGATCGAGATGAACATCAGGATGGACATGCCGTTGCCGATGCCGCGGTCGGTGATGAGCTCACCGAGCCACATGACCATGGCGGTACCGGCGGTCATGGTGATGACCATCGTGACGGTCACGAAGATCGACTGGTCCGGGACGATCTCGCTGGCGACGGTGCAGCCGCTGAAAAGCGCACCGCTGCGCGCGGTGGCGACCAGACCGGTGCCCTGGAGGATGGCGAGAGCCACCGTCAGGTAACGGGTGTACTGCGTGATCTTCGCTGTGCCCGCCTGGCCCTCCTTCTTGAGGGCTTCCAGGCGCGGGATCACCACCGTCAGCAGCTGCAGGATGATGCTCGCCGTGATGTACGGCATGATGCCCAGCGCGAAGATCGTGATCTGCAGCAGTGCCCCGCCGCTGAACATGTTGACCAGACCGAACAGGCCCTGGCTTCCGTTCTTCGCGACGTCGATACACGTCTGGACGTTCTGATAGTCGACACCTGGGATCGGGATGTGCGTGCCCACCCGATAGACCACGATGATGCCGAGCGTGAAGAGCAGCTTCTTGCGCAGGTCGGGCGTCTTGAACGCCCGGGCGAACGCGGTGAGCACGGTGCCTCCTGCGACCCCCGCGCTACTGCGTAGAGGTGACGGTTTTGAGGTTCGACGAATACGTTGACAGATAACTAACAGCCGAGAGGGGTCCGGAGTTCCTCATGAACACAGCGGACTCAACTTGACAGTGCTGGCCACCTTACCGGCGACCAAGCTTCCTAGGAACGACCAACCGGGGATACCCCATTTGTGGGGTATCCCCGGTAGGGATCGCTCAAGTCATCGAGACGCCTGTGGTGTTCAGAGCAGCTCGGTGACGGTACCGCCGGCGGCGGTGATCTTCTCCTTGGCGGAGCCGGAGACGGCGTCGACCGTCACCTGCAGCGCCACGGAGACCTCGCCCTGGCCGAGGACCTTGACAAGGCTGTTCTTGCGAACGGCACCCTTGGCGACGAGACCCTCGACGGTGACCTCGCCACCCTCCGGGTACAGCGCGCCCAGCTTGTCGAGGTTCACGACCTGGTACTCGGTCTTGAACGGGTTCTTGAAGCCCTTGAGCTTCGGGAGACGCATGTGGAGGGGCATCTGGCCACCCTCGAAGCGCTCCGGAACCTGGTAACGGGCCTTCGTGCCCTTGGTACCACGTCCAGCCGTCTTACCCTTCGACGCCTCACCACGACCCACACGGGTCTTGGCGGTCTTGGCGCCCGGGGCAGGACGGAGGTTGTGGATCTTGAGCGGGTTGTTCTCCGCCATGATCAGTCGACCTCCTCAACCGTCACGAGGTGGCGGACGGTGTGAACCATTCCGCGGAACTCGGGGCGGTCCTCCTTGACGACCACGGTGTTGATCCCCTTGAGACCAAGGGACCGCAGGGTGTCACGGTGGTTCTGCTTGCTGCCGATGTACGACTTCGTCTGCGTGACCTTGAGGCGAGCCATTACGCACCCGCTCCCGCACGTGCACGGAGCAGAGCCGCGGGGGCGACGTCCTCGAGGGGCAGACCGCGGCGGGCCGCGATCTCCTCGGGACGCTGCAGGCCCTTGAGGGCCGCCACGGTCGCGTGCACGATGTTGATCGCGTTGGACGAGCCGAGCGACTTCGACAGGATGTCGTGAACGCCGGCGCACTCCAGGACAGCACGCACCGGGCCACCGGCGATAACGCCGGTACCGGGGGAAGCAGGCTTGAGCAGGACGACGCCCGCGGCCTTCTCGCCCGTGATCGGGTGCGGGATGGTGCCCTGGATACGGGGGACCTTGAAGAAGTGCTTCTTGGCCTCTTCAACACCCTTGGCGATCGCGGCCGGCACCTCCTTGGCCTTGCCGTAACCGACACCGACGGTGCCATCGCCATCGCCCACTACGACGAGCGCAGTGAAGCTGAAGCGACGACCACCCTTCACAACCTTGGCGACGCGGTTGATCGCGACAACGCGCTCAACGTACGCGGTCTTCTCGGCGGCAGCAGCGCCGCCGTCACGGCCCTTCCGGTCCCGCCGCTCGCCGCCACCGGCACCGCTTCCGCGGCGCTGGGGTCCAGCCATTGGATTACCTCTCTCTTTTTCCGCTAGCTACGCTGCGCTGCGACAGTTAAGTCGCGAGCGCGACGGGCGGCTCAGAACTTGAGCCCGGCTTCGCGGGCGGCGTCGGCCAGGGCGGCGATGCGACCGGCGTACCGGCTGCCACCACGGTCGAACACGACGGACTCGACACCCGCGGCCTTGGCGCGCTCGGCGACGAGTGCGCCGACCTTGCCGGCCTGCGCCGACTTGTCTTCGCCCTCGTTACCGCGGATCGAAGCGTCCAGGGTCGACGCCGACGCCAGGGTGTGACCCTGGATGTCGTCGATGACCTGGGCCACGATGTGGCGGTTCGAGCGGGTTACAACCAGGCGGGGACGCTCAGCCGTTCCGTTGACCTTCTTACGGATCCGGATGTGACGCCGCTTGATGGCAGCACGCTTGTAAGCGTCGCCCTTAGCGATCTTCGTACCGTATGCCATGGCTTACTTACCCGCCTTTCCGACCTTGCGGCGGATGACTTCGCCCTCGTACTTGACACCCTTGGCCTTGTACGGGTCGGGCTTGCGCAGCTTGCGGATGTTGGCCGCAACCTCGCCGACCTTCTGCTTGTCGATGCCCTCGACCGAGAAGTGTGTCGGGTTCTCGACCTTGAACGAGATGCCCTCGGGCGCCTCGACGGTGATCGAGTGGCTGTAGCCGAGCGCGAACTCAAGAGTCGAACCCTTGGCCGCCACGCGGTAACCGACACCGCTGATCTCGAGCTTCTTCACGTAACCCTGGGTCACGCCGGTGATCATGTTCGCCACCAGCGTGCGGGACAAGCCGTGCAGGGCCTTGTTCTGACGCTCGTCGTTGGGGCGGGTGACGTTGAGAACGCCGTCCTCACCCTTGGCGATGTCGATCGGCGCAGCGACGGTGTGAGAGAGAGAGCCCTTGGGGCCCTTCACCTGGACCGTACGGCCGTCGATGGTGACGTCCACGCCGGCGGGAACCGTGATGGGGAGCTTGCCAATACGCGACATAGCTGTTTCCTCCGTTCCCTTCTACCAGACGTAGGCGAGGACTTCTCCGCCTACGCCCTTCTTGCCGGCCTGCTTGTCGGTGAGGAGACCGTGAGACGTGGAGATGATCGCCACGCCCAGGCCGCCGAGCACCTTCGGCAGGTTGGTGGACTTCGCGTAAACCCGGAGACCGGGCTTGGAGATCCGCTTGATGCCCGCGATGGAGCGCTCACGGTTCGGGCCGAACTTCAGCTCGAGGACGAGCTTCTTGCCGACTTCGGCGTCCTCGACCTTCCAGCCCGTGATGAAGCCCTCCTGCTGGAGGATCTCCGCGATGTGCGACTTGATCTTGCTGTGCGGCATCGCGACGTCGTCGTGGTATGCCGAGTTCGCGTTACGCAGACGAGTCAGCATGTCCGCGATCGGATCAGTCATGGTCATGAATTGGCCTTCGGCCTCTCTCGCCGGGGTTTCCTGGATGCGCCATCCCTCTCCCCACTCACTCAGTGGCGGGACGGGTGCGGTGCGGGGGACCTACGGCGTAGTAAGTCGTACGGGCGGCAATCAGGCGCCCAACCCTCCAAGCCTAAGCCATGAAAGGGTGGGCGCCTGACACGCCCATTGCTTACCGAGAGCTTCCGGAATCCCTAGAAAACGGGATTACCAGGAGCTCTTGGTCACGCCCGGCAGCTCGCCACGGTGAGCCATCTCACGAAGGCACACGCGGCAGAGGCCGAACTTGCGGTACACGGAGTGCGGACGGCCGCAGCGCTGGCAGCGCGTGTAGCCACGTACACCGAACTTGGGCTTACGAGCAGCCTTGGCAATCAGAGCCTTCTTCGCCATCTCGCTTACGCCTCCTTGAAGGGGAAGCCGAGGTGACGGAGGAGCGCGCGGCCCTCAGCGTCGTTGGTCGCCGTGGTCACCACGGTGATGTCCATACCCCGGGTGCGGTCGATCTTGTCCTGGTCGATCTCGTGGAACATGACCTGCTCGGTGAGACCGAAGGTGTAGTTGCCACGGCCGTCGAACTGCTTGGGAGACAGACCACGGAAGTCGCGGATGCGCGGAAGCGCGAGCGACAGGGTGCGGTCCAGGAACTCCCACATGCGGTCGCCACGAAGCGTGACGTGGGCACCGATCGGCTGACCCTCACGCAGCTTGAACTGCGCGATGGACTTACGGGCCTTGGTGACGGCCGGCTTCTGACCGGTGATCGTGGTGAGGTCGCGGATGGCGCCCTCGATCAGCTTGGAGTCGCGGGCGGCGTCGCCCACACCCATGTTGACCACGATCTTGACGAGGCCGGGGATCTGCATGACGTTCTCGTAGGAGAACTCCTCACGCAGCTTGCCCGCGATGTCCTCGCGGTACTTCGTCTTGAGACGCGGAGTCGTGGTGGTAGTCATCAGATGTCCTCACCCGTCCGCTTGGCAACGCGGATCTTGTTGCCCTCGTCGTCGAAGCGGTAACCGACACGCGTGACAACCTTGTTGCCGTCCTTCTCAACGACCAGCTGGACGTTGGAGACGTGGACGGGCGCCTCGGTCGTGACGATGCCGCCGGCCTGCGAACCCTTTGCGGTCGGGCCGGCCTTGGTGTGCTTCTTGACCCGGTTGACACCCTCGACCAGGACGCGGTCCTCGCGGGGGAAGGCCGCGATGACCTTGCCCTGCTTGCCCTTGTCCTTACCGGTGATGACCTGAACCAGGTCGCCCTTCTTGATCTTCATGCTTACAGCACCTCCGGCGCGAGCGAGATGATCTTCATGAACTTCTTCTCGCGCAGCTCCCGGCCCACCGGGCCGAAGATACGGGTGCCACGAGGGTCGCCGTCGTTCTTGAGAACAACGGCGGCGTTCTCGTCGAAGCGGATGTACGAGCCGTCGGGACGGCGGCGCTCCTTGACGGTGCGAACGATGACCGCCTTGATGACGTCACCCTTCTTCACGTTGCCGCCGGGGATCGCGTCCTTGACGGTGGCGACGATGACGTCGCCGATGCCCGCGTAGCGGCGACCGGAGCCACCGAGGACACGGATGCAAAGGATTTCCTTCGCACCAGTGTTGTCGGCGACACGCAGTCGCGACTCCTGCTGGATCACGTCTATCTCCTGATTGTCTGCCGGTTCCCGGCGAGCTCCGCAGGTGTTGTTCTACGGAGCTCACCGAGCCTGGCGGAACTTCCCTGCGAGGATGCCCGCAGGAGGACTTACTTGGCCTTCTCGAGGATCTCGACGATGCGCCAGCGCTTCGACGAGGACAGCGGACGGGTCTCCATGATGATGACCCGGTCGCCGACGCCGGCAGCGTTCTGCTCGTCGTGAGCCTTGAGCTTGTTCGTACGGCGGATGACCTTGCCGTACAGCGCGTGCTTGACGCGGTCCTCGACGGCGACGACGACGGTCTTGTCCATCTTGTCGCTGACGACCAGACCCTCACGGGTCTTGCGGAAACCGCGGCTCGTCTTGGTCTCTTCAGTCACGTTGCTCTCGCTCATCAGGCGCTCTCCACCGTCTCGATGCCCAGCTCGCGCTCACGCATCAGGGTGTAGATCCGCGCGATGTCCTTACGGACGGCCTTGAGCCGACCGTGGTTCTCGAGCTGACCGGTCGCCGCCTGGAAGCGGAGGTTGAACAGCTCTTCCTTGGCTTCGCGGAGCTTGTTGAGAAGCTCCTCGTCACCCAGTTCGCGCAGCTCGGACGCCTTGGTACCGGCCGACATCACGCTTCACCTGCCTCGCGCTTGACGATCCGGCACTTCATCGGCAGCTTGTGGGCTGCGCGAGTGAGGGCCTCACGAGCGATCTTCTCGTTGGGGTATGACAGTTCGAACATGACCCGACCCGGGTGCACGTTCGCGATCCACCACTCGGGAGAACCCTTACCGGAACCCATGCGGGTCTCGGCAGGCTTCTTCGTGAGGGGGCGGTCCGGGTAGATGTTGATCCAGACCTTGCCGCCACGCTTGATGTGGCGGGTCATCGCGATACGCGCGGCCTCGATCTGGCGGTTGGTCACGTAAGCCGGCGTGACGGCCTGGATGCCGTACTCGCCGAACGAGACCGTCGTACCGCCCTTGGACATGCCACGGCGCTTCGGGTGGTGCTGCTTGCGGTGCTTGACCCTACGGGGGATCAGCATTTCGGTCAGGCCTCCGTTCCGGTGCTTTCAGCAGCCGGAGCGGCAGCCGCCGGAGCCTCGGCCTTGGGGGCCTCGGCAGCGGGAGCCTGCTGCGGCTTGCGGCCGCGGCCGCCACGCTCGCCACCACGGCCACCACCACGGGCCGGACGGTCGCTGCCGCCACCGGCACCGCCGCGGGCCGGGCGGTTACCCGCACGGGCTGCAGCGTTCTCGGCGCGGACCTCGGCGATGTTCTTGACGTCGCCCTTGTAGATCCAGACCTTCACACCGATACGGCCGAAGGTCGTCTTGGCCTCGAAGAAGCCGTAGTCGACGTTCGCGCGGAGGGTGTGCAGGGGCACACGGCCCTCGCGGTAGAACTCCGAGCGGGACATCTCGGCGCCGCCGAGACGGCCACCGCACTGGATCTTGATGCCCTTGGCGCCGGCCTTCATCGACGACTGCATGCTCTTACGCATGGCACGCCGGAAGGAGACGCGGGAGGACAGCTGCTCGGCAACGGCCTGAGCGACCAGCTGAGCGTCGAGCTCGGGGTTCTTGACCTCGAGGATGTTGAGCTGGACCTGCTTCTTGGTCAGCTTCTCCAGGTCGCCGCGAATACGGTCGGCCTCGGCGCCGCGGCGACCGATGACGATGCCCGGACGCGCGGTGTGGATGTCGACGCGGACGCGGTCACGGGTGCGCTCGATCTCGACCTTCGAGATGCCGGCGCGCTCCATGCCGGACGTCATCATCCGACGGATGGCGACGTCTTCACCGACGTAGTCCTTGTACAGCTTGTCGGCGTACCAACGCGACTTGAAGTCGGTGGTGATGCCGAGTCGGAACCCGTGCGGGTTTACCTTCTGGCCCATTACCGGGAACCTTCCTTGCTGCTGACGACCACGGTGATGTGGCTGGTCCGCTTGCGGATCCGGTAGGCGCGGCCCTGGGCACGCGGACGGAACCGCTTCAGGGTCGGACCCTCGTCGACGTACGCCTCAGTGATGACGAGGCTGTCGGCGTCGGTGTGGTCGTAGTTGTGTGCGGCGTTGGCGATGGCGCTGTCAAGCACCTTGCCGACCGGCACGCTCGCGGCCTGCGGGGCGAAACGCAGGACCGCCTGAGCCTCCGTGGCATCCATGCCACGGATAAGGTCCACCACTCGGCGGGCCTTCATGGGCGTGACGCGGATGTACCGCGCCTGGGCCCTGGCTTCCATGGTTGTCCTTCCAGTGTCTGTCATGGTCGATTCCACCCCGCGTTAGCGGCGCTTCGACTTCCGGTCGTCCTTGACGTGACCCCGGAAGGTGCGCGTCGGCGAGAACTCGCCGAGCTTGTGGCCGACCATCGACTCGGTGACAAACACCGGAATGTGGGTCTTGCCGTTGTGCACCGCGATCGTGTGGCCGAGCATGGCCGGGATGATCATCGAGCGACGGGACCAGGTCTTGATGACGTTCTTGGAACCGGCTTCGTTCTGTACGTCCACCTTCTTGATGAGGTGGTCGTCGACGAAGGGCCCCTTCTTGAGACTACGCGGCATCTAAACCCGCTCCTAGCGCTTCTTGTTCGTCTTGCGGCGGCGGACGATGTACTTGTTCGAAGCCTTCTTCGGCGAACGAGTACGACCCTCCTTCTGACCCCACGGCGAGACCGGGTGACGTCCACCGGAGGTCTTGCCTTCACCACCACCGTGCGGGTGGTCAACCGGGTTCATCGCCACACCGCGAACGGTCGGACGGACGCCAAGCCAGCGCTTGCGGCCGGCCTTGCCCCAGTTGATGTTGCTCTGCTCGGCGTTGCCGACCTCGCCGACCGTGGCGCGGCAGCGCTGGTCGACCAGGCGGATCTCACCGGAGGGCATACGAAGGTGGGCCATCGTGCCCTCCTTCGCCAGCAGCTGCACCGAGGCACCGGCGGAGCGGGCGAACTTGGCGCCGCCACCGGGACGGATCTCGATCGCGTGGATCGTGGTACCGACCGGGATGTTGCGGAGCGCCAGGTTGTTGCCCGGCTTGATGTCGGCCCCAGGACCGTTCTCGACGCGGTCACCCTGCGACAGGTTGCGGGGGGCGAGGATGTAGCGCTTCTCGCCGTCCGCGTAGTGCAGCAGCGCGATGCGCGCGGTGCGGTTGGGGTCGTACTCGATGTGCGCGACCTTCGCCGGCACGCCGTCCTTGTCGTGACGACGGAAGTCGATCACGCGGTAGGCGCGCTTGTGTCCGCCACCCTGGTGGCGAACGGTCACACGACCGGAATTGTTACGGCCGCCCTTGCTGTGCAGGGGGCGAACCAGCGACTTCTCCGGCGTGGACCGCGTGACCTCGACGAAGTCGGCGACGCTGGAGCCACGGCGGCCCGGCGTAGTCGGCTTGTACTTGCGGATTCCCATTTCTCAGTCCTCGTCCGATATCGGACGATCCGACCCGCTTACGCGGCCGGACCGCCGAAGATGTCGATACGGTCGCCCTCGGCGAGGGTCACGATCGCGCGCTTGGTGTCAGCTCGCTTACCGAAACCGCTCTTGGTGCGCTTGCGCTTGCCGATGCGGTTGATCGTGTTGACCCCGGTGACCTTGACCGAGAAGACCGCCTGGACGGCCTGCTTGATCTGGGTCTTGTTGCTGCCGGGAGCGACGATGAACGTGTACTTGTTCTCGTCGATGAGCGCGTAGCTCTTCTCCGACACGACCGGCTTCAGCAGGACGTCACGGTGGTCCGTGAACGACTTGCTGATCGGCGTGACGACGGTGTTCTTGCCCTCGGCCTCGTGGCGCTTCGCCTTGGCGACGCGCGCGGCCTTGGCGACCTTGGCCGCCTTGGAGGCAATGGCGGGGTGACGGATCGCCATCAGACCTCGCTCCCTTCGGTGTCAGTGGCCTTGGGGCCGGACACGAAGGACTCGAAAGCGGCCTGGGTGAAGACCACGTCGTCCGAGACGAGAACGTCGTACGTGTTCAGCTGGCCCGGGTCCAGGATGTGCACCTGGGGCAGGTTGCGGGCCGAAAGCAGCCCGGCCTCGTCGGAGCGCTCGATGACCAGGAGCACGTTCTTGCGCTCGCTGACCTTGCCGAGGAAGCTCTTCGCGGCCTTGGTGGAGGGGGTGTCGCCCTCGATCACGCCGGTGATGACGTGGATGCGAGCGTTACGGGCCCGGTCGGTGAGGGCGTGGCGCAGGGCCGCGGCCTTCATCTTCTTCGGGGTCCGCTGCGAGTAGTCACGCGGGGTGGGGCCGTGAACGACGCCACCGCCCGCGAACTGCGGCGCACGGGTCGAACCCTGACGGGCGCGGCCGGTGCCCTTCTGACGGTAGGGCTTCCTACCGCCACCACGGACCTCGGCGCGGGTCTTGGTCTTGTGCGTGCCCTGACGGGCAGCGGCCAGCTGTGCGACGACGACCTGGTGAAGCAGCGGGATGCTGATCTTCTCTACGTCGAAGATCTCCGCGGGGAGCTCGACGCTTCCGGCCTTCTCGCCAGCGGGCGAAAGGATGTCAACAGTGCTCATCGGTACCTCAGGCCCCCTTGGCCGCGGTGCGGACCAGGACGAGGCCGCCGTTCGGACCAGGAATCGCGCCCTTGATGAGCAGCAGACCCTTCTCCGCGTCAACGGCGTGGACGGTCAGGTTCTGGGTGGTGACCCGCTCGTTGCCCATGCGGCCCGCCATGCGGACGCCCTTGAACACACGGCCGGGGGTGGCACAGCCACCGATCGAGCCGGGGGAGCGGTGCTTGCGCTGGACACCGTGGCCGGCGCCGAGTCCCTTGAAGTTGTGACGCTTCATGACACCGGCGAAGCCCTTGCCCTTGCTGTTGCCGGTCACGTCCACCTTGATGCCGGCCTCGAAGGTCTCGGCGGTGATCTCCTGGCCGAGGGTGTACTCGCTGGCGTCAGCGGTACGGATCTCGACGAGGTGGCGGCGGGGGGTGACGTCAGCCTTGGCGAAGTGACCCTTGAGGGGCTTGTTCACCTTGCGAGGGTCGATCTCGCCGAAGGCGATCTGGACCGACTCGTAGCCGTCGGAGTCATTCGTACGGACCTGGGTCACGACGTTCGGACCGGCCTTGACGACGGTGACGGGAACAACACGGTTGTTCTCGTCCCACACCTGCGTCATGCCGAGCTTCTCGCCCAGGATTCCCTTGATCTGCTTAGCCATTCTCAGATCACCGTCCCCTAGAGCTTGATCTCGATGTCGACACCGGCCGGGAGGTCGAGTCGCATCAGAGAGTCAACGGTCTTGGGCGTCGGGTCGAGAATGTCGATCAGGCGCTTGTGCGTGCGCATCTCGAAGTGCTCGCGCGAGTCCTTGTACTTGTGCGGCGACTTGATGACGCAGTACACGTTCTTCTCAGTGGGCAGCGGCACCGGGCCCGCGACCGACGCACCAGTGCGTGTCACCGTCTCGACGATCTTCTTCGCCGAGGAATCGATGACCTCGTGGTCGTAGGCCTTGAGCCGGATGCGGATCTTCTGTCCCGCCATGGCTACTCAGTAGTCCTGTCTCTTCGTACGCTCTGGAACCCGGTGTTCCGTACTCACTCATCGCCCACTTGTCCGACCCACGCGGTCGGGTGTGTCGCGCTCTCACCGACATGGATGTCCCATATGAGACGTCCCTGCACGGGAAGCACGGCCCTTCCGGAACCGCGGGCCGGGGGCGACTGCGTCAAATTCTCCTGACGCGAACCCACCGGATGCCTGGCCGGCGCCGCACTGACACTTCCCGAAAGATTCCCGTACGTCCGCCCCAGCGCTGCCTTACGACAGATTGGGCGACGAGTACTGTGGGACTCGCTTTCGGTCCTCCCGGCGGGAGGCGCGCAGCATCGACAACTCGACCGAGCAACTAGGGCAGTCTGCCATACGGGGCAGGCACTCCGCCAATCGAGCGGGAGACAATACCCCCGGAGTGACGTAGGTCAAACCCGGCCGGGGCGTGTCCCCCGGCCGACGTCGTCGACCATGATCCTGACGTGACGCATGGCATGCACCTGAGCATGGTGACGGCCCACCTGAAATCGCACAGACGGGCCTGACGAGCGGAAGGCCCACAGGCCTCGGACGCCCTGTGCGCAGGGACTGCCGGCGCCCTGGCCGTACGGATCGAGTATCCGCCAGGCCGGTCCAGCTCACCGTGGAGCTGCGTGAAGCCAGCCGGGCGCCGGTCTTCTTCCCCTCGACGGCCGAGCCGCTCGGAGAACGCCACCGGATCCCGTCCCTCGACGCGTGGAGCGCGCTACTGACGCGATCGGTGGCCCGCACCGCCCGCGTACGCCTGCTCCAGGCCCGCCTGCTGACCAGCACGTGCACGACCGGCCGGCTGGACTGGACCCACGGCGAGCTGTGGCTGCTCACCGAGGGCCTGCTGCGCGTCAGCAGCGGTTTCCTGACGACGCTGACGAACTCCGGCGGCTCCGGTCTCACCCCACGGGACCCATACCGGCTCATCGCCCACGACCCGGCGACCGCCTTGGCCGCCCATCCCCCGAACAAGCTGATCCCGTTCGCGGGAATGGCCGCAGCGCGCCTGCACGGCGGGGTGACCACCTCCGGCCTGGAGGTGGTCATGACCGACGGCACCCGCCACAATATCCTGTGGTCGTCCTGGGACCCGGCCGTTCCCCAAGGGTCCTGCCGACGCCGTACGACGATCAGCGCACGTCGATGTAGTCCTGGCCGCTGGTCGCGGTACCGGTGGTCGTGTTCCCGAGATACACCCACCGGAAGAACCCGTCGGTGGAAGCGGTGACCGTGGTATGGAGGGCACCCGCGCTGTTGGTGGTGACCTTCTTGAGCGTCTTGAACGTCGTGGCGTTCTTGGCGCGGAACTGGAGACTCACCGTGCTGCCGGCGTAGGGGCCGTTCTTGTGGGTGCTCCAGTTCGCCCGGGTCAGCTTGCCCGCGACGGTGATCTTCTTGCCCTTGGCTACCGGCTCGGGGGTGACGTCGGCGACGGAGAGCTTCGCGGCACGCCTCAGAGAGACACCTCCGGGCCTTGTCTCGACCTCCTGGACCACTTCGCCGTTGCCCTTGAACAGCGTGAGGGCCACGCCGATCTTCCACTTGGTGGCGTCACTGTTGGAATCGATCTGCTTCTGCGACGGATCGGGGTCGATGGACAGCGTGCCCTCGCAATGGGCCTTCTTGAGGGTGACCTCGTAGCAGGTCCTGAGGCTCAGCTGTATCTCGGGAGACAGAACGCTTCGCTGGTACAGGAAGGGTTGCGCGTCATAGCGGAGCGGGTGGTTCGTGTCGTAGCCCGGAGGCAGGGCCATATCGAAGGTGAAGGACGGTTCCACCACCCGCGATGTGCCGACCACCACCGGCTTGCCGTTGTTGATGACGAGGTCCGACACGACGATGCCCGTGTCCGCCGCCTGCGCGGCCGGGGCGTTGAGCACCGAGAGCGCGAGGGCTCCGGCTGTCGCGATCACGGCGGCGGTACGTCTTCGGTTCATTCAGGCCTCTCCGATGTGTAAAGGAATCGGAAAGGCTACACCGGTGTGATCAACTGCCGGACGCGTACGGGATGAACTCGGCCCAGGTGGTGGGGGCGAGGGTGAGGCGGGGGCCCTGGGGGGCTTTGGAGTCACGGACGTGGACGGCAGCGGGGGCTGTGGCTATCTCGACGCAGTCGCTGGGGTTGCTGCTGTCGCTGTAGCTGCTCTTGAACCAGTGGAGTTCCGTGGCGCTCATAGTGCTCCCAGCGCTTGCTCGATGAAGGCCAGCGACTCCCCCGGGGAGAGCGCCTGAGTCCGGATGATGCCATACCGCAGTTCTAGGATCTGGAGCTGCCTCGGGCTGGAGACCGGTCGTCCGCCGAACTCGTCGTCGGTGCGCCCGGCTCCCGTACCGTCCCCGAATTTCAGCACCTGGATGCGCCCGCTTGTTCCCGGGTGATCCGCGCGCGTCGTCGGCATCACCTGGAACTCGACATTCGGCAACTGGGCAACCTCCAGCAGGTGTTCGAGCTGTCGGCGTAGCACCATTGTCCCGCCGATCGGGCGTTCAAGAGTCACCTGTTCCTGTACGAAACTGAGCTCCGCAGCAGGTTCCCGCTGGAGGATTACCTGCCTCGCCATGCGCCCCGCGACCGCCCGGTCCAGGTCCTCCGCCGAGAGCTTTGGCCGCCATGTTCCGAGCAGCGCCTGCGCGAACTCCCGCGTCTGCAGCAGCCCGTGGACGTTGTGGTTGCTGTAGAGCAGCATCTCAACGGCCCGATCCTCCATCTGCTTCAGCTCACGCACCTTCTTCGGGTACTGAGCCTTCTCCACGTCCTCCATGAACGCCCGCAGATGTCCATGCGCGTTCAGGACATCGTCGGCCCGGTCCAGGAACTCCACCCTCGGGATCCGGGCCCCGCGCTCGATCTTGCGGATCATGTCCTCGCCGTACCCCATCGCCTGGGCGAAGTCGGCCACCCGCATACCGGCCTGCTCCCGGCAGAACCTGACGAGTCGACCGACCGCCTCGATCAACGGCGCACTCTCGTCACCGGGTTCGAGATCCCATCCGGACTCGTCCACACCTTCGTTCTCGCTGTTCATGCCCACCCACCTCCAACGCGCACCCGTACCCGCAGGTCATCCGAGACAGCCGAGACAGAGCGAGACAAGAATCGGACAGCGCGGATACGCACCGGCGTCACCGCACGTCAAGGCAAGCACGGTCGGCCACTCTGAGTGACATGAATCAGGAAACCGCCGATCGCCGGACCCAACACACCGGCCACATCCGCAACTTCAGCGCGCTTCTGCCGCCCACGCCCCGTGGCGCCCGACAGGCCCGCATGCTCGCGGCTCAGCAACTCCGCGACTGGGGGCTCCCGTTGGACCCGGCAGAGCACCTCGTCGCCGAACTCGCGGCGAACGTGGTGACCCACGGGCGCGTACCGGGACGCGATTTCCGGCTCATGCTGTACGTCATCGGCACCACCCTCCGCATCGAGGTGACGGACACGCGGGACGACCTGTTGCCTGGGGTACGGGAGGTGGCGCCGGACAGCGAGTCGGGGCGGGGGCTGGTGATCGTCGAGGCGTTGGCGGACCGGTGGGGAGTGGGGTTGGGGCCGCGTCCTCGGAAGACGGTCTGGGCGGAGTGCGGGGTGGGGTGAGGTGGGGGAGGAAAGGCCTACAGGTCGCCTGGTTTCGGGGGAGACGGTTCGCCCTCGTCGTCCATCAGGATCCCCGTCACGTCGACGAGATCCTTTCCGCCCTTGGAACGGAGGCAGACTTCTACGCGGACGATCCCGCTGGGGTACCTGGTGAACACGGGCGGCTGTACGGCGCCGCGCAGGTTGGCCATGAAGCGGGACACCCGCTCGCGCTGTGCCTCCGTAAGGGCACGTTCGGGAACTGCCTGTACGGATCCGCTGAGAATCCCGGCGAGCCTCTCAGCGTTTGTGGGGTTACCCGTGAAGAGGCGAATCCAGGAGTCATCGACAAACGTGAGCCGCATATCCGCACTGATCCGGCTGAACTCCATTTGCCGGGCCCCGGCGATGGACTCCCGTGGAAACTCCGCCAGGACACCGACTTCGTCGAGGAAGAGCAGTCGTCGACTGGTCAGCACAAGGTCGGTGACGTAACCCTCAGGGCTGCGCCCGGGATCGAGCTCCCACGGCACCGTACGGGCGAGGGTACCGGGGGCGGCCCACATCACCGGGAAGTCGTCGACCTCGTTCTCCGGTTCCTCCGGCTTGCCCGATCCGGCACCGCTGCCGAAGGGGGACCCGCCGGCTCCGCCGATGTTGGCGATGATGTTCGCGATCACCGGGATGGCGAAGAGGAAGCCGCGGCCCACCCGGCGCGCGGTTTGGTCGCTCGCCATGCCCGGAGTGAAGACGGGGCCGACAGGCCATCCGGTCAGCTCACCCTGGATGTCGTTGCGCTCGGCGTCCCGGAACCATCTGCTGCCGGAGACCGCGGGCGCCAAACCGGTCGCGAATTTGACGGTGATACGGAGGAGCTGGTCTTCGTCGGCGGCGGGATTCCAGTCCATCAGTACGTCATCTCTCCTGTGCTGGGGGATTCCAGGAATTCCAGCGATCCGACGATTCCGGCAATGGCGTGCGTGAACTCGTCCCACTGTTCCACAGAGGCCGTGTCCAAGGTGATCACAGCGGTGTAGGGGCCCGTCGAGAAAGGGACGTGCACTTGAATCTGCCCCATCGTCAGTTCCTCGTCGCTTCCGCTCCTCGTGTACTGGCCGTCCACGACGAGCTTGCGGAAGGAGATCACCGACACCGCCGGTCCACAGGGCAGGTCCAGCCACGTCACGTCCCGCAGGGGGTCCGGGCCCAGCGTCGCGAAGATGCCCTGAGCGACGACGTCCGGGTCCGCCGCCCCGGACTCGAACACCGCCACGGTGAGCGAGCAGTGCGCCACACCGCCGCCGTCCCCGATGTCGTACAGCCCGATTCCGAAGAACGAGACGCCGCCCGATGCCATCTCCTGTGCCGTGGCACCGTACAGAGCACCCATCGCCTCCCACAGGGGTTCCTCGCCCTGCGGGTAGATCTCCCGGACCAACTCCATTACGGCTGCGGTCCGTTCGGTCTCGTCTGCGGAGACCTCGATCGCGTGCATTCCGTCGGGCAGGTGGATGCTCATGGGCGGCAGCGCCATACCTTCCACGCCCAGCACCCGGAGTTCTTCCGCGTTGTCCATACCGTGGTGCTCAGTTCCCGTAGTCGTTGGTCGCGATGGTGTGCGCCTTGTTGCCGGTGAGCGCCCCCTTGATGGTCGCGTCCAGGGCGCGGCCCGCCTTCCCCATCGGCGCGATGATGTCTTCGGCGCTCTTGATGAACGGCAGCTTGGATCCCACGAGGTTGATGCCCTGGGTGCCGAGCCACTGGCCCTTGCGGACGTTCTGCAGTCCGCTCTCGACGGCGAGAGCCATACGGCCACCCTCGTCGCCGAGCTTTACGACGGGGACAAGCTTCGACGGACCGAAGAGAACGAACAGCTTGCTGGCGTTCTTCGTCCCGACAAGACCCCGGCCCAGCTCGGCGGCACGCACCGTGGAATCGGCACCTTTGACCAGCTCAGCAGTCCCCGTGAGCCCCTTCACACCAGGCAGGATGCCCAGCGCGTCGAACCCGATGTCGGCCCAACCGACGTCCGCACCAGCCGCCTTGGCCACCACGTGGGACAACAGCGCGGCCCCGCTCGTGATCATCGCCGCAGCGGCGAAGATCGCTCCGATCGGTTCGAAGGGGGCGGTGATGATGGCGAGGACACCCAGGGCGCTGCTGACCAGGCTCAGTACGTCGCCGATCTCCTTGATCAGGTCCGCGTGGTCCTTCAGCCAGTCCCCCGTGGCGCCCCACGCGTCGGCGATGCCCGTGCCGAGCTTGTCCCAGAAGCCGGGCTCGTCGGGGGCGATGTCGGCGGCCTTGTCCAGCTCCTTGCTGATGTGGCCGGCGGCCCGCCGGTAGCGGTCTTCGAGTTCGTGGACCTTGCGGATGACGTTGTCCACGTCGCCGGAGGCCTTACCCAGTTCGTCACTGCCGTTGGCGCCGGCCTTGCCCTCGGCATCCGACTTGGCGTCGAGCTTCTCCTTCGCCGACTTGTCCAGGCGGTCCGTCTCGTCCTGGAAGTCCTGGAGTTCGCCCGCCCACTTGTGCAGGGCGCGCGAGGCCTTGTCGAAGGAGTCGTGGCTCTTGCGGATGAGCGGGGTGACGTCCTCGCCTATGTACTCCGTGAACGCGATCGCGGTCCTGCCCTTCCAGGCGCCGCACTCGATTCGCTCCAACTCCCCCAGTGCGGTGCCCAGTTCGCTCGCCAGCTTGCCGAGCCGCCTGGCGAGTTCCCGGGTGTCCTCGACGTCTCCCGGGGTGGGGTCCCAACCTATGCTCGGCGGGACGATCCGCTGACCGGCCACGGTCACTTGCCCTTCTTGGAGGCCTTGGCGGCCTTGAGGGACTCGGCCAGCTCCAGGTCGAGCCCGTCGAAGGTCTCGGCGATCTTGTCGATCATCTTCACGGCACCCTGGGTGTGCTTGCCGAGCTGCTTGATGCCGTAGCCCCAGTCGTCGGCGAAGTCCTGTACGTCCTCGACGAGTCCGCTCTGGCCGACGCACGAGGCGTCCGCGCTGCGCAGACTGCGCCGGGTCGCCTCCATACGGTCGCTGATGGAGGAGAAGGTCTTCTTCAGGTCCGCGAATATGGTGTCGTCGAGCCGCAGGTCACTCATGACGGTCCCCCGTGAAACAACAGTGCGATCAAGAGATCGAAGCTATCGGGGAGGTCGACGCCGCCGCCACGCCGAACCCGCTCCACGGGGCCGGCGATCCGCAATCATTGCCGGGAATTTAGCTGTGCATTGCATCCAGGACAGGCCCGCTGAAGAGCGACGCGTTTCGCCTGGTCCGACGCCCATCGATGTCCGCCGCCGCGCTGCGGCGGCCGCCCCGTACCCGTACCAGTACCCGACCCATGTCGGAAATCCCCCTCCCCCACCTCCCCGATGTCGGATTCCCGTGATCCGGCGTCCGTGGCTGGATCCCGGCCCCCGCCCGGCGGAAGGTTGCGGCCGAAAGCCAGCCAGCTACCGCCGCGCCCGGCGCCCGGCGCCCAAGGGGGAACCCCGTGACCGTCCCGACCAAGGCGAACGCACCGCAGGAACGGCGAGCCGTCACGCTCGTCATGGCCTGCGTCGGTGTGTTCGTCGCCTATCTGCCGGTGACCACCGTCTCGGCGAGTCTGCCCGCCATCCAGCGGGCCCTGGACACCTCGACCTCGCAGTTGTCCTGGGTGTCCGACGCGTTCGTGCTGCCCATGGCCGCCCTCATCCTGACCGCCGGTGTGTTCGGGGACGTACACGGCCGGAAGCAGGTGTTCCAGGCCGGGCTCGCGTTCAGCGCCCTGGGCGCCCTGATCGCGCTGTGCGCGCAGTCCGTCCAGGTCGTCTGGGTCGGGCAGGCGTTCGCCGGACTGGGGGCCGCCGCCCTGCTGCCCACGACGCTCGCGCTGATCAGCCACGCCGTCCCCGACCCGCGTGAGCGCGGGAAGTTCATCGGCCTGTGGGCGACCGCGCTCATGGCGGCGCTGGCCCTCGGCCCCCTCATCGGCGGGACGATCCTCGAACACTTCGCCTGGCGCTGGATCTATCTGCTGCCCGTGCCGGCCTCGCTGCTCGCGATGGCCTTCGCCGCGAAGCTGCTGACCGACTCCCGCGCCCCGGGCACGCGCCGCCTGGACTGGCCCGGCCAGGCCACCGCCGCGCTGACGATCACCGCGCTGGTGTACGGGATCATCGAGGGCGGCGTCACGTCCTTCACCGACCCGAAGGTCATGGTCGCCCTGTCCACCGCTCTGGTCGGCGCGGTCGCGTTCGTCATGGTGGAGCGGCACAGCGCCGACCCGATGCTGGACCTGACGCTGTTCCGCAGCCCGGCCTTCACCGCCACCACCCTCATCGCCATGATCAGCTTCCTCGGCCTGATCGGCTTCTTCTTCGCCCTCAGCCTCTACTTCGGCATCGTGCAGCAGCTCAGCACCCTCGAAGCGGGCTACCGGCTGCTGATGGTGACCATGATGCCGCTGCTGCTCGGCGCCCCGGTCGGGCGTCTGATGCACCGCGTATCCCCCCGGGTACTGATCCCCGGCGGCCTGGTGATCAGCTCCGGTGCGCTGCTGTCGCTCACCGCCATCGGCACGGACACGTCGTTCGGCTCGCTCTCCTGGCGGCTGGCCCTGCTCGGCTTCGGCCTGGCCCTCGTCATCACGCCGATGACCGCCACGGCCGTCAGTTCGGTGCCGTTCCACCAGGCAGGCATGGCCGCGGCCGGCAACAACGCCCTCCGCCAGGTCGGCGGCGCCCTCGGCCCCGCCGTACTGGGCACCCTTCTCTCCGCCAGGGCCGTCGACGTCCTGCCCGGCCACCTGCGTGACGCGGGTCTGACCGGGACGACGGTCCGGCACGTCACCGCGGTCGCCGACTCCGGCGGGCTGAGCGCGGTCGGCGGACTCGACCTGGGCGTGGACACACCCCGGGTCCTGGCCGCCCTGTCCGAGGCGTTCGTCGACGGACTGCGGCTCTGCCTCATCGTCTCGGCGGCGCTGACCCTGCTGGCAGCGGTCGTGGGAGCCGTCCTGCTGCGCCGCCCGCAACACACGGCACCGCCGACCACCGCCCAGGGCGCCCCCGCCCAGGGTCATGCCCCGCACTCCCCCGACCGGCAGCTGCTGGACCTGACCGCAGACAAGACCCCGGCAACCGTCCCCGCCGGAGACAGCTGAAACCGGCACGGGCGGTCCTCAGCCGGGACAGGCGGGCCGCAATACGCTGAGAGAACCTCTCACCCCACCCCGTCCACCACGCCCCCACCCCGCAGGAGAGATCCCGTGGAGCCCCGCCCCCGCGACGCCATCGACACTCGTGGCACCAGCGACGCCGTCAGCACCCTCGACGCCCTCGACCTCAAGCTGCTCCAGGCGCTCCAGATCGACGGACGGGCCCCGTTCAGCCGTATCGCCGAGGTCCTCGGGGTGTCCGACCAGACCGTGGCCCGGCGCGTCCGGCGGCTGCGTACGACGGCGGGCCTCCGGGTGCTGGGCATGACCGACGAGACCCTGCTCGGCCGGACCAGCTGGATCGTGCGGCTGCGCTGTACCCCCGACGTCGCCGAACAGCTCGCGAGCGCCCTGGCCCGGCGCCCCGACACCTCGTACATCGACCTGGTCTCGGGCGGTACCGAGGTGCTGTGCGCGATGCGGCCCCGCAGCCAGAAGGACCGCGACGAGCTGCTCCTCAACCGCCTCCCGCGCACACCCCGGATCGTCTCCATCAGCGCCCACTGCCTGCTACACATGTTCTACGGCGGCCCACTGAGCTGGCTCAACAAGACCCGGGCCCTGGAGCCCGAGCAGGAGGAAGCCCTCCGGCCGCCCCCGGTCGAACCGACGGCGACGCCCCCTCAGCCCGACGGCACCGACGAAGCGCTGCTCGCCGTACTGCGGCAGGACGGCCGCGCCACGTTCGCCGAACTCCAGTCCGCCACCGGCCAGTCGGAGTCGGTCGTACGGCGACGGCTGGAGCGGCTGCGCTCCACCGGCGTCCTGTACTTCGACGTGCAGCACGACAACGCGCCCCTCGGCCAGAGCGTCGACGCGATGCTCTGGCTGACCGTGACACCGTCCGCCCTCGACGCGGTCGGACGGGCACTCGCGGCACACCCCGAGGTACGTTTCGCGGCGGCCACCACCGGCAAGGCCAACATCGTCGCGGCCGTCAGCAGCCGCAGCACGGGCACCCTCTACACGTACCTCACCGAGCGGATCAGCGTCCTCGACGGTGTCCAGGCCGTCGAAACGGCCCTCACCCTCCGCCAGATCAAGCAGCTCACCTACGAACCGGGACGCTGAGACGCCGGGGTGGGCTGAGAGATCACCCCGCCGCCAGCCCCTCCCCCAGCGCCGTGAACGCCGGCTTCCGCCCGTACCCCTCGTCCATCGGTGTCGCCGCGCCCTGGCCGCCGAAGACCCCCGGCACCCACGAGTACCTGTCGCTGAACCCCCACACCGTGAACGAGGTGCACCGCCGCGCCTGGACGCACGCGTCCAGCAACCCCCGGAAGTAGGTGGCCTGCGTCGCCAGTTTCTCTTCCGTCACCGGCAGGATCATGCGTACGTCGACCTCGGTGAACGCCGTCTGCATGCCCAGCTTCTCGAAACGGGCGAGGTTCTCGGCGACCTGCCCCGGGAAGCCGTACTGGATGGCCAGGTGCCCCTGGATGCCGAAGCCCTGTACCGGGACCTTCTTCGCCCGCAGCCGCTTCGCCAGGTCGTAGTAGGCCGTCGACTTCGCGTTGACGCCCTCGACGTTGTAGTCGTTCAGGAACAGCTTCGCCTTCGGGTCGGCCGCGTGGGCCCAGCGGAAGGCGTCCTCGATGTAGGACGGGCCCAGCTCACGCAGCCAGAGGGAGTCCCGTAGCGAACCGTCGTCCTCGAAGACCTCGTTCACCACGTCCCACTGGTAGATCCGGCCCTTGTACCGCTTCACCTCCTTGGTGATGTGGTCCCGCAGTATTCCCTTCAGCTCCGGCGCCCCGATCGAGCCGTCCGCGACCCCTGTCGTCAGCCAGCCCGGCAGCTGGTTGTGCCACACCAGCGTGTGACCGCGTACCGCCTGCCCGTGGGCCCGCGCGAAACGGACCAGGTCGTCCGCCTGCCGCCAGTCGTACGTCCCCCGGCTCGGCTCCACCGACTCCCACTTCATGGCGTTCTCGGCGGTCACGGAGTTGAACTCCCGTGCGGTCGTGGTGCGGTACGTGGTGTCGTCGGCCAGCGCCGCCAGGTCCACGGCCGTGCCGACGCGTACGCCGGTGCCTGCCGCCAACGTCCTCAGTGGGACGGGGCCAGGGCCGGGGTGAGCCGACGCCGGCTGCGCGACCGCGCCGGTGATCATCAGCGTCGCGCCCAGTACCGCCACGGAAACGGGCATGCGGAAGACGTTCATGTACGGTCCCCTCACTCGGTGTTGGTGTCATGGCCTGCTCGTGCTCAGCGGACGCGGCGGCTCTCCGGCGGCCCCAGATACGTCGGTGTCAGCCCGCCCGTGTCGATCACCAGCCGCTGCACCACCACCGTCGGGTCGACCACCCAGAACTTCAGCCGGTGGACGCCCGCCGCGGTCACCGTGTGCCGGGTCGCCGTCAGGTTCACGTTGTCGGACGTGTGCCGGGCCCACTGCTTGTTCATCCGGCCGTCGTCCGCACCCGTGACCGCGTGGATGTCGACCTGCTGCGGCTCGGCCTCGTCGAACGAGACCGCGTAGCGCAGCCCGCCCGTCGGGAGAGTCGGGTTGCGCGGCGACAGATACGCCCACACCGTCACCTCCCCCGCCGAGAGCAGGCTGACCTCGTACTCCAGCCGTGCCGAGGTTCCGCCCGGCGTGCGGCGCGGAGCCGTCACCGGCCACGGCGTCATCCCCGCACCCGTACGCCCGATACGGTCCAGCCGCCGCCAACTTCCCGTCGCCCGCGCGTAGTTGTCCGCGTCGATCGCGACACAGCCGCCCGCCTCCACGAACCCCCGCAGTCCCCGGCGCACCCTCCGCGAAGGCTTCTCGGCAACGCACGCGACGGTCACCGAAGCCCCCGCACCGGACACCGTCAACGACGCTTCCGTACGTCCGTCCGGCACCCGAGCCCAGTCCACCCGCACCCTCAGCCGCACCTGCTGCCCGACCCGCCCCCTCGGCCGGTCCACCACCAGCCACGGCTCCGACGACTCCACCCGGTACTCGAAGGGCGTACGCCCCCGGTTGAACACCTCGACGTACTGGTCGGGCCGGGTCTGGTAGGGACTGAACACCGGCAGCACGGCTCGCCCGGACGCACCCCCCGGCCACCACTCCCCCGAGTCCTCGGCCCCGTCGACGGACACGCCCAACTCTCCGGCCGCCGGCAGCTCCAGCCGCCGCACGGCCGGGAACAGCACATCCGGCAACGCCACGTTGTCCTTCTCGGGCTGCTGCCAGGGCGCGTTGGGCCCGTACCGTTCGATGTCGCCGTAGTCGATGTGCGGCTGGGTCTGGAAGCCCTCCCACTTGCCGCCCGCCACACCGTGGTTGAAGCGGTCGGCGAGCGCGAAGTCCCGTTCCAGGCCGGCTTCGGCCTCCGTCGCACGGTCGTCGGTCGCCGCGCGGCCCTGGGCGGCGTACAGGAGGTTCTCGAACTCGGCCTCGCGCAGGGCGTACAGGTTGGCGGTCGCCGCCACCGCGTACCCGACCAGTTCGTACCAGGCGTCCTGCACCCCCGCCGGCAGCCGTCTGCGCACCCGCTCCGCCTCCCGCCCCAGTCGCCGCCAGTCCTCCGTCGCGCGCTCCAACTCCCGTTGGCCGAAGGCGAAAGGGGTCTCCTGGTCGTCGTACACGATCGCCGACTCGTCCTTCGTCGGGTCCTTCGCCGGGTCCAGGGTGATGCGGCGGTTCAGCAACTCCGGCTTGCGGCGGGCCTGCAGCTGTCCGTACTCGGCGAGGACGGACGCGATCGCCGCCGCGTGTTCGGCGCCGAAGTTCTGGCGGGCGTACCGCCGTTCCCACTCCGCCAGGTTCGTCGAGTCCCAACGGGCCGGATTCCAGGCGTAGTCGAGGAAGAACTCGGTCGGGAGTTCGTTGCCCTTGAGGTCGCCGACGTTCGTCACCCACAGGCCGTGGTTCCCGTACGCGTGGGCCTGGTGGAGCTGGTCCCAGAGGTTCTGGAGGTTGGTGGTGTCCACCCACTTGTAGTTGCGGCCGACGCCCACGTAGTCGAAGTGGTAGTACAGGCCGTAACCGCCGCTCCTCGCCGGCTCCGCCGGGTCCGGGTGCTTGCGGATGTTGCCCCAGTTGTCGTCCGTCAGGACGACGGTGACATCGCCGGGAACCCGCAGCCCCCGGTCCCAGTAGCGCTGGACCTCCTTGTACAGGGTCCACACCTGCGGGGTCTCCGACAGCGGCCTGCCCGTCACCTCCGCGATGATTCCCCGCTGCGTCTCGATGATCTCCCGCATCAGCTCGATGCCGTCGCCGTCCGGCAGGCTGGTGTCGCCGTTGCCGCGCATGCCCAGGGTGACGACGCCCTCGAAGTCCTCGTCGACCATCCGCCGGATACCGTCACGCCAGTACGCCCGGACGGCCGCCGCGTTCCGCCGGTACGACCACTCCCCCGTGCCCCCGTAGGGGTCGTGGCCGGGGGTCACGATGTTCCCCGCGCTGTCGCGCACGGCGGGTACCGCGTGCCGGTTCCACTCCTCGATGCCCCGCATCATGGGCGCCTCGTGGGACGTGCCCATGACGATGCCGTACGCCTTCGCGCGGGCGTGGTTCTCCGGGTCGTCCTCGGCGAACGCCCTGCCCCAGACGGCCGGCCAGAGATAGTTCGCCTTCAGGCGCAGCAGCACCTCGAAGACCCGCTCGAAGAAGGCCGCGTTGAAGCCTCCGGGGTGGCCCGGCGCCTTTCCGGGGCCGAAGAAACGAGGGGCCCAGGTGCCGAGCGCCGGGTTCTCGTCGTTGACGAAGATCCCTCGGTACTTCACGGCCGGGGTGCCCTGGGTGTGCCTGCCAGGCAGGACGTACACCGCGTCCCGGTGGACCGGCGGTACGTCGTCCCACCAGTACCAGGGCGAGACCCCGATGCCGTACGAGACGTCGTACGCCCCGAAGATCGTGCCGCGCTGGTCGCTGCCCGCGATGACGAACGCCCGGTCGACGCCGGGCATCGGGCGCTCCACGACCGTCTGGAGCGAGGTCTCCCAGCGGCCGGCGATGCCCGTGACGTCCAGCTTGCCGGTGCGGATCAGACCGTCGATCAGCGGGCTGCGGCCGATCGTGCCGACGAGGATCACCTCACGGGCAACGGTCGCGGCCGGACGTACGCCCGTGACGCGTTCGATGTCGTCCCGCAGGTCACCGGCGACCCGTACGACTCCCGGGTGGTCCTCGGCACTGACGACGACCGGCGCCCCGACGACCGGGAACGCGCCGCCGGTGAACGAGATGTACGCGCCCGAGTCCGTGCGGCGCACCGCGCCCTCTCCGGCCCGCGCGACCCCCGACAGCACCGGCACCGCCGCGAGACCGGCACCGACACCGAGCACAGCCCTGCGGCTGACGGACCCAGACATGACGTACCCACCCCTCCGCCGAATTTGGTCAGTGGCATGACAAATAGTGGAGGGAGTGACCAGCGGGGGGAACGGGTCGTGCGTGCCGAATAGTTTCGTAACAGCAAAGAGACCCGTACGACCGAAGTCGTACGGGCCTCTCCGAAGAACTACCGGGTCAGGCTGTCAAGCCAACAAGTAATTACTTGTTGATCTTGATGACCTGGCCGGCGCCCACGGTCCGGCCACCCTCACGGATGGCGAACTTCAGGCCCTCTTCCATGGCGATGGGCTGGATGAGCTCGACGGTCATCTCAGTGTTGTCGCCCGGCATGACCATCTCGGTGCCCTCGGGGAGGGTCACGACGCCGGTCACGTCCGTGGTGCGGAAGTAGAACTGGGGGCGGTAGTTGTTGAAGAACGGCGTGTGACGGCCGCCCTCGTCCTTGGACAGGATGTACGCCTGCGCCTCGAACGAGGTGTGCGGGGTGACCGAGCCGGGCTTGATGATGACCTGGCCGCGCTCGACGTCCTCGCGCTTGATGCCACGGAGGAGCAGACCGACGTTCTCGCCCGCCTGGCCCTCGTCGAGCAGCTTGCGGAACATCTCGATGCCGGTGACCGTGGTGGTGGTCTTCTCCTGCTTGATGCCGATGATGTCAACGGTCTCGTTGACCTTCAGGACACCACGCTCGATACGGCCGGTGACGACCGTACCGCGACCGGTGATCGTGAAGACGTCCTCGACGGGCATGAGGAACGGCTTGTCGACGTCACGCTCGGGGGTCGGGATCGCCTCGTCCACGGCGGCCATGAGGTCGAGAACCGACTTGCCCCACTCGGCGTCACCCTCGAGCGCCTTGAGCGCCGAGACCTTGACGACCGGCAGGTCGTCGCCCGGGAACTCGTACTCGGAGAGGAGCTCACGGACCTCGAGCTCGACGAGCTCCAGGATCTCCTCGTCGTCCACCATGTCGGCCTTGTTCAGCGCGACGACGATGTACGGCACGCCGACCTGGCGGGCCAGGAGCACGTGCTCCTTGGTCTGCGGCATCGGGCCGTCGGTGGCGGCCACGACCAGGATCGCGCCGTCCATCTGGGCGGCACCGGTGATCATGTTCTTGATGTAGTCCGCGTGACCGGGGCAGTCGACGTGGGCGTAGTGACGACCCTCCGTCTGGTACTCCACGTGGGCGATCGAGATCGTGATACCGCGCTGACGCTCTTCAGGAGCCTTGTCGATCTGGTCGAAGGCCGAGGCCTCGTTCAGGTCGGGGTACTTGTCGTGCAGCACCTTGGTAATGGCGGCCGTGAGGGTCGTCTTACCGTGGTCGATGTGACCGATGGTGCCGATGTTGACGTGCGGCTTAGTCCGCTCGAACTTTGCCTTCGCCACTGGGGTCCTCCTGCGGAGTGGTTCTGGTACGCCTTACTCATCGGCGCCAGGTGATCTTTGCTGGGATGCCGTCCGCCGGGGTTTTCCCTCCCGGGTTTCCCCCGGCGGTCGGTGTCAAGCCTAAAGCGTGCAAACGGGGTGTGTTACTCGCCCTTGGCCTTCGCGATGATCTCCTCGGCGACGTTCCGGGGAACCTCGGCGTAGGAGTCGAACTGCATCGAGTAGCTTGCGCGACCCGAGGTCTTGCTGCGGAGGTCGCCGACGTAGCCGAACATCTCCGAGAGGGGCACGAGGCCCTTCACGACGCGGGCGCCGCTGCGCTCCTCCATGGCCTGGATCTGGCCACGGCGGGAGTTGAGGTCGCCGATGACATCGCCCATCGACTCCTCGGGCGTGGTGACCTCGACGGCCATCATCGGCTCCAGGAGCACGGGAGAAGCCTTGCGCGCGGCCTCCTTGAACGCCTGCGAACCGGCGATCTTGAACGCGAGTTCGGAGGAGTCGACCTCGTGGTAGCCACCGTCGAGAAGAATGACGCGGACGCCAGTCATCTCGTAGCCGGCCAGGATGCCGAACTGCATGGCCTCCTGCGCACCGGCGTCCACCGACGGGATGTACTCCCGCGGGATACGGCCACCGGTCACCTTGTTCACGAACTCGTACGCCGGACCGTCGGTCTCGGTGATGGGCTCGATCGCGATCTGCACCTTGGCGAACTGACCGGTACCACCGGTCTGCTTCTTGTGGGTGTAGTCATGACGCTCGACGGCCTTGCGGATCGTCTCACGGTACGCGACCTGCGGCTTGCCGACGTTGGCCTCGACGCGGAACTCGCGCTTCATACGGTCGACCAGCACCTCGAGGTGCAGCTCGCCCATACCGCCGAGGATCGTCTGACCGGTCTCCTCGTCCGAGTGAACGTGGAAGGAGGGGTCCTCCTCCGCGAGACGCTGGATGGCTACACCCAGCTTCTCCTGGTCACCCTTGGACTTGGGCTCGATCGCGACCTGGATGACCGGCGCCGGGAAGTCCATGGACTCCAGGATCACCGGCTGCTTGTCGTCGCACAGCGTCTCACCGGTCGTGGTCTGCTTCAGACCCATCACGGCGACGATGTCACCGGCGCCCACCGACTCGATCTCCTCACGCTTGTTCGCGTGCATACGGTAGATCTTGCCGATGCGCTCCTTCTTGCCCTTGACGGAGTTCAGCACCGCGGTGCCGGTCTCCAGGCGGCCCGAGTAAACCCGGACGAAGGTGAGCTTGCCCAGGTGCGGGTCGCTCATGATCTTGAAGGCGAGCGCGGACAGCGGTTCGTCCACGGACGGCTTGCGCTTGACGACGACCTCGGGGTCCTTGACGTCGTGGCCTTCGATGGCCTCGACGTCGAGGGGGGTCGGCAGGTAGCGCACGACCGCGTCGAGCAGGGGCTGGACGCCCTTGTTCTTGAACGCGGTGCCACAGAACACCGGGGTGACCGTGATGCCCTCGGACTTGCCGGACGCGATGGTGACGCGACGGACCGCGGCGTACAGCTGCTCCTCGGTGGGCTCCTGGCCCTCCAGGAACAGCTCCATGATCTCGTCGTCGTGCTCCGCGACCGTCTCGACCAGCTGGCCGCGGTACAGCTCGGCAGCCTCGGTGTGCGTGGCCGGGATGTCGACGACGTCGTACATCTCGCCCTTCGCCGCCTCGGCGGACCACACGAGCGCCTTCATGCGGACCAGGTCCACAACGCCCTTGAAGTCCATCTCGGAACCGATCGGCAGCTGCATGATGATCGGAACGGCACCGAGCCGGTCCTTGATCATGTCGACGCAGCGGTGGAACTCCGCGCCGGTCCGGTCGAGCTTGTTGACGAAGCAGATGCGCGGCACGCCGTAACGGTCGGCCTGACGCCACACCGTCTCGGACTGCGGCTCGACACCCGCGACACCGTCGAACACCGTGACGGCGCCGTCGAGGACGCGCAGCGAGCGCTCTACCTCGACGGTGAAGTCGACGTGCCCGGGGGTGTCGATGATGTTGATCGTGTGGTCGACGTCTTCCAGCGGCCAGTGACAGGTGGTCGCAGCAGAGGTGATCGTGATGCCACGCTCCTGCTCCTGCTCCATCCAGTCCATGGTCGCGGCGCCGTCGTGGACCTCACCGATCTTGTAGCTGACGCCGGTGTAGAAGAGGATCCGCTCAGTGGTGGTCGTCTTGCCCGCGTCGATGTGGGCCATGATCCCGATGTTGCGGACCCTGGCCAGGTCAAGTGAAGTGGTAGCCATAAGGCTTCGGTCTTCTCTCGGTCTCGATGTGGGTTGCGACTACCAGCGGTAGTGCGCGAAGGCCTTGTTGGACTCGGCCATCTTGTGGGTGTCCTCACGCTTCTTCACGGCCGCACCGAGGCCGTTCGAGGCGTCGAGAAGCTCGTTGAGGAGACGCTCGGTCATGGTCTTCTCGCGACGGGCGCGGGAGTAACCGACCAGCCAGCGCAGCGCGAGCGTGTTGGCGCGACCGGGCTTGACCTCGATCGGAACCTGGTACGTCGCACCACCGACACGGCGGGACTTGACCTCGAGGGTCGGCTTGATGTTCTCCAGCGCGCGCTTCAGCGTGATGACCGGGTCGTTGCTGGTCTTCTCGCGCAGGCCCTCCATGGCGCCGTACACGATGCGCTCGGCGGTGGAACGCTTGCCGTTCATCAGGATCTTGTTGATCAACGACGTGACAAGAGGAGAGCTGTAGACCGGGTCGATGATGACCGGGCGCTTCGGGGCGGGGCCCTTACGAGGCATTCTTACTTCTCCTTCTTGGCGCCGTAGCGGCTGCGGGCCTGCTTGCGGTTCTTGACACCCTGGGTGTCGAGCGAACCGCGGATGATCTTGTAGCGAACACCGGGCAGGTCCTTCACACGACCGCCACGCACGAGCACGATGGAGTGCTCCTGCAGGTTGTGTCCCTCACCGGGAATGTAAGCAGTGACTTCGATCCCGCTGGTCAGACGCACACGCGCGACCTTACGCAGGGCCGAGTTCGGCTTCTTCGGGGTGGTCGTGAACACACGCGTGCAGACTCCGCGGCGCTGGGGCGAACCCTCGAGCGCGGGAGTCTTGTTCTTCTCGACCTTGTCCTGCCGGCCCTTCCGGACCAGCTGCTGGATCGTAGGCACTACTTCTCCGGTTTCTGTGTGCCGATGGTGGAGCTAACCTGGAACGTCGCCGACCCACGCGGTCGGGTGTGTCGAATACTGCAGATCCCCGCCGTGAGGCGGGAAGGGCGCAGATTGCGGTGGTCGCTTACGGCTCCGCGTGCGGTTCGAAGGCACACACGAGGGCCAGGGCACACCCCAGGCACAAGGTCTGAGCGTACCTACCTCAACGACTTCGGTCAAAACAAATGGAGGCCGGTGCGACACGCCGGGCTTCGAGCGGCCCACGGGCCCTCCTTTGACAGCTTGTGGCGGCTTGCGCCTGCTTTCGGTCACTTGCGAGCCATGGTGGCTGAATCGCGCCCTTTACAGCCCCGCGGGCCTGCCCGTTCAGTACCTTGATCCGTCCGCTGCGACGATTCGGGGGCAGAGCGTGATCAGGACGGCCGCGTACTCACTGGACGACGGGGGCCTGGACGACCGGGTGCCCTTTCTCGCCCGCCTCGAACAAGAGGACCGCACGGCCCTCCTTTCCCTGGGCCGCGAGCTGAATTTCGCCACCAGGGTCGCCCTGATCCACCAGAGCGAGCCCTCCGCGCACGTCCTCTTCCTGATCCAGGGCTGGACGAAGGTCACCGCGTCGGCCGCCAACGGCTACGAGGCACTCCTCGCGCTGCGCGGCCCCGGCGACATCGTCGGCGAGTCGTCGGCGCTCACCGGGCGCCCCCGGTCAGCCACGGTGACCGCGCTGGAGGGGGTGCGGGCGGTGGCGGTCGAGCACGAACGCTTCAAGGAGTTCCTGGGCCGTTCACCAGCTGTTTCGTTCGCCCTGCTGGGCCTCACCGCCGACCGCACCCGGGCCGCGGACCGCCGCCGCCTGGAGTTCGCGTCGATGAACGTGCGGGAACGCTTCGCGATCCTCCTCCTCGACCTGGCCCGCACCCACGGCCGCCGCACCCCCGAGGGAATCGAACTTTCTGTCCCCCTGAGCAAACAGGAACTGGCGGGCTCGGTGGGAGCGTCGAGGGAGATGGTCCAGCGACTGCTGAGGGAACTGCGCGAGAAGGAGGCGGTGGAAACGGGAAGGCGAGCACTGCTGATACGCCGGCCGGACATCCTGCGAAGGATCGCGGCGGCGAGCACCCCCAGCCCGTCCGGCGATTGAGGACGAGGCCGTTCAGGCCGAAGCGGGGG
>NZ_AEJB01000202.1 GCF_000331005.1 Streptomyces turgidiscabies Car8
TGCGGTGGCGTGTGCGGACCGGTGTGCCGTGGCGGGATCTGCCGGTCGAGTACGGGCACTGGCAGACGGTCTACGGGCTGTTCAGGCGTTGGCAGCGTGAGGGTGTGTGGGCTGGGATCTTGACTGCTCTGCAGGCCCGGGCCGATGCTGCGGGTCTGATCGTGTGGGAGGTGAACGTCGATTCCACGGTCTGCCGGGCCCATCAGCATGCTGCCGGTGCCCGCCGGGACACGGCCGGGCAGAAGGAACCTGCGGGCGGGACGCGGACCGAGCCGGACGATCACGGGCTGGGCCGCTCGCGCGGCGGATTCTCCACGAAGATCCATCTGGCCTGTGAGCAGGGGCAGAAGCCGCTGGCGCTGCTGGTCACGGCGGGCCAGCGGGGTGACAGCCCGCAGTTCGAGCGGGTCCTCGAAGCGATCCGGGTGCCCCGCACCGCCGGCGGACGCCCGCGGGTGCGTCCATTGCGGGTACGGGGCGACAAGGCGTATTCCTCGCGAGCCAACCGCGCCTACCTGCGCCGACGCGGGATCAGGTGCACGATCCCCGAGCCGGCCGACCAGATCCGCAACCGCAGGCGCCGAGGCGGCACGGGAGGGCGTCCGCCCGCTTTCGACCGCCAGGACTACAAGGCCCGCCACGCGGTCGAGTGCGGGATCAGCCGCCTCAAACAGCACCGGGCCGTGGCCACCCGATACGACAAGCTCGCCGTCCGCTTCGAGGCGACGGTTCAGATCGCGGCGGTCCAGCAGTGGCTGTGACCTGCCGCCGGCCCATCCGGCCGTGCCATGCTGGCGCCCGAACCGACAGCGCACCATGGGGAGAGTCCAGTGGCCGCCAAGTACTACTGCGCAGACAGCGAAAACGGCGACCACATCGACGACCCGTCCGAGGATGCCCTGTTCGAATTGATCAGCGAACTCAACGACAAGGACAACACGTTCGTCGTCGTCCAGCCCGACCAGGACGACCCAGCCTGGTTTGTGTCCGTCGCTGTCGCTGACGAAGGCGGCTACGAGATCGTCCGACGCGACACCACCCGCCGTGAACACAAGGTCGACACCGATACCAGCATCGACCGGATCGCAGGCGACCTCATCGTCTGGCTGGCCGCCCGCAACTTCCCCGGACGCCCAACCCACCAGACCAGCACCTTCTAAAAC
>NZ_AEJB01000203.1 GCF_000331005.1 Streptomyces turgidiscabies Car8
GGGCGGCGGGGGCGAATCCGTCTCGTCCTTCAGCGCCACCCCCGTCAGCCCCAGCTCCCGCGCCCGCCCCATCAGCGACGCCAGTTTCGACGCCGCCGTCTCATAACCCAGCCCCAGCGGCGGCCTGATGTTGGACAGGCAGTTGCGGTCCGCGTCCGTGGTCGTGCCCGGGCGCGGGGCGTACGTGAGATACGCGCCCAGGGAATCCGCCGCCGACATCCCGGGCCGCTCCCCGATCAGGACGACCACCATCGCCGCACCCATCGCATGGGCCACGTCATCGCCGAGGGCAACCCTCGCCTGTTCGGCCAGGATCACCGGGGCCACCCGCAGCCCCGGGGGCAACAGTGCCGTCGTCGCCCGCACCATCGGCGCCGCGTGCTCGTGCACCGCCCGGCTGGACAGCCCGTCGGCCACGACGAACACCACATCCCAGTCACCGCCGGGCAGGTGAGCGCGGTCGACGTCGTCGAGACGGCGCCCCAGGTCGGGGCGCTGAAGGTACGTGAGCCGGTCGCCGGCGGCACTGCGTACCCGTACCGTCGGCTCTCCCGTCAGCGCCGCCGCGACCACCCCCGGATCGAACGGCGAGTGCACCGCGTCCCGGGCTGCGGCATGCGCGGCCTGCAACTCCAGGCGGTGCCGGGTGGGCAGCGCCGAGCCCGCGCGGCCGAGGCCGATCCTGGCCTGCGTGTGCCGCCGTAGCGCCGCCCATATGGTCAAGTCATCGGCCACAACAGTCAGTTGACGTTCCGTCATGCCGCCAGTTCCTTTCCGATCGCCGTCAGCGGATGTGCCGTACCGGAGACGTCCCGGATCGCTCCCCGTTCGTCCAGCAGGCCGATGCCGTCCAGCCATGCCTCGAACTCCGGGGCCGGGCGCAGCCCGAGGACCTCGCGGAGGTACAACGCGTCGTGGTACGAGGCGGACTGGTAGTTGAGCATGATGTCGTCGCCGCCCGGCGTGCAGATCACGAAGGACGCGCCCGCGACCCCGAGCATGGTGAGCATCGTCGCCACGTCGTCGTCATCGGCGTCCGCGTGGTTCGTGTAGCAGATGTCGAGGCCCATGGGCAGGCCGAGCAGCTTGCCGCAGAAGTGGTCCTCCAGGGCGGCGCGCAGGATCTGGCGGCCGTCGTAGAGGTACTCGGGGCCGATGAAGCCGACCACGGTGTTCACGAGCAGCGGGTCGTAGCGCCGGGCCACCGCGTAGGCCCGCGCCTCCACCGTCTGCTGGTCCACCCCGTGATGCGCGTCGGCGGACAGCGCGCTGCCCTGCCCGGTCTCGAAGTACAGGGCGTTGCTCCCGACCGTCCCCCGGTTCAGCTCCCCCGCCGCCGCGTGCGCCTCGTCCAGCAGGCCCAGGGTCACCCCGAACGAGGCGTTCGCGGCCTGCGTACCCGCGATGGACTGGAAGACCAGATCGACCGGGGCTCCGCGCTCCATCAGGTCCACGCTCGTCGTGACATGGCAGAGCACACAGGACTGGGTCGGGATCGCGTACCGCTGGATGACTCCGTCCAACAACTCCAGCAGATCCCTCACCGCCTTCGGGCTGTCCGTCGCCGGGTTGATGCCGATGACCGCGTCGCCCGAACCCATCAGGAGACCGTCCAGCAGCGCCGCCGCCACTCCCGCCGGGTCGTCGGTCGGGTGGTTGGGCTGGAGGCGGGTGGCCAGCCGTCCCGGCAGCCCGATCGTCGACCGGAACGCGGTCACGACCCGCACCTTGCGCGCCACGGCGACCAGATCGGCGTTCCCCATCAGCTTGGACACCGCCGCCACCATCTCCGGCGTCAGCCCCGGCGACACGGCGGCCAGCGCCTGCGCGTCAGCCGCCTCCGACAGCAGCCACTCCCGGAATCCGCCCACCGTCAGCGCGGCCACCGGCGCGAAAGCCGCCGGATCGTGGGTGTCGATGATCAGCCGGGTCACGTCGTCGTCCTCGTACGGGATCACCGGCTCGGCGAGGAACCGGGCCAGCGGCACCTCCGCCAGCGCCCAGCGCGCCGCGACCCGTTGTTGCGCGGAGTCCGCGGCGAGGCCGGCCAGCCGGTCGCCGGAGCGCTCGGGGCTCGCGGCGGCGAGCAGGCGCGCGAGGGAGTCGAAGCGGTAGCGGTGGCCGCCGAGGGAGGAGGAGTACGTGCTCATGGCGACGACCGTACGAGCCACGTGTTGCCGCCAGATTTCTAAAGGTCTGGTTGACAAACATTTAACGCCCCGACACCCTTGACCGACTCATTCGGGCTACAGAGTTCCACCCCACCGGCAGCACAACCAGGAAGGGGCCACCCGATGGCAGTGGACGAGGGCGTAGCCCCGGCAGAAGGTACGAGTACGGGGGCAAGTCCCGGCGACGACAGCACCGTTCACCGGCTGAAGCCGAATGCGATCGGGTTGCTGGGCGTGGTCTTCATGGCCGTCGCCACCGCCGCCCCGATCACCGCGATGACGGGCAACGTGCCCTTCATGGTGTCCTCCGGGAACGGCATCGGCGCCCCCGCGAGCTATCTGGTCGCAATGGTCGTCCTGGCAATCTTTGCCGTCGGCTTCACCTCGATGGCGAAGCACATCACGTCCACGGGCGCCTTCTACGGCTTCATCTCGTACGGCCTCGGCCGCACGGTCGGCCTCGCCTCCGGGCTGCTCGCCACTTTCGCGTACATGGTCTTCGAGCCTGCCCTGATCGGCATCTTCTCCACCTTCGCCACCGAGACCGTGAAGGACCAGACGGGCGTCAGCGTCCCCTGGTGGGTGTTCGCGATCGTCATGCTCGCGATCAACGCCACGGGTACGTGGTTCGGGGTCTCGGTGGCCGAGAAACTGCTGGTCGTCCTCCTCGGCACCGAGGTGACGATCCTCGCCGCGATGGCCATCTCGGTCGCCCTGCACGGCGGCGGCCCGAACGGCTTCACCTTCGGCCCGGTCAACCCGGTCAACGCCTTCCAGGGCACCAGCGCCGGCCTCGGCCTCTTCTTCGCCTTCTGGTCCTGGGTCGGCTTCGAGTCGACGGCGATGTACGGCGAGGAGTCCCGCGACCCGAAGAAGATCATCCCCAAGGCGACGATGATCAGCGTCCTGGGCGTCGGCGTCTTCTACGTCTTCGTCTCCTGGATGGCCATCACGGGCAACGGCGAGGCGGCGGCGGTCAAGGCGGCCTCCTCCTCGAACCCCCTCGCCCTGTTCTTCGACCCGACCGAGCAGTACGTCGGCCACTGGGCCGTCGTCGTCATGCAGTGGCTGATGATCACCGGCTCGCTGGCCTGCGGCATGGCCTTCCACAACTGCGCCGCCCGCTACATGTACGCCCTGGGCCGCGAAGGCGTACTCCCCTCCCTCAAGCGCACCATCGGCCGCACCCACGCCTCCCACGGCTCCCCGCACATCGCCGGCCTGGTCCAGACGATCATCAGCGCCCTGCTGCTGCTCGGCTTCTGGGCCGCGCACAAGGACCCGTACAGCGGTACGTACGTCCTGCTGGCCATCCTCGGCACGATGGCGATCCTCGTCGTCCAGGCCGTCTGCTCCTTCGCGGTCCTGGCCTACTTCCGCAAGAACCACCCGGAGAGCCGCCACTGGTTCCGGACGTTCACGGCCCCGCTCATCGGCGGCGTCGCGATGCTCGCGGTGGTGGTGCTGCTGGTGTCCAACATGGGCGTCGCGGCGGGCACGGAGTCGGGCTCACTGGTCCTCAGGTCGACGCCGTGGATCGTCGCCCTGATCGCGGCGGGCGGCATCGGCTACGCGACCTACCTCAAGCACCGGGCTCCCGAGCGGTACGCGCTGCTGGGCCGGACGGTGCTGGAGGAGACGAAGGAGCGGTAACGCTCCGCTGAGGGCGCGGTCGAAGGACCGCCGTCGGGGGACTGTCGTCGGGGAACTGCGGGCCGGCTGTGGCCGGTCGCGCAGTTCCCCGCGCCCCTTCGGGGGCGCGTTGTTGCCAGCCCTGGCCGAAGGTCCTGGCCCGCTCCTCGCGCCAGCGGTCCATGAGCTTGGTGAGCTCGCCCTCCAGGTACTCGAAGAAGGCGAGCGTCTCGGCGAGGCGCTGCCCGCCGGGGCTCTCCGCACCGAGGCTGTCGACGCCCACGCGCAGGGTCTGTCCCCAGCGCTTGAGGACGGCGTCGCGGTTCGTCAGCGCCTCGTACCACTGGTCGCTGTGGACCCGGTACCGCTCACGCCGCGAGCCGGGTTCGCGCTCCCGCGAGACCATGTGCACCTGGGACAGGTAACGCACCGCGCCGGACACGGCGGCCGGACTGACCTGGAGCTGCTCGCCGAGTTCGGCCGAGGTCAGGGCGCCCGCGTCGGAGGCGAGCAGCGCGGCGAAGACGCGGGCGGCCATGCGCTGCATCCCCGCGTCGACGAGTTGGGCGGCGAAGCCCTCGACGAACCGGGACACCGCCTCGGGGTCCCGCCCCGCCGCACTCTCGCCCGCACCAGGTTCCGTCACCCCCAAAGTCTAACCGTCATTCATACACTTCCTTAACTTCACAAATTTCTGAAGTAAGCGTACGTTCGGAAACATGACGAAGGCCAGCCCCGCCATCGAGGTGTCCGGACTCCACAAGTCGTTCGGCAGGACCCACGCCCTGGACGGTCTCGACCTGACCGTGGAGACCGGCGAGGTGCACGGCTTCCTCGGCCCCAACGGCTCCGGCAAGTCCACGACCATCCGCGTCCTGCTCGGCCTGCTGCACGCCGACTCGGGCACCGCGCGGATCCTGGGCCGGGACCCGTGGGCGGACGCGGTCGAGGCGCACCGCCGGATCGCCTACGTCCCCGGTGACGTCACCCTGTGGCGCAACCTCTCCGGCGGCGAGGTCATCGACCTGTACGGCCGGCTGCGCGGCGGCCTCGACCCGGCGCGCCGCGCCGGCCTGATCGAACGGTTCGAGCTGGACCCGACCAAGAAGGGCCGGACCTACTCGAAGGGCAACCGCCAGAAGGTGGCGCTCGTGGCGGCGTTCGCCTCCGACGTCGACCTGCTCATCCTCGACGAACCGACCTCGGGCCTCGACCCGTTGATGGAGGAAGTCTTCCAGGCTTGCGTGGAGGAGGCCCGGGACAGGGGCCGTACGGTTCTGCTCTCCTCCCACATCCTCAGCGAGGTCGAGGAGTTGTGCGACCGGGTCAGCATCATCCGCAAGGGCCGGACCGTCGAGAGCGGCTCCCTCGCCGACCTGCGCCATCTCACCAGGACAAGCATCACGGCGGAACTGGCGGGCACACCGAACGGGTTGGCCCATCTGCCGGGCGTCCACGACCTCGACGTACAGGGTCGGCGGGTCCAACTCCAGGTCGACACCGACAAGTTGGACGCGGTGCTGCGCTCGCTCACCGAGTCGGGCGTCCGCTCGCTGAGGTCGACGCCGCCGACGCTGGAGGAGCTGTTCCTGCGCCACTACCAGGACGAGCAGACCGGGGAGGCGCTGCCGCGATGACCGCGACAACGACCGCATCCTCCGTCGTACGGTCCGGAGGCGCACGTCAGCTGGCAGGCACCGGGACCCTGTTGAGGTTCAACCTGCGGCGTGACCGGGTGATGATCCCGGTGTGGGTCGCGGTGACGGCCCTCCTGGTCCTCTCCCTCCCGGGCTCCCTGGAGAGCGTGTACTCCACCCCCGCCGAACGCGCGGACATCGCGCGCCAGTTGTTCACGAACAGCTCGCTGCGGGCTACGTACGGGCCGGTGTTCAGCGACTCGATCGGCGGCCTGACCGCCTGGCGCATCGGCGGTTACGCGGCGATCCTCGCCGGCATCATGAGCCTGTTCGTCGTCGTACGGCACACCCGTGACGAGGAGGAGAGCGGACGCCAGGAACTGATCTCCTCCGCGATGGTGGGCCGCCGTGCCCCGCTGACGGCGGCCCTGCTCACCGCCCTGGTCGCCGACACCGTCCTCGCGCTGCTGATCGCGGGCGGCCTGGCCGGCCGGGGCGCGTCGGGTGCGCTGGCACTGGGCCTGGGCATCGGGGGTGTGGGAGCGGTGTTCGCCACCCTCACGGCGATCGTCGCGCAGTTCACGGAGAGCGCACGGCTGGCGAAGGGCCTGACGGGCGGTCTGCTCGGTCTGGCGTTCGTGCTGCGCGCGGCGGGCGACTCCGCGACGACCGACGGTTCGTCACCGCTCACCTGGGTCTCGCCGATCGGCTGGCTGGAGAACGTCCGGCCGTTCGCGGACGAACGGTGGTGGGTGCTGGGCCTGTTCGTGGGCGCGACCGCGCTACAGGGCTGGCTGGCCTACGAGTTGGCGGGCCGCCGGGACGTCGGCATGGGTTTCCTCCCGACCCGGCCGGGACCGGCGACAGGGCGCCTGGGCACGGCGGGCGCACTGGCCTGGCGGCTGCAACGGGGCACTGTCCTCGGCTGGAGCATCGGGTTCTTCGCGGCCGGGGTCGCCTTCGGCGGGCTGACGAAGGGCGCGGCGGACCTGGTCGGCGACAACGCCAGAACCCGGGAGATCATCGAGCGGATGGGCGGCCAGTCGGGCATCGAGAACGCGTTCCTCGCCACGATGGCCGGCATGTTCGGCATGGTGGCGGCGCTGTACGTCGTCTCGTCGGTACTCCGGCTGCACGCCGAGGAGACGTCACAACGGGCCGAGCCGATCCTCGCCAACGCGGTGGGACGCCTGCGCTGGGTCGGCGGCCACCTGGCGATCGCCTTCGGCGGCGCGGTCCTGATCCTGTTGCTGAGCGGCCTGGGCCTGGCACTCGGCTACGGCGACGACCTCGGCCCGGTACTGGCGGCGAGCCTGGTGCAGGTCCCGGCGGTGTGGGTGCTGGGCGGACTGGCGGTCCTCCTGTACGGGCTGTCGCCCCAACTGGCCGTCGGAGCCTGGGGAGTTGCCGGGTTCGCGCTGCTGGTGGGATGGATCGGCCCGGCACTGGACGTACCACAGGGGGTGCTGGACCTCTCCCCGTTCGGCCACCTGCCGAAGCTACCGGGCGGGAACCTGACCTGGGGGCCCGTACTGGCCCTGACCGGGGTCGCGGCGGCACTGGTGACCGCAGGGCTGGCGGGGATCCGGCGCCGGGACATGGCAACGTAGAACAGCGACCGCCACCACCCCTGAAGCAGTTCTCGTGCACCGAGCCGAGGGAACCCCCACCCCCGCAGACGCGTCCCTCCCAGACATGGGACAACGCGCACAGGCCACCGCGGGATGTCTGACCGTCGCCCTCGGGGTGGGCGCCGGCCTCACGGTGTGGACCGTCAGGGCGCAGGGCCGGGTCCGCCGCTTCGAGCAGGAACCCGTCTGGAGCGTCTTCTACGCCGAACTCCCGCTGCTGTTCCTCGCCGGCACCGCCACCGGGCTCGTGGCCTGGGCAGTCGCACGGGGCCTCGGTGCCCGGTTCAGAGCTCGACGCTCAGGCCCTCAAGCCCCCTGATCACGAAGTTCGGCTTTCGGGTCGGTTCCGTAGCCAGGCGGAGACCCGGTGCCCCCTCCAGCAGCGCGCCCATCGATGCCGCCAGCTCGATGCGGGCCAGCGGGGCGCCGATGCAGTAGTGGATGCCCGCGCTGAAGGAGATGTGCGGGTTCTCCGTGCGGGTCAGGTCCAGGGAGGCGGGGGCGGTGAACACCTCCGGGTCGTGGTTGGCGGAGCCGAAGAGGAGGGCCACCTCGCTGCCTCTCGGGATGACCGTGCCGTCGATCTCGATGTCGTCCAGTACCCAGCGTTCGAAGAGCTGGAGCGGGGTGTCGTAGCGCATCAGCTCCTCCACGGCGGAGGGGATCAGGGAGGGGTCCGCGCGCAGCGCCGCAAGCTGGGACGGGTTGCGGAACAGCGCCCACCAGCCGTTCACCGTCGCGTTGACCGTCGCCTCGTGGCCCGCGTTGAGCAGGAGCACGCACGTCGAGATCATTTCCTGTTCCGTCAGGCGGTCGCCCTCGTCGTACGCGGCGATCAGGCCCGAGATCAGGTCCTCGCCGGGCTTCTCACGGCGGGCCGCGATCAGGTCCCGCAGGTACTCGGTGAACTCCTCGGACGCCCGTACCGCCTTCGCCGCCGTCTCCTCGGAGGGGCTCAGCTCGTACATGCCGCAGATGTCCGCCGACCAGGGGCGCAGCGGCGCCCGGTCGCTCTCCGGGATGCCCAGCATCTCCGCGATCACCGCGACCGGCAGCGGCTCCGCCACGTCCGTCAGCAGGTCGCCGCCGCCCGCCTTCACCAGCGCCGACACCAGGTCGCCCGCCAGCTGCTCCACGTACGGCTTCAGGCCCTCCACCGTGCGCGGGGTGAACGCCTTCGACACCAGGCGGCGGATGCGTGTGTGGTCCGGCGGCTCCAGGTCCAGCATGCCGTGGTCGTTGAGGGTGTGGAACGGCTCGTGTTCCGGCGGAGGTGCCGTGCGGCCGAAGTCCTCGTGGGTGAAGCGGTGTTGGTACGTGCGGCCGAGGCGGCGGTCGCGCAGCAGCGCCGAGACGTCCGCGTGGTGCGGGACCAGCCACTGGTTCGTGGGTTCGTAGTACACGACCCGGCCCCGGGCCCGCAGTTCGGCGTACGCGGGGTACGGGTCCGCGACGAACGCCGGGTCCCAGGGGTCGAAAGCGAGGTCAAAAGCAGCTGCCATGCACGGACGCTAGCCCGAGCCACCCCCATCTGACCAGGGACGTCCCACCGTACGGCGTCGCGGACCGCCGGCGGGCGGAGTTCGGCTCCCCGTCGGCGAACCTTCTCCCGTGGACTCTTGACCCGCCCGGTGATCCCCGGCTTAGGGTGGCCGCCCCGAACAGGAGTACCCACCCATGAGCAGCCTGTACGTGCGGGAGATCACGCGGGAGGAGCATCTGGCCCACCTGCGGCTGTCTCCCGAGGCGAGCCATCTCCAGATCCCCGAGTGGGGCGGCGTGAAGCCCGACTGGCTGCCGGAGAGCGTCGGCTGGTTCGAGGACGAGGCGATGCCCGTGGGCGGGGCGATGGTCGCGGCGGCGCTCGTCCTGTACCGGCCGCTCCCCGGGACACGGCGCTATCTCGCGTACCTTCCCGACGGGCCCGCGATCGACTGGCGTGCCCCGCGTCTGGAACGCTGGCTGGACCCGCTCGTCGCCCACCTGGAGCGGATCGGGGCGTTCTCGGTACGGATAGGGCCGCCCCTCGTCGTACGTCACTGGGACGCGGCCACCGTCACGGCGGGCCTCGCCGACCCCGGCGTACGGCATCTGCACGATCTTCCCGCGGCGGAGATCGACGGCCGGGCCCTCGACGCCGGGGAGCGGCTGCGGCGGCTCGGATGGCGGCCGTGCGCGGAGGACGACGGCAGCGGTTTCGGCCTCGGCCAGCCGCGCTACGGCTGCCGCATCCCGCTGGCCGGGCGCACGGTGGACGACCTGCGCGAGGCCCTCGCCCCGCACTGGGAACAGTCGTTGGTCACGTCCGAGCGGGCGGGCGTCCGGGTCCTGTGGGGCTCGGACGCCGACCTGCCCGACTTCCACCGTCTGTACACCGCGACCGCCGCCCACGACGGCTTCAAGGCACGCCCGCCGGACTACTTCCGGCGCATGTGGCGGGCCCTGAACGAGGAGGACCACGACCGGCTCCGCCTCTACCTCGCCGAGTGCGACAGCCAGGTGCTCTCCGGCGCCCTCATGATCAGCGTCGGCTCCCGGGTCTGGCACTCGTACGCCGCGTCCGGCCGTCTGGGACGTGAACTGCGGCCCAGCAGCGCCCTGTTGTGGCGCATGCTGTGTGACGCGCGAGCGGCGGGCGCCGAGACGTACGACCTGCGGTCCATCACCCCCGCCCTCACCGAGGACCGCCTCCTCGGCCGGCTCCGCTTCAAGACGGGCGCCGGCGGCCGGCCCGTCGAGTACCTCGGGGAGTGGGAACTCCCGGTGGGCAGCCAGGGCCGGATGCTGCAGCGGGCGCTGCGCGTCTACCTCGGGCGCAGATGACCCCGCCGAGGAGGCCACCGCACCTCACCCCGGTGTCACCAGTCGTGCCTCGTACGCGAACACCGCCGCCTGCGTACGGTCCCGCAGGCCAAGTTTCACCAGGATGCGGCTGACGTGCGTCTTGATCGTCGACTCGGCGACCACCAGCCGCCCGGCGATCTCCACGTTCGACAGCCCCTGCGCGATCAGCACGAGTACCTCGGTCTCCCGGTCGGTCAGCTCGCCGTACGCCGCCTGCGCGCCCGGCAGGTAGCGGGGCGCGTCGGCGAGTTTCGAGAACTCCGTGATCAGGCGCCGGGTGACCGAGGGGGCGAGCAGCGCCTCGCCGGCGGCCACCACCCTTACCCCGTCCGCCAGTTGGCGTGCCGAGGCGTCCTTCAGCAGGAAGCCCGAGGCGCCCGCCCGCAGCGCCTGGTACACGTACTCGTCGAGGTCGAACGTCGTCAGCACCAGGATCTTCGCCGTGGCGTCCGCCGCGACGATCTCCCGGGTCGCCTCGATACCGTTCAGTTCGGGCATCCGGATGTCCATCAGGACGACGTCCGGGGCGAGTTCGCGTACCCGGTCCACCGCCTCGCGGCCGTTGACCGCCTCGCCGACGACCTCGATGTCCGGCATCGCGTTCAGCAGCACGGAGAAACCCTCACGGACCATCATCTGGTCGTCCACGACCAGCACGCGGATCGTACGGGCGGGGCTCATGCTCCCTCTCCGTCCTCATCCGTGGTGTTCGCCACCGGGACCACCGGGAGGAAGACCGTGACCTCGTAGCCCCCGTCGGGGGTCGGGACCGTCGTCAGCGCGCCGTTCAGCATGGCGACGCGTTCGCGCATCCCCGTGAGGCCATGGCCGGCGCCCTCGGTCGGCGTCTGCTTCACGAACGACACCTCTGCGGCGGGGCCGTTGACGATCCGAAGGCCCAACCCGCCCAACACGTAACCGATTTCGACCCGCGCGCTCGCGCCGGGCGCGTGCCGGAGCGTGTTGCTCAGCGCCTCCTGCACGATCCGGTACGCCGACAGCTCGACGCCCTGCGGGAGTTCACGTACCGCGCCCGTCACCGTCTTGTCGACGGCGAGGCCCGCCTCGCGCACGTTCGTGAGGAGCGCGTCGAGTTCGGCCAGGGTGGGCTGCGGGGCGTCGGGAGCCTCGTAGTCCTCCGCCCGTACGACGCCCAGGACGCGGCGCAGTTCGGTGAGCGCGGCCACGGCGTTCTCGCGGATCGTCGCGAAGGCCCTGGTCAGTTCCTCGGGCGGGTTCTCCACCCGGTAGGGCGCCGCCTCCGCCTGGATGGCGACGACCGACATGTGGTGCGCGACGACGTCGTGCAGCTCGCGGGCGATGGTGGTGCGCTCCTCCAGCAGGGTGCGCTTGGACCGCTCGTGCGCGGTCACCGTCTGCTGGGCGGTCACCTCCTGCTCGGCGGCCCGGCGCACCAGCAGCACGGTCACCACGAGCAGTGACAGCGCGGAGAGGAAGAGGAAGGGCACGACGTTGCTGGTGAAGTAGTAGCCGTCGAAGAGGGCGTCGTGGGACGCGTCGGCGGCCATGCCGTACGCCACCGTCAGCACCCACATCCAGGCGGCCGTACGCGGTCGGGTCCGGGCGGCCACGACCGTCATCACCACCAGGTGGGCGACGAAACTCGCAGGCATGAAGGGCCAGTCGCCGCTGTATGACGGGCCGAGCGCGGCGACGATCGGGATCGACACCAGGGAGAACCAGAAGGCGCCGGCCGGCCGGACCAGCGTCAGCAGGATCGGTCCCAGCGAGAAGAGGGTCATCGCCAGCGCCGTGCCCGAGTTCCCGCCGTTGTCGGCGAAGGACACGAACATGGCCAGCAGCCCGGCCGCGCCCACCAGGGCGTGCGGCGCCCAGACCGCGTACGGGCGCAGCCGCCGGGGCAGCACCCGGGCGATCCGGGTGGGCTTGTTCCTCGGGGCCAGCGGGCGGTAGGCGAAGGCGCCCTCGAAGAGGTCCGCGCGCAGCCCCGCCAGCGCGTCCATGGCCAGCCGGAACTCGGGGCTGCGCGACAGACCGCCGCCGTCCGCCGACTTCTGCTCGGGGTTCGTGTGCATGTAGGTCGTCTCAGTCACATACAGGACGGTAGGCGGCGGGCGGGCCGTGGTCGTCAGCAGTGAGGGGGGTTCTCCGCCGTCCGTCTCAGGTACTACGAACGCCCGCGCTCCTCCTCCCTCTGCCCCTGACGGGGCTCACCAGGCCAGCTGGGCGATCTCCTCCGCCACCACCGCGCACGCGTCCGCCACCGGGTCGATCAGCGGGAAGTGACCGACGTCCGCCAGCAGCGTCACACCGACCACCTCACCGGCCTTCGCCGCCGCGTCCGCGTACGACTCGGCGACGATCTCCGGTACGACCGTGTCGGCGCGCCCCTGTACGAGGGTGGTCGCGATGCCGGTGGGGAGCAGCAGTGCCGGGTCGGCGTAGGGCTGACGCTCGGCGAACTCCGCTTCCCCACCCAGGAGTTGACGTACGGCGCCGGAGCAGACGTCCAGCTTCGCGGCGACGGCGAAGTCCGCGATCGGGGCGAGGGCGACGACGCCGCGCAGCGGGGCGGGGCGGGCCAGGAACCAGGGCGCGTCGGCGGGGAGGAGGTGCCGTGCGGCGACCCACAGGGCCAGGTGCCCACCCGCCGAGTGCCCGGTGACGACCGTGCGGCGCGGGTCGGCCTGCGGGAGGTGGGCCGCCGCGAGCGCGGGCAGGGCGTCCAGCGCCGCCGCCATGTCGTCGAAGGTGTCGGGCCAGCGCCCGGCGACGGTGGGGTCGTCCGTGCCCCGCCGGTACTCCACGTTGGCCACGGCGAACCCGCGCCGGGCCAGGAACCCGGCGAACGGCGTGATGTGCCGACGGTCGTACGGCGCCCGCCAGGCACCCCCGTGCACCACGACGACCAGCGGCGCGCTCCTGTCGTCCGGCAGGGACCGGGGGCCCTGCGGGGCGTAGAAGTCGATCACCTGGTCTGGGTGGTCGCCGTACACGGCGGTGGCGTCGGGGTCGACGGGCGGGTGCGAGAAGGCCGACTCCTCTTCCGCGGCGTCGCGCTCCCGTGCTACGGCATCGTCCGGCATGCTCCAACCTCTCAGCGACGTAAAGGATTTGGCGGACCTGGAGATGAACCGGCCGTCGCCGGGGACGCTATCAGCCCCGTGACATGCGCCGACACGCGGAAGTCACGGGGCTGTGCGTCCCGAGGGAAGAGACGGGGAGAGGAGAGCCGGGAGCAGGGAACAGAACTCAGCCGGCGACGACCTCGCCCAGCACCCGGGCCGCCCGCTCCACGTCCGCGAACCCGACGTACAGCGGCGTGAACCCGAACCGCAACACGTCCGGCCGCCGAAAGTCGCCGACGACGCCCCGCTCGACGAGCCGCGCCATCACCGCCCCCGCGTCGGAGCACCGCAGCGCGATCTGACTCCCGCGCTCGGCATGCGGGTCCGGCGTCACCGACTCGACGCGCCCCTCGGGGACGTACTCGTCGACGCACTCCAGGAAGAAGTCGGTCAGGGCGAGGGACTTGGCCCGTACGGCGTCGATGTCGACCCCCTCCCACACCTCCAGCGCCGACTCCAGCGCGAGCATCGAGAGGATGTCCGGCGTCCCGACGCGCCCCCGTGTCGCACCCGGGGCGGGGGCGTACTCGGGCCGCATACCGAAGGGGTCGGCGTGTGAGGTCCAGCCGGGCAGGGGCGAGTCGAACCGCTCCTGGTGTGCCTGGTTCACGTACAGATAGGCGGGCGAACCGGGGCCGCCGTTCAGGTACTTGTACGTGCACCCCACGGCGAGATCCACCCCGTGTTCGTCCAGCCCGACCGGCAGGGCGCCCGCGCTGTGGCACAGGTCCCAGACGGCCAGGGCGCCGGACGCGTGGATCGCGGCCGTGAGGGCGGGCAGGTCGTGCAGCCGGCCGGTGCGGTAGTCGACGTGGTTGAGCAGCACAGCGGCGGTACGCTCGCTCAACTCCCCTCCCACGGCGCCCGGTTCGAGCGCGCGCAGGCTGCAGCCGGTCATCCGGGCGGCGGACTCGGCGATGTAACCGTCGGTCGGGAAGGTGTTGGCGTCGACGAGAATCTCGTCACGACCACTGCCCTCGCCACCCCCCGCCAGCCGTACGGCACCCACAAGTGCCTTGAAAACATTGACACTTGTCGAGTCACCGACGACGACCTGTCCGGCCGCCGCACCCACCAGCGGAGCGATACGGTCACCGATCCGCTCGGGCGCGGTCCACCATCCGCTCTCGTCCCAGGACCGGATGCGCAGCTCGCCCCACTCTCGGCGCACGACGTCGTCGAGCCGGCCGGGGACGGACGCGGGCAGCGCGCCGAGCGAGTTCCCGTCCAGGTAGGTGACGCCGTAGTCGAGCACGAACTTCTCGCGCACCTTGGCGAGTTCGTCACGCGAGTCCAGCCTCGCGGCGACCTCGGTCTTCGAGGGCAGCAGCTCAGACATGGGACCTCGCCGTCCACAGCTCGGGGAACACGTTCTTCTGCGCCCGCTTCTCCAGCCAGGCCACCCCGGCGGAGCCGCCGGTACCGGCCTTGGCGCCCATCGCGCGCCGGGTGGCGACGAGATGGTCGTTGCGCCAGCGCCACACCAGCTCGGCGACGTTCGTCAACGCCTCGCCGAGACGGGCGAGTTCGGCCTCGGGGTCACCGGAGTAGAGGGCGGTCCAGGCGGCCTCGACCTCGGCCGAGGGCTCGTACCGCTGGGACACGTCCCGGGACAGGACGGCGTCCGGGACGGTGTACCCGCGCCGGTCGAGCAGCCTCAACACCTCGTCGTACAGGCTCGGTTCGTGCAGCGCCTTCTCCAACTCGGCGTACACACGGGGAGCGGCGCGGTGCGGGACGAGCATCGACGCGGACTTGTCGCCGAGCAGGAACTCCATCCGCCGGTACATCGCGGACTGGAACCCCGAGCCCTCACCGAGGGCGGCGCGGTACGAGTTGAACTGGGCGGGGGTGAGCTGGGCGAGGGGACGCCACGAGGCGTTGAGGGCGTCCAGCTCACGTACGGAGCGCTTGAGGGCGGCGACGGCGGTGGGCACGTCGTCGCTGCGCAGCGCCTTCGCGGCGGTTTCCCACTCGTGCACGATGACCGTGAACCACAACTCCATGACCTGGGTCGTCACCAGGAAGACCATCTCTCCGGGGTCGTCGGAGAGGGTGTGCTGGAGGTGGGTGAGGACGTCGGCCTGCACGTAGTCCTCGTACGGGGTGGTACCGGCGAAGTCGAGATGCGGGGTCTCGGGCTCCGAAGCCTCGGGGGGCTGGGCCTGGAGGGACATCGCTGTCTCCTGTAGTACTCAGGGTAGCGGTCCGCCCCTGCCGAATTCCGACACGGGGGCCCCGGTCCCCGGGGCATTCAACACAATCGTGCCCCTAATACGCAAGGCCCGCCTGTTCACCATCACAGACGGGCCTCGCGCTACAGACAGGTGACTTGACGGACAGCTGACTACTGGCCGAGCGTCTGGGCCGCGGCCGGGGAGGAGTCCTTGAGGAACTGGGTGCAGCGCTCGTACTCCTCCTGCTCGCCGATGGAACCGGCGGCGCGGGCGAGGGCGTGCAGGGCGCGCAGGAAGCCACGGTTCGGCTCGTGCTCCCACGGCACCGGGCCGTGCCCCTTCCAGCCGGCGCGGCGCAGGGAGTCGAGGCCGCGGTGGTAGCCGGTACGGGCGTAGGCGTACGACTCCACGACGCTGCCACGCTCGAACGCGTCGTCGGCGAGCTGCGCCCAGGCGAGGGAGGAGGTGGGGTACTTCGCGGCGACATCGGCGGGGGCGGTGCCGTTCGCGAGAAGCTCGCGGGGCTCGGGGTAGTCGGGAAGATGGGTGGGGGGCGGACCGCCGAGCAGGTTTTCGTGAAGGCTCATGGGTTCCAGTCTGGGGTATCGGACGACGATTCCCCTCCGGGACCGGACCTGCCGGGCACAGCAGCCCGTCGTTGTGGGTCAGAAAATTCCAGCTCAGCCCCAACTCATCGACCGGCGAACGTAAATGACTCCGGAACTACTATGAGTTGCAACGGGACGAAAGCGGGACCACACTGGAAACGCGTCGAACTGTCCACGCAAATGGAGTGAGTGCAGGCGCAAGCGAGATATTCGGGAGCATTCATGAGCACCGAACAAAAGAAAGCACTCCAATGCAAGGTTACCGCCGACAACTTCACCGCTACGGCGACCATGCACAGTGGTAGCAGGCGTCGGGTCACCGTCAGAGGGTCGCTCACCTGCCCGACTGAAGGATTCAAACTCAGCCTGGAAACCGACAACCCCGGAACCCCTGGGGACCCTCACGTGCTTGTCCTCAAGGTAGTCGAGAAAGAGCCGAACGGGGTTTCGCTACCTGTTTTGACTGAGACCGAAGTATCTGGCTACTTCCCGGTCACGCCGGAGGTGGAGGCCGTTGAAATCAGAACTCTGCACATCACTGTGCCAGTCAAAAACGGATAGTGCGGGTTGAGACGTTCCCGGGTCCACGCCAGCGGCCGGAGCACGGAACCAACCGGCCCCCGCGAACACCCGCGCCGTCAGCGCGAAGGGGGCCTGGAGGCACAGCCCCCAGAGGCCGGTCACCCTCACCCTCCCCCACACTCACCCCCCGGCCCGCCCGGCGCCTGAGGACAAGGCCCTTCAGGCCGAAGGGGGCCCGGAGACACAGCCCCCAGGGGACGGTCACCCTCCCCGAACCCACCCCCGGCCCGCACCTCCAGCCCGTCCGGCACCTGAGGACGAGGCCCTTCAGGCCGAAAGGGGCCCGGAGGCACAACCCCCAAACGCCAGTCACCCTCCCCACACCCCCCCCCGGCCCGCACCTCCAGCCCGTCCGGCACCTGAGGACGAGGCCCTTCAGGCCGAAAGGGGCCCGGAGGCACAACCCCCAAACGCCAGTCACCCTCCCCACACCCCCCCCGGCCCGCACCTCCAGCCCGTCCGGCACCTGAGGACGAGGCCCTTCAGGCCGAAAGGGGCCCGGAGGCACAACCCCCAAACGCCAGTCACCCTCCCCACACCCCCCCCGGCCCGCACCTCCAGCCCGTCCGGCACCTGAGGATGAGGCCCCCTTCAGGCCGAAGGGGGGCCTGGGGGCACAGCCCCCAGGGGACGGTCACCCTCGTCCTCCTCCACCGTGCCCACCCCCTCAAGCGGCGGAGCCGTGACGCAGCCGTGCGTCCGGCACTCCGGCGCCGCGCACCCCGCCCCCGGCCTCCGCACCGTCACGAACGCCAGCACCGACCCCACCACGAGAATCCCCGCACACACGACCATCGCCCGCCCGAACGCCTCGTCGAACAGCGCCCCCGACCGGTAGGCCTCCGCACCCATCCCCGTGACCAGCGGCAACGCCGCCACCGCCACGAGCCCCGCCGCCCGCGCCGCCGCGTTGTTGACCCCGCTCGCCAGCCCCGCCCGCTCCGTCCCCACCGACGCCAGCACGCTCGACGTGAGCGGCGCGACCAGCGTCACCATGCCCAGCCCGAGCACCAGCACGGCGGGCAGCACATCAGCGACGTACGACGCCTCGGCACCCACCCGCAGCATCAGCAGCATGCCCGCCGCACACAGCAGCGGCCCGACGGTCAGCGGCACTCGCGGCCCGATCCGCTCCGCCAGTTCGCCCGAGCGTGCCGACAGCAGCAGCATCAGGGCGGTCGTCGGCAGCAGCGCCGTACCGGCGCCCAGGGCCGAGTAGCCGGCCACCACCTGGAGCTGGAGCGCGGAGAGGAAGAAGAACCCGCCGAAGGCCGCGTACACGCACAGGGTGACCAGGTTGACGGCCGTGAACTGGCGCGAGGCGAAGATGTCGAGCGGCATCATCGCGTCCTGGGCGCGCCGCCGCTCGACGGACACGAAGGCCACGCCCAGCGCGACCCCGGCCACCGCCGCGAGGACGACGACCACGGAGCCGGACCTGGCCTCGATCAGCGCGTACGTCACCAGGGCGAGCGCCAGGGCCCCCAGGACCGCGCCGAGGACGTCGAAGCGCCCGTGCCGCGTACGGCCGTCGCCGGACTCGGGGACATGGCGCAGGGCGATGGGCGCGCAGAGCAGCGCGACCGGGACGTTGATCAGGAAGACCCACCGCCACCCCGGGCCGTCCACCAGCCAGCCGCCCAGGAACGGCCCGACGGCCGCGCCGATGCCCCCGAAGCCGGACCACAGCCCGACCGCCCGCCCCCGGTCGTCGGGGTGGAAGGAGGCCTGGATGAGGGCGAGGGAGCCCGGGGTGAGGAGCGCGCCGCCGATGCCCTGCAACGCACGGGCGGCGACCAGGACCCCGGCGTTCGGGGCGATCCCGCACAGCAGCGAGGCGACGGCGAACCACACCACCCCGATCACGAAGACCTTGCGTCGGCCGTACCGGTCGCCGAGCGAACCGCCCAGCAGGATCAGCCCGGCCAGCGTCAGCATGTACGCGTTGACCGTCCACTGGAGGGCGGCCAGATCGGCGTCGAGGTCGCGGCCGATGCGTGGCAGCGCGACGTTCACGACGGTCGAGTCCAGCAGGGCCATGCTGGAGCCGAGGACGGTGGTGAGGAGGATCCACCTGCCCTGGGGTGAGGAGAGCCGCACGTCGGACATGCCTCAGGTATACAGCGAGCCCGGCGCCGTAGACAGGCGCCGAGCTCGCGGAACCACCGAAAGAACCGGTGGGCTACTCGACCTTCGTCACTACTTGATCTTGGTGCCGGCCGACCGCAGGTCCTGTGTGGCCACGACGACACGCGCGGCCATGCTCGCCTCGGCCAGCTTGCCCCACGTACGCGGGTCGTAGGTCGACTTGGAGCCGACCTCGCCGTCGACCTTCAGGACACCGTCGTAGTTGCGGAACATGTGGTCCGCGACGGGACGCGTGAAGGCGTACTGCGTGTCCGTGTCGAGGTTCATCTTCACGACGCCGTTCTCCAGCGCGGTGGCGATCTCCTCCGCCGAGGAGCCGGAGCCGCCGTGGAAGACGAAGTCGAACGGCTGGGAGCCGGCCGGCCTGCCGTACTTGGCGGCGACGCCCTCGTTCAGCTCCTTGAGGAGGTCGGGGCGCAGGACGACGTTGCCCGGCTTGTACACGCCGTGGACGTTGCCGAAGGACGCGGCCAGCAGGTAGCGCCCCTTCTCGCCGAGACCGAGAGCCTCGACGGTACGCAGGGCGTCGTCGACCGTCGTGTAGAGGGAGTCGTTGATCTCGTGCGAGACACCGTCCTCCTCGCCACCGGTCGGCGTGATCTCGACCTCGAGGATGATCTTCGCGGCGGCGGCGCGGGCCAGCAGCTCCTGCGCGATGGAGAGGTTGTCGGCGAGGGTCTCCGCCGACCCGTCCCACATGTGGGACTGGAACAGCGGGTTGCGGCCGGCCTTCACGCGCTCCTCGGAGACGGCGATCAGCGGACGTACGTACCCGTCGAGCTTGTCCTTCGGGCAGTGGTCGGTGTGCAGGGCGACCGTGACCGGGTACTTCTCGGCGACGATGTGCGCGAACTCGGCCAGGGCCACGGACCCCGTGACCATCTCCTTGCTGAACTGACCGCCGAGGAACTCCGCACCACCCGTCGAGATCTGGATGATGCCGTCGCTCTCCGCCTCCGCGAAGCCGCGCAGCGCAGCGTGCAGGGTCTGGGTCGAGGTCACGTTGATGGCCGGGTAGGCGAACTTGCCTGCCTTTGCCCGGTCGAGCATCTCGCTGTAGACCTCAGGGGTTGCGATGGGCATGTGTCCGCTCCTCGTGATGTGCGTGCGGGTTGGCGATCTGAAGAGATCCGGCGTACTGCGCGTACCTACGGCCCTGACCTAGACCTGGCTGCGAGACCTGGGAAGCGACGTCATCGTCGCCCCCATCTTTCCAGACGTTTCGCCCGGTACTGAGTCCGGTGTTCGACAGGTGGACGCCGGGGGTCCGTCATACGGTCCGGCCGGTACTCAGTCCAGACCCAGGTCGCTCTTCGAGTACGCGAAGAGATACGGCACCCCGGCGCCCTGCTCGATCTTCTCGGCGGCGCCCGTCGCCCGGTCGACGATGGTCGCGACGCCCACGACCTCGGCGCCGGCCTCGCGCACGGCCGCCACGGCGGTGAGCGGCGAGTCACCGGTCGTGGACGTGTCCTCGACGACCAGCACGCGCCGCCCCTCGATGCTCGGCCCCTCGACGCGCTTCTGCATCCCGTGCGCCTTCGCCGCCTTGCGCACGACGAACGCGTCGAGGCGCTGCCCGCGAGCCGCGGCGGCGTGCATCATGGCCGTGCCGACCGGGTCGGCGCCCATGGTCAGCCCGCCGACGGCGTCGAACTCCAGCCCCGCCTCCGCCGCCAGGTCGAGCAGCACCTGCCCGACCAGCGGCGCGGCCTGGCCGTCGAGGGTGACGAGGCGGAGGTCGATGTAGTAGTCGGCCTCGATCCCCGACGACAGGGTCACCTTGCCGTGCACGACGGCCTTGTCCTTGATCTGCCGCAGCAGCGCGCCACGTACGTCTACGTCACTCATGCCCGCCAGCCTAGACGGGACGGTCAGAGGGCTCGCCAGGTCCAGGTGGTACTGGCTTCGAGCGGCTCGATGGGTGTGACGAGACGCGGCAGGGTGTTGAGCCCGTTGGGCGGGCCGGTCTGCGGTTCCACGCACACGGCGGCGTCCTGCTCGTCGTACACGACGACCCATTCCTGGGGGCTGGTCACCTTCAGTTCGAGCCGCTGCGGCCAGGTGAGGGTGACGTCGACGCCGCCGGGCATGCCGAAGCAGTCGTCCCAGGGTCCGGGCTTCGGGTCGATCCGCTTCCCGGTCGGCAGATGGTCGTCGCCGCGCTCCTCCTGCCAGGCTGGAGAGAAGGCGACCTGCACCTCCGCCGGTGCGTCCGCGCCGCCGAGGTTCCGGTTGAACCAGGGGTGCCAGCCGATCTGCGCCGGGAAGGAATCGCCGTACGTCTCCACGGACATGGTGAGCGTCAGCGCGTCCGGCGTCAGCGCGAAGACCTGCGTGACCCGCCCCGGGTAGGGCCACGGCTCCACGAGGTCGTACGTGATGACGGCCTCGTCGGCGGTGGTGTGCGCGACACGCCAGGCACTGTCACGGACGGTGCCGTGGATGGCGTGCGGCGGGGAGTTGAGGGGGAGTTGGCGTACGGTGCCGCCGTCGAGGAACCGCCCGTCGCGGGTGCGCCCGCACCAGGGGACCATCGGGAAGCACCCGAACTTGGCGCCCTGCCGCAGCAGTTCGACTCCCCCGACCCGCAACCCTCCGACCCGCCCGCCGTTCCCCGGCTGCACGGTCACCTCCGCGTCACCCGCGGCCAGCGTGATCTCATCGTCACTCACGCGAAGACCCTACCGGTCGAGCACCTCCGGCATCTCTCCAGCACCGGCCCGCATTTCCAGCCCGTCCGGCGTTTGAGGACAAGGCCCGTTCAGGGCCGGAGGGGGGTCTGGGGG
>NZ_AEJB01000204.1 GCF_000331005.1 Streptomyces turgidiscabies Car8
CGAACCGCTGGGTCGTCCCGACCGCGATGTCCGCGCCGAGCTCACCGGGCGGGGTGAGCAGCGTCAGCGCCAGCAGATCGGCGGCCACGGTGACGACGGCGCCGAGCCCGTGGGCCTGCTAGACGACCGGCTTCAGGTCGCGTACGACACCCGAGGCGCCCGGGTACTGAAGCAGCACACCGTTGATCTCACGGCCCGCGATGTCGTCCGGAATGCCCGCGCTCAGGTCGGCGACGACGACCTCGACGCCGGTGGGCTCGGCCCGCGTCTCGATCACGGCGATGGTCTGCGGCAGGGCGTCCGCGTCGACGAGGAAGAGCCCCTTCTTGTTCTTGCCCATGCGCCGCGACAGCGACATCGCCTCGGCGGCCGCGGTGGCCTCGTCGAGCAGCGAGGCACCCGAGGTGGGCAGCCCGGTGAGGTCGGCGACCATGGTCTGGAAGTTCAGCAGCGCTTCGAGGCGCCCCTGCGAGATCTCGGGCTGGTACGGCGTGTAGGCGGTGTACCAGGCCCCCCCGAACCCCCGCTCCTCAACCGCCGGAGGGGCTGAATCGGACCCCGGAGGGGCTGGAGTGGAGACCGGAGGAGATGAAGGGGGGTGCTCGTGTCCTCGGGTCGGGTCACCCCCGGGCCTCCGTTTCGGGGGTCGGGGTGGGGTCCGGGGCGAGGATGTACGCGGTTCGGTCCGGGGCGGGATCTTGTACGACCGGCTTCGTGGCGCCCCATTTGCCGCCCTCGCCCGGGGTCAGCAGTTCCGCGATGTCGAGGATGTGGTGGCCTGCCATGGAAGGGAGGCAGGTGCCGCGGGCCGGGCCGATGGCCTGTGCCCACTCGGGCGGGATGGCCGAGGCGCCCCGGGTCGCGCCTGCCAGGGCGCCCGCCACCGCTGCCGTCGTGTCCGCGTCGCGGCCCATGTTGACGGCTGTCAGCACCGATTCCTCGAAGTCGCCGTCGGCCGCCGCGTACGCGCCGAAGGCGAGGGCGACCGCCTCGGGGGCCAGGTCGGTCCAGGGATAGCCGCCGATCACCACCGCGGAGCGGACCGCGCGTTCGCCCCGGTGGGCGACGGCGACCGCCCGGCGCAGGGAGCGTGCCGTCCAGGAGTCGTCGGGGACCACCGCCAGCGCGGAGGCCACCACCGCGATGGTCGGCGCGCCCGCCATCGCCGCCGCCACGCCCGCCGCCACCGCCTGGCCGCCGTAGATGCCCTCGCCGTCGTGGCTCACCGAGCCGTCGATCGCCACCAGGCGGGCGGCCTCGACCGGGCGGCCCGCCGCGAAGACGCCGAAGGGCGCCGCCCGCATGGCGAGACCGTCGCTCCAGGCGTGCCGGTGCTGGGCCGAGATGGGCGCCGCGAGACCCCGGCGCAGGTTCTCCAGCGTGCCGCGTTCACTGAAACCGGCGCCACGGAAGGGGCCCTCGTCGAGGTCGGCGATCCACTGGTGCCAGGCCGCCTCCACATGTGCCGGAGTGAGGGCAGAGCCGTGCCGGGCGAGGAGGAGGCCCGAGAAGATCGCGTACTCCGTGTCGTCCGTCCCGGCGGGGTTCTCGGCCACGTAACCGGTGATGCGGCCCCAGCGGGCGCGGATCTCGGAGGGCTTCATGTTCTCGGCGGGGGCGCCGAGCGCGTCCCCCACGGCCAGGCCGAGCAGGGCGCCACATGCCCTGTCGCGGAGCAGGGCGGCGTCCTGGGGCGCCGGGACCGAGGGAATGCAGGCGATCGATGCCATACGCGGCCTCTCCTCCGGAGGGTTCCGGGAGCTCCATCGAGGGGGAGCGGAACCCTTTTCGGAACTGTCCCACCGCAGAGGTTCCCCCGAGCCTCAGGCGCCCCAGCGTCACCCGGTCGACATTTGTGCGACCACCCCCACGGATGAGCGAAGGCCGCGAATGTGCAGGTGAGGGCAGCCTCTCCTTGCTGGCGGGAAGGGAATTCGGGGCGTACTTTTAGTGTTGTCGAGAACTGGAATCAGTCTAAATCCGGTTCGGAGTCGAGCGAGTTGAGGGACGGCATGGCCATCATCGAGACCGAGGCGGCGCTGCACGAGGCGCACCGCGACAACCACACCCACCGGGATGTCACCGGAGGGTGGTTGCGGCCGGCCGTCTTCGGGGCGATGGACGGGCTCGTCTCCAACCTCGCCCTGATGACCGGTGTCGCGGGTGGGGCGGTCTCGCATCAGACCGTCGTCATCACCGGGCTCGCCGGACTTGCCGCCGGCGCCTTCTCCATGGCCGCCGGCGAGTACACCTCCGTCGCCTCGCAGCGTGAACTCGTCGAGGCCGAACTCGCCGTCGAGCGGCGGGAGTTGCGGAAGCACCCGAAGGACGAGGAGCGTGAGCTCGCCGAGCTCTACGAATCCCGGGGCGTCGAGCCGGAGCTGGCCCGTGAAGTGGCCCGGCAGCTCTCGCGCGACCCCGAACAGGCGTTGGAGATACACGCCCGTGAGGAGCTGGGCATCGACCCCGGTGACCTGCCCTCGCCCTCCGTCGCCGCGGTGTCCTCCTTCGGGGCGTTCGCGCTGGGCGCGCTGCTGCCCGTACTCCCGTATCTTCTGGGGGCGACCGCGCTGTGGCCCGCCGTGCTGGTCGCGCTCGTCGGACTCTTCGCATGCGGTGCGGTGGTGGCCCGGGTGACCGCACGGAGCTGGTGGTACAGCGGGCTGCGACAGCTCGCGCTGGGCGGCGCGGCGGCCGGTGTGACGTACGCCCTGGGCAACCTGTTCGGTGCGGCCGTAGGATAGGTGATCGTGCACTTATGCGATGGGCCGCATAAGTAGCCGTTACTCGCTGGTTTCGAACGCTTAACCACCGGGCATGAGCCGTAAGCGCTGTGGGCAATGAAGCCTGCGGCGCATCCGCGGGGCGGGCGACGACGCTCTCCTCGCCATGGGTCGAGGGGCACTGATCTGTCCGCTTCGGCCCCCATTGCTTCCACTGCGGCGCGGTCACCACACCGCGCACCGCAGTGTCCGCATGTTGGTACGCGATATCCAGTTCCCGAGAATCGCCCCATCATGTAACCTGCGTGAAATTTTGCACTCCAAGAGGGCCAACGTCGTCCCTCGGCTTAATGCATATGCCACACAACGACGACGGGAGAGCCGATGCGTACGCCGCGCCAGCCGTCCCAGCATTCCGAGAATGGCCAGAAGTGGTCCTTCATGGATGCTCGCCCTGCTGCGCAGGGTATGTACGACCCCCGCAACGAGCACGACGCCTGTGGCGTCGGCTTCGTGGCCACCCTCACCGGCGAGGCGAGCCATGCGCTGGTCGAGCAGGCGCTCACGGTTCTTCGCAACCTGGAGCACCGCGGCGCCACCGGCTCCGAGCCCGATTCCGGCGACGGCGCCGGCATTCTCTCGCAGGTCCCGGACGCGTTCTTCCGTGAGGTGACCGGATTCGAGCTGCCCGAGGCCGGCTCCTACGCGGTCGGCATCGCCTTCCTCCCGGAGGAGACGGCGACCGAGGCGGACCCGACCATCGCCGAGGCCGTCTCACGTATCGAGACGATCGCCGCCGAAGAGGGCCTCACCGTCCTCGGCTGGCGCGAGGTACCGGTCGCCCCCGGCCTTCTCGGCGCCACCGCCCGCTCGACGATGCCCGCCTTCCGGCAGATCTTCGTCGCGGACAGCGCCGCCGTGCCCGCCAAGGGCATCGACCTCGACCGCAAGGCCTTCGCGCTGCGCAAGCGCGCCGAGCGTGAGGTCGGCGTCTACTTCCCCTCGCTCTCCGCGCGGACCATCGTCTACAAGGGCATGCTGACCACCGGCCAGCTGGAGCCCTTCTTCCCGGACCTGTCCGACCGCCGCTTCGCGTCGGCCGTCGCGCTCGTCCACTCGCGCTTCTCCACGAACACCTTCCCGTCGTGGCCGCTGGCCCACCCGTACCGCTTCGTCGCGCACAACGGCGAGATCAACACGGTCAAGGGCAACCGGAACTGGATGGCGGCCCGCGAGTCGCAGCTCGCCACCGACCTCTTCGGCGACCAGGAGAAGATCGACCGGATCTTCCCGATCTGCACGCCCGAGGCGTCCGACTCCGCGTCCTTCGACGAGGTGCTCGAACTGCTCCACCTCGGTGGACGTTCGCTGCCGCACTCCGTGCTGATGATGATCCCGGAGGCGTGGGAGAACCACGCCACGATGGAGCCGGACCGGCGCGCCTTCTACCAGTTCCACTCCACGATGATGGAGCCCTGGGACGGCCCGGCCTGTGTCACCTTCACCGACGGCGTCCAGGTCGGAGCGGTCCTCGACCGCAACGGACTGCGCCCCGGCCGCTACTGGGTCACCGACGACGGCCTCGTCGTCCTCGGCTCCGAGGTCGGCGTCCTCGACATCGACCCCGCGAAGGTCGTCCGCAAGGGCCGCCTGCAGCCCGGCAAGATGTTCCTCGTCGACACCGCCGAGCACCGCATCATCGAGGACGACGAGATCAAGGCCGGTCTCGCCGCCGAGAAGCCCTACGCGGAGTGGCTGGAGGCCGGCGAGATCGAGCTCTCCGACCTGCCCGAGCGCGAGCACATCGTGCACACGCACGCCTCGGTCACCCGCCGCCAGCAGACCTTCGGCTACACCGAGGAAGAGCTGCGCGTCATCATCGCCCCGATGGCCAAGACCGGCGGCGAGCCGCTCGGTTCCATGGGCACCGACTCGCCGATCGCCGCGCTGAGCGAGCGTCCGCGCCTGCTCTTCGACTACTTCACCCAGCTGTTCGCGCAGGTCACCAACCCGCCGCTGGACGCCATCCGCGAGGAACTGGTCACCAGCCTGCGCTCCTCCCTCGGCCCCGCCAGCAACCTGCTGGAGCCGACCGCCGCCTCCTGTCGCAGCGTCACCCTGCCCTTCCCGGTGATCGACAACGACGAGCTGGCAAAGCTCATCCACATCAACGCCGACGGCGACATGCCCGGCATGAAGGCCGCGACCCTCTCCGGCCTCTACCGGGTCAGCGGCGGCGGCGACTCCCTCGCCGCCCGCATCGAGGAGATCTGCGCCGAGGCCGACGCGGCCATCGACAACGGCGCCCGTCTCATCGTCCTGTCGGACCGCCACTCGGACGCCGAGCACGCGCCGATCCCGTCGCTGCTGCTCACCTCCGCCGTCCACCACCACCTCATCCGCACCAAGCAGCGCACCCAGGTGGGTCTGCTGGTCGAGGCCGGTGACGTCCGCGAGGTCCACCACGTCGCCCTGCTCATAGGGTTCGGCGCCGCCGCGGTGAACCCGTACCTGGCGATGGAGTCCGTCGAGGACCTGGTCCGCGCGGGCACATTCCTGCCCGGCAGCGAGCCAGAGCAGGCCATCCGCAACCTGATCTACGCGCTCGGCAAGGGCGTCCTCAAGGTCATGTCCAAGATGGGCATCTCGACCGTCGCCTCCTACCGGGGCGCCCAGGTCTTCGAGGCCGTCGGTCTCGACACGGCCTTCGTCCAGAAGTACTTCAACGGCACCGCCACCAAGATCGGCGGCGTCGGCATCGACGTCATCGCCAAGGAGGTCGCCGCCCGGCACGCCAAGGCGTACCCCGCCTCCGGCATCGCGCCGGCGCACCGCGCCCTCGACATAGGCGGCGAGTACCAGTGGCGCCGCGAGGGCGAGCCGCACCTGTTCGACCCGGAGACGGTCTTCCGCCTCCAGCACTCCACGCGCACCCGCCGCTACGACATCTTCAAGAAGTACACGGACCGCGTGAACGAGCAGTCCGAGCGCCTGATGACGCTGCGCGGCCTGTTCGGCTTCAAGAGCGACCGTCCCTCGATCTCCATCGACGAGGTCGAGCCGGTCAGCGAGATCGTCAAGCGGTTCTCCACCGGCGCCATGTCGTACGGCTCCATCTCCCTGGAGGCGCACGAGACCCTCGCCATCGCCATGAACCAGCTGGGCGCCAAGTCCAACACCGGTGAGGGCGGCGAGGACCCCGACCGCCTGTACGACCCGGCGCGCCGCTCCTCGATCAAGCAGGTGGCCTCCGGCCGCTTCGGAGTCACCTCCGAGTACCTGGTCAACGCGGACGACATCCAGATCAAGATGGCCCAGGGCGCCAAGCCCGGCGAGGGCGGCCAGCTGCCCGGCCACAAGGTGTACCCGTGGGTCGCCAAGACCCGCCACAGCACCCCCGGGGTCGGCCTCATCTCGCCGCCGCCGCACCACGACATCTACTCCATCGAGGACCTCGCCCAGCTCATCCACGACCTGAAGAACGCGAACCCGCAGGCGCGGATCCACGTGAAGCTGGTCTCGGAGGTCGGCGTCGGCACGGTCGCCGCCGGTGTGTCGAAGGCGCACGCGGACGTCGTCCTCATCTCCGGCCACGACGGCGGAACGGGCGCCTCGCCGCTCACCTCCCTCAAGCACGCCGGTGGTCCCTGGGAGCTCGGCCTCGCCGAGACCCAGCAGACGCTGCTGCTCAACGGCCTGCGCGACCGGATCGTCGTCCAGACCGACGGCCAGCTCAAGACCGGCCGGGACGTCGTCATCGCCGCGCTGCTCGGCGCCGAGGAGTTCGGTTTCGCGACCGCGCCGCTCGTCGTCTCCGGCTGCGTCATGATGCGCGTCTGCCACCTCGACACCTGCCCGGTCGGCATCGCCACCCAGAACCCGGTCCTCCGCGACCGGTTCGCCGGCAAGGCCGAGTACGTCGTGAACTTCTTCCAGTTCATCGCCGAAGAGGTCCGCGAGATCCTCGCCGAGCTGGGCTTCCGCACCATCGAGGAGGCCGTCGGCCACGCCGAGAACCTCGACGTGGAGCGGGCGATCACCCACTGGAAGGCGCAGGGTCTGGACCTGGCCCCGCTCTTCTACGTGCCCGAACTGCCCGAGGGCGCGGCGCTCCACCAGGTCATCGAGCAGGACCACGGCCTGGAGAAGGCGCTCGACAACGAGCTGATCAAGCTCGCCGCCGACGCCCTCGCCGCGAACAGCGCGACCGACGCCCAGCCGGTCCGCGCCCAGGTCGCCATCCGCAACATCAACCGCACGGTCGGCACGATGCTCGGCCACGAGGTGACGAAGAAGTTCGGCGGGGCCGGTCTGCCCGACGACACCATCGACATCACCTTCACCGGCAGCGCCGGCCAGTCCTTCGGCGCCTTCCTGCCGCGTGGTGTCACGCTGCGCCTCGAAGGCGACGCCAACGACTACGTCGGCAAGGGCCTCTCCGGGGGCCGGGTGATCGTCCGTCCCGACCGGGGCGCCGACCACCTCGCCGAGTTCTCGACGATCGCGGGCAACACCATCGCGTACGGCGCGACCGGCGGCGAGCTGTTCCTGCGGGGTCGTACGGGCGAGCGGTTCTGCGTCCGCAACTCCGGCGCCACGGTGGTGTCCGAGGGCGTGGGCGACCACGGCTGCGAGTACATGACCGGCGGTCACGCGGTCGTCCTCGGCGAGACGGGCCGTAACTTCGCGGCCGGTATGTCGGGCGGTGTCGCGTACGTCATCGACCTGAACCGCGACAACGTCAACGTCGGCAACGCGGACGCGGTCGAGGCTCTCGACGACTCCGACAGGCAGTGGCTGCACGATGTCGTGCGCCGCCACCAGGAGGAGAGCGGCTCGACGGTCGCCGAGAAGCTCCTGGCCGAGTGGGACGTCGCGGTCGAGCGCTTCAGCAAGATCATCCCCAGCACGTACAAGGCAGTGCTCGCCGCCAAGGACGCCGCCGAGCGGGCCGGACTCACCGAGTCCGAGATCACCGAGAAGATGATGGAGGCGGCGACCAATGGCTGATCCCAAGGGCTTTCTGAACCACGGCCGTGAGGTCGCCAAGTCCCGCCCCGTGGACGTCCGTCTCAAGGACTGGAACGAGGTCTACGTTCCCGGCTCCCTGCTGCCGATCATCAGCAAGCAGGCCGGCCGCTGCATGGACTGCGGTATCCCGTTCTGCCACAACGGCTGTCCGCTGGGGAACCTGATCCCCGAGTGGAACGACTACGCCTACCGCGAGGACTGGACGTCGGCGTCCGAGCGGCTGCACGCCACGAACAACTTCCCGGAGTTCACCGGCCGCCTGTGCCCGGCTCCGTGCGAGTCGGCCTGCGTGCTGGGCATCAACCAGCCCGCGGTCACCATCAAGAACGTCGAGGTCTCGATCATCGACAAGGCCTGGGAGACGGGCGACGTCGCCCCCCAGTCCCCGGAGCGCCTCTCCGGCAAGACGGTCGCGGTCATCGGCTCGGGCCCGGCGGGTCTCGCCGCCGCCCAGCAGCTGACGCGGGCCGGTCACACGGTCGCGGTGTACGAGCGCGCGGACCGCATCGGCGGCCTCCTGCGCTACGGCATCCCCGAGTTCAAGATGGAGAAGCGGCACATCAACCGCCGTATCGAGCAGATGCGCGCGGAGGGCACCCGCTTCCGTACGGGCATCGAGATCGGCCGCGACCTCAAGGCGACGGACCTGCGCAAGCGGTATGACGCGGTCGTGATCGCCGCCGGTGCGACCACCGCCCGTGACCTCCCGGTCCCCGGCCGCGAGCTCAAGGGTGTCTATCAGGCGATGGAGTACCTGCCCCTGGCGAACAAGGTGCAGGAGGGCGACTTCGTGGCCCCGCCGGTCACCGCCGAGGGCAAGCACGTCGTGGTCATCGGCGGCGGCGACACGGGCGCGGACTGCGTGGGCACCGCCCACCGTCAGGGTGCGGCCTCCGTCACGCAGCTGGAGATCATGCCCCGCCCGGGCGAGGACCGGACCCCGGGTCAGCCCTGGCCGACCTTCCCGATGCTCTACAAGGTCACCTCGGCGCACGAGGAGGGCGGCGAGCGCGTCTACTCCGTCTCGACGACCCACTTCGAGGGCGACGAGCACGGCAACGTGCAGTGGCTGCACCTCACCGAGGTCGAGTTCGTCGACGGCAAGCTGACCCAGAAGCCGGGCACGGAGCGCAAGATCCCCGCCCAGCTGGTCACTCTCGCCATGGGCTTCACGGGCACCGACCGCGACAACGGCCTGGTCGACCAGTTCGGCCTGGACCTCGACGAGCGCGGCAACATCGCCCGCGACGCCGACTTCCAGACCAACGTCCCCGGCGTGTACGTCGCCGGTGACGCCGGCCGCGGCCAGTCGCTCATCGTGTGGGCCATCGCCGAGGGCCGCTCCGCGGCTCGCGGAGTCGACCGCTTCCTCACGGGCGCGAGCGACCTCCCGGCCCCGATCCGCCCGACGGACCGTTCCCTGATGGTCTGACGGTCCCCCCAAAGACGTCCCGTACAACGGCGTACGGAACGAATACACCACGGCGCTCGCCACAGTCCCCGACCGGACAATGGCGGGCGCCGCGGCGCGTCCGGCGCCGGAACGGACCTCAGCGGGACACTTTGTACGCGTCCCCGTACACCTTCCACTCCAGCGGTGTACGCAGGTCGAGGTTCCCCTCGTCGAGGAAGCGCCGTTGGGCCGTGTCCACGCGGCTGGTGTTCACGCCCGGCCGCTTGGTCAGCATCGCCGTGCGACGGGCGTCGAGGAACGCGCTCAGGTACGTCTTCTCGTCGCCGCCCTCCGCCGGACTGTCGGCCTCGCGCAGGGCGGAGGCGCGGATGCCGCCCACGCTGAACGGGTCGTTGCCCGGGCCGTGGTAGACCATCGCGTCGTAGTAGACGAACTGGCCCAGCAGGCCCAGCCCGTCGCGGACGGCGAGACGCAGCGCCGGCGCGAAGTAGCCGCTGTCCCGCTTCTCGTCCTGGGCGTCGCGGAAGGCGGCGACCTTCGACTCCTGCTTCCAGGCCGCCGGGAACCCCGGATCCAGCCCCTCGTGCGAGTCCGTGCCGTCGACCTCGCGCAGGGCGGGCAGGTAGGGGGCGAGCGCGTTCTCCGGGTGCTTCTTCGTGTAGTCCTCGACGAGGGTGAGCAGGTCGTGGGTGCCCGTGCAGAACCCGATGATCCCGGCCGTGTAACCCTGCCCGTCGCCGATGTCCTCGACATAGCCGTACGCACTGCGCCAGTCGAGCGTCCCGTTCTCGGCGCTCGCCACGATCTGCTGGGCCAGCTCCTTCTTCGCCGGGTCGGCGAGCGTGACCTCCGCGTCCAGCGAGCCGCTCCTCACCCGCCTGACGTCGGGGCCGCGGGAGTCGTCCGACGCGACGGACAGACAGGCGGTCACCGCAAGGAGCGGCGCGACGGCGAGGAGGAGGACGCCGGGTCGTTTCATGGGGCACAAGGGTACGGGCCGGGGTGCAGAAGGGTCATATGCCGCCCGGGCGACCGTACGGGTGACATACCCTCAGCAGTCCCGTCCGCTCTGAGAGGGAGCCAGGCATGGTGGCGATCAGTCTCACCAAAGTGCAGGAGACCGCGCCTGCGCTGGTCAGCCTCTACAAGAGTGCCGGAGCGGCTGTCGAACGGCACGGGCTCGACGGTCAGCGGGCCGCCGTCTATCTGGTGGTCGACCACTCCGGTTCCATGAGGCCCTACTTCAAGGACGGGAGCGTGCAGGCGCTGGCTGACCGGGTGTTGGGTCTCTCCGCGCACCTGGACGACGACGGGACCGTTCCGGTTTTCTTCTTCTCCACCGACATCGACGCTACGACGGACATCGCGCTCGACAACTACCAGGGCCACATCGAACGGATCGTGACCGGCCTGGGTCACATGGGCAGAACCAACTACCACCTCGCCATGGATGCGGTGATCGAGCACTACCTCGACAGCGGGGCGAGCGACCCCGCCCTCGTCGTCTTCCAGACCGACGGCGGCCCGACCAGCAGACCCGCCGCCGAACGGTACGTGTGCAAGTCGGCGAAGCTGCCGCTGTTCTGGCAGTTCATCGGCTTCGGGGACGCCGGCAGCAAACAGTTCGACTTCCTGCGCAAGCTCGACGAACTTGCGGTGCCGCAGCGGCGGGTCGTCGACAACGCCGGTTTCTTCCACGCGGGTTCGGATCCGCGTGCCGTGTCGGACGACGAGCTGTACGACCGGCTGGTGGGCGAGTTCCCGAAGTGGCTGGTCGCCGCCCGGGCCGAGGGAATCGTCGGCTGAGACGCGCATGGGATCCTCTTCCCTAACAAGTGTTTGGTAGGTACTGTGGGTCCATGGGAGACGTCGACAGTCCGGCGTACGTACCCGGACATGGGCTGCTGAAGGGCCGCACCGCCGTCATCACGGCGGCCGCGGGCGCGGGGATCGGCGGGGCGACCGCGCGCCGGTTCCTCGAGGAGGGCGCGCGGGTGCTGATCAGCGACGCGCACGCACGGCGGCTCAAGGAGTACGAGGAGGAGCTGGCCGGGGAGTTCGAGGGCGTCGGCTCGCTGCCCTGCGACGTCACCGACGAACACCAGGTGCGGGCCCTCTTCGACGCAGCCGTGGAAACGCACGGGCGACTCGACATCGTCGTCAACAACGCGGGCCTGGGCGGCACTTCGACCCTCGTCGACATGACGGACGAACAGTGGTCGAGGGTGCTGGACGTGACGCTGGGCGGCACGTTCCGGTGCGTGCGGGCGGCTCTGCGGGCCTTTCGCGAGAGCGCGTCCGGCGGGCCGGGAGGGCCAGGAGGCGTGATCGTCAACAACGCGTCCGTCGTCGGCTGGCGGGCCCAGGCCGGGCAGGCGCACTACGCCGCCGCGAAGGCGGGCGTCATGGCGCTGACCCGGAGCGCGGCGATCGAGGCCGCGGAGTACGGGGTCCGGGTCAACGCGGTGTCACCGAGCCTCGCCATGCATCCCCACCTCGTGAAAGTGACCACCCCCGAACTGCTGGCCGAACTGACTGCCCGTGAGGCCTTCGGGCGGTACGCCGAGCCCTGGGAGGTGGCCAACGTGATCGTGTTCCTGGCGTCCGGCTACTCCTCGTACCTGACCGGAGAGGTCGTCTCCGTCAGCAGTCAGCACCCCTAGGACCAACAATGGAACCGTGCCTCCTACGAAGAAGAAGCTCCAGGTGACCGCCGCGCCGGCCCGTCGCCGCGAACTCCTCGACACCGCCGCCGAGGTGTTCGCCGAACAGGGCTACAACGCCACCACCGTACGCAAGATCGCGGACCACGCCGGCATGCTCGCGGGCAGCCTCTACTACCACTTCGACTCCAAGGAATCGATGCTGGAGGAGATCCTGCGCACGTTCCTCGACGAGCTGTGGGCCGGGTACGACACCGTCCTGGACGCCGAGTCCGGGCCGCGCGAAACGCTGGAGGCGCTGGTCACCGAGTCGTTCCGGGAGATCGACCGGCACCGCGCCGCCGTCGCGATCTACCAGAAGGAGTCCAAGCAGCTCGTCGTGCAGGAGCGGTTCGCGTTTCTCGCCGACTCGCAGCGCAGGTTCGAGAAGGCGTGGCTGTCCACGCTGGAACGCGGAGTCGCCGCCGACGTCTTCCGCGCCGACCTCGACATCCGCCTCACCTACCGCTTCGTGCGCGACACCGTGTGGGTCGCCGCGTCCTGGTACCGGCCCGGCGGACAGCACAGCCCGGAGGAGATCGCCCGCCAGTACCTGTCGATGGTGCTGGACGGGATCGCCGTACGTGAGTAGCCGTATGTGAACAGCCCTTATACGCGAGGGAGTTGCCATGGCCGAGGCCTACATCGTCGAAGCGGTTCGGACGCCCGTCGGGCGGCGCGGAGGTGGTCTGAGCGGTGTCCATCCGGCGGACCTGGGCGCACACGCGCTGACGGCGCTCATGACGCGGGCCGGGGTCGACCCGGCCGCCGTGGAGGACGTCGTCTTCGGGTGCCTGGACACGGTGGGGCCGCAGGCCGGGGACATCGCCCGCACCTCCTGGCTGGCCGCCGGACTGCCCGAGGAGGTGCCGGGCGTGACCGTCGACCGGCAGTGCGGCTCCTCCCAGCAGGCCGTGCACTTCGCCGCCCAGGCGGTGCTGTCCGGCACCCAGGACCTGGTCGTCGCGGGCGGCGTCCAGAACATGTCGATGATCCCGATCGCCTTCGCCTCCCGCCAGGCGGCCTTGCCCCTGGGGCTCACGGAGGGCCCCTTCGCGGGCAGCGCGGGCTGGCGGGCACGGTACGGGGAACGGCCGGTGAACCAGTTCGCGGGCGCCGAGATGATCGCCGCCAAGTGGGGCATCAGCAGGCAGGACCAGGAGGAGTACGCGCTGCGCTCGCACGAGCGGGCGGTCCTGGCCATCGACGAGGGCAGGTTCACGCGCGAGACCGTGGCCTATGAGGCGGTGACCGTCGACGAGGGCCCGCGCCGGGACACCTCCCTGGCGAAGATGGCCGGCCTGAAGCCCGTCATCGACGGTGGCACCGTCACCGCCGCGGTCTCCTCCCAGGTGTCCGACGGCGCCGCCGCGATGCTGATCGCCTCCGAGCGGGCGGTCCGCGAACACGGGCTGCGGCCCCGGGCCCGCATCCACCATCTGTCCGTACGGGGCGAGGACCCGATCCGGATGCTGACGGCGCCGATCCCGGCCACCGCCCACGCCCTCAAGAAGACCGGCATGTCCATCGACGACATCGATCTCGTCGAGATCAACGAGGCCTTCGCCCCGGTCGTCCTGGCCTGGCTGAAGGAGACGGGCGCCGATCCGGCCAGGGTCAACGTCAACGGCGGCGCGATAGCCCTCGGACATCCCCTCGGCGCGACCGGCGTCAAGCTGATGACGACCCTGCTGCACGAACTGGAGCGTACGGGCGGGCGGTTCGGCCTCCAGACGATGTGCGAGGGCGGGGGACAGGCGAACGTGACGATCATCGAACGGCTTTGAACAGCCCGATGGACAGGCCGGCGGACAGGACGGTGAACGGCACTGGAGGCGGAGCTGGGCACGCCACTGGGCACGGCGCTGGAGACGGTGTCGGGGACGGCGTGGGGAAAGACACCGTGAGTGGTCGTCTGCGCGGGCGGGTCGCCCTCGTCACCGGCGGCACCCGCGGAGTCGGCGCGGGCATCGCCCGAGCCCTCGTCGAGGCGGGCGCGGAGGTGCTGGTCTGCGCTCGCCGGCCGCCCGAAGTCCCCGTGCCCGGCGTGGAGTTCAGGGCTGTCGATCTGCGGGACCGGACTGCCGTGTTCGACTTCGTCGGGCGTCTGCCGCGCCTCGACGTCCTCGTCAACAACGTGGGGGGCAGCCCTTACCGGCCGTTGGCCAGTGGGGATGTCGAGCGGCATGCCCGCGTCGTCGAGCTGAACCTGATCACGCCGCTCACCGTCTCCCTCGCCGCG
>NZ_AEJB01000205.1 GCF_000331005.1 Streptomyces turgidiscabies Car8
CCGCCGCCGCCCCTGCTCAAACGCGTCCCGCCGGGCGCGTGGACGGCGTTCGCTTGGTGTGCGGGCACGGTGTTCACGTACCTCACGCGCGTCCGGCTGCCCGGCGAGTAGGAGCCGGGCCATCTGCGGGGCCCCCTTTTCACATCCCCGAGCCCGACTCCGCACCCCCGCTATCCGCTATCCGCCATCCGCCATCCGCCATCCGCCATCCGCTCAGCCCACGCCCCGTGACTCCTGCGCCGCCCGCGCCTCGATTCCCCGGAAGTGGACGGCCAGCGCGCGCTGCGCGCCCTCCACGTCGTGGGCACGCAGTGCCGTCACGATGTCCCGGTGTCTACGGGCCGTCAGCTCCGGCTCGGGGTCGTCGTGCCAGCCCCGGGCGCCCGAGACGCGGCGGAACACCGTCCAGAAGGCGCCGAGCAGCTGCGGCACGAGAGCGTTGCCGAGGGGGCCGTACAGCGCCTCGTGGAAATCGCGGTCGAGCTCGGGGAAGCGCCGGCCCGCGCGTCCCGCTTCCTCCATCCGGGTGACTACCGAATCCAGCCGGTCCAGTTGCGCGTCGGACAGCACCGCCGCGACCCGCCGGATGAGCCCGTCCTCCAGCACCTCTCTGACCTGGAGTATCTCGGCGAGCGCGGCGCCGTCCCCGTCGTGCCGGGCGAGCGTACGGAACGTCAGTCCGTCAACCAGCGGCGTCAACGACGCCTGCCCGACGTACGTGCCGTAGCCGTGCCTGATCTCCACGATGTCGAGGGCCTGGAGCGCCTTGAGGGCCTCCCGGACGGAGTTTCGGCTGACGCCGAGGACCTGCATCAGCTCGACCTCCGTGGGCAGCGGTGCGCCCGCCCGGAGTTTGCGATCGAGGATCAACTGCATGACCTCGCGCTGGACCTGGCCGCTCACCCGCCGCTCGGGCCGGCGTCGCTTCCCGGACTCCTGAGACATGCGGCGCATCGTACGCTCGCCGGACATCCCACGTCCCACCTCCAGGCATATCAGAATCGAACTGCCATGAATTAAACGAACCCTGCCGCACTTTCGACTCCACCCGGGTCGAATTTCATATCGTCATTGGTCGCACCTCTGGCAGATACGCCATTCGTGTGCGATCTCTTGACCGGCCCCACTGCCCCTCTTATGGTCGCGCTGCCCCCTATGACGTAGGACGTCGTATCTCCTCACCTTTTCGGACCCCACCCCGCTGGAGGAATCGTGCGCGACGTGACCCGCGACGTAACCGCCGCTGTATCGACCGCCCCGCACCGCCGGTCGTTTCTGAAGTACACCGGCGCGCTGGGTGCCGCCGCCGCCATTTCCTCCTCGCTGTCGGCCTGCTCGTCCGGGCCCGAGTCCACCAATGACACCGGGGGCGGCGGCGGGGGCGCGAACAGCACGCTCACGGCCGTGATCGGCTACGGCAACGACGGCAGCTGGGACCCCACGCAGACGGCCTCCGCCTTCTCCATGGCGGCCAACAACCACATCTACGAGGGTCTGCTCGACACCGACCCGATCTCCCGCGAGCCGTACGCCGCGCTCGCCACAGCGGTCCCCGGTGACCTCAGCAGCACCTCCTGGAAGTTCACGCTGCGGGCCGGGGCGACCTTCCACGACGGAAAGCCGGTCACCGCCGACGACGTGGTCTTCGTATTCGATCGAATCCTCGATCCGAACACCCAGACACTCGCCAAGGGGTTTTTCGCCAGTTGGCTGAAAGAAGTGAAAAAGGTCGACGCGCAGAATGTCGAGCTGGTGCTGAAGTTCCCCTTCCCCGAAGGGGTTTCCCGGCTCACCCTGGCGAAGATCATGCCGAAGCACGTGTTCTCCCAGCCGGGCGGCTGGGACGAAGCGATCAAGGGAAAGGCGATCGGTTCGGGACCGTACCGCCAGACCGCGCACCACCCGAAGTCGAACACGACGTTCGAGGCCTTCGCCGCCTACAACGGGCCGCGCAGAGCCGCGTTCAAGAAGATGAACTGGATGACGATAGTGGATGCCGCGCCCCGCGTCGCCAAGATCTCGGGGTCCAGTGCCGGCGCGCAGATCGCCGACAACATCCCGTACGCGAACATCCAGCAGCTCAAGGGCGGGGGGATGGACGTCCAGGGCGGGGCGGGGATGAACAACCTGTTCCTGATGTTCAACACCAAGCGCAAGCCCTTCGACGACGTACGGGTCCGCCAGGCGCTGCACTACGCCATCGACACGGAGAAGATGGTGCAGGTGGCTCTCAAGGGCCACGGCAGGCCGTCCTCGTCCTTCCTCAACGAGGCGAACCCCAGTTACCGGCCCGCGAAGTCGGTCTACGACTACGACCCGGAGAAGGCGAAGGCGCTCCTGAAGGAGGCCGGGGTCAGCGGGCTGAAGATCGAGATCCTGTCCGTGAACGTCAGCTGGATCGTCGACTGCCTGCCCACCATCAAGGCGTCCTGGGACGCGATCGGCGTCGACACGACCCTCAACCCGCAGGAAACCACCGCGGTGTTCACGAAGATGGACCAGAAGCAGGACTACCAGGTCGTGTCCGCGGCCTCGAACCCCAACCAGTTCGGCCTCGACGCGGACCTGATCATGCACTACAACTACGGGCCGCAGAACCTCTGGATGGGTTACGCCCGTTGGGCCGACAACTCCGTGGCCAAGCAGCTCTTCAAGGACATGGACCAGGCGACGCAGGAGCCCGACCCGGACAAGAAGAAGGCGATGATCCAGGACTACATCGACGTCGTCGCCGAGGAGGCCGTGCTCTACCCGGTGGTCCACAACGAGTTGATGACCGCCTGGGACCCGAAGAAGCTCACGGGTATAAGGGCACAGCCGTACCCGGGCATCAACCTCCTCCAGGCCAAGTGGGTGTGACCACCGCGGGTCTGACCGCCGCCGCCGAGTACCGCTAGCTGTACGGGAGTTCGTACGTGGTCGCCATCGCCAGAATCCTGGCCCGCAGGATCATTCTGCTCGTCCCGCTGATGCTCGGCATCGTCATGTTCGTGTTCCTCGTCATGCGGTTCTCGGACGTCGACCCGGCCTCCGCGTTCTTCCAGGGTGCCAACCCGACCCCGCAGCAACTGCACGACTTCCGTGAACAGAACGGCCTGCTCGATCCGTTCGTCGTCCGCTACTTCCACTTCATCGGTGACCTGCTCCACGGTGACATGGGCATCAGCGCGCTGACCCGCGCGCCGGTGCTCGACCAGATCGCCACCGCACTGCCACTGACCCTCCAACTCACCTTCCTGGGCCTGGGTATCGCGGTGGTCCTGTCCCTGCTGGGCGGGGTCACCGCGGCCATCTTCCGGGACCGTCTCCCCGACCAGATCATCCGCGTCGTGTCGCTGACGGGCGTCGCGGCGCCGGGCTTCTGGCTGGCCCTGCTGATGATCCAGTACCTGGCCGTCGACCTGGGCTGGTTCCCGACCGGCGGCTACATCAACCCGGCCGACTCCTTCACCGGCTGGCTGAAGACGATGACTCTCCCGGCCCTCGCCCTCTCCCTCCCGGTCGCCGCGCAGCTCACGCGCATCGTCCGTACGGCGGTGGTCGAGGAGTTGGACAAGGACTACGTCCGCACGGCGATCGGCAGCGGCCTGCCACCGAGGGTGGTGGTGGGCCGCAACGTGCTGCGCAACGCGCTCATCAACCCGCTCACGGTGCTGGGCCTGCGCGTCGGTTACCTGCTCGGCGGCGCGGTCGTCATCGAGACGATCTTCTCGCTCCCCGGCATGGGCAAGCTGATGATCGACGCCGTGAAGAACGGCGACCCGGCGGTCGTCCAGGGAGTGGTCCTGACGACGGCGACCGGTTTCGTGGTCGTGAACCTCGTCATCGACATCCTCTACCTCCTGGTCAACCCGCGACTGAGGGATGCGGCCTGATGTTCATGATGTTCGAACGGGGGCGCCTGGCCGCCCTCCTGTCCCGCCCGGGCATCCGCCTGCGCGGCTGGCGCCGTCTCCCGGTCCTCTCCAGGGTCGCGGTCTGCTTCCTGGCGCTGGTGGTGTTCGTCGCCGTCTTCGCCCCCCTCGTCTCCCCCGACGACCCCCTGGACCAACAGCCCCTGGTCGGCGGCACGGGAGCCCCCTCCGCCGAGCACTGGATGGGCCAGGACAGCCTGGGCCGCGACATCATGAGCCGGCTGATGTACGGCGCCCGCTGGTCCCTCGCCATCGGCCTGGGCGCCACCGCGCTCGCCCTCACCGTCGGCGCGCTGATCGGCGCGATCGCGGCGACCTCGCGCAAGGCGGTCGACGAGACGCTGATGCGCTGCCTGGACGTGGTGATGGCGTTCCCGGGCATCGCGCTGGCCGCCGTACTCGTCGCGGTCTTCGGCGGCGGCATCACGGTCCTGATCTGCGCGATCGCCTTCCTGTTCACCCCGCCGGTGGCGCGGGTGGTGCGGGCGAACGTCCTCGACCAGTACGGCGAGGACTACGTGACGGCGGAACGGGTGATCGGCGCCCGTACGCCCCACATCGTCCTTCGTCACGTCGCGATCAACTGCGCGGCGCCCGTGCTGGTGTTCTGCACGGTGCAGGTGGCGGAGGCGATCGTCTTCGAGGCGTCGCTGTCGTTCATCGGCGCGGGCGTACGGCCCCCGGACCCGTCCTGGGGAAGCGTCATCGCGGACGGCAAGAACATGGTCCTGACGGGCGGTTGGTGGGCGACGGTCTTCCCCGGCCTGCTGATGCTGATCACCGTACTGTCGCTGAACGTCCTCTCCGAGGGCGTGTCGGACGCCTGGGCGGCGCCGGCCGCGCGGGACGTGGAGGTACGGGAGGACGAGGACCGCCTGGAGGCCCCCGAGCCGGGAACGGGCGAGGTACTGGCCCTGCCGGGCCTGACGGAGGCGGCCGAACGCCTGCGCGCGAGGGCCCGCCCGGTCCCGACCGGCCTGCCCATACTGGCGGTCGAGAACCTGACGATCGGCTTCGCGGCCCGTCACGCGGGCGTGGACATCGTCGACGGCATCAGCTTCGAGGTCCACCCGGGCGAAGTCCTGGGCCTGGTGGGCGAGTCGGGCTGCGGCAAGTCGCTCACAGCGCTGACGGTGATGGGCTTGGAGCCGAAGGGCGCCCGGGTCACCGGCCAGGTCCGCTTCAACCAACGGAACCTGCTGACCGAGCCGATGCGCGTACGCCGCAGGCTGCTGGGCCACGAGATGGCGATGATCTACCAGGACGCCCTGTCGTCCCTGAACCCGGCGATGACGATCCGCTCGCAACTGAAGCAGGTCGTACGACGCGGAGGCCACCGCACACCGGAGGAACTGCTGGGCCTGGTGGGCCTGGACCCCGACCGCACCCTGCGCAGCTACCCGCACGAACTGTCGGGCGGCCAGCGACAGCGCGTCCTGATCGCGATGGCCCTGTCCCGCGACCCGAAGCTGATCGTCGCGGACGAACCGACCACGGCCCTGGACGTCACGGTCCAGGCCCAGATCATCGAGCTCCTCCTGCGTCTGCGCGAGGAGTTGGACTTCGCCCTGATCCTGGTCTCGCACGATCTGGCCCTGGTGGCGGACGTGACGGACCGGGTGGTCGTGATGTACGGCGGCCAGATCGTCGAGACGGGCGTGACGGCGGACCTGGTCGGCGCCCCCTCCCACCACTACACCCGAGGCCTGCTGGGCAGCGTGCTGTCCCTGGAGTCGGCGGCGGTCCGCATGACCCAGATCAAGGGCACGGTCCCCTCCCCCGCCGACTTCCCCAAGGGCTGCCGTTTCGCGGACCGTTGCCCGATGGCGACGGAGGTGTGCCGTACGACGGCCCCCGATCTCCTGGGCGCAGCAGCCCACTTGGCGGCCTGCCACCACCCGGCGATCGACCTGGCGACGCCGGAGCCGACGGGAAGGGAGACCGTGAATTGAGCGGCACCAGTACGACAGTGTCGGCCGAGTCGGCTGTATCGACTCCGTTGGTGGAACTGTCGGACACCCACGTGGTCCACAAGGCCCGCAGCGGCGGCCTGTTCACCCGGGACCGCGTGTACGCACTGACAGGCACCGACTTCACGGTGGCGCCCGGTGAGACGGTGGGCGTGGTGGGCGAGTCGGGCTGCGGGAAGTCGACGCTGGCGAAGGTGCTGGTGGGCGTACAGCCGCCGACGTCGGGACAAGTGTCGTTCCGGGGCGCCGACTTGTGGACCATGCAGCCGGCGGAACGCCGGTCGGCCATCGGCACGGGCACCGGCATGATCTTCCAGGACCCGTCGACAGCCCTGAACCGCCGCCTGACGGTCCGCCAGATCCTCCGCGACCCGTTGGACGTGCACCGGCGAGGCACGACAAAGGAACGGGAGGACCGCGTAAGGGAGTTGATGAGCCTCGTAGGCCTTCCACGAGCCCTGGCAGACGGCCTGCCGGGCCAGTTGTCAGGGGGCCAGCGCCAACGAGTGGCAATCGCAAGGGCGTTGGCCCTGGACCCCGACCTGGTGGTGGCCGACGAGCCGACGAGCGCCCTGGACGTGTCGGTCCGCGCCCAGATCCTGAACCTCCTCCTGGACCTGAAGGAGCGGCTGGGCCTGGCTCTGGTCTTCGTCTCGCACGACATCCAGACGGTACGCCGGATGAGCGACCGGGTGATCACGATGTACCTGGGCCGGATCGTGGAGGAGTCCCCGGCGGACGAGGTGACGGACGGGGCGCGTCACCCGTACACCCGGGCCCTGTTCTCGGCGACGCCGGGCCTACTGGACCCGATCGACCCGATCCCGCTGGTCGGCCCCGTCCCCTCGGCGACACATCCGCCGTCCGGCTGCCCGTTCCGCACCCGCTGCTGGAAGGCGACCGAGGTGTGCGCCGAGGTGATGCCGGAGTTCACGGCCGCGTCAATCCCGGGACACCGGTTCCGTTGCCACCACCCTGTGGAGGAGGGCCGGGCGACGCGTGACCTGGTCGCCCAGGCATCCACTGCCACGCCCGAGACGCCCTCCGACCTGCGGAAGCCCCCCGTAACGGCCGCACCCGCACCACCGCACGCCCCGAAAGACCCCAGGGAGCCCTGATGACCTTCCCCACCCCGCTGACCGGTGTCGTCCCTCCCGTCTGCACTCCGCTGACACCGGACCGCGGGGTGGACGTACGCTCGCTCGTCAGGCTGGTCGACCACCTGGTGGAGGCGGGCGTGGACGGCCTGTTCGTGCTCGGTTCGTCGTCGGAGGCCGCCTATCTGACGGACGATCAGCGCAGGCTGGTGGTGGAGACGGTGGTCGGCCATGTAGCGGGCCGGCTACCCGTCCTGGCGGGCGCGATCGACATGACGACCCCCCGGGTACTGGACCACGTACGGTCGGTCTCGGCGGCGGGCGCGGACGCGGTGGTCGTCACGGCCCCCTTCTACACCCGCACGCACCCCTCGGAGATCTCGCGCCACTTCCGCCTGGTGGCGTCGGGCAGCCCGGTCCCGGTGGTGGCGTACGACCTCCCGGCCTCCGTCCACAGCAAACTGCCCCCCGGCCTGGTCCTGGAACTGGCGGCGGACGGCGTCCTGGCCGGCCTCAAGGACTCCAGCGGAGACCTCGCGTCATTCCGCTCGGTGGTGACGGGGGCCCGGGAACACCCCGGCATCAGCGGCTTCAGCGTCCTGACGGGGAGCGAACTGCTGGTCGACTCGGCACTGGCTCTGGGCGCGGACGGCGCGGTCCCCGGCCTCGCGAACGTCGACCCGGGCGGCTACGTACGCCTGGACCGCTTCTGCCGAGCGGGCGACTGGGAGCGGGCCCGAGCCGAGCAGGAACGGCTGTGCGTGCTGTTCGGGATGGTGGGAGCGGGGGATCCCATCCGGATGGGGGGCAGCTCGGCGGGGCTGGGGGCGTTCAAGGCGGCGCTTTATTTGCGGGGAGTCATCGACTGCCCGGTTACCGCCGATCCCCAGATCCCGTTGTCGGAGGACGAGGTGGAGAGGGTGGGGAAGTTTCTGGCGGGGGCTGGGTTGTTGTAGAGGGATAAGGCAGGCGACGCTTCCGGTGAGGATCGTCCGCCGTCTCGGCTGCCGATCACGCTGAGCATTTCAGCACGTTTCTCTGCGTAGAACTACACTCACCTACATGCAGAGCGACGTGATGGCCGCGATGACGGCGGAGCAGCGGCAGGAGTTGGAGGCTCTGGGAACCTGGGTGCGGTTCCCCTCCAACCACGTGATCTTCTGGGAGGGGCAGCCGTCGCGTTCCGCCCTGATCATTCACGAGGGGAACGTCGCGGTGATGCAGACGGCACCAGACGACTCGGAGGTGCTACTGGCTGTCCGCGGTCCGGGCGAGTTGATGGGCGACGAGGGCGCCTTGATGGGGGAGCCGAGGTCAGCCACCGTCAAAGCTGTGAGCGATGTCGCGGGCCTGGACGTCACGGCAGAAGACCTCTTGGGATTCATTGACCGTAATCACCTGTGGCCGCAGATTTACCGAAGCGCGATTCACCGTCGGCGCGAGTCGGACGATGAGCGTGCCTCGCTCGCTCGCCTCACGATCACCCGCCGTTTTGCCCGCATGTTGCTCGACCTGGCCCAGGAGACCGGCAAAGAAGTCGACGGCCACTGGGAGATCGACCTGGCGCTGTCCCAGCAGGAGCTGGGCAGTCGAGTCGGCGCCTCTCGGGAAGCAGCCGCCCTCGCTCTGCGCAAGTTGCGTGAACAAGGGCTGGTCGCGACAGGCCGGCAGAGGTTGACCGTGCTGAACCTGGAGGGACTGCGCATTCTTGCATCTGAGTAGCAGTAGACTCTCGCTCTCTTATGCGTATTATTACACACAGACGCCCTTCGCCCGGCGCGGTGCGGAGGCGGTGCTCGGGAGGTCGCGAAATGCCGGACGAACTGGGGCCGTTTCAAGGTGTCTGGGACGCCTGGGTAGAAGTCCAGGAACAGATCGAACGCAAACCGATCTCCCACTTCGAGCAGGCCGTCCAGATCCAGTTCTCCGAGCTCAGAGAGCATCTCGAGGCAGGGGATCGCGAGGCCGCTGCGCGCGAGATGGTGGACGTGGTCAGCATTGCGCTCAACACGCTGCGCAAGCTGGGGTTCTCTCCGACAGAGATCGCGGAGATCGCCCAGAACCGGGCCAAGGACCGGATGTTGGGCCAAGCGGAAAAGATCCTGGACAAGTACGAGTCGGTCCATCAGATCTGATGCGCGGAAGCCTGGTTGGCAACGCGGGGGGTTCGGTCGAGGCTGCTGCTCATTCGGTCCGAGCCATGACATGGAAGGTGCGGATCGGTGGACGGCACGGCCATCCTCTTAGTTCTCGCCATGGCTGGCGTGATCTCTGTACTCCTCTTCGCCCTGAAGGGGCTCCTGGATCAGATGCCCGACGTGATCGAATCCGCTGGGCGAGTACGTGATGCCTGGCGGCGATTTCGCGGCGGAGGCCCGTAGCTCTCGCCATCGGTGAGTCTTCGCGCTCGGCGGCGATACCGTTGACGTTCGGAAAGCAGCCGTCACGAGACAGGGGCTCCCTCCTGCCCCTAACCCAGATCCACCAGCCCCATCCGCCGGAACTCGATCGACTCGTAGGTCCCCGCACTCCCCGTCTCGTACAGCACCCCCACCACCTGCCGGTCCACTCGCACCAGGTCCGAGTAGGCCGCCCTCCGGTTCGACAGGGTCAGTACCTTCTCGAAGGTTTCTCCGCCGTCGCCGCTTCTCCAGATCGCCATCGAACGGCGCACCGTCGGTTCCGAGGGGCCCGAGAACAGCAACGCGTCTGACTCGCCCCGCAGTTGGAGCACGCTTCCCTGCACCACCGGGACGTCGTTCAACGTCGGCTGGACGGTGTACGGGCGGTCCAGGGACTGTGCGCCGTCGCTCGAGTACGAGTCCAGCCGGTTGCCCGCCATCAGGCCGTTCTGGTCTCTGGACGAGAAGTACAGCCTGCCGTCCGGGAGTTGGGCGGCGCTCGTCTCGTTGGCGTTCTCGATGCCGTCGTAGGAATCGTCCACGAAGCCCAGGTGCCAGCTACGGCCGGCGTCGTCGCTGTAGATCGCGTGGCCGCCGTAGTACCTGGACTCCTGGCCGTTGTCCGGGGAGCCCGCGGGCGGGGCCGCCGAGTGGTTGGACGGGATCACGATCCTGCCCGCGTGCGGGCCCGTCGACAGATACACCGCATGCCCCGGACCCGTCGCGTACCAGCGCCAGTCGGGCAGTTTCACCTGGGCCGTGATGTCGTGCGGGGACGTGAAGCTCCGTCCGTCGTCCGTGGCGGAACTTGTCTGGACGAAGACCCTGCGGCTCTGCTGCGGTGTCGCCTCGCCTCGCATGATCTGGGCCTCGGTCACCGCGCCGGAGTTGTACGACGTCACCAGCACGATGCGGCCCGTCTCCCCGTCCACCACCGGAGCCGGGTTGCCCCGCGTGTCACCGTTCCCGGCCGCGACCACGGACAACGGGCCCCAGGTGCAGCCGCCGTCCGTGGAGCGGCGCAGGACCACGTCGATGTTGCCGCTGTCCCCGGCACCGTCGTGTCTGCCCTCGGCGAAGGCCAGAAGGGTGCCCTTGCCGGTCGTGACGGTGGCGGGGATGCGGTAGGTGTCGTAGCCGCCCAGGCCGGCGGTGTAGGGGACGGACGAGGTGCAGGAGGCTCGGCCGGCCGCCCGGGCCTGCGTCACGGTGAGGTCGGTGCCGATGCCGGTGCCGGTGATCAGGGCCGCGCCGGTGGTCGCGGCGAGCAGGATGCGGCTCAGGGGCGTCATCGCTCTCCCTTGCGGAGTGGAGTCGGGACGTGGGGGGGTGCCGGAGTGCCGATACAACAGCGCCAGAATGTGACAGAAGGTGAAGGGAAGGTGACAGTAACTCCGCTGACGGGGCGTCACCATGCATGGCGCGTACGGAACATACGTACCCGCGCGGCATCCGTACCCCGCGCCCACCGCCCCCTTTGCGCCACTCCCCCCGACCACACCCGCCCCCGACCTCACCCCGCCCCCGGCGTCACCATCCCCGACTCGTACGCCACGATCACCAGTTGCGCCCGGTCCCGCGCGCCCAGCTTCCCCATGATCCGGCTGACGTGGGTCTTCGCGGTGAGCGGGCTCAGGCCCAGCGTCTCCGCGATCTCCGTGTTGTTGAGGCCCCGCGCGACCAGCCCCAGCACCCCGCGCTCCCGTTCCGACAGGCATTCGGGCCCGCCCGTCGGCACCGGCGCCTCGGCGCTGCGCAGCAGGCGGGCTATCAGACGGGCCGTCGGGCCGGGGGACAGCAGAGCCTCGCCTGCCGCCACCGTGCGGATCGCGTCCAGGAGTTCCGCGGGCCTCGTGTCCTTGACCAGGAAGCCCGAGGCGCCCGCGCGCAGCGCCTCCACCACGTTCTCGTCCGTGTCGTACGTCGTCAGGACCAGCACCTTCACGCCCGCCAGATCCTCGTCGGCGGCGATCAGCCGGGTCGCCTCGATGCCGTCGAGGTCGGGCATGCGCAGGTCCATGACGACCAGGTCGGCACGGGCGCTGCGGGCCAGTTCGACGGCCTGACGGCCGGTGCCCGCCTGCCCCACCACCTCCATCCCCGGCGCCGATTCGACGAGCATCGCGAACGCCGCCCGTACGAGCGTCTGGTCGTCGGCCAGCAGCACACGAATGGCGGTCACCCGGCCTCCTCCCCCTTACGGCCGACCGGCAACGGAAGCACCGCGCTCACCCTGAATCCCCCGTCCTCCCCGAGCCCGGCGTCCAGTGTCCCGCCGACGCTCCGCGCCCGTTCCCGCATCCCGACCAGCCCGAAGCCACCATCGGAGGCGTCGTCGCCACACTCCCCCGCTCCGACCCCCACTCCGTCGTCCGCCACCTCGACGCGCAACGCGCCCTCACCTCCGTACAGCAGCACTCGTACCGTCAGATCCTCCCGCCCCCCGTGCCGTACCGCGTTCGTGAGCGCCTCCTGGACGATCCGGTAGGCGGCCGCGCCCACGGCCGGGGGGACCTCGTCCGCCCGTACCGTCAGTTCGACGCCCGCCCCCGACGCCCGTGCAGTCTCCGCGAGGTCGGGCAGGCCGGCCAGTCCGGGGAGAGACCCGCGCCCCTCTCCCACCCCTTGGCCCTCCCGCAGCACCTCCAGCGTCGTACGCAGCTCACCGCGTGCCGTTCGGCAGGTGTCGGCGATGTCGTCGAGGGCCTTGGCCACCGCCGCTCGGTCCAGGCGGTCCGGGTCGGCGGCCAGGACGTGGGCGGCCACCGAGGTCTGGACCCCCACCAGGGTGATGGTGTGTGCCAGCAGGTCGTGCAGGTCGCGGGCCACGCGCAGGCGCTCCTCCGCGACTCGGCGGCGGGCCTCCTCCTCGCGGGTGCGTTCGGCCCGTTCGGCACGCTCGACGATGGCCGACACGTACTGGCGGTAGAAGCGGACGTCGATGCCGCAGAAGAGCACCGCGACGATCCAGCCGGAGGTCTGCACCAGTTCGGCGGCCTGATGCATGCTCACGGTGAGCATCACGCTCATGGCGACGGCGAGCACCGCGGCTCCGGTCACGATCGTGCGCAGTGGGCGGCCGGTGACGGCGACCGTGTACAGCGCGATGTACGCGGCCGGGGTCGGCGCGCTGTGGTTGTAGTCGAGCGCGTGGTACGGCACGACGAGCGCCACCACGCCCACGAGCACCAGCATCGGACGGCGCCGCCGCCACACGATCGGCACGTACGCGCCGAGCAGCAGCACCCAGCCGAGCGCGCCGGGACGGCCGCCCTCGTCGAGTACGTACGGTCGGCTGCCCTCCCCCTCGGAGAACAGGGCGAGGAGCGTGCCGAGCAGCGCGCCGGCCAGCGCCAGCAGTACGTCGTTGCGGAACGCGTGCGGGGCGCTGAGCGGGTCGCGGCCGATCGCCGCCATGATCCGCTCGCCCCGTCCGACGGGGGCTCCTCTTCCGGTGGTCGACTGCACGGGACCATCCTGCGCCGACGGGCGCCCCCCCTGTCAGGGAGGGGCGCCCGCCAGTTCGTACGACGGAGGTCATACGGTTTCCGGCTGCCGTTCCGGGCGTACGGCGTTCGGGTCGGGCCTGCGGGACAGCGGGCCCGGCCACCACACCCGTCGGCCAAGCGCCACGCTCGCGCTCGTCACCAGGTACGTCCGGACGAGGAAGGTGTCCAGGAGCACCCCGACCGCGATCACGAAGCCCAGTTCGACGAGTTGTACGAGGCCCATGTTCGTCAGCACGGCGAAGGTCGCCGCGAGGACCAGCCCGGCGGAGGCGACGACCCCGCCGGTCGTCCGCAGCGCGGTGAGAGCGGCCTCCGCCGGTTCCGCGCCGCTCAGGGACTCCTCGCGCATCCGGTGCATGAGGAAGATTCCGTAGTCGACGCCCAGGGCGACCAGGAACACGAAGGACAGCAGGCCGAGTCCGGGGTCCGTGCCGTCGAAGCCGAACAGCGGGCCGAACACCAGTCCGCCGATACCGAGCGAGGCCCCCCACACCGCGACCACGGCGGCCACCAGCATCAGCGGCGCGACGAGCGAGCGCAGCAGCGCGATCAGGATCAGCAGCACCGACAGCAGCACGACGGGTACGACGACCCACACGTCCCGCGAGTTGGTGTCGACCAGGTCGATCTCCTGGGCGCTGGGCCCGCCGACGTAGGAACCCGTCAGCTCCTTCCGCAGCCGCTCGATGGTCTTGGTCTCGGCGGCCGACTGGGGCATGTCCTTCGCGAAGACCGTGATCTCGGTCCAGCCGTGGCCGGTACGTCCCTTCTGCGCGTCGCTGATCCCGTCGGCGCCCCGGATTTCGGCGAGGGTCTCGTCGGCCTTCCCGGCCGGGGTGATGACGTCGATGGGCTGGGTGCCCTGGTCGGGGTAGGCCTCGCTGAGGGTCCGCATCGCGACGACGGCCTCCGGCTTGTCGACGAAGGCGTCCTCCTGCTTGACCGGTCCGGACAGGTTCAGCATGCCCAGGGCGAGCGCGCCGAGCAGGACCGTGCCGCTCGCGAGGACCACCAGCGGCCGGCGGCCGGCGGAGCTGCCCATCGCGGCGAACAGCGACAGCCGGCGCGTTCGGGGTGTGCTGCCGTACGCGGGCACGAGCGGCCAGAACACCTTGCGGCCCAGCAGCACCAGGATCGCGGGGAGCAGGGTCAGCATGGCGACGAGCGCGCACAGCACGCCCACCGCGCCCAACGGGCCCATGCTGCGGCTGGAGTTGAGGTCGGCGGCGAGCAGGCACAGCACTCCGGCGGCGACCGTCCCGGAGGAGGCGAGGACGGCGGGCCCGCAGCCGCGCAGGGCGGCCGTCATGGCGTCGTACGGTCGCTCGACGCGCCGCAGTTCCTCCCGGTAGCGGGAGACGAGCAGGAGGGCGTAGTCCGTGCCCGCGCCGAAGACGAGGATCGTCATGATGCCGGAGCTCTGACCCGAAACCGTGGTGCCGAAGGCCTGGTTGAGGCCGTAGGCGACTCCCATCGACAGGAAGTCCGCGATCCCCGCGACGACGAGTGGGACCAGCCACAGCACCGGGCTGCGGTAGATGAGGATCAGGAGCAGGGCGACCACGGCGACCGTGGTGTAGAGCAACGGTCCGCCGAGCGAGTCGTAGACCTCGCCGGCATCGGTGGCCAGCGCCCCCGGCCCGCCGACCTCGACCCTCAACCCGCCTTCGCCGTTCGCGACTTGGCGCACGTCATGGACGAGGGCGTCCCGTTTCTTCTCGTCGGTGCCGGGCTCGTTGCTGGTCACCGGGTACATGAGCGCGGTGCCGTCGGCGGACGGTACGCCCTGTGGGGCGGCCGTCAGGACGTGCTCGCCGGCGATCCGGTCGATCTGTTCGGCGGCCGTCGCCTTGTCGGCCGGGGTGAGTCCACCGTCGCGGTGGTAGACGAGGACCAGCTCGGTGGTCTCGCCGCCGGGCAACTCGTCCTGGATCCTGGCGACCTGGGTCGAGTCGGCGTTCGCGGGCAGATAGTCGGTGATGCGGTCGTGCTGTACTTCGGAGAGCTTCGCCGCGAACGGCCCCACGATCGCGAGCAACCCGATCCACAGGCCGAGCACGAGCAACGGCAGGGTCCGCCTGCGTCGCGCACTCGCCACTGCCTCAGCGGCCCCCACGGACCTCTTGGTCTCCCTGGCCCCCATCTCGGGGCCCTCCCCTCGTCCGGACTTCTGGATGATGACGCTCACCAGGATTCCGCCGCGCGGGGGTGGATTCGTCGCGCGGGAGGGCGAGTTCGGGGCTACTCCCGGGGGTGTCCGGGATGGGCCGGTACTCCCTGGGGAGTACCGGGGCTCCTACGACGGTGTACACGCCGCCGCCAGCAGCCGGGTCACGTCGTCCGCGCAGATCGTCAGCGCCGCGCCGACCGTCGCGAGCACATCGCGTTCCGCCGGTGTGTACGGGCCGTCGGCCAGTGCGATGCGGGCGCCCTGGAGCAGGATCGATTCGCGGCCGGGGGCGGCGAGATGGGGGGCCAGGGGATCGAGGGCCTCGTGGAGCTCTATGGCGAGCCCGGGGCCGCACGGGGGGCCGAAGAGACGGCCCGTGTCGGCGGCCAGGGCCTCCACCAGAGCCTCCAGCTGGTCCTCCGTACAGTCGTCGAAGCCGGCCGCGCGGACGCCGGTCGCGGCCGTCTCCAGGGTGAGGCGGGCGTGGGTGCCGCCGGCGGCGAGGACCGCGAGGGCGACCGTGTGGACCGCGTCGCGGAGCATCGCGGAGAAGCGGGTGGTGGTGGGGTGGTCGAGGACGTCCGTGCCGAAGTGGCTCTGGCAGGCCGCGCATTCGACGACCGGGCCGGTCTCGCCGCGCGGCAGAATCGGTACGCCGAGAATCGTGAAGCGGCGGCGGCCCGTCAGGCGCTGGTAGTTGCGGTCCCCGCCGCAGCCCGGGCAGAAGAACTCGCCGTCACCGACCCCGGCCCAGACCGTACGGGAGCCCAGGACGCGTGCCGTCCGGCCTCCGCGCACGACTCGGCCGTCCCGGCTGTCTCGCCCCGGTCCTGAGAGCACGTAGCACCTCCGCTAACTCCCCCACTGCCTGTTGCAGGGCGCGAGAGTTACCCCCACCGGCAACACTGCCGCGCTGGCGTGATGTTAGCCACATTGTTGATGTGGAGTCAGTACCCAGGACCAGACCTGCCCATGACCGGACCTTGGTTTGGCCGGTAAACGACGGCCGCCCCGTCCGCCACAGAGGGCGGACGGGGCGTGAAACCAGTCGGTCGGGTGAGTCAGCGGCCCGCGCGGTTGACGGCGGAGACGACCGCCTTCAGGGAGGCGCGGGTGGTGTTGGCGTCGATGCCGATACCCCACAGGACCTTGTCGCCGATGGCGACCTCGATGTAGGAGGCGGCCTGCGCGGAGGCACCCTCGCTCATCGTGTGCTCGGAGTAGTCCAGGAGACGGGCGTCGATGTCCAGCCCCTGCAGGGCGTGGAAGAACGCCGAGATCGGGCCGTTGCCGGAGCCGACCAGGGTGGTCTCGACGCCGTCGACCTCGGCCTCGACGGTCAGGGTGTCCACGCCGTCCTTGTCGGTGGTCGACTGGCCGGTCTTCAGCTGGATCCGGCCCCAGGGGTTCTCGGGGTTAGGCAGGTACTCGTCCCGGAACGCCGCCCAGATGTCCTTCGGGGTGACCTCGCCGCCCTCGGCGTCCGTCTTCGCCTGGATCAGCTTGGAGAACTCGATCTGCATCCGGCGCGGCAGGTCCAGCTTGTGGTCGTTCTTCAGGACGTACGCGATACCGCCCTTGCCCGACTGGGAGTTGACCCGGATCACGGCCTCGTAGGACCGGCCGACGTCCTTCGGGTCGATCGGCAGGTACGGGACCGCCCACTCGATGTCGTCGACGGTGACCCCCTTGGCGGCCGCGTCGGCCTCCATGGCGTCGAAGCCCTTCTTGATGGCGTCCTGGTGGGAGCCGGAGAAGGACGTGTAGACCAGGTCGCCCACGTACGGGTGGCGCGGGTGGACCTCCATCTGGTTGCAGTACTCCCACGTACGACGGATCTCGTCGATGTCGGAGAAGTCGATCTGCGGGTCGACGCCCTGCGAGAACAGGTTCATGCCCAGGGTGACCAGGTCGACGTTGCCGGTGCGCTCGCCCTGGCCGAACAGACAGCCCTCGACGCGGTCGGCGCCGGCCATCAGGGCCAGTTCGGCGGCGGCGACGGCCGTGCCGCGGTCGTTGTGGGGGTGGATCGACAGGACGACGTGCTCGCGGCGGGTCAGGTTGCGGCCCATCCACTCGAAGCGGTCCGCGTGCGTCGACGGGGTCGAACGCTCCACCGTGGCGGGCAGGTTGAGGATGATCTCGCGGCCCGGGCCGGGCTGCCAGACGTCCATGACCGCCTCGCAGACCTCCAGCGCGAAGTCCAGCTCGGTGTCGGTGAAGATCTCGGGGCTGTACTGGTAGCCGAACTCCGTCTCGGGGCCCAGCAGCTTCTCGGCGTACTCCATGACCAGCCGGGTGCCGTCGACGGCGATCTGCTTGATCTGGTCCTTGGAGCCGCGGAAGACGACCCGGCGGAAGACGGGCGCGGTCGCGTTGTACAGGTGGACCGTGGCGCGCTTGGCGCCCTTCAGGGACTCGACGGTCCGCTCGATCAGGTCCTCGCGGGCCTGGGTCAGTACGGAGATGGTGACGTCGTCCGGGATCGCGCCCGGCTCCTCGACGATGGAGCGGACGAAGTCGAAGTCCGTCTGCCCGGAGGCGGGGAAACCGACCTCGATCTCCTTGTAGCCCATCTTGACCAGCAGATCGAACATCGCGCGCTTGCGGGCCGGGGACATCGGGTCGATCAGGGACTGGTTGCCGTCCCGCAGGTCCGTGGAGAGCCAGCGGGGGGCGACGGTGATCCGGTTTCCGGGCCAGGTGCGGTCGGAGATGTCGACCTGCTCGTACTGGCCGTACTTGTGGATCGGCATGGAACTGGGCTGCTGGCGATTGGCGCTGTGGGCCATGATGCGTGGGCTCCTCGTGGTGTCCTGAAGGACGGCCGACGGCGCAACGCCAGACTCCGCGGGGAGGGGGTCGGCCTCTACTTACAGGCCCTCGCCGCGGCAGCTAAGGAGGAGCAGCCCGATACGCATGATGCTCCGCACTGTAGCCGAGCCGCGCCGGACGCGCGGGTCTGTATCACTATGCGGGACCATCAGTATGCGGGAGTGGGAGAGCAAAAGGGGCAAAAAGTGCGCCATCCCACTCGGCGTCACTCAGCTCATACCACTCCGTCACCGAGCGAGGGCCCCTTGTCCCGCTATTTCACCAATCATGGTTGCGGGTGGTGACAGTCGGGTGACTCGGTGCAAGGGTGCCGGGCATGACGACAAACGGGGGCTTTGAGCCCGTCTTCTGCACGATCGTCCCACCGCACATCCTCACCACGCTCGCCCGTCACGAGGACCCGGCCATCTCCGGCCCCGCCCAGCACACCCTGCTGCTCGACGCCCACAAACGAGCCGAACGCAGCATCACCACCGAGTTCGGCCTGGCCGGCGCCGCGGCCGTGAAGGCGCCCTCCGACCAGCCGCTGCGCACGATCTACGACGCCGGGCACCGCACCACGCTGCCCGGCACGAAGGTGCGCGCCGAGGGCTCGGAACCCGGCCAGGACGCCACCGTCAACCGCGCCTACGCCGGTCTGGGAGCCACCTTCGACCTGTACCTCAAGGCCTACCAGCGCCACTCGATCGACGGCGACGGCCTGCCCCTCGACGCGAGCGTCCACTACGACGAGGGCTACAACAACGCCTTCTGGGACGGCAAGCAGATGGTGTTCGGCGACGGTGACGGCGAGATCTTCGTCGACTTCACCAACTCCGTCGACGTCATCGGCCACGAGCTCACCCACGGCGTCACCCAGCACACCGCGAACCTCACGTACTTCGGCCAGCCGGGCGCCCTCAACGAGTCGATGTCGGACGTCTTCGGCTCGCTCATCAAGCAGTACTCCCTCGGCCAGACCGCCGCCGAGGCCGACTGGCTGATCGGCGCGGGCCTGCTCGCCCCGAGCGTCACCGGCACCGCCCTGCGCTCCATGAAGGAACCGGGCAGCGCGTACGACGACGACGTACTCGGCAAGGACCCGCAGCCCGCGACCATGGACGGCTATGTCCGCACCGGCCGCGACAACGGCGGCGTCCACATCAACAGCGGCATCCCCAACCACGCCTTCTACCTCGTCGCCACCGCGCTCGGCGGCAACGCGTGGGAGCGGGCCGGGCAGATCTGGTACGACGTGCTGACCGGCGGCGACCTGAAGGAGAGGGCGTTCTTCGACGACTTCGCCCAGCTGACGGTCGCCACCGCGAGCGAGCGCTACGGCGACGGCGAGGAACTCCAGGCCGTGACGAAGGCCTGGGAGCGCGTCGGAGTACCCATCACACCCCGGCCCCGCCTGTAGGCCACAGCCCTCCGGCCCTCGTACTGGAGCCGTTCTCGTACTAGACAGGGACCCATGCTGATTCAGGTGACACGTACGGGCGGATTCGCGGGCATCGAGCGGCACGCCGAGGTGGACACCTCGGGGCGGCCCGACGCCCCGGCGTGGCACGCCCTGGCGGATCAGGCGGTCGCGGGCGGCCAGGGCACCCCTCCGACCGGGGTTCCGGACGGCTTCGGCTACGAGATCACGGTGGACGGGAAGACGGTGTACTGCGCCGACCCCCGGCTCACCGACGAGCAACGGAAGTTGATCTCAAGGGTGTTGAAGGAAGGGGCGTAACGGGCATCGCGGGTGCCGGGGCGTTCACGGACAGGGCGTTTACGGCTTGTTGACCTCAGCCCGTTGACACCCGTTACCCCCGGTACCCATGATCCGGCGCATGGCGACCAACCCGATACCCCAGTTCCCGGCCGGCTTCCTGTGGGGCGTGTCCACCTCGGCGCACCAGATCGAGGGCGCGGTGGACCAGCGCGAACCGTCCGTGTGGGACACCTTCACGGCCGAGCCCGGGCGCGTGAAGGACGGCTCGACGGCGGCGGTGGCCTGCGACCACTTCCACCGCTACCCCGAGGACGTGGCCCTGCTGGCCGGCCTCGGCGTCGACGCGTACCGCTTCTCCGTCTCCTGGCCCCGCGTGAACTCCCCCGGCGGCCTCGACTTCTACGACCGGCTGGTGGACGAGCTGTGCTCGGCGGGCGTACGTCCCGTCCCGACCCTCTTCCACTGGGACCTGCCGGCCCGCCTCCAGGAGAAGGGCGGCTGGCTGGAACGGGACACGGCGTCCCGGTTCGCCGAGTACGTGTCCCTCGTGGCAGAGCGGCTCGGCGACCGCGTGAAGAAGTGGATCACGCTCAACGAGCCCGCCGAACACACCCTGTTCGGCCACGCGTTGGGCGCGCACGCACCGGGCAAGCAGCTGATGTTCGACGCGCTCCCGGCCGCCCACCACCAACTCCTCGGCCACGGACTGGCCGTACGGGCACTGCGCGCCGCCGGCGCCACGGACATCGGGATCGCCAACTCGCACGGGCCTACCTGGCCGGCGTCGCAGGAGCCCGCCGACCTGGAGGCGGCCGGTTTCTACGACCTCCTCCTCAACCGGCTGTTCGCCGACCCGGTCCTGCTGGGCGAATACCCCGAGGGGCTCGGCGAGTTGATGCCGGGCGACGTGGAGGCCGACCTGAAGGTGATCGGGGAACCGCTCGACTTCTACGGCGTCAACTACTACGCGCCGACGAAGGTGGGCGCGCCGCAGGGCGCCGACATCGAGTTCGGCGGACTGACGATCCCGGCCGAACTCCCCTTCTCCGTCCAGGAGATCGAGGGTGTGCCGGTGACGGACTTCGGCTGGCCCGTCGTACCGGAGGGTCTCACCGAGCTGCTCACCACCTTCCGTGACCGTTACGGCGACCGGCTGCCGCCCGTCGTCATCACCGAGAACGGCTGCTCGTACGAGGGGCTCGACGACCAGGACCGGATCGCCTACCTGGACGGCCATGTCCGGGCGCTGCACCGGGCGGTGGAGGCGGGCGTGGACGTGCGCGGCTACTTCGTGTGGTCGCTGCTGGACAACTTCGAGTGGGCGGAGGGGTACGCGCGGCGCTTCGGGCTGGTCCACGTGGACTTCGACGACCCGGCGACGCTGACCCGGACGCCCAAGGCCTCGTACGCCTGGTTCAGCGACCTTCTCCGGGCGCAGAGAGCCTGAGGATGACTGATGTGTCCCGCTCGGCAGGTGCGCTCGCCGAGCCCACGCAGCGGGTCGGACGGGGGTGGACCGCCTCCCTCTCGCTCGCCAACGGGGCGATCTGGGTGGGCTGGTTCGGGCCGCTGCAGATCCTGCTCGCCTCCCAGGCCGAGGACTTCGCGCCCGGCACCGGGATGTCGAAGGAGACCATGCTGGCCTGGGTGGCGGGCGCGGGCGCCCTGGTGTCACTGGCGGCGAACCCGCTCTTCGGGGCGCTGTCGGACCGCACGACGTCGCGGTGGGGGCGCCGTACGCCGTGGATCGTGGCCGGTGCGGCGGGCGGTGCGCTGTCGTTGCTCCTGCTGGCCGGGGCGAGCGGGCTGTGGACGATGGTGGCGGGGTGGTGTCTGGTCCAGCTGACCCTGAACGCGGCCTTCGCCGCCGTCACGGCGGCCGTGCCCGACCAGGTTCCCAGGCTTCAACGAGGCGCTGTGGGCGGCTGGTTGGGCGCCGCGCAGATCCTCGGCGTGGTCGGCGGGACGGGTCTGGCGACGGCGGCGGGCGGGGTGGGCGCCGGCTATGCGGCGTGCGCCGCGTTCACGCTGCTGGGCGTGCTGCCGTACGTCCTGCGGCACAAGGATCTGCGACTCCCGGCCCAGGAGCGGCCGTTGTGGTCCTGGCGGACCTTCCTGGCCGGGTTCTGGCTGAGCCCGCGCCGGTATCCGGACCTGGGCTGGGCCTGGTTGACCCGTTTCCTGATCAACCTGAGCAACGCGCTGGTGCTGCTGTACCTGCTGTACTACCTGCGCGACCGCCTCGACTACTCCGACCCCGAGGGCGGTGTCCTGATCCTGACGGCGGTGAACAGCGTGACGCTGGTCGCCACGGTGGTCGTCGGCGGGGTCTGGTCGGACCGGGTGGGCCGGCGCAAGCCGTTCGTGATCTGGTCGGGGGTGCTGATGGCGGTGGCGACGGCCGCGCTGGCGGTGTGGCAGACCTGGCCGGGGGCGATCGTGGCGTCGGCGGTCCTCGGCGTCGGGTTCGGCGTCTTCACGTCGGTCGACTTCGCCCTGATGACGGACGTGCTGCCGAAGGCGATGGACCGGGGCAAGGACCTCGGCGTCATCAACGTCGCCAACGCCCTGCCCCAGGTGATGGCACCGGTCCTCGCGGCGCCGATCGTGACCTATCTGGGCGGATACCGGATGCTCTATCTGGTGGCCGCGGTGATCGGACTGGCGGGGGCGGTGCTGGTGGGACGGATCAGGGGGGTCGACTGACTCCCGGCCGCCGGCTCACAGGGCGCCTGCGTCCCGGGCCGCGTAGACGCTGGGGTACACGGGGCGGTAGCCGAGTTCCCGGCGGATGCGCTCGGTGGAGACGATCCCGAACCACGGGTCGGGGTCGGTGTTCTCGTGCAGTTCGGCGGGGACCTCGACCCCGTTGAGCTGGTGCAGTTCGACGGCCGTCACGGGGGCGTGGTCGCCGATGTTGTAGATCCGGCCGACGATGCCCGGTGCGTGCAGGATACGGAGCAGGCCCTGGGCGACGTCCGCGTGGTGGGCCATCTGCAGCCGCTGGGCCGCCGCCCAGTTCCGGGCCCACATCAGCGACTGGGCGAGGTGCGGGTCACCCTCCCCGTAGACGAAGGGGAGCCGGCCGACGCGGACGTCCATGTCGTCCAGCGCGAGCAGTTCCTGTTCGGCCGCCGCCTTCGACTCGCAATAGGCGCCCCACATCTCACCGCCGGGCCGGCTCTCGTCCTCCTCGGTCAACGGGCGCCCCCGTCCGGTGCCGTACACCAACTGGGTGCTGACCTGCACGAACCGTCCCACGCCCGCTGCCAGCGCGGCGCGGCCCAGCTCCACCGCCGCGTCCCGGTTGACGGCCCACGCCTCCTCGTCCGGCACCCCCCGGAAGGACGCCGCGACGTTCACGACCGCGTCCACTCCGGCGACCGCCTTGCCGAGCGCCTCCGTGTCGCGCAGGTCCCCGACCACGACCTCGGCGCCCAGCTCGGCGAACCGCTCCGCCCGCGCCGCGTCCCGCACCAGGACGCGTACCCGCTCCCCCTGCCGGCTCTGCGCCAGCAGCCTCGGCAGGAAGCGCCGGCCGACCTGTCCCGTCGTACCCGTCACGAGTGTCAGCATGATCTTCTCCTTCGGTCTGGGAACACCACCCTCGGGCGGCGTCGCCGAGCGCGGGAGAGACCCGTGGATCAGGGGATCAGCAGTCCCTGGATAAGGCGGGCGGGCGGCGACATCCTGGGAGGGTGAACCGAGCCGAACTCGCCGACTTCCTGCGCCATGGGCGTGCCCGTCTGGAGCCCTCGGTGGTGGGACTCCCGCCCGGCGCCCGCCGCCGTACGCCCGGTCTGCGCCGCGAGGAGGTGGCGTCGCTCGCCGGTATGTCGGTGGACTACTACACACGCCTGGAGCAGTCCCGGGGGCCGCACCCGTCCCGCCAGATGCTGGCCGCCCTGGCCCGGGCCCTGCGCCTCACCGACGACGAGCGGGACCACCTCTTCCACCTGGCGGGCGAGGAGCCGCCCCGGCGGGACAGCGTGTCCCAGCATGTGCGGCCGGGGTTGCTGCTGATCCTCGACCGGCTGCACGACACCCCGGCACAGGTGGTCACCGACTGCGGGGAGGTGCTGGCGCAGAACGCGATGGCGAGCGCGTTGACGGGGGACACGTCGGCCCGTCCACCCCGGGAGCGGAACCTGCTGCGCCGGTTCTTCCTGGACCCGGCCGCCCGCACACTGTTCCCGCCGGAGGACCTCGCCGAACACGCCCGCGCCCACGTCGCGAACCTGCGAGCGGTCGCCGCCGCCCGACCCGACGATCCGGTGCCGAGGGCCCTGGTGGCCGAACTCCGGTCAGGGAGCGAGGAGTTCGCGCGGCTGTGGGAGGCGCACGAGGTGGCGGTACGGCGGGCCGCGACGAAGCGGTTCGTACATCCGGTGGTGGGAACACTGGAGCTCGACTGCGAGATCATGCTGGCCCACGACCACCGCCAACTACTGATCGTGCACACAGCCCGCCCGGGCACGGAGTCGTACGAGCGGCTGCGGCTGCTCCGGGTGGTGGGGACGCAGGATCTGTCGGCTCAGGGGGTGTGAGGCGGGCCGAAGGGCGCCGGGGGTTTCGTCTGTCACCGGGGCGTTGGCCCCCGGGTTCGAGGCTGCCTCAGTCAGCACCGGGGCCCATTGGGCCGTCGGTATACGGAACGGATCGTTCCGTAGTACGTCCATGACTGACGACCATGCCCAGAGCGACGAATCAGAAGGACGTCAGCGCCCTGAAAGCACAAGATGAAAGCACAAGAGCCCCTCAATGATCTGTCGAGGGGCTTCATGCGGAAGTGACCCGTCGTCAGGCCCCGAGGGGCCGGGACCCCTTGTGCCGCGTACTACCTGCGCGGAAGGGAGAGGTTGATGATCGGGAGTCGCTTGGTGGCGCCCGACACGTAGAGGTCTGTCGGAGCCGTGCGCAGGACGAACCTGTCGTCGTAGCCGCGGACACGTACGGACATCACGAAGAAGCCGTCCTCCTCGGCGGTCGTCTTCACGCGGTACTGGTTCTCCCAGTAGGTCTGCAGGAAGACCTCCGTGCCCTGGCGCTCGACGCCCTTGGGGAGGTTGACCTTGCCCTGGACGGTGAGGATGGTTCCCGCCTTCACCTTCCTCTTGTTGACCGTGTAACTGACGGTGCTGGCCCTGGTCTTGAGGGCCACTCCGGTGTCCGCGTAGTAGCCGTCCTGCGGGGTGTTGGGGTTGCCGTCCTCGTCCCAGGAGGCGGCGATGTTCACCTGGCGGCGGACGCTGAGCAGGCTGCTGGTGGTCACGTGGTCGATGTCGACGTCGCGGATGGTGAAATTGCCCTTGGCGTCGGTGACCGGCCTGCCCAGGTCACGCGGCTCGTAGTCGGTCGGGTCGATCGGGTCGCCCCAGGGGTTCCAGGAGTCGAAAAGGACGATCTCCTGGACGGCGACCGGGATGTTGGGCACCGGAGTGCCGTCGGCCTTCGTGAGGGAGCCGGTGACGTCGACGCTTCGGCTGTCGAAGCTGGTGCTGGTGGGGTTGGTGGTCACGGTCAGCGTGTAGGCGCGGACAGGAGCGGCGTCCGCGGGCTTTGCCGAGGCGGCGGGTACTGACAGGGCGCCCGCGGCGAGCAGGAGTGCGGCGGTTGCGGCAAGCCGCGTCGACATGGTTTTCCTGGGCACGGTTCAACTCCGAGTTCGGTCGGGACTGGAGGAGTCGCGCCGAGCGGTACCGGTTCCGCCGCGGCGCAGGTGTGCGACACACCAGGTTCGACCGACGAGGTGGGGTGCGAGTTGTACCCGTAGGGCCGCTGTTACACGGCTGTGGCAGGACACCGTGGCAGGACCTGAAGCCGCGCTGCCCGGCACCGGGGGTACGAGGGTGGTTCGAGGGTGCCCTGCAAACGGACCGTAAACGGGCGGGCGCGTGGGAAAACCGGCCCGAGCCGCAGCGGCCGTACCCCGAAAACCCCGGCCCGGATGACCCCGCCCTCAGAACCCCAGCTTCCGCAGCTGGCGAGGATCCCGCTGCCAGTCCTTCGCGACCTTCACATGGAGGTCCAGGAAGACCGGCGTACCCAGCAGCGCCTCGATCTGCTTGCGGCTCTTGATGCCGACATCTTTGAGCCGCTTGCCCTTCGGGCCGATGATGATGCCCTTCTGGCTCGGCCGCTCGATGTAGACGAACGCGTGGATGTCGAGCAGCGGCTTGTCGGCGGGGCGGTCCTCGCGGGGGATCATCTCCTCGACCACGACCGCGATCGAGTGGGGAAGCTCGTCGCGTACGCCTTCCAGCGCCGCCTCCCGGATCAGCTCCGCGATCATGACCTGCTCCGGCTCGTCCGTGAGGTCACCCTCCGGATAGAGCGCCGGCCCCTCGGGCAGCAGCGGGACGAGCAGGTCGGCCAGCAGATCCACCTGCTTGTCGGCGACCGCCGAGACCGGCACGATCTCCGCCCACTCGAACCCCAGCTCGCGGCCGAGCTGGTCGATCGCGATGAGCTGCTCGGCCAGCGCCTTGCCCTCGACCAGGTCGGTCTTCGTCACGATCGCGATCTTCGGCGTCTTCTTGATCGCCGCCAGTTCCTTGGCGATGAAGCGGTCACCGGGGCCGAGCTTCTCGTTCGCCGGGAGGCAGAAACCGATGACGTCGACCTCGGCCCACGTCGTCCGCACCACGTCGTTCAGGCGCTCGCCCAGCAGTGTGCGCGGCTTGTGCAGGCCAGGGGTGTCGACCAGGATCAGCTGCGCGTCCGGACGGTGCACGATGCCCCGTACCGTGTGCCGCGTGGTCTGCGGCTGGTCCGCGGTGATCGCCACCTTCTGGCCGACCAGAGCGTTCGTGAGGGTGGACTTGCCCGCGTTCGGGCGGCCCACGAAGCAGGCGAAACCGGCGCGGTGCGCGGCCGAGGACTGCGACGCGACGGACGGCTCGGACGGCTCGGATGACGGGGTACGGACACTCATGGCGCCCATTGTCCCTGATCCACGGAGACCCACCGCACGCCGAGGCCCTCCGGACCCGTCCGGCGCACCCACGAGGGCACCCGGCAGGAGGCCCACCGGTAGGCCTCCGGGAGAGCCGCCGGAGCATCCGGTGAGCTTCCGGAAACGCCCGCGCAACACGAAACGTGCCGGAAACACCCCCGTACGGAACCCGAAACGCACACCGGTGACCCTCTGACGAGCCCCTGCCCCCGTTGGAGAGACCGGAGACACCGTGACGACCGTGAACCTGGCCGCTGCCCGGATCGACACCGGCGACACCGCCTGGCTGCTCGCCGCCACCGCCCTCGTGCTCCTCATGACCCCGGGCCTCGCCCTCTTCTACGGCGGCATGGTCCGTACGAAGAGCGTGCTCAACATGCTGATGATGAGTTTCGTGTCGATCGCCCTGGTCACGGTGGTGTGGCTGGCCGCCGGTTACTCCCTCGCGTTCGGGGACGACGTCGGCGGCGGGCTGATCGGCGGGCTGAAGCACGCGGGGATGGCAGGGCTCGGGCCCGACAGCGTGCGGGGCACTGTGCCCACCCTCCTGTTCGCCACCTTCCAGCTCACCTTCGCGGTCATCACCGCAGCCCTGGTCAGCGGCGCGGTCGCCGACCGGGCGAAGTTCGGGGCGTGGCTGGTCTTCGTACCCGTCTGGGCGCTGCTCGTATACGTTCCCGTCGCGCACTGGGTGTGGGGCCCGGGCGGCTGGATTCTCGACCATCTCGGCGCCCTCGACTTCGCCGGCGGCCTGCCCGTGGAGATCACCTCCGGCGCCTCCGGGCTCGCCCTCTGCCTGGTCATCGGCCCGCGTCTCGGCTTCAGGCGAGATGCCATGCGACCGCACAACCTGCCCATGGTCATGCTGGGCGCCGGTCTGCTCTGGTTCGGCTGGTTCGGGTTCAACGCGGGTTCCGCGCTCGGCGCCAACGGGCTGGCCGCCGCCGCCTTCCTCAACACCCTCACCGCCGGCTGCACCGGCCTCCTCGGCTGGCTCTTCGTCGAACAGCGCCGCGACGGCCACCCCACGACCCTGGGTGCGGCCTCCGGCGCGGTCGCCGGCCTCGTGGCCATCACCCCGTCCTGCGGGTCGGTCTCGCTCCTCGGCGCCCTGGTCGTCGGGCTCGCCGCCGGTCTCGTCTGCTCGTACGCCGTCGGGTGGAAGTTCAAACTCAACTACGACGACTCGCTCGACGTCGTCGGCGTCCACCTGGTCGGCGGAGTCATCGGCACGCTGCTGATCGGCGTGTTCGCCACCGAGTCCATGACCGGCGGGGCCGAGGGGCTGCTGTACGGGGGCGGGCTCGGCCAGTTGGGCAGGCAGGCCGTCGCCGTGCTGGCCGTCGGGGCGTACGCCTTCGCCGTCACGTACGGCATCGGGAAGGCGATCGACAAGATCATGGGGTTCCGGGCGAGCGAGGACGAGGAGCACACCGGCCTCGACCTTACGGTGCACGCCGAGACGGCATACGATCACGGCGTCCTGGGCCACGGCGCCCCGGTCTCGTCCGCCGCACACTCCTCCCACTCCTCCGCGCAGAAGGTCAAGAGCCAGGAATGAAGCTCATCACCGCGATCGTCAAGCCGTACCGCCTCGACGAGGTCAAGACCGCGCTCCAGGAACTCGGTGTGCAGGGTCTGACCGTGACCGAGGCCAGCGGCTACGGCCGTCAGCGCGGCCACACCGAGGTGTACCGCGGCGCCGAGTACCAGGTCGACCTCGTCCCGAAGGTCCGTATCGAGGTCGTCGTCGACGACGGGGACGCCGACGCGGCGATGGACGCGATCGTCAAGGCCGCGCGAACGGGAAAGATCGGGGACGGGAAGGTGTGGGCTCTTCCGGTGGAGACGGTGGTCCGGGTTCGGACGGGCGAGCGCGGTCCCGACGCCCTCTGAACCATCTGACCCCCAGCACCGACCCGGCCGCCCCGAACACCACCACGACCACCGCCATGAGCCACGGCAGCGCGAAGAAGGACACGCTCGCCGACTCGCGGGTGTCCTTGGCGGACGCCGTCAACGTGACGTCGCCCCAGTCGAGTTGGGGCGCGTCCTGCCAGGGTTCGGTGAGCCTGACGCGTTGGCCGGGCAGCAGCTCGGAGGGGATTTTCGTGAGGTCGCGGGCGAGCAGCGTACGGCCGAACAGGCCCTCGGCCCGCACCTCCACCCGGGGGTCGAGGGTGACGTTCCCGGTGTTGTGGAGGGTGTAGGAGATCGTGGCGGTGCTGTCGCCGAGGCCGGGCACGAGGGGCTGGTGGTGGCTGATCCTGACCTGCTCGACGGCGATCGCGGAGACGGCCGGCCCGCTCACCCGCAGATAGATCCGCGCCCCGACCGCCCGCTGCACCCCGAGTGCGAGGGAACCGTCGCCGGTGTCGATCCGTTCGTCGAGGGCGACCAACGCGCCCACGTGGTCGCCGGGTTCGGCCCCTTCGGGCACCTTGAGGGTGAAGGGCACGGTGACCGACTTGTGCGGAGGCACGGTGACCCGGGACTTCACGGGCCGTGCCCAGGCGCCGACGCCGCGCTGCTTCTCGGCGAGGGTGCGTACGGCGAACCCGCCGTCGCGGACGGTGTTGTAGGCGTCGGCCGCGTACAACCGGAAGGTGAGCGGCTTGCCGGTCTTGTTGGTGAGGGCCACCGTGTCCTTGACGGACGTACCGGGATCGGCGGAGAGATAGAAGTACGGGCGCTGCGCCACCGCGGAGGCGACGGGAAAGACCGACCAGCTGCCGTTGTCGGCGGCCCGGGCGGGGGCGGACGTCAGGAGGGACGTGCCGAGCGCTGCCAGCAGGAACATGGGGAGCGCGAGGAGGACGTACGGCTTACGCATGGGTGCGGACCCCCACGGACGAGGTAGGTGGCGGGCGGGTGCGCGCCCGGCCACCGGATGACGAACAGCCGTTCAGGAACTGGTAGTTCGTGTGTGCTGGTACTTCGCGTGTTGCTACTTCGCGTGCCGGTTGTTCAGGTGCTGGTTGATCGGCTGAGCGTTGTCCGGGCGGACGTCACTCAGGTGAGGGTGAGGGTGAGTACGCCGGAGTAGGTGCCCGGCGGGGTGAACGCCGGTACGTCCAGCGACAGTCCGGCGTCGACGGTGAACTCGCCGCCGGTGACCGTTCCGTCGGGTGTGGAGGCCAGGGTTGCTCCCGTACCGCCCACCACACCGGGGGACCCGGGCCGGCAGGTGCTGGGGCTGCCGGCCTTGGTGGTGCAGGCCGGGGTCCAACTGAGCTTGCCGGCATCGATCTTGGCGCCGGGCCCGGTGAAGTCGGTGACCTTGCCCGTCAGGGACCAGCCCGCGGGTCCGCCGCGGAAGTCCTTGACGGTGACAGGCTGCAGCGAGCCCGTGGAGGGCCCGCCCTTGCCGAAGTCGACCGTCTTCAGCTGGACGGAGTCCCCCGCCTGGGTCATGGACAGATCGCCGGCCTTGACCATGGTGGTGAGCTTCTGGCTGTTGTCGGGAATGGGCGTGTCGTCGATGACGACGTAGGCGGCCGGACCGGCCCCCTTGCTGTCGCTCCACGCGCTGCCCTCGTACGCCACGACACCGGTCGTCGTCTTGTCGCTGACGGCGAGGGTGCCGCTGAAGGCGCCCTGAGAGTCGGCGGTCACGGTAGCGGTGTCGGCGGTCTGGGAGGCCCCGGACCGGCCGGCGAGTGTGACCGTGGCACCGGCGGTGAAGTTGGCGCCGTTCACGGTGACCCCGGCCCCGGGTGCTCCGGAGGCCGAACCCAGCGTGATGGCACGGGTGTTGGTCTGGGTCCCGTCCGTCGCCGTGATCGTCTCGGAGACGGGCGCGGGCGGGGTGATCAGCGTGCAGGGCGTGTCCAGCTCAAGGATGTAGCTGGTGTGGATGTTGTAGTCGCCGGGCGAGAGGGTGATCGCGCCGGGCGCGGTGACCGTGAAGGTGCCGGTCATCGAGAACGGCGGGAACGCGCCCTTGCCGGGCACGGGGTCGTTCTTCTTGGGCCCCGTGACGGTGATGTCGCCGGTCTGCGCTCCGCCGAGGCTGACCTTTCCGGTGGGCGTCATGATGTCGGCGGGCAGGGCGAGATCGGTGGGATTGCTCGCGGCCGGCTTGACCACCGTGTACGTCACGGTGACGGTGTCGCCGACCTTGGGCGCGGTGTTGTCCACCGTGATCTGTCCGGTGGTGGTGCCGTCGATGGGCGGAAGGCCCGCGATCGGCGGCGGTACGCAGTGTGTGGCGTAGTCCACGGCGGCGGACGCCGTGGAGAGCGCGCCGGCCGGGACGGCCAGCGCACCACCCGTGGTGACCGCCAGCGCGGTCGCCCCGAGAAGCGCGGCCAGGCGTCGTCGTCTTCGACCGGTCGAACCCATGGATGCCGAATTGGCCATGGTTGCCCCCTCTGAGGGATGCGGGCGCAGCGGCTCATCTGCGCCGACAGGGGGCCATTGATGTGCAGGTTGTGTGAGAAGTCAATGCCATCTCACCAAATAACGGGGGTCCACCGAAAGTGAACTGACGGTCCATCAGTTCTCGTCGGTTAACGGCTTCCCGGACGGAAACGGCCGGCGCCGCTGCGAAGCGAGCGACGCCGGCCGCACTTCAGAAGGGTGCGGGGAGGCGGACCGTCACGCGTAGACGAACGGTCCCGGGGACTGGTTTCCGGTCGGGGTGCAGGTCACGGTGATGCCGAAGAGCACCATCTTGAGGGTGCCGCCGCCCGCGTCCAGGCTGTCGCCGGAGGCGACGGTTCCGGTCAACGGACCGACGACGACCGGAGTTCCGCTGGCCGTGGCCGGGTTCTTGGTGCCGGTGAAGGCGGTGGTCCCACCGCCGGCTTTGCCCAAGGTCAGCGTGGAGGCGATGGAGTCGGCGGCGAGGGCGAGGGGGGCGTTGATGTTCGAGGTGACGGTGATGGTGGCCGTGGTGCCGTCCTGCGTGGCGGAGAGTACGGTCGAACCGCCTCCGAACAGTCCGCAGCTGTACGTGACTGTCGCGCTGGTGGGGGCGACCGCCGCAGCGGCCGGCGCGAAGGCCAGACCGGTGACGGCGAGCGTGCCCGCCGCGAGTACCGCACCGATACCGAGCCGCCTGCTCGCAGGCGGGCGTACTGACGTGCTTCTCATCGATCGGATTCCCTTCCCTGGTACGGGAATTGCCATGTGGGGAATTGCGACGTGGGGGGTACGACGGCCGGGTGCGGTCAGCCGCGGGGCGGGTGCGGGGCGCCGCGCGGGGGAATCTGACGGTCCGTCGGAAGAGCGGGTTCCATTGATGCGTGGGTTGCTCGCGATTACAAGAGACACTCTGCTGGTTCTTCCGGGGGACCACGAAAGTGGCCGAAGACCGACCCTCGTACGTACTTCCCGGACTCACCTCGTACGGGCTCCCGGCGTCACCTCACCCGGCGGACACCGTCAGCCGGACCACCCCGTCCGGCGCGGCCACGTGCACCGGGGTCGCGGGCCCGCCCAGATCCCGTACGGCCGCGAGATCGGCCGCGGGTACCTCCTCCGCGCCGGTGACTACAGCCGCCGCCTCCAGCGACTTCGCGCCCGACGCCACCGCCATGGCCACCGCCGTCCGCAGCGCGCTCAGCTTCAGTGAGTCGAGGGAGACCGTGGCGGCGACATACGTACGTCCCGTCTCGTCCCGTACCGCCGCCCCCTCGGGGACCCCGTTGCGGGCCCGGGCGGAGCGGGCCAGGGTGACGATCTTGCGGTCCTCGGGATCGAGGTCGAGCGCGCTGCTTTCGGTCATGCCACGAGCATACTTACGCGGTTTGTCCCCTGCTGGGGCCACCTGAGGCTTCATGACACAAGGAAGTCACACAAGAACAGGTATCAGGTGCCGGTGATCAGGGCATGACCCAGGAACCGCGAGCCATGAGGAGGCGTTATGAACCGCCAGACCCGCATCCGCGTCATCCGTCGGCCCAGCGCTCCTTCGCCCCGCGACCTCCCCATCGACCGCAGGACCCCGTCGGGCCGCATCCTGCCGTACTGAGGCCCGTCCGCAGCATCTGTCCCCAATGGGCCGTCCGCAGTGCCTGTCAGGGCCGGTCGAGCCGCAACCGCTCCGCGCGCGGCAGACCGGCCACCACCAGGTCGTAACTGTCCTCGACCAGCTCCCGCACGAGCTGCCCCGGCAGCTCGCCGTCCACCGTCACCGTGTTCCAGTGCCGTTTGTTCATGTGGTACCCGGGGATGATCAGCCCCGGGTGATCGGCGCGCAGCCGGATCGCGTCCTGCGGGTCGCACTTCAGATTGACCGTCAGGGGCCGGTTGTCCAGCCAGGACAGGGCGAACATCTTGCCCAGCACCTTGAAGACCGAGATCTCCGGGCTGAACGGGAAGTCCTCGACGGCGGCGTTGAAGGACAGACAGAAGTCGCGCAGCTCCTGCGGGGTCACGACTCGCTCCCCTGCTTCTCCTCTTCCGGCGCCCCGGCGTGGTCGGTGGGCTCCACCAGCACCGTCACGATCTTGTTCCGGCGGCCGGCCGCGGCCTCCGCCGTGAGCCGCAGTTCGCGTCCGTCGGGCAGTTCGACGACAGCCGAGGCCCCGGCGATCGGTACCCTGCCCAGCGCCTTCGCCAGCAGGCCGCCCACCGTCTCCACGTCCTCGTCGTCGTACTCCTCCAGGCCGTACAGCTCGCCGAGGTCGGTGATGTCGAGGCGGGCCGTGACCCGGTGCCGCTCGTCGCCCAGCTCCTCGACGGGCGGGAGTTCACGGTCGTACTCGTCGGTGATCTCGCCGACGATCTCCTCGAGGATGTCCTCGATGGTCACGATGCCGGCCGTGCCGCCGTACTCGTCGATGACGACGGCGACGTGGTTGCGGTCGCGCTGCATCTCGCGGAGCAGGTCACCGGCGTTCTTCGTGTCGGGCACGAAGGCGGCGGCCCGCATCGCCGTCGAGACGAGCTCGCTCTCCGCGTCCCGGCTGATGTGCGTCTTACGGACCAGGTCCTTCAGATAGACGATCCCAACGACGTCGTCCTCGCTCTCCCCGGTGACCGGTATGCGCGAGAACCCGGAGCGCAGCGCGAGGGTGAGGGCCTGCCGGATCGTCTTGTACCGCTCGATGACCACCAGATCCGTACGCGGGACCATGACCTCCCGTACGAGGGTGTCGCCCAACTCGAAGACGGAGTGCACCATGCGGCGCTCGTCGTCCTCGATCAGGGACTCCTTCTCGGCCAGGTCGACCAGCGCGCGCAGCTCCGCCTCGGAGGCGAACGGGCCGCGCCTGAAGCCCTTTCCGGGCGTGAGGGCGTTGCCGATGAGGATGAGGAGGGAGGGGATCGGCCCCATGACACGGGCCAGCGGCAGCAGGACGTACGCGGCTGCCGTGGCCGTGTTGAGGGGATGCTGACGCCCGATCGTGCGCGGCGAGACACCGACCGCGACGTACGAGACGAGCACCATCACGCCGATGGCGACGGCGAGGGCCTGCCAGGTCTTGTCGAACTTCTGCAGACAGGCGTACGTGACGAGCGCGGCGGCGGCCATCTCGCAGACCACGCGCACCAGCAGTGCCACGTTGAGATAGCGGGTCGGGTCGGCGGCGATCTGCGCGAGCTTGGCGCTGCCGCGCCGACCGCTCCGTACCGCTTCCTCGGCGCGGAAGCTGGAGACACGCGCGAGGCCCGCCTCCGCGCAGGCGGCGAGCCAGGCGACGACGACCAGCGCTATGGCACCGGTGACGAGTTGGGGGGTCATGACACCGTCGGGGCGGGCGACGGGCCGGTCATTCCCTGCTCGCCGCGCCAGCCGTCGACGATGGCGGCCTGGAGGCCGAACATCTCGGCCTTCTCGTCCGCTTCCTCGTGGTCGTAGCCGAGGAGGTGCAACACGCCGTGGACGGTGAGGAGTTGGAGTTCCTCGTCCATGGAGTGCTGCGTCTCGGCGTCCTTGCCCTGCTGCTCGGCGACCTCGGGGCAGAGCACGATGTCACCGAGCAGCCCCTGCGGCGGCTCGTCGTCGTCCTTCGACGGCGGGCGCAGCTCGTCCATGGGGAAGGACATGACGTCGGTCGGACCGGGCAGGTCCATCCACTGGATGTGCAGTTGCTCCATGGCGTCGGCGTCCACGACGATCACCGAGAGTTCGGAGAGCGGGTGGATGCGCATCCGCGCGAGCGCGTAGCGGGCGATGTCGAGGATCGCCTGCTCGTCGACCTCGGTTCCGGACTCGTTGTTGACGTCGATCGACATGGTGCTGGTCTGTCTACTTCCGTTTGTTGCGGCTGTCCCGGACACCCTTGTGGGTGCCGTTCTCCGTGCCGTTCTCGTTGTCGTACTTCTCGTACGCGTCGACGATACGGCCGACCAGCTTGTGCCGGACGACATCGTGGGAGGTGAGCCGTGAGAAGTGGACGTCGTCGAGGCCTTCGAGGATGTCCTGCACCTGCCGCAGACCGGACTTGGTCCCGGACGGGAGGTCGACCTGCGTCACGTCACCCGTGATCACGATCTTCGACTCGAAGCCGAGGCGGGTGAGGAACATCTTCATCTGCTCGGCGCTGGTGTTCTGCGCCTCGTCCAGGATGATGAAGGCGTCGTTGAGGGTACGGCCACGCATGTACGCCAGCGGCGCCACCTCGATCGTGCCCGAGGCCATCAGCTTCGGGATCGAGTCGGGGTCGAGCATGTCGTGCAGCGCGTCGTACAGCGGGCGCAGATACGGGTCGATCTTCTCGTACAGCGTGCCCGGGAGGAAGCCGAGCCGCTCGCCCGCCTCCACCGCCGGGCGGGTCAGGATGATCCGGCTGACCTGCTTGGACTGGAGTGCCTGGACGGCCTTCGCCATGGCGAGATACGTCTTGCCGGTACCGGCCGGGCCGATGCCGAAGACGATGGTGTTCTTGTCGATGGCGTCGACGTAGCGCTTCTGGTTGAGGGTCTTGGGACGGATCGTGCGGCCCCGCGAGGACAGGATGTTCTGCGTGAGGACCTCGGCCGGGGTCTCCTGGCCGTCGCCCTCCCCGTTCCCGCTCGCTCTGAGCATGGCGATCGAGCGTTCCACTGCGTCCTCCGTCATCGGCTGTCCGGTGCGGAGCACCAGCATCATCTCGTCGAACAGGCGCTGGACGAGGGCGACCTCGACCGCTTCGCCCACGGCGCTGACTTCATTGCCCCGGACATGGATGTCGACCGCCGGGAAGGCCTTCTCGATCGCGCGCAGCAGACTGTCGCTGGAACCCAGCACGGTCACCATGGGGTGTGCGGCCGGGACGGTGAACTGCGCTCGCGCCTGCCCCCGCGCAGGGGGCTGAGCTGTGGGTGTCTGAGTCATGGGCCGGCCCTGTAGGCCTGCACGACCTCCTCAATGAGGCACGCTAACCACGTGGGTAGCCTTCCGCTCCAAGCCTACGACGGTGCACTGACAACGCCGTAGGGCTTTTAGCTCACGGTCCGGTGTACGTGCCTCAAGGCCCGTTGTACGCGCTCAGGCGGACCTGCGGAAACCGATCGTCGGTACGGCCCGTCGCAGCGGCCACGGGCGCGGTCTGACGCTCCTGGGCACGAGGTCCGCCAGGAACGCGTACCGCCGAAGGGCCGCCGGGTCCTGGTGCTCGTACGACTGGATCTCGCGCCACCAGGCGCCGATCTCGGACCAGCCGGGGGCGGAGAGGGAGCCGCCGAAGTCCTGGACGGAGAGGGCGGCGGTGAGGCCGGCGAAGGCGAGGCGGTCGGCGAGCGGCCAGTCGGCGAGGGTGCCGGCGACAAAGCCCGCCACGAAGACGTCGCCGGCGCCCGTGGGGTCGAGTGCCTCGACGGCGATGGCGGGGACCTCGGCCGTCTCCCCGGTCCGCCCGTCCACCGCGTACGCGCCCTCGGCACCGAGGGTGACGACGGCGAGCGGTACGTGGTCGGTGAGGGCGTGGGCGGCTTCGCGGGGGCAGTCGGTGCGCGTGTAGCGCATCGCCTCCTCGGCGTTGGGCAGGAAGGCCTCGCAGTGCTCCAGGTCGGCGAGGCCCGCGAGGTCCCAGCGGCCGGTGTCGTCCCAGCCGACGTCGCCGAAGATACGGGCACCCTTGCGGGCGGCCTGGGCGATCCAGGGGGCGCGGACGCCCGGGGTGAGGGAGGCGACGGCAGCCCGGGCGTGCGGGGGGCACTCCGGGGCGGGCTCCTCCGGGGGCGGCTCGTGGCCGTGGGAGACCATCGTGCGCTCGCCCTCGTACGCCATGGAGACGGTGACCGGGGAGTGCCAGCCGGGGACCGTGCGTGACGTGGAGAGGTCGATGTGCTCGCCCTGTTCGAGGGCGTCCCAGCAGTACTCGCCGTAGTGGTCGTCGCCGAAGGCGGCGGCGAGGGAGGTCCGCAGGCCGAGCCGGGCGAGCGCGGTGGCCATGTTGGCGACCCCGCCGGGGCTGGACCCCATCCCGCGCGCCCAGGACTCGGTGCCGCGCACCGGGGCGGTGTCGAGGCCGGTGAAGATGATGTCGAGGAAGACGGTGCCCGTCAGATACACGTCCCACGGAGGTTCGCCGGGCGCGCGCAGGGCGGCCAGGGGATCGACCTGGGCCTGACGGTAGGACGATCCCTCTCCGGTGGACGCGGTGGACGCGATCACGGTGCGCTCCCTGACGATGGTGCGGATTCAGGCCAGTCTGCACCACACCACTGACAACGGACCGTCACTCCACTCCGGTCACGCCTCCCGAACCTCAGGTCGGACCTGAGATCAGCCCTCGGGTCACCGCGCGAACTCGTAGGCCTCCACCTCGGCGATATACCGGGCCCGGCGCTCCTCGTCATGGTCCAGGAACGACGCGAGGAACGAGTTCCGCGCCAGCTCCCGCAGCCGCTCCTCGTCCAGGCCCAGGGCTTCGCGTACCGCACCGAAGTTGTCGCCGACGTATCCGCCGAAGTAGGCGGGGTCGTCGGAGTTGACGGTGCAGAGGAGACCGGCGTCGAGCATCGCGGGGAGCGGATGCTCGGCCAGTACGTCCACGGCCCGCAACCGTACGTTGGACAGCGGGCACAGGGTCAGCGGCACCCGGTCCCGGACGAGCCTCGCGACCAGTTCCGGGTCCTCCATGCAGCGCAGCCCGTGGTCGATGCGCTCGACGCCGAGTATGTCGAGGGCCTCGGTGATGTACTCGGGCGGCCCCTCCTCCCCCGCGTGCGCGACGCGCCGCAGCCCCAGGCCGGCGGCGGCCTCGTACACCTCGCGGAACTTCACCGGCGGATGCCCGACCTCGGCGGAGTCGAGCCCGACAGCGGCGATCCGGCCGAGATACGGCTTCGCCGCCACCAGCGTCTCCATGGCCGACTCGGCGGACTCGTCGCGCAGGAAGCACATGATGAGCTGCGTCGAGATGCCGTGGACGGACTCACTCTCCCCCAGCGCCCGCCACAGCCCGTCCACAACCGTCCCCATGCTCACGCCCCGGGCGAGGTGGGCCTGCGGGTCGAAGAAGATCTCCGCGTGCCGTACGCCCTGCGCGGCTGCCCGTGCGAGGTAGGCGTTGGCGAGGTCCTCGAAGTCCTGCTCGGTGCGCAGGACGGCCATGAGCTCGTAGTACAGGTTCAGAAAGGACTGCAGGTCGTCGAAGAGATACGCCTTCCGCAGCTCTTCGGTGTCGGCGTACGGCAGCGACACGCCATTGCGCGCGGCGAGCGCGAAAGCGAGCTCGGGTTCGAGGGTGCCTTCGATGTGGAGGTGGAGTTCGGCTTTGGGGAGGGACATCAAAGAATCGTACGACCGGTTTACCGCCGTTTCGGAACCGGCACCCTCAGCAGGTCGTACGCGACGGTCAGCTCCCCCTCGAACCCGGCGGCCCGCGCCTGCCGCTCGAACTCGGCGGGGTCGGAGTAGCGCTGGCTGAAGTGGGTGAGAACGAGATGCCGTACGCCGGCGTCCCGGGCGACCGCTCCTGCCTGACCTGCCGTCAAGTGACCGTGATCGACGGCGAGTTGCTGGTCCTCATCCAGGAAGGTCGACTCGATGACGAGCATGTCGCACCCCTCGGCGAGTGCGTACACCCCGTCGCACAACCGGGTGTCCATGACGAACGCGAACCGCTGCCCGCGCCGCAGCTCACTGACGTCGTCGAGGGCGACGGACCCGAGGGACCCCTCCCGCTGGATGCGCCCGACGTCCGGCCCCTTGATCCCGTGCTCGGCGAGCAGTTCGGGCAGCATGCGGCGCCCGTCGGGCTCGACGACTAGATAGCCGTAGGACTCGACGGGATGGGAGAGCCGCCGGGCTTCAAGCCGGTAACCACCCGTGGCCGCCAGGACCCCACCGTCCCCCGCGACCGGCTCCTGCCTGATCTGGACGGTCTCACGGTAGGCGGTGGCGTACCGCAGCCGGTCGAAGAACTTCTGCCCGGAGCGCGGGTAGTGGGCGGTCACCTCGTGCGGGACGCGGTCGAGGTTGATGCGCTGGACGACCCCGGCGAGCCCGAGCGAGTGGTCCCCGTGGAAGTGCGTGACGCAGATCCGGTTGAGGTCGTGGGCGGCGACCCCGGCCCGCAGCATCTGGCGCTGCGTGCCCTCGCCGGGATCGAAGAGGAGCCCCTCACCGTCCCAGCGGAGCAGGTAGCCGTTGTGGTTGCGGTGCCGGGTGGGGACCTGGCTGGCGGTGCCGAGGACCACCAGTTCACGTGCGGACAAGGGAAGTTACCGTTCTCGGTTCGCTCGGCCCGGCTATCCCGGCGGCCACTGCAGTCCGCGCCCACCGAGGAGGTGCGCGTGGGCGTGGAAGACGGTCTGACCGGCACCGCTGCCCGTGTTGAAGACGATGCGGTAGCTGTCCAGCTTCTCCTCGGCCGCGATCTCACCGGCGTGGCGCAGCACATCGGCGGCGATGCCGGGTTCGGCGGCGGCGAGGGAGGCGGCGTCGGGGTGGTGGACCTTGGGGATCACCAGGATGTGCGTCGGCGCCTGGGGGTTGATGTCCCGAAAGGCGACGGTCGTGCCGGTCTCCCGGACGATCGTCGCCGGAATGTGCCCCGCGACGATCTTGCAGAACAGACAGTCGTCCTGCGGTGCCCCGCTGTCGTCCGCCATGCTTGTGCCTCCTCACGCTCGCCGATCACTGCGGGGGCATCGTATCGGCCCCCGAAAGCCACGATTCGGCGCTTAGCGTCCAGCACGTACACTCCTCCTCCGGTTCCCTCACATCGCGAACCGCTCCGGCGATCGCAAAGCACCATGCCCGGCGGGGACATCCACGAAGGACATCCGCGACGGGCGCGGCTGCTGGCTCGATCCCTCAAGAATCCTCAGAGGGCCCGAATTCTTTCACGAAATCCTCCATAAGCTGAATCATATCTTCCTCTGACCAGTAGGGTGCACCAGCCCAAGGGCGATAGAGAGATATTCCCTCCGCAAGAAATTCAAACACCTCGGAATCCGATAGATGCTCTACAACGATATTCTCCATAGACGCAACGAAACCCATGGATCGGTCTTCGCCGGAAATGAACTTCCGAGCCATTTCGAGGGTTTCTTCTACTGGATTCACGGAATGTTGAATTCCTTCGGGATCATGGCAGTGACTATGTGATTAGGGTTACTTCCAGAAACAACCACGAACGGCTTGCCCGGAAGCGTGGTCGCTCTGACTTGGAGGGTGTCACGAACCGGATCATATTTCACCTTGTTGGCGTTTTCCAAAATGTAGTCGAGAGCACTCAATGATGTCGGGGGACGTCCTGGCCCGCTTCCGGCCACTCGTTCGGCCGCATGGGCACTCAAGGTCCGGCCTTGCGGCGTGACCAGGTTAGGGATGTGGAAGTTCTCCTCCTGCCTGAACGCCCAGCCCCTGTTGTAGGGAACCGGCAGACGTGCTGCTGAACTGGCAATGCCATCAGCCCCTCCCCTGAGGGTCGCAGCTCCGGCTCCGAGCGCCCCGCCGCCGACTACCGCACTTCCGCCGGATGCACCACCGGTCGCCATCTCCGCAATTTCTGCGGCGCATACCGGGGCTGTGGCCAGGCATCCCTCGCCCAGAACGGCAAGTACCGGGGCGGCGGCCACGACTACCGAAACGACCCCAACGACGCCCAGCACGACCTTCTGCCAGGTCGCTAGCTTCCCTGTGTCTGGTAGGTCGTTAGCGTTCGCATCGTAGTTTGGATTTGTTCCCATCGCCCAACAGGATCTACACTGCCACCCCTCCCTTTCCTGAGGCTTCGGGTCAGGCCCCTTCTTGAACACCACTTGCGCCGACTTGTGGCCCCCGTCCGTACGGACAGTGACCGTCATGGAGCCGCTTCCGGTACCGCCGCCCGCCTTCTGGTATTGGAAGGTCTGGGTGTAGGTCTGAGTGGAGTGGTAAACCCAGGTGCCGTTGGGGCCCATCGTCATGTAGTCGTGGTATCGGCCGCCCTTACCATCGCTGCACCCGCGCTCGCAGTCCGTGACCGGCCGCAGACCCGTGGGGTCAGACAAGGTGACAGGGGTGTTGTTGGCGTAGGCGTAGCCGTTGAGTGATTCATGGTCTTCGGGGGCGAGGACTGGGTCGACGGAGAGGAAGCGTCCGGTGGCCGGGTCGTACTCGCGGGCACCGATGTGGGTGAGTCCGGTGTCGGCATCGGCGGGCTTGCCGAGGAAACCCTTGTCGTCGGGCCACGTCGACGGGGTCGCGCCACGAGCTTCGCCGAAGGGCTTGGTGTAGCGGCGAGTGACGGCCTGGGTCGTGGCATCCACCGTCATCGAGGCGGTGCCGTGGTGGTCGTCGACCATCCAGGACAGGCCGGTCTCGGTGCGGACGGCGGTGGCATCGCCAGCCGGGTAGTAGCGCTGGGCGGTGAACTTCTTGGCACCCGTGTCGTAGTGGAGTTCCTGACCGGCCAGATAGAGGACGGTCTTGCCGGGGCCGCGACGGATCAGGAGTGCCCCGTTGGCGTCGTACAGGTAGTCGGTAGTCTTGGTGCCTTCGGTGAGGCGGCTGAGTTCTCCTTCGATGTCCCACACGAGGCTCTGTGCGGTGCCGGTGGTGCCGTAGCGCTTGGTGGTATTGCCCTGCTCGTCGTAGGTGTACGCCTTGGCGGTGCCGCCGTTGACGGTGACGGAGGTCAGGGTGTGAGGCTGGCCAGCGCCGGAGGCGTTGACGGGAGGGTAACCGTAGCCAGTCGTGATGTCACCGGTGACCTTGCGCTCGGTCTGGGTGTCGCGCAGCCCACCGGGCTTGAAGGTCCAGCTGGTCCAGTACGGGGCCGGCCCCCCGAGGGCGCTCGACGAGCGGGCGGTGGCGCAGTCGTTGGAGGACGGGGTCCAGGCGTCGGTCAGACGGCGGTAGCCGTCGTAGGCGAAGCACTGGGTGTCTTTGCCGTTGGCGTTGTCGGTGATCGACTTGACGTTGCCAGAGGTGTCGTAGACGTAGTCGTTGTCGCTGGTGTAGCCAGTGTTGGTCTGGTCGACGGTGTGGGTGTTGGTCAGTCGGCGGGTGCCGTCCTCGTAGCGGTTGAGGATTTGGAGCTGCTTGGCGCCGGTGGAGGTGCCAAGGCGGGTCTCCTCGATCTCGCCGTACGGGGAGTAGCCGATGTTCTGGACGTAGTCGGTCATGCCGTCGGAGGCGGTGAGCATGCCGAGGCTGTTGTAGTTGTTGGTCACGGTCTCGGCGGGCAGGCCAGCCACCGCAGGCATCGAGGTGGACTGGACGGTGCCGTCGATGTTGTAGGCGGTGGACGTGGTGAACGTCTGCGGTGCTCCGCCCTTGACCACCAGGTCGTCGTCGGCGGAGATACCGGTCCTGGTGCCCTTGGGGCGGCCGAGAGTGTCGTAGCCGGTGACAATCTGGTAATAGATTTTGCCCGCGGTACCGCCGACGTATCGGATCGAGGCGGTCGGCTGTCCCTTGGCCAGCGAGTCGTAGGTGAACTTGGTCAGCTGGTGGGCGTTGTCCTTCGCCCCGTCCCAGGTGCCGATCTTGCGCCCAAGTTCGTCGTAGTCGGTGATCAGTGTGCGGGACACGCCGTCGAGGGTTGTGGTGGCCGTCAGCGGCTGGTCGACGTCGTTGTAGGTGGTGTCGACTTTTCCCTTGTCGGGATCGGTGGAGGTGGTCTTGCGTCCGCGTAGGTCGTAGCCGTACGTCCAGACGGCTCCGTCCGGTCCGGTCATCTTCTTGAGCTGGCCGCCGGGGGTGTAGTCGTACAGGGTGCGGGTGTAGTCGGTGCCGGTCGGGACGGGGCCGCCGTACTCACGGCGTTCGGTGACCCGGCCGCGGGCGTCGACCGTCGTCAGGGTGCCGGTACCGCCTGCGGCGGCGGTGACAGCGGTGCGGTCGCTCTGCTCGTCGGTCTTGGTGCGCCACTTTTCCTGGTCATAGACCCGGAAGATGGATTCGATGGCGCGGCCGGCGGCGTCGAAGACCGTCTCGGTGGAGGCAGGGACTGAACCCTGGAAAGTGTTGGCAAGCGTGCCCGAGGGCGCACTGTTGTCGTGGACCTGGCCGTTAGAGACGTACGTCAGGCCGCGGTCGTCATAGAGCGTCTCGGAGATCACCCGGCCGCCGTTCGGGGCGGGAGCCTGCTTCTGGCGGGACCGCAGCAGACCGTCAAAGATCTCGTAGGAGCTGTTGTAGGTCTTCCCGTCCGCCTTGAGTGCGTCGGTACGGACCCAGGTCTCCTTGTTGTTGTTGATGCTGTAGGCGTAGACGATGCTGGCAACGTCTCCGAGCCCGCGTGAACGGTTTGGCATCCAGACCGACTGCAGGCGGCCGAGCGCGTCGAAGGACCACTCGGTGACATTGCCGTTGGGGTCGGTTGTCTTAGTGGCCGTGCCCCAGGCTGGGTCCACCTCGGTGGTGGACGTGAAGAGCTTGGGGTCGGGGTCGATGGACGTCTTGGACGTCAACGGACCGTAGCCGGTGTCGTCTGGGACGTAGGTCGTCTTAACCGTGCGGTTAAGGGCGTTGGTCGCGGTGAGCGGTCGGCCCAGCTTGTCGTAGGTGGAGTTGGACACTCGCTGATAGACCGGGGTCTTGTCCACCGCGTTGTAGTCGGATACCCGGTAGGAAGCGGTGATCTCACCCTTCGTGGGCGCCACCCCGACTGTCTGACCGTCATAGGCCGTGGTGATGTCGGAGACGACGTCGTCGGGGATCACCGGACTGGTCGTGCAGGGAACCGAGTAGGTCTCGGTGCGCGAGACCGTGTTCACCAGCCAGGCCGAGGTGTTGCGGGCATAACTGGTCCGCACGCACGACTCGTCGCCGGTCTTGGTGGCGTCGCCGCTGTCCTCCACGGTCATCGGCATGCCGTATGTGGTGTCGTACGTGGTCTTCTGCTTGACCGTGCGAGTGCCGGTGGAGGTCTTGGTGCGGGTGGTGGTCTCGTCGGCCTGGACGATGCGGGACTCGGTGGTGCCCCAACTGTAGGTGTGGCTACCGGTCTTGTATGACCAGGGGGAGTTGATGGTTCCGCTAAGCTCCTCGGTGCCGTTGTAGACGATGGTCTCGCGGACGAAGCCGGCGTACTGGCGAGAGTCGTCGATGGCGCTGCCGCTGGAGTCGGTGACCTTCTCTACTCGGGCAGTGCCGTCGAGTTCCTTCTCGCCGTTGAGGCCTCGCATGTACAGCGTCGACTTCTTGCTGCGCGGGCCTTCGGCGTCGCCGGACGTCTCCACGACCTTGCCGTAGCCACGCCACTGCGACCAGGTGCGGTTGGAGGCCTTGGTCAGACCTTCGTCGTCGGCGTAGGCCCAGCCGGCGCCGCCCTGGTAGTCGTAATACTTCTCCCCCGTGTCGCCGTGGCCGTAGGGGTCGTCCTGGAAGACGGAGGTGACCACGTACTTGTGGAACCAGTCGGTGACCGGAGTCGCCCCTGACTGGGACCACTTGACCGGGTAGCAGCGGCGGGTGTTTTTGTCGACGCCCGTCGGCATGCTGGTACCCCAGATGCAGTCGGGGTCGGAGTAGTTGGCGGTGAGGGTGGAGCCGGTCTCGGACTTGATAGTACGCACCCGCCACTTGATGTAGCGCAGTGTGTCCGGGCCGCTGCCCTCGACGTGGTTGGGCATCTGGATGCCGCCGAAGACGATCGGCGGCATGTCTGCCGCCGTGGTGTTGGCCTTGCCGGTGTTCTGGATGGACTTCAGCCACAGGCTCGCCGAAGAGGCGTCACCGGGGTCGGGGAAGCTGTGTTCCAGGTGCCAGGTGTCCACTTCCCGCTGGGTGGTGCCAGTGCCGGTCCATACCGAGGTGGTGACGTCGGTGAGGCGCTTGCGGGTGAAGAAGGCCGGGCCGATCTGGGTCGTGCACTTGGTGCTGGCCGCGCAGATCATGTCGAAGGGCACGTCGGGCCAGTTGGCCTTGGTGTCTGCAGTCAGACTGGAGCAGCCACCCGAAACGACGCAGCGCTCGGCGTAGGTGAAGCTGACCTGCTGGGCGGCGGGCTTGGCGTAGATCAGGTCGCTGCGCAGGCCGTAGTCGATGCGGTTGAGGTAGCCGCCCCGATAGTAGAGCGTGCCGTTGACGGTGGTGTCGGCGTTCTTGGAGTAGTAGTTCGGGTCTCTGGTGTACCAGTAGGTGGAAGCGTTGCCGTGAGGGTCCACGGCGTAGTCCAGGTTCCAGCGCCAGGCCTGGTTGCAGGAAGAGTCGGCGAAGCCGGTGGACTTGTAGCAGGGCTCGCCGGAGTCGTCGCCGAAGACCGGGACGGTCCACACCGAGTTACTGACCGCGTCGTCGGCAGCAGTGCCGTTGTCGCTCCAATTAGGCATCCGGTGCTTGCCGAAGAAGTACTGGATGCCAGAGGCGTCCGTGACCTTCCAGTACTCGGTGTTGTCGTCGCCGTTGCCGGTAGCGCCGGTCAAGTGCTCGACGCGGGTGCCGTCCTCGTTCTTCAGCTTCCATGAGCCTCCAGATGCCTGCGACAGAGCCGCAGTGTCGCAGGCCGCCTTGTCAGTGCAAGCGTTGACCAGTTCTACCGCCTTCCCGTTGAGAACCAGGGTGGCGTTGGCGTACTTCCAGCACAGGTCGCCCTTGCCGGACTGGCCGTCATCCTTACAGGAGCCGTATTTGCGTTCGACGTAGGACTCGGTGATCGAGAAGCCTTCGCCAATCACGGAGGTCTGGTTGTTCTCCCCGGCCGTACGGCCGTCCACCGAGGCGGAGTTGTAGGAGATCGACAGGTTCGGGGCCGGACCGGCTGTGGCCGGAGGAACCCGCAGCGGGTAATTCCAGGTGAAGTCACCCGTACTGCCGCCGACCTCCCAGGTCGCGGTCGGAGACAGCGGGGTGGCGCTGTAGTCCCCTCCGCCGCCCGCGCTGTCGGCTGCTGCCGCCAGCAACATCGGGGTGCCGGCTGCGAGGGCGCGCGCGGAGACGGCGCCGGTCAGGGTCTGGAACGCGGCGTCGTTGTCTGCACCCGCCACCGGGGTCTGGGTGCGGCAGGACTTCTTCTCCGGGGCGGTCAGTGCACACACCGGGAGTGTCACCAGACGCAGGCGGGGGCCGAAGTTGCCCCCGTAGACGTCCTTGAAGGAGGAGTAGTCCAGGGAGACCCGGAGCTTGTCGGTGTCATGAGCGGGCTTTCCGGATGTGGTTCTAGCCGGGTCGAGGGTGAGCAGAACGCCGTTAACGCCCGCCTTCTTCGCGGCCGACTGGGAGTGGACGCTGAGCGCCACCTTCTCGGCCGGGCCTGTCGCCTTTGCATTCCTCTTGCTCTTCGTCGACTTGGCCGACGGGGCAGCGGGCTCCTGAGCCAGCGCTATGCCGAGCCCGCCGACGGTGACAGCGGCTTCGCGCGTCGCCAAGACCTCGGTGGTGGCCTTCCCGGCCTTCGGCCAGGCGGCTTGATTCAGCCTCTCACGGGTCTCCTGGGAGGCCGAGACGGCCTTGTCCTTCGGGGCCTTGGACGTGCCGGGCTTGAGCACCCCCACCTTGTCGATCTTTGCTTCGGGCCGCTCCTCCAACTGATCACGGGCTGCGGAGGTTTGTGCCTGAGCGGTCACGTCGTAGCCCAAGGGAACCACGAGTTGCGGAAGAACGGACAGAGAGACGACGAGCGCGCCACGGCCAAGCCAGCGCGACATCGCGGCGCTCGGTCTCCGCGTGCGGGAGAAAGATGAGGCAGACACGGTGGGGTTTCCGTTTCCGGACGTGGGAAATATCCCTGGCGGAATGGATGAATAGCTGGGGAGCCGATCGGTGTCCGGACAGATGCCCGGACACCGGTGGTGGTCACTGCTCAGCGTTGTAGAAATCGCCGATCGTGCCGTCGTCCATCGCCCCTGCCCAGACCCGTACGTTGGCGATATGACCGGGGAAGTAGCGGGAGGTGGCGCCGTCGATCCGGCCGCGTCCCACTTCGAACTTTCCTGCCCCTTGCCAGGGGGCGATGTAGGCGCTGCCGTCCTCGCTGGCCACTCGGCCGCTGTTGACGTAGAGCAGGATCGCGCCGCGCTTCGTGGAGTCCGCGTCGTCATCGCTGGCGTACTGCGCGTCGTACACGACAGTCAGCCGGACCCACGTGTTCTTCTGTGCGACGGGCGAGTTCTGAGTGGTCCAGGTGGCTCCTGTGCCGTCCTTGCTGGGACGGCCGAACTTCCACCTGCCGGTGCTCTCCCCTGCCGGCTGCTCGTACCACAGCCCCCAGGAAGACTGGGTAGCTCCCGGCTGACCAAAGACCTGGAGCGAGTAGGCCTTGGCGGTGTCGGACAGCTTGGTGCCGTCGAGCCGGACCCAGGCCGTGGCAGTGAAAGAGCCCGTGTCATCGACCAGGGGCCCGTCGGTCGTGGCGTAGGAACTCGTTCCGTTCAGGCTCATCACCTGACGGGTGGGAAGTCCCAGGTCCGCATTGTCGGCCGTATCCGGGTCAATGCCCAGAGTTGTGCCGTTCAGGGTCATGGGGCGGATGTATTCGGAACGGTCGCTGATCGTCGTGCCCTGGGCGAGGGCGGTGTCCGTGGCGTCCCAGTCCCCGAGCAGCGTGGTGATCGGGTCGCCTGCCGTGTCGTCGCTGATGTCCTCGTCCTCAAGGCGAGCATCCTGAACGACCTCGGTGTCGGCCAGGGCACGTGCCCAAACCTTCACCTCGTCGATGCGGCCGTTGAAGTATTCGCCCCAGGTGGCGTCGTAGCGGAGCCTGGCTACTTGGAGCGCCCCGCTCGCCTTCCAGGGGGTGGTGAACACGACCGGTTCACCCTGCGCTCGCCCGTTGACGTAAAGCTGAATGGTGTGACCGGCGGCGTCGTAGACCCCGGTGAGATGAGTCCACGTGTTCAATACCGGTGGTTTCGTGGCGATGGAGCGAGTGATCGTCGCGCTGCTGACGTCGCTACTGTGTCGGCTGAAGACCCAGGCGTTGTTCGCCGACGCGTAAGACAACTGAAAACCGGAAGCGTTCGTGCCTGCTTGAGACAGCGCGGTGTAGTTGCGCGCTGTGTCCTGCAGACGAACCCAAACCGAAGCGGAGAACGACTTCGAGGTGTCCACAACACCTGTCGACGTCTGGGCAAAGCTCGCGGAACCGTCGATCCTGAGCGAGCGCGTTCCGCTCCGTTCCAGAAGTGAGTACCCCGACCCAGAAGAGGCCGAGGACAGAGTAAGTGGGTGCTGCGTCGCCGTCGTGCTGTCCGTACCGTTGTTGTCCAGGTGCCAGATTCCCGTGGGCTTCTCCGCACCATTGACCAGGAAACTGTAAAAGCCAGTTTCTGAGCTGTGCATGGCGGCGTCATACCCCCATACCTGGATGGTGCTCTCGCCAGCCTGGTTCGGAGTGATGGAGACCGTGGCCGGGGCTCCCTTGGCCACGTTGATCGGAGTGGAGTCAGCGCCGCTGTTCAGGCGCCACTTGTACGTCACCACATCCGACTGGATACCGGCCGTGCTCGCGTTCGTGTCCGCCGGAGTGAAGGTGAACCTGCCGACGGTGCCCACTGCTCCCGACGCAGGATTGGTTTCGGAAGGCTGGTAGAGACCGTCCGCGCTGGTCACAATGGGCGGCGGCGGCTGATCGGTGTCCACCCGGAAGTAGCACCAGGAGGACCAGGCTGAGTCCAGAACTCCGGTGCTTCCCCGGTCCGACTTGAAGTACGCCTGAGTCTTCACGCGCATCCGATAATCGGCCTGCGGTGGTAGTGCGGTTGTGAGGGAGGCATCTCGTTTGGCGTTGTCGGCCACCCACGCCTCACTGGGAGAAGCCGCAGACCAGGCGCGACTGGACCCGTCCGCCTTCCACACCTCAAACGCCGCACGAAGCTGGGAGTTGGAACCGTCCGCCGACTGAACGGTGGCGATCATCTTCGGCGTGGTGTCACTCGTGGCAAGCGGAAGCGCGGATGTGTTGCAGGCCTGGCCCGCGTTGCCCTGTTGGACACCGACCGTCGTCGGCTTACCCGGGTAAGAGACATAGGTGACCGAAAGCAGGGCGTCGGCCCGGAATCGCGCCCAGGAGGCGGCGTTCGACTCGTCGTGAGCGGTCAGGGAAAACGTAATGGCAGCTTTCTTCGCCTCTACGAACTCGCGGACCTTCAGGGTGAGATTCTCGTCCGCCTCATCGGCCACGTTGTCGCTGAACTGTACCCAGTTCGCCGGCTGCGACGGACTGCACAGCCCGCCACGGCCGTAGGAGACATTGCGATCACCCATGAGGTCGGTGGCGGTCGGACGGCCCGACCAGGTGGTGGACGAAGAGATGTCCTTGTTGACGAGGCTCAGGTCGTACCAGTGCGCATCACACGTGAAGGTCCACGTCTGGTAGGCCGAGAACGTGACGTCGAGAACCTTCTTGCCGTAGAGCGAAGACAGCGGGTACTCGAAGTAGAGCCGCTGGGTGTACGGGGACGAAGAGCAGATATACCCGTCGTAGTTGGAGCAACGACCGGTTCCCTTGTCACCGTCCCACTCCCAGAACTTGTCCCCGTCGGAGGAGAGCGCAGTCCAGTCACCGCGCACAACGCCCTTGGTCGGCGGATCCACGTAGAGGGGATAAACGGTGTCCTCGCCTCGGAGGAGGGACAGATCCGGCGCGAGTTCCAAGGCATCGTCCTTGATCGTCAGCGCGACGTCCGCCTTCGTGTCCCCGGGTCCCGGGCCGGCGGCGGGGTCGTCCGGGCTGCCGTCTCCCCGCACCTCGGCAGCAGTGGAGAGTGCGGCCGTGCGCATCCGCGTAGTGGCAGGAGCTTCGCGTTGCACCGTGTCACCGGCGGAGTCCCACATGCGCCCGGCGGGCCCTTCAAAAACCTTGGCCCCGTTCTCGTCGAGCGCGACAAACCCTCCATCAGGTCCCGGCGCAAGGCTCAACCCCTCGTCCTCGGTAGTGATTTTGAGGTTCGCCAACGCGGGGTTGGCGGCGGCCTCAGCAGTCTTGACGACCAAGACCTGGGTGAACCCTCTACTGACGGCAGTCAACCTGAGGTCCACCCCAGGGAGCACATCGGCGTAGGTCGCGACACTTTCGCTGAGCTGCGGTTCCGGTAGCGCTGTCGGCCAGCCAAAGGCCAGTTCGTGGCCGTGGTCGTCCAACTTGACCATCTCGCTGCCGGAGCCGCCACCAGAAAACTCGACCTCAGTCGCCGTGGACCGGGCCCTGATCGTGCCGTCTGCGGAGCGCACGAGGGTGGTATCGATGTCAGCCCAAGAACCGTCGCCCTGCTTTGCGCGAACCGGGGCAGCGCTCGACTCCTGGGTGAACGTGCCATCGGGATTCGCGAAAATCTGGGAGATCTCGGTAGTCGCCGGAGCGACCTCCACCCGTTCTCCGGACTCGGCTGCAAGCTCTGAGGCCTCGGCCTCAGGAGAGAGCGCTTCTGCCGGTGCATCCGAGACAACTGGCGCTTGCGCTGCGGCCGTTCCCCCCCAAAACCGGAACAGCCACGGCAAGAGACGCCATGACTACCGTTCCGCACATGCCGTGACGTATTCGACGCCACACCCCAGCCCGCACAACCCCACCCCCGTGTTATTTATTTTTCACAGACAAGGGGAGATCTTGAATTTTTATAAACCCCCACGTCAAGCAAGTGTGATCTTCGCCACTTCTTCACGCCCGCTCCACATGCCGCAGAACTCACTTTTTGAGACCAAATGTCTCGACTGGCGGACAACCCAGCCACTTCAGCAAACAATAATTCTGCATCAAGCAGCCCGGGCAACACTCCCAACCGCCGTCACGGTCACGAGAATCGCCTGCAGCGCCATCGCCGCACAGGCCCTTCCGCGACACACTCATCAGCACACTGGAGCACGAGAAAGCACGGCGCCTGGACGCAGTTGCGATCGCCAAGCAGCGCCCACTTAGCACCGCGAGCCCCAACCGACTGTTCGCCCAGTACCGCAATTACCTCATAGCTCCTCAAGGGCTGGAGTGCTGCTACTCCCGGACCACCAGGCCGTCCGAGGCGTCAGTCATTGGTCTCGCCGCCCACCCTCATCGGCGGATTGGGTCTCCTCCGGTGTCGCGATGACAAACACCCCCTTGCCTTGAACGCCCTGAACGATCCCCTCGGCCACAAGTGCATCGATGGCCGACTTGATAGTGCGGCGGCTCACCACACCGCCCGTCTCCTGCTCCAACTCGTAGTGAGAGGGGATCCGACGGCCGACCGGAATGACGCCGCGTCGGATGCGCTCACGCAAGGCTGATGCCAGCTGCAAGTACATCGGGGTAATGCTCTCCCGATCAATCTCGATCATGGTTGGAGCGTAAGAGGTCAACTCAGGCCAGCATAGGTCGTGATAGCGCGAGTAGAGACGTAACAAGACGTACCAAGTTGGCGTACAGTCAGATGCCACAAGAAGACCCCGGCGGGTCGGTCAGGACCCCCGGGGCATGGCCACCAACCCTAGAAGGTTGACGACATGCGCGAGCGTAGCGCGGCTGTATTGATCGGGGCGTTGCTGCCCCTGTTGTGCCGGGTGCTTCCAGCCACTGGCAGGCGACGACAAGCAACTTCGGAACGAGATCGAACTCTCGTGACCCGCAGCAACGTAGAAAGCCATGTTCTCCAGGCAGCACGAGTACGGGCCCAGCTCCGATCGCCGTACAGCACGGACAAGGGAGCTCTGGACGGTTCGGCATCCCGTCTGTCACGGCCATACCTGCCCGCTCTCGATGACTGGGCCCCAGAGATGATCACGGCACCCCGCACCGCGCGGGTGCGGCCCTACTGGACGTCGCGAGAACACGTAGCGCAGTGGAGGCGGCGGCGCGTGCTCGTGCTGGCAGCCCACTTCCGCCTCGACCTCGACACCCGAAACCTTCGTACGACCCCGGTCTCGGGTGGGATCCATTGACGTCGGCGCAGACGAACACAGACACGTGCGGAACGGTCCGCGCCTCCCTGCTGTACCACGCACCGATCTTCAGCGAGAGCGGCGCTTGCGTGCTCGCGAAGGGGCACGCCGGGGACCACCGAGATGTGCGGGGCCGCACCTGGTACGTGATTCCGCTCCACCCCGCGCCCAACAACGAACGGGAGACGGCCAAGTGAGCAACGCCCACGAACCAGCCTGGACGCCGGAACCCCCTTATGTGTCCGGCTGCTGCACAATCGGCACCCATGACCAGTGCCGGGACGGCGAGCTTCGTGAGAGCGGCGTACAAGGGCTCCACTATCTGGTGTGCGACTGTGGCTGCCACCGCCCCGCCCTCACTCTGTTGAAGGGCACCGCAACGTGAACTCCATTGGCTCCGAATCGAGTTGGTCGCAGGTGCGACGGAAGCGACTAAAGGCGGGCGCCTTCACTGCGGCGCTCATGATCGTGTGGGTCGTAACGGTCGTCGTCGCCGTGACCACAATCAGCCGCCTCTAGCTGCTGCATTCGTGCCGAGGCGGCCCTCTCCAAGTCGCGGAGACGGCCGCCTCCCGCAATCGGGCTCTTCAGCCCAACACCCTCTACAGCTCCGGCAACCCCGGCGCCCTCTTCGCAGGCCGTTCCTCCAGTGACTCCAGCGCCAGCCGGATCGCCTCGTCCAGTTGGACATCCCGCCCGGCCGCGTAGTCCTGCGGGGTCTGTACGACCTCCACGTCCGGGTCGACGCCGTGGTTCTCGACGCCCCAGCCGTAACCCTCCAGCCAAAACGCGTACTTGGGCTGCGTGACCCGGGTTCCGTCGACCAGCTGGTAGCGGTTGTCGATGCCGATGACGCCGCCCCACGTCCGCGTGCCGACCACCGGGCCGATGCCCAGTGCCTTGATCGCCGCGTTGACGATGTCGCCGTCCGAGCCGGAGAACTCGTTGGCGACGGCGACGACGGGCCCGCGTGGCGCGTCCTCCGGGTAGCTGTACGGCCGTAGCCCGCGGGGCAGGTTCCAGCCGGCGATCCGGCGTGCCAGCTTCTCGACGACCAGCTGGGACGTGTGGCCGCCCCGGTTCTCGCGGACGTCGACGATCAGGCCCTCCTTCGCGACCTCGATCCGCAGGTCGCGGTGGATCTGGGCCCAGCCGGGCGCCTGCATGTCAGGCACGTGCAGATAGCCGAGCCGTCCGCCGGACTTCTCCGTGACGTACGCCCGCCGGTCGTTGACCCACGCGTGGTAGCGCAGCGGCTCCTCGTCGGCGAGGGGTACGACGACCACGTGCCGCGCGTCGCCACCGCCGGACGGCGAGACGGTCAGTTCGATGGGCTTGCCCGCCGTACCGACGAGCAGGGGGCCGGGCCCGGTCACCGGGTCGACGGGCTGTCCGGCGACCGCCACGATCGCGTCGCCCGGGCGTACCGCGACGCCGGGTGCGGCGAGCGGGGAGACGCCGTCGGGGTCGGAGGTCTCGGCGGGCAGGATGCGGTCGATGCGCCACAGGGCCGTGTTCTGGGGGCCGTCCTCGTGGCGGGAGATGTCGGCGCCGAGGAGGCCCTGCCGCTCGCCGCTGCCGTGTCCACCGCGCGGGGTGACGTAGGCGTGCGAGGTGCCCAACTCGCCCTGGACCTCCCAGAGAAGGTCGACGAGGTCGTCATGGGTGGCGACGCGTTCGAGGAGGGGCCGGTAGCGGTCGAGGACGCCGTCCCAGTCGGTGCCGTTCATGTCCGCGCGCCAGAAGTTGTCCCGCATGATGCGGCCGTTCTCGGCGTACATCTGCCGCCATTCGACGACCGGGTCGACGCTCTGGCGTACGCGCGACAGGTCGACGGTGATGTTGCTGTCGCTCTCGTCGTCGTTCGAGGCGCGCCGGTCGCTGGGTACGACCTTCAGCTTGCCGTCGGTCCACAACAGGACGCGTTTGCCGTCGCCGCTGACGGCGAAGTGGTCGGCGTCCCCGGCGAGGTGCTCGATGCGGTTCTGGGCGAGGTCGTACCGCTCCAGCTCGGTCTTCGGGTCGGGGTCGTCCGGGGTGGCCCGGGAGGAGCCGAGGACTCCGCGCACCGGGTGACGCAGCCACAGCACACCGTCCTTGGCGGCCCGCAGGTTGGAGTAGCGGGCGGCCTCGACGGGGAACGGGACGATCCGGTCGGCCAGCCCGTCGAGGTCGATACGGGTCGCCGGGGCGCCCTCGCTGTCGGGGGTCTCGTCCTTGTCCGGCGCCTCGAAGGGCCGCCCGTGCCGCTGCGGGCCGAAGGGCGAGGGCGTGGTCGCGGCGAGGGTGATGAGGTGCGGGCGCGAGCCGCCGACAAAGGCGAGGTCGAACACGTGCTCGTCGTAGACGGGGTCGAATGACCGCGCCGACAGGAACACCAGGTGCTTGCCGTCGGCGGTGAACGCGGGTGAGTAGTCCCGGAACCGCAGCGGAGTCGCCTCGGTCACCGACAGGTCGGTGGTGTTGGCGAGCTTGAGCTGACGCAGCGGATTCGGCCCGGGGTGTGACCAGGCGAGCCAGGCGGAGTCGGGCGAGAAGACGAGCCCGGACGCGTCACCGTCGGCGCTGCTGTCAACCTCGCGCACCTCCCCCGACTCGCGCTCGACGAGCAGCACGCGCCCGTCGTGGGAGGCGACGGCGGCCCGGCTCCCGTCGGGCGCCATGGCCAGGCCGAGGACCCGGCCGAGCTGCCCGGCGGCGAGCCGGCGCGGTGTGGCCCCCGGTGCGGTGCCGGTCGCGGGGGCGAACTCCAGTGCGTCGTCGCCCTCCGCGTCCGTCACCCACACGGCCCACTCCTCGCCGTCCACGCGGAAGGCGCGGGGCAGCCGGGCCCGTACGCCGTGTCCCGAGGCGAGTACCCGGGCCGGGCCGGACCGGTGGGTGACCCAGTGCACGGAGCCGCGCACGCCGATGGCGCTGCCGCGCCCGGTGTGGTCGGGTGCTCCGGATCCGAACCAGCGCGAGGCGCTCACGGGATGGGGCTGAAGATCGGTGCGCTGCCCGCCGAGCCGGATGTCCAGCCGTCGCGGCTCGGCCCCGTCCAGGTCGTCAAGGAGCCACAGTTCACCGGCACTGGAGTAGACGACACGGCTACCGTCGCTCGCGGCGTGCCGGGCGTAGAAGCCGTCGAGGGGTGTGTGTCGTCGCAGGTCGGAGCCGTCGGCCAGGGAGGAGTACAGCGCCCCGACACCTTCGTGGTCGGAGAGGAACGCGATGCGCTCCCCGACCCACACCGGGTACTCCAGGTTCCCGTCCAGGTCGGCATGCAGCCGGACGAACTCCCCGGCGCCTTCGCCCTCTTGACCGTCCCTGTCGTCCCGGCCGTCCTTGTCGATCCACAGCTTGCCCGCCGTACCGCCCCGGTAGCGCTTCCACCAGGCGGCCTCTCGTCCCATCGGGGCGGAGAGGAGCACGGTCGCCGGACCCTGGGCCACATCGCCAACAGGCCCGTACGGCAGGACAGTTGCCGGTCCGCCGTCGAGCGGCACGGCCCGGGCCCAGGAGCGGCGCAGGCTGGCCTGCCCCTGGGTGCTGATGGCGAGGACCCGCCCGTCCGGGGTCCAGCCGCGCACCTGGGTCTTCCAACTGCCCCAGTAGGTCAGGCGTTTGGTGGATCCGCCGTCGATCGGGGCGACATGCACCTCGGGGGCGCCGTCGCGGGTGGAGGTCCAGGCGAGCCGGGTGCCGTCCGGGGAGAAACGGGGATGGTTCACCGGCACGTTGTCGGCGCTGACGCGCCAGGCCCGGCCGCCGTCGAGCGGGGCGACCCAGACGTCGTCCTCGGCGGTGAAGGCGACCGAGTCGCCGTGCAGATGCGGAAACCGGAGATACGCAGGCGAAGAGGGCTGAGTCACCCGATCACCCTAAGCAGCGAGCACGCCCCCGGACAGAGGTTTGGATCACTTCATGCCTGCTCATTTACCCTCGACCGGCCAGCAGTTCGGGTTCTTCTGGCAGTAGATGGTCTTCGTCGCGGTGACGGTCACGGTCGGCGCGGGCCTCCCGTTGTCCGGCGGACGCCACGTGGCACGCGGGGTGCTGGGCTCGTCGCAGTTGCCGAGGCCGCTGACGCGGAACCGCTGCTTGCCGTCGACCTTGGCGGTGAGGTTCCCGCGTACGCATCTGCCGTCGACCGCGCGCGTCACCTTGCCGGTGACGGTGATGTCCTTGCCGTCCGTGGTCTTGCCTTGGCAGTCGACGTCGGCGACGGTGGTCGCGCTCGGCGAGGGTGAACTCCCGGACGTGGAAGCCTTGTTGCCGTTGGCGTCGCCGACCGAGGCCGTGCAGGTGAGCCACTGGACGTGCACGCCCCGCCGCTCCAGCTCCGCGGTCGCCGTCCGGTCGGTGGTGAAGGAGACGGTGGCCGAACCGAGCCCACCGGGATCACAGGCGACGACCACGCTCACGGCGGCCACCACCAGTCCGGCCGCCGCGACCACCCGGCGGCCCCTGCGCGGCCGATGCCAAATCCGTCTCAGTGCCCCCATGAAGGGCAGCCTGCCACCGCCCAGCCCCAGCCGGAAGGGCGTGTACCGGACAGCTCCTAGGACCAGCGTCCGGTGCGGCCCAGCAGCAGTGCCGTCGCGGCTGTTCCGGCGGTGGAGGTACGCAGCACACTGGCCCCGAGCCGGTACGCCTTCGCCCCCGCCTCCTCGAAGAGGGCCAACTCCTCGGGGGAGACGCCCCCTTCGGGCCCGACGACCAGCACGATGTCACCGGTGGAGGGGAGTTCGGCGGTCGCGAGCGCGGCGCTGCGGTACTCGCGGTCCTCGTGCAGTACGGCGGCGAAGTCGGCCTCGGCGAGAAGTGCGGCGACCTGCTTGCTCGACATGGCGTCCGCGACCTCCGGGAACCGCACCCGGCGCGACTGCTTGCCGGACTCCCGGGCGGTGGCCCGCCACTTGGCGAGCGCCTTCAGCCCACGATCCCCCCGCCACTGCGTGACACACCGCGAGGCGGCCCAGGGAACGATGGCGTCGACGCCGGTCTCGGTCATCGTCTCGACGGCCAACTCGCCCCGGTCGCCCTTGGGAAGAGCCTGGACGACGGTGATGCGAGGAGACTGGGCGGCTTCCTCCACGACCGGCCCGAGCCGCAGCGCCAGTTGGTCCTTGCCCTCTGCGGCGACGACCTCGCCCTCAGCCCAGCGCCCGGCGCCGTCGGTGAGGACGACGGTCTCACCGGCCCGCAGCCGCTTCACGGAGACGGCGTGGCGCCCCTCGGGCCCGTCAAGGACGTACTGGCGGACATCGGGCAACTGATCGACGACGAACACGGGAGCGGTCATGAACGCTCGCCCCCGCCCAGCAGCGCGTCCCGCGCGGACTCGATCTCGTCCACCAGCACCCTCACCAGCTCCCCCGCCGGAAGCTCACGGGCCAGCCGGTGCCCCTGTCCCGCCCACAGCGCCATGCCCTGCGCGTCGCCGGCCGCGGCGGCCTTCTTGCGGACGGGCGAGGTGAGGTGGTGGACCTCGGGGTAGGCGGCGGGCGCGTACGGGCCGTGCTCGCGCAGGAAACGGTTCACCAGACCCCGGGCGGGCCGGCCGGAGAACGCGCGCGTCAGCTCCGTACGGACGAAGAGCGGGTTGGTCAGCGCCTGCTTGTGCAGGGCGTGGGCGCCGGACTCCGGGGTGGCGAGGAAGGCGGTGCCGAGCTGGGCGGCGCTCGCGCCCGCGGCGAGGACGGCGGCGATCTGGCTGCCGCGCATGAGCCCGCCGGCCGCGACGAGGGGAAGGTCGACGGTCTCGCGGACCTGGGCGATGAGGGAGAGCAGCCCGACGGCGGACCCGTCGGCCTCGGCGTTGTCACGATGGGTGCCCTGATGGCCACCGGCCTCGACACCCTGCACGATCACGGCGTCGGCCCCGGCCCGCTGCACGGCGAGGGCCTCGTCGGCGGTGGTCGCGGTGACCAGGGTGAGGGTGCCGGCGCGGCGGAGGGAGTCCAGTACGTCGCCGCCGGGCACCCCGAAGTGGAAGGAGACGACCGGGACCGGGTTGTCGAGGAGGACGGCGAGCTTGGCGTCGTAGCCGTCGTCACGTCCGCTGTCCGGGTCGCCCAGCTCGGTGTCGTACCAGGTGGCCTCACCGGCGAGCTGATGGGCGTAGACCTCGACGGCGGCCGGGTCGGCGTATTCGGGCTGGGGCATGAAGAGGTTCACGCCGAAGGGGCGGCCGGTGAGCCCGCGCAGCTGCTTGATCTCCTGGTACATGCCGTCCGCGGTCTTGTACCCGGCGGCGAGGAACCCGAGCCCGCCCGCGTCAGCGACGGCGGCGGCGAGCTGCGGGAGGGAAACGCCGCCCGCCATGGGCGCCTGCACGATCGGGTGAGGGAAGAGATCGGTCAGTGCGGAGGACATGACGGCATGTTGTCACGTCCCCCGCACAAGTCCGAATCAGGCCGTAGGGGCCTGGGGCAGAGCCCCCGGAAACCCCGGCCCCACCCCTCAGCGCCCGTTGAACGCGTCCTTCAACCGCGAGAACAGCCCCTGCTGCCCAGGCTGGAACTGCCCCGTGGGCCGCTCCTCGCCCCGCAGCAGTGCCAGTTCACGCAGCAACCGCTCCTGCTCGGGATCGAGCTTCGAAGGGGTCATGACCTCGACATGGACGATGAGGTCACCGCGCCCTCCGCCCCGCAGATGCGTGACACCCCGCCCGTGCAGCGGAATCGACTGCCCGGACTGCGTGCCCGGACGGATGTCGACCTCCTCCAGCCCGTCGAGCGTCTCCAGCGGCACCTTCGTGCCCAGTGACGCCGCCGTCATCGGAAGAGTCACCGTGCAGTGCAGATCGTCTCCGCGCCGCTGGAACTGCGAGTGCGGCAGCTCGTGGATCTCGACGTACAGGTCACCGGCGGGACCACCACCGGGCCCCACCTCGCCCTCACCGGCGAGCTGGATCCTCGTACCGTTGTCGACACCCGCGGGGATCTTCACGGTCAGCGTCCGACGCGACCGCACCCGTCCGTCACCGGCGCACTCGGGGCACGGGGTCGGTACGACCGTCCCGAACCCCTGGCACTGCGGGCAGGGCCGTGACGTCATGACCTGGCCCAGGAAGGACCGCGTCACCTGGGACACCTCGCCCCGGCCGCGACACATGTCGCAGGTCTGGGCGGAGGTTCCCGGCGCCGCACCCTCACCACTGCAGGTGGCGCACACCACGGCCGTGTCGACCTGGATGTCCTTGGTGGTCCCGAAGGCGGCCTCGTCCAGCTCGATGTCGAGCCGGATCATCGCGTCCTGGCCGCGCCGCGTACGCGACCTCGGCCCCCGCTGGGACGCCGTTCCGAAGAACGCGTCCATGATGTCCGAGAAGTTCCCGAAGCCACCGGCGCCGAAGCCGCCCGCGCCTCCGCCGCCCGCCTGCGAGAGGGGGTCGCCGCCGAGGTCGTAGACCTGCTTCTTCTGCGGGTCCGACAACACCTCGTACGCGGCGTTGATCTCCTTGAACCGCTCCTGCGTCTTCGGATCGGGGTTGACGTCCGGGTGCAGCTCGCGGGCGAGCCTCCTGAACGCCTTCTTGATCTCGTCCTGGGACGCGTCGCGGCGCACGCCGAGTACGGCGTAGTAGTCCGTGGCCACTTCAGGACTCCGCCAGGATCTGTCCGACGTACCGTGCCACTGCGCGTACCGCTCCCATCGTTCCCGGGTAGTCCATGCGGGTCGGTCCGACCACGCCGAGCTTGGCCACTGCCTCGCCGCCCGAACCGTAACCGACCGACACGACGGACGTGGAGTTGAGTCCCTCGTATTTGTTCTCGTGACCGATTCGTACGGTCATGCTCGAATCCCCGGCCTCACCAAGGAGTTTGAGAAGTACGACCTGTTCCTCCAGGGCTTCCAGAACGGGCCTGATAGTGAGGGGAAAGTCATGTCCGAAGCGGGTCAGATTGGCGGTTCCGCCGATCATCAGCCGCTCCTCGGCCTCCTCGACGAGCGTCTCCAGAAGGGTGGAGAGCACCGTCGCGACCGTACCCCGGTCCTCCGCCTCGAAGGCGTCCGGGAGGTCCTGCACGAGCTGTGGCACGTCCGCGAACCGGCGGCCCGCGATCCGACTGTTGAGCCGCGCGCGTAGATCCGCCAGAGACGTCTCCCCGAAGGGCGCCGGGCAGTCGATCATCCGCTGCTCCACCCGGCCCGTGTCCGTGATCAGCACGAGCATCACGCGCGCGGGAGCGAGCGAGAGGAGTTCCACGTGCCGCACGGTGGACCGCGTGAGCGACGGATACTGCACGACGGCGACCTGCCGCGTGAGCTGGGCGAGCAGCCGAACCGTACGCCCCACCACATCATCGAGATCGACAGCGCCGTCCAGGAAGTTCTGGATGGCACGCCGCTCGGGCGCCGTCATCGGCTTGACGCCGGCGAGCCTGTCGACGAAGAGCCGGTAGCCCTTTTCGGTCGGGATACGCCCCGCGCTGGTGTGGGGCTGGGCAATGAAACCCTCGTCCTCCAGCGCCGCCATGTCGTTACGGACGGTCGCCGGTGAGACCCCGAGGTTGTGCCGCTCTGTGAGCGCCTTGGATCCGACCGGCTCCTCGGTGCCGACATAGTCCTGGACGATGGCGCGCAGCACTTCGAGCCTGCGTTCACTGAGCATCGCGCACACCTCCAGCTGTCGTCCCCTGAGTGCCTACCCCGGTAACCGGGCTTCCGCACCGACCTGCACGGCTCTACGGCTCTCCTTCTGGCCTTCCCTGGCACTCTTCGTGTCCGAGTGCCAGAGTTCCCCGGCCCAGTGTACGGCTGTCGGGTACGCCCCCGGCAAGGGCGGCCCGCGCCGACCTGCCGACCTGTACCGACCTGTCCTGCGATGTCGTGTGCGCGGCAACCCGCTCAGGCCCACCGCCTCGGCGTTCTCGGGCTAGCGTCGCCGTATGAAGGTGACTTGGGAAGAGCCGGGGTGGGGCGACCTGGGCTGGGAGCGGCTGACGGCCGGAGTGGGGCGGTGCCGGCTGCCGGTCTGGGACTGCACGGTGGGGCTGGTGACCGGGCCGGGCGGCGCGCTGCTGATCGACGCCGGATCGAGCCTCTCGGAGGGCGTGAGACTGCGCCTGGAGGCCCAGTCGCTCGCCGGGCGCCGTGTGGACTTCCTCGCACTCACGCACCCCCATTTCGATCACGTTTTCGGGGCTGCGGCCTTCGCGGGTGCGCATGTCCTGGCCGCAGGGGGTGCGGTCGGCCCGGGAAGCGAATTCGGGAGATCGGGGCGCGAGGCGTTGTGCGCGGACGCGGTACGCAACGGTCTGGACGTCCATGCGGCGGAGGAGGCGGCGGACACGTTGGTCGTCCCGCGCCAGGAGGTCCAAGAACGCCTCGCCGTCGAGCTGGGCACCGGCGGTCCGGAAGTCGCCCTGTGGAACGTGGGCCCGGGCCACACGAGCAGCGACCTGGTGATCGTCGTACCCGGCGACGGCGGCACCAACAGCGACCCGACCGTCGTCTTCTGCGGCGACCTGGTCGAGGAGTCGGGCGAACCCCAGGCGGGCCCCGACGCCGTACCGTCGCACTGGCCGGCCGCCCTCGACCGCGTCCTCGCCCTGGGCGGCGAGGACGCGCTGTACGTACCCGGCCACGGCGCGGTGGTCGACGCTGCGTTCGTACGGGCCCAACGGGACGCCCTGGCAAGGCGTTTCGGCGTGTCGCGGGAGCCGGTGCCCTGACGGCGCGACCGCTTCTCCTATCGTCATCCGAATGCGCCAGTACTCTCCGGACCTGACCCCACCGTGGAAGAAGCCCAAGCCCGTGCCGCAGGTCCCGGCGGACCCCGGCCTGGTGGTCGAGGAGCCGGGTACGGGTTTCTGCGGCGCGGTGATCCGCTGCGAGGCGGGCACGGTCACCTTGGAGGACCGCTTCGGCAAACACCGGGTGTTCCCGCTGGAGCCGAGCGGCTTCCTGCTGGAGGGCAGGGTGGTGACCCTGGTCCGCCCCACCGGGTCACCGTCGACGTCTCCGACAGCGGCTTCGGTACGTCCGTCACGTACCGCCTCCGGTTCGATGGCGGTTCCCGGTGCCCGCGCGCGGGTGGCCCGGGCGGGGCGGATCTACGTGGAAGGCCGGCACGACGCCGAACTGGTCGAGAAGGTGTGGGGAGACGACCTGCGGGTCGAGGGCGTGGTCGTCGAGTACCTGGGGGGCATCGACGACCTCCCGGCGATCGTGACCGAGTTCGCCCCTGGCCCGGACGCCCGCCTGGGCATCCTGGTGGACCACCTGGTCCCGGGCACCAAGGAGTTCCGGATCGCACAGTCCGTGACCAGCGAACACGCGCTGGTGGTCGGGCACCCGTACATCGACGTGTGGGAGGCGGTGAAGCCCGCGTCACTGGGCATCCCCGGCTGGCCCCGGATCCCACACGGCCAGGACTGGAAGACGGGGGTCTGCCGGGAACTGGGCTGGCCGGAGAACACGGGTGCGGTGTGGCAGGCCATCCTGGCCCGGGTCCGGACGTACAGAGACCTGGAACCGGAACTCCTGGGCCGCGTGGAGGAACTGATCGACTTCGTCACGGCCCCACCCGGCGCGTAAGAACGAGCACGCTCAAACGCAGGCCCGCATTTCCAGCCCGTCCGGTAACTCTCCAGCGCAGGCCCGCCCCTTCAGCCCGTCCGGCGTTTGAGGACAAGGCCCCTTCAGGGCCGGCGGGGGGGCTGGGGG
>NZ_AEJB01000206.1 GCF_000331005.1 Streptomyces turgidiscabies Car8
ACAGGGCCGCGCACAGGCCGCCCATCGATCCGACGACCGTGCCGGAGCGCGCCTCGACGCTCTCGGTGAGCACGGTGACCGCGTCGTGCAGGGAGGTGTCCAGCTGCTCGCTCTCCATCGTCGCCGCGTCCGCGGCCGACTCGGTGCACACGACGAGCACACACACGTCCCGGCGTTCGGCGACCGCGCCCGCCTCGGCGACACCCAGGGGACGCGAGGCTCGCGGCTCCTCCTCTTCGGGCGGCGCGAAATCGTGGGCAGGCACGGTCTGCGGCCCGGTGTCCGCCGCCGCGCCCGTTCCCGGTGCGGCGGAGGCCACCGCGGCGATCCGTGCGGGCGTCCGCACGCGGCCCGCCTCCGCGACCGGGTGCCGCCGGGACGCACGCGTCTCCGTACCTCCCGGCTCCGCGCGGCCCCCGGCCGGAGAGGCCAGGGTTTGGTCGTGCCTCAGGATGCGATGCTGCAGGGTCTGCAGGCCGGCGGACGGCTCGAGTCCGTACTCCTCCACCAGGGCCAGGCGCACGCCGCTGAACACGCTCAGCGCCTCCGCCTGCCGCCCGCAGCGGTACAGGGCGAGCATCAGCTGCCCGCACAGGCGCTCGCGCAGCGGCTCGGCCTCGGCGAGGGAGGTGAGTTCGCCCAGCACGGCATGGTGCCGGCCGCACGCCAGTTCAGCCTCGAAGCGGTCTTCCATCGCATCCAGGCGCAGCTGCCGCAGAGCGGTCAGTTCGGCCCACTCCATGCCCTCTTCGGCCAGATCGGACAGGGCGGAGCCACGCCACTCCGCGAGGGCGCCACCCAGCAGCACGGCGGCCTCGGCCGGTTCACCCGCGTCGAGGCGCGCCCGGCCCGCGGTGACGGCGCGCTCGAAACGGGTCGCGTCGAGCCGCTCGGGATCGACGCGCAGCACATAGCCCGGCGCTCTGGTGAGCAACTGCGGCGGCGTCGAACCGTCGGGCCGCTCCCCGTCACCGGTCTCCAGCAGGGCCCGCAGCCCCCACACCGCGTTCTGCACCATCTTGCGTGCCGTGACGGGCCGCGACTCCTCGGGCCAGAGGGCGTCGAGGAGCTGACTGGTGGCGACCACCTGGTTGGCCCGGAGCAGCAGCAGCCCGAGCACCGCTCTCTGCTTGACGCCTCCCAGCGGCAGACTTCGCCCCCCGCTCACCACTTCCATCGGCCCGAGAACCTTGAATTCCACGCCCACCCCCGAACGTCGAGCACCCATTTTCAGTCATGACGGGCGCCGTTGCCCGCCCGAGCGGCGTTCGCCGAGCGGACGCCGCGCAGAATCACCTCGGCCACGTCACCGAGGCGCTGGTCCAGATAGAAGTGGCCACCGGGGAGGACCCGTACCTCGGTGTCGGCCCGTGTGTGCGTCCGCCAGCCCGCGGCCTCCTTGACGGAGACCACCGGATCGTCGGTGCCGCACAGCACCGTGACCGGCACGCGCAACGGCTCCCCCGGCGCCCAGGAGTACCCGGCGAGTGCCGTGTAGTCGGCGCGCAGAGCCGGCAGCACCATCGCCACCAGCTCGGGGTCGTCGAGCAGCGCCGCGCCGGTTCCCCCGAGACGGCGTACGGCGGTCAGAATCGCGTCGTCGTCCGGCAGCGCGTCGTGCGGATTCCGCCTCGGTCCCGGCGCGCCGCGGGCCGACAGGAAGAGCCTGGCGGGTGGCCGGGCCCCGTGGTCCTGGAGGATGCGGGCGGTCTCGTACGCGATCAGCGCCCCCATGCTGTGGCCGAAGAACGCACAGGGTGAGTCCTGGTCGTCGGACTCCAGCTTCCCGGCGACGACCGCGGCCAGTTCCCCGATGTCGGCCACCGGCGTCTCGCGCCGGCGGTCCTGGCGGCCGGGGTACTGCACGGCCCGCACGTCGATGTGCGGGACGAGCAGCCGGGACAGCGGCAGGTACGCGCTCGCCGCGCCGCCCGCGTGCGGGAAGCAGATCAGTCTGAGAGCGCCCGGCTCGGAATCGCCGAATCGTCGGAACCACTGGCCGTCCATGGTGCGCTTCGCTCCTGTCTGTTCACCTGCGGTGGCTGGTAGCCGCTCTCGGTACGGGCCCGGTGCAGCACACCGGCCCACCAGCTGATCCGGTCGAACATCACCCGGGCCGACGTCTCCCACTCGTCGAAGGCGACCAGGTTGCCGTCCGGTCCGAGCCGCTCCCAGTAGTTGTGGAAACTGACGGTCTCCGAGACCGGGACGGCGTGGACCAGGCTGAAGACCTGCCGCAGACCGGCCACGGCACACAGCCCGCTCGACGGGCCGCCGTACGACAGGAATGCGACGGGCTTGGCGTGCCACTCCTCGTCGTACCAGTCGATCGCGTTCTTCAGCGATGCCGGAAAGGTCTGGTTGTGCTCGGGGGTGACCACCACGAACGCGTCGGCCGCCCCCAGCCAGGGCGCCAGGTCCTTGACGGCCTGCGGCTTGGGCGCCAGCGGGTCGGCGGACATCACGTCGGGCAGCCAGGCCGTGGCCAGGTCGATGACATCCACGTCGAAGTCGTGCCGCAACCGGGCGCGCGCCGCGAGCCATTCCGCCGCCACGTGGCCGAACCGGCCCTTTCTGATGCTGCCGATGATGATCGCCAGCCGCAGCCGTTCACTCTCGGCCACTTCTCAACCGCCTTCCGCACCGCCGCCGAACCCGTCATTCCTCCAGGAAGCCTGTCCCAGGCCCCTTCGGATCGGCTTCGGACCGCTTCGGACCGCCTGCGGTCGTGCTTCGGACCGGTGGCCGAGCCCTGTTTCGTGGCCGGTCACCGCGCATGGCCGCCAAGTACGCTGAGATCATGAAATTCGGGGTGCTGGGGCCGCTGGAGGTGTGCACGGACGGGGGGCGCGTCGTGCGGGTGCCCGAAGTCAAGGTCCGTATGCTCCTCGCCGATCTGCTGGCCCACCACGGGCAGGTCGTGCCGGTGGGCCGGCTCGTCGAGGACCTGTGGGGCGGCTCGACGTTCACGGCCCGGCCGACGGCGTCCCTGCAGGCCAAGGTGTCCCAGCTGCGGCGCGCCCTGGAGGACGCGGAGGAGGGCGGCCGCGAGTTCGTGACGCACCGGGCGCCCGGCTACGTCCTGGACATCCCGGCCGCCGCGCTGGACGCCGGGCGGTTTCGCGCTCTGGTCGCCGACGCCCGGGCCGCCGAGGATCCACGGGGGCGGGCGGCCCTGTACACCGAGGCGCTGGCGCTGTGGCGCGGCCCGGCCTTCGCCGAGTTCGCGGACCAGCCGTGCGTACGGCCGACGGCGGCGACCCTGGAGGAGGAACGGCTGACGGCGGTGGAGGAACACGCGGAGGCGCGGCTGGAGTTGGGCGAGCACAGCCTGCTGATCGGTGAACTGACCGAGCTGGTCGGGAAGTACCCGTTGCGCGAGGGGTTGCGGGGCGCGTTGATGTGGGCGCTGTACCAGGCGGGGCGTTCCTCCGACGCGCTCGAGTGCTTCACCGATCTGCGGCGCCGGCTCGACGAGGAACTGGGGCTCACCCCCGGCCCGTCCCTGGAAGCGCTGCAGCGCGCCATCCTGCGGCACGACCCGGATCTGGCCCGGCCCGAACCGTCTGTTCCGGCTGCCCCGGGTGTGCCGGTCGGGCCGGGACCGACGTCGTCGGCCGCGCCCCTGGTGGGCCGTGACCACGATGTACGGACGATCCGGACGCTGCTCCCGCAGCGCCGTCTGGTGACGCTCACCGGTCCCGGGGGCGTGGGCAAGACCCGTCTCGCACAGGCCGTGGCCGAGAGTCTGAGCGGCGCGTTCACCGACGGGGTCTGGCTGGTGGAACTCGCGGACATCGGCGGCCTGGAGCGGTTCGCGAGCACGGAGTCGCTGGCCGAGCAGGTCATGGCGGCGCTCGGGATCCGTGAGAACGCCTCGGACGACGACCGCAAGGGCCCCACGGACCGCCTCGCCGACGCGCTGGCCGCCCGGCGGCTGCTCCTCGTGCTGGACAACTGCGAACACGTCGTGGAGGCCGTCGCGCAGCTGACCGGCCTGCTGCTGGGCAGGGCACCGCGCCTGCACATCCTGACCACCAGTCAGGAACCGCTGCGCACCAGGAACGAGACGGTGTACCCGGTGGCGCCGCTGTCGCTGCCCCCGGCAGGCCGGCCGGGACTCGACGAGCTGACGAGCGCGGGCGCCGTACGCCTCTTCGTGGAGCGGACCACCGCGACGGACCCCGCGTTCGTTCTCGACGCGACCACCGCCCCGCTCGTCGCGGAGGTGTGCCGGCGCCTCGACGGCATCCCACTGGCACTGGAGCTGGCCGCCACCCGTGTCAGATCCCTGGGCATCAGAGAGCTGCACGACCGTCTCAACGACCGCTTCAAGGTACTCAACAGCGGCTACCGGGACGCCCCTTCGCGGCACCGGACCCTACAGGCCACGCTCGACTGGAGCTGGAGTCTGCTCGACCCCCGGGAACAGACGGTCCTGCGGCGATTATCGGCCTTCAGTGAGGGGTGCGGCCTGGAGGCCGCCGAAGACGTGTGCTCCGGTGACGGTACGTCCCGCGCCGATGTCCTCGACGCGCTGAGCCTGCTCGTGGAGCGGTCCTTCGCCGTGCGTACCGAGGGGCCCCGCGGTCCGCGGTACCGGCTGCTGGAATCCGTCGCGGTCTACGCGCGTGACAAGCTCGCCAGGTCCGGGGAGAGCGCGCGGACCGCCACCCGGCACCTGCGCCACTACGTCCGGCTCGCCGAGCAGGCCCGGCCGCATCTGCACGAGCGTGAGCAGTCCCGCTGGTTCCAGTCCCTGGACCTGGAGGCGACCAACGTGCAGCGCGCTCTGCACGAGGCGGGCCGGGCCGGAGCCACCCAGGACGCGCTGCGCCTGGTCAATTCCCTGACCTGGTACTGGTTCGTGCGCGGCCGGCTCGGCGAGGCCCGCTGGGCGCTGGCGACGGCCATGGGCACCCCGGGCCCGGCCGCACCCGAGGAGCGCCTGGAGGCGACGTTCTGGCAGGCGGGCATCCGCCTGCTGCTCGGCGAGCACGACGGAGAGCGCGACGCCCCCGGCGAGTACGCGGCCGGGTCGACCATGGAGTCGGTGCGGGCCGAGTGGTTCCTGGCGCACGCCCAGTGGACGGTGGGGGCGTTGACCGACGGCGAGAAGCGGGTAGAGCGCGTCCTGGTCTCCTTCCGTACTCTGCGCGACGCGTGGGGCACCGCCGCCGCGCTCACCACACGCGCCGGCTTCGCCCTGGCACGCGGCGATCTGGACGCGGTGCGCGGCAACGCCGAGGACGCGCGTGCCCATTTCGCCGAACTGGGCGACCTCTGGGGCAGGTTGAAGACGGCCGACGTGCTCGGCAGGCTTGCCGGGATCAACGGCGACTACGACCTGGCGGCCCAGCTCCACCGCGAGAGTCTGCGGATCGCGGAGACCCTGGAGATGTGGCCCGAGCTGTCCGCGAAACTGTCCGGCCTCGGCAGGATCGCCCTGCTCACGCAGCGCTATGAGGAGGCCGACGATCTGCACACTCGTGCCCTGCGGCTCGCGGCCGAGCAGGGCAATCAGCCCGCCGAGCAGTTCGCCGCGCTGGGGCTCGCGCTGAGCGCCCGGCGCCAGGGCCGGCTCGACGCCGCCGAGG
>NZ_AEJB01000207.1 GCF_000331005.1 Streptomyces turgidiscabies Car8
CCCCACGCCTCCTACCCGCGCCCCCGAGACCGAGCCGCCCGAGCAATCACCACAACCGCCTTCTCCAACGCGTACTCGGGATCATCCCCGCCCCCCTTCACCCCCGCGTCAGCCTCAGCCACCGCCCGCAACGCCTCAGCGACCCCGTCCGGAGTCCACCCCCGCATCTGCTGCCGCACCCGATCGATCTTCCACGGCGGCATCCCCAGCTCCCGCGCGAGATCCGCCGGCCGACCACCCCCCCGCGCGGAGGACAGCTTCCCGATCGCCCGCACCCCCTGCGCCAACGCGCTGGTGATCAGCACCGGCGCCACCCCGGTGGACAACGACCACCGCAACGCCTCCAGCGCCTCCGCCGCCCGCCCCTCGACAGCCCGGTCGGCGACCTCGAAACTCGACGCCTCCGCCCGCCCCGTGTAGTACCGCCCGACGACCGCCCCGTCGATCGTCCCCTCGACATCCGCGACGAGCTGAGTCACCGCGGACGCCAGCTCCCGCAGATCACTGCCGATCGAGTCGACGAGCGCCTGGCACGCCTCCGGCGTGGCCGATCTCCCCGTCACCCGGAACTCCGACCGCACGAACGCCAGCCGATCCGCCGGCTTCGTCATCTTGGGACACGGCACCTCCCGCGCCCCCACCTTGCGCGCCGCGTCGAGCAGCGCCTTGCCCTTGGCTCCCCCCGCGTGCAGCAGCACGAGGGTGATCTCCTCCGCTGGCGCCCCGAAGTACGCCTTCACATCCTTGACCGTGTCGGCCGAGAGATCCTGCGCGTTGCGTACGACCACGACCTTGCGCTCCGAGAAGAGCGACGGGCTCGTCAGCTCGGCCAGCGTGCCCGGCTGCAACTGGTCCGAGGACAGGTCTCGTACGTCCGTGTCGGCGTCGGCGGCCCGAGCGGCGGCCACCACCTCCTGCACGGCACGGTCGAGCAGGAGGTCCTCCTGGCCCACGGCAAGCGTGACGGGGGCGAGAGGGTCGTCATGTGCGGTCTTCTTGGCCATCCCGGAAAGCATCCCACGAGCCACTGACAACACGGCCCGCCACCAGCCCCGCCCTCCCGCAGGCCCGCCCTCCCGCCGGCTCACTCGTCGGCTACGGCTCCTCCCGCCACCCTTCCCACTCCCCCACGAACTCGTCCAGTTCCTTCGGATCCAGCCGCCCCGCCTCGTCCCGCAGCACCACGAGCCACTGCGCGTCCTCGGCGTCGTCCTCACCGGCCAGGGCATCCCGTACGAGCTGCGGCTCCTCACCGATACCGAACCGGTCACGCAGCGCCTCCACCACGTCCTCGGCAGCATCACGGTCGGGCAGCACCAGCACATGTCTCACATCGTTCACGGAGACATTTTCCGCCACCCGAGACCCGATCCCCTCGCCCCGGTCACTCCCGGCCGCCACCAGGCACCCGGCACCCAGCTGCCCCGGTGCCCTCAGCCGCCCCCACCGGTTCCCCGTACCGTCGGCACGCCCGACACCTCGATCCCGAACCGCTCCCGGTACACGGAGAGCACCTCGCTGTCCGCCTCCAGCTCTCGCACCTCCCGCTCTCCGCCCGGCGCCGTCACCGTGAGACTCCGGCCGCTGAGCGTGATCCTCCCTCCGTCCTCCGTGACCCGCGAACAGACCAGGGACCGCGTGAAGTGCGACTCCGGCGAGGTGCTGTGCCACCAGGCCCCGGCGACGAAGTCCCCGAGCACCCGGGGCCGCAGCTCCAGCCGGTACCGGCGCTCGCCGTCCCGGACCACGTCCAGGTCACCCGGGCCCGCGTCCGCCCCGCCCCCTCGTGCTCCCGCCGCGTCCGGCCCCGCCTCGCCGACCCGGAACGTGCCGCCCGGATCCTCCTGCTCCTCCTGCGGCTGCCCGATCGCCATTGGCCGGTGGCTGTGCGCCCCGAAGCCCACGTCGACCAGCCAGTCGCCGCCGTCCCCCGTCCGTACCCGCAGCGCGAGATGGTCGTAGGGGATACCTAGCCGGCCCTCGTCGCCGTACACCCGCGCCGCGAGCAGTGTGACGTCGAAGCCCAGTGCCGTGAGCAACCCTGCGAAGACACCGTTGAGTTCGTAGCAGAACCCGCCCCGACGCGCGTTCACCACCTTGTCGAACAGCCGGTCCTCGTCCAGCACGATGTCCTCTCCCAGATGGATCGAGAGGTTCTCGAAGGGCACCGCCACCAGGTGCCGCAGTTGCAGCTCGCGCAACACGGCGGAGGTGGGCGACGCGGGACGCTCGGCGCCCATCCGGCGGAGGTAGGCATCAGCCTGTGCGGGATTCATGGCCTCAGTTTCTCGCCACCCGCAACTTCCTGCCCGCCCCGACGACCGCCAGGGCCCCGTCCTCGTCCGTCCGCAGCACCACAGCACCCCCGTCCCTGAGCGCCGCCACCGTACTGGGAGCCGGATGGCCGTACGTGTTGTCCGCACCGCACGAGATGAGCGCCAGCCGCGGAGCAGCCACCCGTATGAGATCCGGGTCCTGATAGGCAGACCCGTGATGGGCGACCTTGAGAACGTCCACGGCACCCACCTGAGCGGCGGCCGGCGAACTCAACAGCGCGCGCTGAGCCGGCGGTTCGAGGTCGCCGAGGAGCAGCAGGCGCAGTCCGGCCGACCGTACGAGCAACGTGACACTTGCGTCGTTGGCGCCCTCCGGTTCAGGGGCCGGCGCCGGTCTCGGCCACAGCACCTCCCAGTCGAGGTCACCCGTCCGCCGCCGCTCACCGGCGACGGCACGCGTCACCGGGACACGCCGGGCCGCCGCCTCCCTGAGCACGAACTCGGCCTGGTCCTCGGGCTCTTCGAACCCTGTGGTCTCGATCGCGCCCACCGAACGCCCGCGCAGCACGCCGGGCAGCCCCGCGACGTGGTCCGCGTGGAAGTGGGTGAGGATCACGAGGGGGACCTTCGTGATGCCGAGTTCGCGCAGGCAGTGGTCGACCAGTACCGGGTCGGGTCCGGCGTCCACGACCACACCGGTGCCTTCCCCGGCGGCGAGCACGGTCGCGTCCCCCTGTCCCACGTCGCACATGACGAACCGCCACCCCGGCGGCGGCCACCCCGTGACCACCCTGGTCAGCGGCGCCGGCCGCACCACGACCAGGAGCAACAGCACCCCGCAGGCCGCGCACCACCATGGATGCCTCAGCAGTCGCGCGCCGGCGAACACCACGAGCACCATGCACAGCCCCAGCAGCAGCGCGCCCGTCCAGTTGCCCGGCCAGTCCACTCCCCCGCCGGGCAGCGCCGCTCCCGTACGGGCGATGTCCACGATCCACCCCGCGGGCCAACTCGCTCCCCAGGCCAGCATCCTGGCCACCGGCATCGTCACCTGCGCCGTGGCCAGTGCCGCGAAGCCCAGCACGGTGGCCGGGGCGACGGCGAACTCCGCGAGCAGGTTGCACGGCACCGCCACCAGGCTCACCCTTGCCGACAGCACGGCCACGACCGGCGCGCACACGGCCTGCGCCGCACCGGCCGCGGCCAGCGCCTCCGCCAGCCGTGGCGGCACCCCGCGCCTGCGTAACGCCGGGCTCCAGCGGGGCGCGAGGGTGAGGAGCGCGCCGGTGGCCAGAACGGAGAGCAGGAAGCCGTAACTCCGCGCCAGCCAGGGGTCGTACAGCACCAGGAGCAGAACCGCTGTCGCCAGCGCCGGGATCAGTGACCGGCGGCGCCCGGTCGCGAGGGCGAGCAGCGCGACGGATCCGCAGGCCGCGGCCCGCAACACACTCGGGTCGGGTCGGCACACGACGACGAATCCCAGGGTGAGCGCGTCACCGAGCAGCGCGGTCGCCCGGAGGGACAGACCCAGGCGAGGTGCGAGGCCCCGCCGTTCGACCTGCTGGGCGAGGGCGGGCGGGCCGATGAGCAGGGCAAGCAGAATCGTGAAGTTCGCCCCGCTGACAGCCATGAGGTGCGTGAGGTCGGTCTCCTTGAACGCCTCGTCCAGCTCGGGTGTGACGCGGGAGGTGTCTCCGACGACCAGCCCGGGCAGCAGCGCCCGCGCGTCCGCCGGCAGGTCCTCGGTGGCGTCCCGCAGCCCGGCGCGCAGTCGCCCCGCGAACCGCTGCGCCGCCGACGGCTGCCCCACCACCTCCGGCGCAGCCCTGTCCCGTACCCGCAGCACGGCCGCGACCCGGTCGCCTCCCGTCAACGCGGGCACGAGCCGCCCGGTCACCCGCAGCCGTGTGGACGGCAACAGCCCGAGCCAGGGCGAACTCTCCGGCCCGTCCACCGCCTTGGCCGCGTTCCGCGCCCCCGCCGCTTTCGCCGCTTTCACCGCCCGGTGGAACGGTCCCGTCTTCCTCGGCTTCACGCCCATGTCGACGGTCACCAGCACCGGCGTCCGCGTCGCCACCACACTCCCGTCCGCCTTCTCGACGCGCCGGACATCGGCCTCGATCAGTACGGCGGTCGGCAGGGCATGGGCGCCCTGGACACGGGGCCGGGTGAGTCGCGGATCCGAGGTGACCTCCAACTCGGCCGTCACACCGGCATACTGCCGCGCCAGTCCCGGCACCGGCCCCCGCCGCAGATCGGCTCCGTGCAGCCCGGCGGAGACCGCGGCGGCGGCGACACAGAGCAGCACGGCGGCCACGGAAACCCGCGACCAGCTTCCCCGCCAGGGCTGTCCGGACGAGGCGGGACCGGGATCACCGGAAGTACGTCGGGCCAGCAGGAGCAGACCCGCCACGACCGAACAGACGACCGCGCCGCCGGTGGCCCAGCCGGGCGGGACGTCCAGCGCCAGTGCGGCCGTTGCCCAGGCCGCCAGTGCGGGCGGCACCAACCGCAGATCCGTCGGCCCTTCCTGCCGGGGATTGGCTGCCCCCAGGCGTTTCCCCGAGTCCGCGTGCACGGACCTGCGTGCGCGGGGCGCCCGCTGAGCGGGGGCGCCCTGGTCATCGTGTGTGCGGGGCTCCTCGTGCGCGGCCCCGGCAACCACACGACTGGGCGGCCCTTCGGACTCCGGGACAGGCGGTACCCGGTTCGAGGCAGGTGGCACCCGGTTCATGGCTGCACGAGATTTCGCAGGTCGGCGAAGCGGCGGTCACCGATGCCGTTGACGTCGCGCAGTTCGTCCACCGACCGGTATCCGCCGTGCTGGGTGCGGTAGTCGATGATGTGCTGGGCCAGCACGGGACCGACCCCGGGCAAGGTGTCGAGCTGATCCACGGTGGCCGTGTTCAACGAGACAGGCGCCGTCGGACCGGCCCCCGCCCCGCCCATGGAGCCGCCCGCTCCCCCACCGCCCGGGCCACCCGAGCCGCCCATGACCGCACCCGGTACGGGCACAGCCCCGCCGACCACCACCTGTTCGCCGTCCACGAGAAACCGCGCCCGGTTGAGCCCGTCGGTCTTCGTACCTGGACTCACCCCACCTGCGGCTCGCAGGGCGTCGGTGACCCTGGACCCGGCCGGCAGCCGATGCACGCCCGGCTCGCGCACCTTGCCGCTGACGTCCACCACGATCTGGGCCCCGGGCGCTCCCGTGACACCCCGGGCAATGGCCGTACCGCCCGCCCGCGCCGCCCCCACCGGCGCCGCCGCCCGCACCACCTCCGGCGCCCGAACCGACTGGGCACGCCCCGTCCAGAAGTGCTGCGTGGCGAGCACCGCGGCAGCGATCAGCACCACCGTGAGCGCCACCACGCTCCGCCGCTCCAGACCGCACCGCACCTGCAGCCAGACAGGCATCCGCTCCCGCATCGCGAGCCCGGCCCGCTCCTGCCAAGCGCCGACAGCGGGACCGCCCACAGCACGGGCCCCGGCACCGGCACCATTGCCCACCGCCACCGGAATTTCCGCGGTTTCCGCGGCTTCAGCCGCTTTCGCCGCACGAGCCGTGTCCCAGCCGACGCCCGCACCTCCAGGAGGGACACCCTGTGCCCCCTCCCCGTGGTCCCCCGCCCCCGCTTCCCGCTCATCACCCGGCGGTCCGTTCCCCGACTCCCTTCGTCGCAGCGCCTGTTCGCCGAAAAGCACCTCCGCCCGGCGGCGGATCTCGTCGGCCGACGCCTGTCGCTGCCGGGCCCGGCCGTGCGGACGTCGACGGCCGTGCCGGACGCGGCCGTCGGACATCGAGCCGCGGCCCGGGCCACTGGTCGGAGTGGTTGCGTGTGAACGTGATCGAAGTGCCATGCGCCGAGGATGGAAGAATCCTCCGGCTCGCGATGATCTTGCTCAATTCCGGTGGAAAACCCGCCGGTTGTGGATAACTCCGTCACCCACACGAGTGCCGCGCACAGGCAGAACCCCGTCATCAGAGCCTGCCGCACCCCTTACCGAGGCGAGACGACCACTCCCAGCAACCCGGGCCCCGTATGCGCCCCGATCACCGCCCCGACCTCGCTCACGTGCAACTCGGCCAGCCCCGGTACCCGCGCCCGCAAACGGTCCGCGAGGGCCGCCGCCCGGTCGGGGGCGGCCAGATGGTGAACGGCGATGTCGACCTGCGCGCCGCCCGCCTGGTCGGCGACGATCTCCTCAAGGCGAGCGATGGCCTTGGACGCCGTCCGTACCTTCTCCCGCAGCTCGATGCGGCCCCCGTCCAGCTGCAGCAGCGGCTTCACGGCGAGGGCGGAGCCGAGGAGGGCCTGCGCGGCGCCTATCCGACCGCCGCGGCGCAGATAGTCGAGCGTGTCGACGTAGAAGTACGCGGACGTACCGGCGGCCCGCTTCTCCGCGGCGGTGACGGCCTCGTCCACCGTGCCGCCCGCTTCCGCCACCTCGGCCGCCGAAAGTGCGCAGAACCCGAGGGCCATCGCGACCACGCCGGTGTCCACGACCCGCACGGGCACCGGCGCCTCACGGGCCGCCAGCACCGCGGCGTCGTACGTGCCCGAGAACTCGGCGGAGAGGTGCAGCGAGACGATGCCGGTGGCGCCGGACTCGGCGAGCTTGCGGTAGGTCTCCGCGAAGAGCTGCGGGCTGGGTCGGGAGGTGGTGACGGGCCGGCGTTTCTGGAGTGCCTGGGCCAGGGAACGGGCCGAGATCTCGGTGCCCTCTTCGAGGGCCTGATCACCGAGGACCACGGTCAGCGGCACCGCGATGATGCCGTGGCGCTCCATCGTCCGCGGCGGCAGGTAGGCCGTTGAATCGGTGACGATCGCGACATGGCGGGACATGATCTGGAGGTTACCTGCCGTAGGTGGTGGGCGGCAGCCCGCCCCTTTCACCTGCGGCGGGACCGGAGTCGTGCCGCAGGATCAAGTCGTGCTCTCGGGACGGGGTTTCTTCTGCCAGGGGTACACGGGCTGCTGGACCGGCGGGGTGATCGCCGGCCGGGTCGATTCGGCGGCCCGGCGCGCGTCCGGGTTGTCCGGCCAGGTCTGCTGCGCCGTCGCGCCGTCGGGAGCCGGGGCGTCGGGCCACGGCGGCGGAGCGGAGGCAGCGGTGGGAGTCTGCGTGGGGGTCGCGGCAGGAGCGGGCTCCGCGGTCGTCCAGTGCCTCAGAGCGCCCGCCTCGACGTCAATCTGGGTCCTCAGGGAGTCCAGGTCGTCGTCAGCGAAACGCGTCGCCCGGTCCCGGGCCGCCCAGCGCAGCGAGTCGGCCGCCTCCGTGATCTGGTCGGTGCGCTCGCGCAGGGCGGGCAGTCGTGCGACGAGCGTCGCCCGGTCGGGCTCGGACTCCAGCCTCTTGAGTTCCGCGTCCAGCTCGTGGCCGTGCGAGCTGAGCCGCTCGAAGAGGCCGAGGGACTCCTTGAGGGACTCGTCCTCGCCGACGCCCGCGTGCAGCGCGTCCTGCGTGGCCCGCATCGACGTGCGCAGCTTGAGCCGGAGCTGGGCCAGCTCGCCGGCCGGGCCGGGCTGGGCGTAGGTCTTGGCGCGCAGCGTGGTGTCCTCGACCGTGCGGCGGGCCTGCGAGATCGTCCGGTCCACGCCTCTCTTGGCCGCGCCGACCACCTTCACGGTCGCGTACACGCCCAGCACCACGAACAGCAGGAAGAGCAGGGCGACAACTGCGACAGCGGCTTCCACGACGCTCCTCCTCCTACCGGTCACGGCCTTCGAGCCGCTCTTCAACGGTAAACGCAAAGGGCAGGCCCGGAGTTCCAAAAGAACCCCGAACCTGCCCGTAGGGGACTACCCGGATCTACGCCGTGACGATGTTGACCAGCTTCGGCGCCCGCACGATCACCTTGCGGATACCCGCTCCGGCCAGCGCCTCCACGACCTTGTCGTCACCCAGAGCCACCTTCTCCAGCTCGTCGTCGGAGATCGAGGGCGAGACCTCCAGGCGGGCCCTGACCTTGCCCTTGATCTGCACGACGCAGGTCACGCTCTCGTCCACGACGTACGCGGGGTCCGCGACCGGGAAGTCCTGGTGGACGACCGAGTCGTGGTGGCCCAGCCTGCGCCACAGCTCCTCGGCGATGTGCGGGGCCAGCGGCGCGACCAGCAGTACCAGGGCCTCGGCGACGGGGCGCGCGACCGGACCGCCCACCTTGGTCAGGTGGTTGTTCAGCTCGGTGACCTTGGCGATGGCGGTGTTGAACCGCAGGCCCTCCAGGTCCTGGCGGACGCCGTCGATCGCCTTGTGCAGGGCACGCAGGGTCGGCTCGTCGGCCTCGGTGTCGACGACGGTGACCTCGCCGCTCTCCTCGTCGACGACGTTGCGCCACAGCCGCTGCAGCAGCCGGTACTGGCCGACCACCGCGCGCGTGTCCCACGGCCGCGACACGTCCAGGGGACCCATCGCCATCTCGTACAGGCGCAGCGTGTCCGCCCCGTACTCGGCGCTGACCTCGTCCGGAGTGACCGCGTTCTTCAGGGACTTGCCCATCTTGCCCAGCAGCCGGGAGACCTTCTCGCCGTTGTGGAAGAAGGCGCCGTCGCGCTCCTCCACCTCGGCGGCCGGGACGGCGATGCCGCGGCTGTCGCGGTACACGAAGGCCTGGATCATGCCCTGGTTGAACAGCCGGTGGAACGGCTCTACCGAGGAGACGTGCCCCAGGTCGAACAGGACCTTGGACCAGAAGCGCGCGTACAGCAGGTGCAGCACGGCGTGCTCGGCGCCGCCGACGTACAGGTCGACGCCGCCGTGCGGCTGGCCCTCCCGGGGGCCCATCCAGTACTGCTCGATGGCAGGGTCGACCAGTTTCCGGTCGTTGTGCGGGTCCAGGTAGCGCAGCTCGTACCAGCAGGAACCGGCCCAGTTGGGCATGGTGTTGGTCTCGCGGCGGTACTTCTGCGGGCCGCGCCCGTCACCCAGGTCCAGGGTGACGTTGACCCAGTCCGCGTTGCGGGACAGCGGGGTCTCCGGGGAGGTGTCCGCGTCGTCCGCGTCGAAGGTGCGCGGCGAGTAGTCCTCGACCTCGGGCAGCTCCAGGGGCAGCATCGACTCGGGCAGCGAGTGGGCGACGCCGTCCTCGTCGTAGACGATGGGGAAGGGCTCGCCCCAGTAGCGCTGGCGGCTGAACAGCCAGTCGCGCAGCCGGAAGTTGACGGTCCCGCGGCCGATGCCCTTGCCTTCCAGCCACTCGGTGATGCGTGCCTTGGCGTCGGCGACGGCCAGCCCGTCCAGCGAGATGTCGTCGTTGGCCGAGTTGATGATCTTCGCGTCGTACGCCCCGAAGGCGTTGTCCCACGTCGAGGTGTCGGTGCCACGTCCGTCGGTCGGCTCGACGATGCAGGGGATCGGCAGCTCGAAGGCGCGTGCGAACTCGAAGTCGCGCTGGTCACCCGCCGGCACGGCCATGATCGCGCCGGTGCCGTACCCCATCAGGACGTAGTCGGCGATGAAGACGGGGACCTTCTCACCGTTGACCGGGTTGGTCGCGTACGTGCCGATGAAGACACCGGTCTTGTCCTTGGCCTCGGCCTGGCGCTCGACGTCCGACTTCGAGGCGGCCTGGGCGCGGTACGCGGCGACGGCCTCGGTGGGCGTGGCGTGGCCGCCCGTCCAGACGTCGTGGGTGCCCTCGGGCCAGGCGGCCGGGACCAGCTTCTCGACCAGCGGGTGCTCGGGCGCCAGGACCATGTAGCTGGCGCCGAACAGGGTGTCGGGGCGGGTGGTGAAGACCGTGATGGCCTCGCCGCCCGCGGCGAAGTCGACACGGGCGCCCTCGGAGCGGCCGATCCAGTTGCGCTGCTGCAGCTTGATGGCCTCGGGCCAGTCCAGCGCGTCCAGGTCGTTCAGCAGCCGGTCGGCGTAGGCGGTGATGCGCATGTTCCACTGGCGCAGCTTGGCCTTGAAGACGGGGAAGTTGCCGCGCTCGGAACGGCCGTCGGCGGTGACCTCCTCGTTCGCCAGTACGGTGCCCAGTCCCGGACACCAGTTGACGGGCGCCTCGGAGGCGTACGCCAGGCGGTACTCGCTCAGGACGTCGGCGCGCTCGATGGCCGTCAGCTCGTTCCACGCGCGCGCGTGGTCACCCGGTACGGCGCGCTCGCCGCTCTCGAACCGGGCGATCAGCTCGGCGATCGGGCGGGCCCTGTCCGCCTCCTCGTCGTACCAGGAGTTGAAGATCTGCAGGAAGATCCACTGGGTCCACTTGTAGTAGTCCGGGTCGATCGTGGCGAAGGACCGGCGCTTGTCGTGGCCCAGACCCAGCCGGCGCAGCTGGACCTTCATGTTCTCGATGTTGGCCTCGGTGGACACCCGGGGGTGCGTGCCGGTCTGCACGGCGTACTGCTCGGCGGGCAGGCCGAAGGCGTCGAAGCCCAGGGTGTGCAGGACGTTGTGGCCGGTCATGCGCTGGAAACGGGCGTACACGTCGGTCGCGATGTAGCCCAGCGGATGGCCGACGTGCAGACCCGCCCCGGAGGGGTACGGGAACATGTCCATGATGAACTTCTTGGGCCTGGCGGCCAGCTCCGGGTCGCCCGCCAGATCGCCGCTCGGGTTCGGGGCGGAGTACGTGCCCTCGGCGTCCCAGAAGTCCTGCCAGCGTGCCTCGATGTCAGCTGCCATGGCAGCCGTGTAGCGGTGCGGCGCTGCGACCTCGGCGGCAGCGGGGTTCGTCTCGCTCATGGTCCTCAAAGCTCCATCGATCGTCTCTGCCAGCGGCTGGAAATGAAAAATCCCCTCGCACAGGAGGGGACGCCGCGCCGATGCCGACCACGATTCGTCAGCGGTCGGGACTGATCAGCGCGGCTCACTAAGCAGAAGGCGTACAGCACGCATGGCGTCAGGGTACCGCAGCCGTCGAGCGTGCCGCGACGGAGTTACCCGGGTGCGTGGCACCGGGTGCCACACCCGGAAAGAGTCCCGAAAGTCCCCACAGGACCCCCACACCTCACCCGCGGGCCTCGGCGGGAAACGTGAATCGCCACACAGCAAAACCTGAACCAGGTTCAAAAATTACTTCGCGTAACAACCTCTATGGGACATCACAACGGCCTCGCAGCCCTTTGGTAACAGCGCAATAACTCAAACCTCGTACTCCTCGGTATGTCTCGACTTAGAGTTCGACGCGGGACCGCCTTCCCGAACCGCTCGGAGTTGCCCCCATGAACCCTCGTAGTAACAGTTCGCTTCCCGGTACCGGCCGTTCGGCCTCCGGGATGGCGACGGCTGCCATGCTGCTGCTCATACCGGTGATCGTGCTGGTCGGCGGTGACTCGGTCCAGGACTTCCTGAACTTCGGTGCCGGCGTCCTGTCACTGGTCGCCCTCTCCTGTTCGGTGATCTGGGGCCTGGTCGCGACCGACCGGGTCTTCCTGAACACCCGTCAGCGGCTGATCGCGCAGGCCGTGCACCGGACGACCGCCGTCTCCTCGGTCGCCTTCCTGCTGCTGCACGTCTCGGTCAAGCTGGCACTCGACCACGTCACGCTGATCGCCGCGCTGATCCCCTTCAGCCTGGGCGTCACCGGCACCTCAGGCCTCATCGGCATGGGCTCCATGGCCGGCCTGCTCATGATCTTCACGGCCGTCACCGGCGCCCTGCGCAGCCGGTTCGCCTCCCCGGCGCCGGTCGCGGCACGCTGGCGCGCGATGCACATGCTGGCCTACCCGGCCTGGTGCTTCGCGCTGGTCCACGGGCTGTACGCGGGACGCCAGGCGAAGCCGATCTTCACGATCCTGTACGGCCTGTGCCTGCTCGCGGTCATCGCGGCCCTGGCCCTGCGCTCGGCGCCCCGCCCGTTCAAGCGCAGGGTGGCCGCCCAGATCATGGCGATCCTGGGCTCCCAGGAGCGACCGGGCCGCGAGGGCCTGGACGCGAGCCGGGCGCGCCTCGGGGAGTCCAGCCTGCCGGGCTACGAGAACCAGTCCGCGGGCAGGCCCGCGCGCGGGGACTCCGGAGTGCCCCCGCAGCGCAGCGCGCCCGGCACGTCGCCGCTCTACGACGCTCCGGCCAGCCGCACCATGACCCCCGAACCCGCGAACGACGGCTTCGCGGCCGCCTACCGCGCCGTGACGCCCCCGCGCGCGCAGGACCCGTACAACATGGACCAGACCGCGCGCATGGACATCCAGGCAACCGAGGCGATGCCGCGCATGGACGGCAGCACGTCGGGCAGCTGGCCGATCCCCTCCCCGCCGCCGGTCGGCGAGGCTCCCGTATCGGCGTACGACCCCATGGCCGACACCGGATACAACATCCCGACCTATGGCAATCAGGGCACGGCCCCGTACGGCACCAGTGATATGTACAACACCGGTGAGTCGAATGCCGCCTATGGCACGTACAACGCGAACGACACGTACAACAGCGGTCCCGCCACTGATGCAAACCCCGGTGCTGGCTATGACTTCGACGCACCGGGTTCGGGCGAACCTTGGAACGCGCCTTCCGGAGGCTTTAAGTGAACGAGGCTCTGCCCGACGTACCCGAAGTCCGCGTGGTCGGGCTTCCCCAGCTCACGTCGGGTTTCGACCTTGTCGAAAGACTTGACCTGCCCATGCACCTCAAGGTGCACGGTCCGCTCGAACCGATGGGCGGCGAGCAGCTCGCACAGCTCGCCGAACGTATTTCCCTCAAGGGCCGCGGCGGCGCGGGTTTCCCCTTCCACAAGAAGCTGCGGTCGGTCGCCGAGACGGCGATCCGCCGCGGTGTGCGGCCGGTCGTCGTCGTCAACGCGAGCGAGGACGAGCCCGCCTGCCGCAAGGACACGGTGCTGGTCAACCGTGCCCCGCACCTGATCCTGGACGGCGCCCTGCTGTGCGCGGAGGCCATGGGCGCCCGCACCCTCGTCATCGGGGTGACACGTGAATCCACCCAGCGTTCCATGGAGGCCGCGCTCGCCGAGCGCGGCCTGAACAACGGCCGCCGCTCGGCCCTCCGCGCGCGCGTGCAGCGCAATCCCATCCGTATGGTCACCGGCGCCGCCGCCTCACTGATCCGGTCGATCGACGGCGGCCCGGCGATCCCGCCCGGCCGCAAGATCAGCGCCTCACAGAGCGGCGTCGGCGGTGCGCCCACCCTGCTGTCCAACGCCGAGACGTACGCCCAACTGGCGATCGCCGCCCGCATCGGGGCCGAGCGCTACTGCAACACCGGTCTGTACGACGAGCCGGGCACCGTCATGCTCACCGTCTCCGGCGCCGTCGCCCGCCCCATGGTGATCGAGGTGCCGACGGGTGTCCCGCTGCGCTACGTCCTCCAGCTCGCCGGCGCCCCGCCGGTCCCTCAGGGTGTGCTGACCGGCGGCTACCACGGCAAGTGGATCGACGCTGCGACCGTCAACGAGGCCATCGTCTCGCGCAACTCCCTGGACGCGGTGGGCGGTGCGCTCGGCGCCGGCGCGATCCTGCCGATCAGCCAGGACACCTGCCCGCTGGGCGAGTCGCTTCGCGTGGCCCAGTGGCTGGCCGAGGAGAGCGCCGGCCAGTGCGGCCCCTGCTACCTCGGTCTGCCCGCCGCCGCGCGCGGCATGGCGGACATCCTCAACGGCGGCGGCCCGGCCGCACTGGAGGCCGTCAAGCAGGTCGCCAAGTCCGTGAAGCGGCGCGGCGCGTGCTCGCATCCGGACGGCTCGGCGATGTTCCTGGAATCGACCATCAAGGCGTTCACGGACGACCTCGCCGCCCATGTCCTCGGAAACGGCTGCGGAAGGCCCGTAGAAGGCGTTCTGCCGCTCTTCGAGGGCGGTCAGACACCCACGGGTATCCCGGGCGGCCAGTCGGAGGAGGAGAGCGGCCCCAGCCGGCAGAAGATCTACGTCGACTGGACCCTCTGCCGGGGCCACGGCCTGTGCGCCGACATCCTCCCCGAGGTCTTCGAACTGGGCGCCGACGGCTTCCCGACCGTCGCGCAGGCGAAGGTGCCCCGGTACGCGGAGGCGAAGGCGCTGCGCGCCGTGCGCCGTTGCCCGGCGCTGGCGCTGCGTCTCGAGGAGGACACCAGGGCCTCGGCCCCCGACCGTCTGCCGGTCCTCTCCCAGCGCGGTGGCAGGGGCCGCCGCGCCCTCGGCAGCGGTCGCTGAGACACCGAAAGCAACCACGGCGGGCCACTCGGATCGATCGAGTCGCCCGCCGTACGCGTTCCTCGTACGCCCCCGGGTGCACTCCGCCCGGACACAACGACGAAGGCGGGCCATCCTGTTCGGATGACCCGCCTTCAACTTGTGTGGAGCTAAGGAGAATTGAACTCCTGACCTCCTGCATGCCATGCAGGCGCTCTACCAACTGAGCTATAGCCCCTCGCGGCGTACCAGCGGGTTTCCCCGGCGGCGACGCCAACATTACCGGTCCCCCGGTGCAGCACCAAATCGTTTCCGTCGCCCCCCGGCAGGGGTGCCGGGGGTCAGGCCGTGACGAACGAGTAGAACCGTTTCAGGGTGCAGTGCTCCTCGAGGAGCCGGCCGTAGATCGGCTCGCCCTCCAGCTCACGGTAGGTCTCGATCGGGTCGCCTTTTATGATCAGCGCCCGCGCGCATTCCTCGCACCAGTACTGGTAGTCGTGGTTCACCGGCTCCATGTCACGGACGATGGGCGTACCACTGCCGCACCAGTCGCATTTCCTCCTGTGTGCACCCATCGATCAGCTCCAGCTGTGGCCGCAGGCCGTGCACACGTAGGAAACGCCACCGTTGTCACCGAGCACCTGGGCGACATGGCCGGAACCGCAGGAAGGACAGCTGAGACGGGTTCTTCTGCCCCGTATGACCGCCGCTTCAGGGAGGTGACCGACCTCCCTGAGGATGCTCGCAGGCATCGCAACTCCCTCCCGTCGGGCCGCGCCCCCTTCCGGCCGTTTGATTCTGCCACGGCCGGGCCAATACGGTCAGCGACGCCTTCGTACCAGTCCGGACACGGCACCCACCGATGCCGTCGGAGCCGACGCGAACGCGCACATGTAGAGCTTCCGGAGAGGTATACGCCTCCGGGCCCCCAAGTGACTCAGACAGGGCGAACGAAAAATCCCGCCCCCCGGAGGGGGCGGGACCTTGATCTACCGACCATCTACTGTGGAGCTAAGGAGAATTGAACTCCTGACCTCCTGCATGCCATGCAGGCGCTCTACCAACTGAGCTATAGCCCCGTCTGTTCTTCCCGCCCGGCGGGGCGAACAAGAAGAACTTTAGCCTGCGGCCTGCCGGAAAGTGAAATCCGGGTCAGTCGTCGTCGCCGAGCACGGGTTCGGGCAGTGTGCCGGCGTTGTGCTCGAGCAGACGCCAGCCGCGGGCGCCCTCGCCGAGGACGGACCAGCAGCAGTTGGAGAGACCGCCGAGGCTCTCCCAATGGCGGGACTCCAGGCCGAGCAGGCGCCCAATGGTGGTCCGGATGGTGCCACCGTGACTGACGACCACGAGGGTGCCGTTCTCGGGGAGTTTCTCGGCGTGCCGCAGTACCACGGGGGCGGCTCGGTCGGCGACCTCGGTCTCCAGTTCACCGCCGCCTCGGCGGATCGGCTCACCGCGCTTCCACGCGGCGTACTCGTCACCGTGGCGGCCGATGATCTCCTCGTGCGTCAGCCCCTGCCAGACGCCCGCGTACGTCTCCCGCAGGCCCTCGTCGTGCGTCACCGTGAGGTCGGTGAGCTCGGCGAGTTCACGCGCCGTGTAAGCGGCACGCCGGAGGTCCGAGGCGACGATCGCGTCGGGCTTCAGGGAGGCGAGCAAGCGGGCGGCGCGGCGGGCCTGGCCGATGCCGGTCTCGGTGAGCTCGACGTCGGTCGTGCCCTGGAAACGCCGCTCCACGTTCCACGAGGTCTGACCGTGGCGCCACAGGATGAGGCGGCGGCCCTGGCCCGGCTTGCGGCCGGTCCCGGCGGACGAGGGTGCGGTCACCGCAGGCCTCCGAAGTCGGCGGGGTCCTCCTCGGCCTGGAGCTTGGCGTGCTCGGCGGCCTTGCCGCGGGTGGCCTTGGCGTCGGCGGGCAGCTCCAGCTCGGGGCAGTCCTTCCAGAGCCGCTCCAGGGCGTAGAAGACGCGCTCCTCGCTGTGCTGGACGTGGACGACGATGTCGACGTAGTCCAGGAGCACCCAGCGGGCCTCGCGGTCACCCTCGCGGCGGACCGGCTTGATGCCGAGTTCCTTGCCGAGCCGCTCCTCGATCTCGTCGACGATCGACTTGACCTGGCGGTCGTTGGGTGCGGAGGCCAGCAGGAAGGCGTCCGTGATCGACAGCACGTCGCTGACGTCGTAGGCGATGATGTCGTGCGCGAGCTTGTCGGCAGCCGCCTGCGCGGCGGCGGAGATGAGCTCGATGGAACGGTCAGTGGCGGTCACTACAAGGCTTTCGGTCGGCGGTCGGGAACCCGTACGGGTTACCCAAGGGTCTCACGGACCGCCGACGCCACCCCACGTCATTACGGGACAACACCCCGGGCACCAGTTGGGGGCCCGGGGTGTGCGCGGTCACGAGGCCGGCTTGTAGTCCTGGCCGAGGATCACGGAGACGTCCGCGTTCGAGAAGACCGTGCCCTTCTTCACCGCGCTCGTGGGCAGCCCCAGCGTCTTGGCGGTCTCGACGGCGTTCTCCTTGTCGGCCACGTCACCGTAGGTGACCAGGGATGTGGCGCGCTCCGTGTCGGCCGTACCGGCCTCCAGGAAGGTGAAGCCGCCGTTCAGGAGGACGACGCGGGCCTTCTCGGTGTCGCCCTTGTCGCCGGTGGCGTTCTGGACGGAGACCCGGACCGCGGCGTCCTTGTCGGGGCTCTTGGCGGTGCCGCCGAGCACGGTCTTCACGACCGAGGAGCTGGCCTGGGCGCTCAGGGTGCCGTCGCCCTGGACCGGCAGCAGCGCCGTCTTGTAGTCGCCGCCCTTGGCGAGGTCGGCGAGCCTGGCGAGGAAGCTGCCGAGGTCCTTGTCGGTCAGCGAGGGGTCGAGGATCTGCGCCAGCGTCTGCACGGTGACCGTCGCGGCCTGGGCGTCGGAGGACAGTTTGCGCAGTACTCCCTGCATGACCTGCCCGAACCGCTCCAGCTGGGCGTCCTGGGTCTCGCCGGAGGCCAGGTAGGTGGCGTAGGCGACGGCCATCTTGCCGCTGAGGGTCTGGGCCTCGCCCTTCTTCACCAGGGGCGCCGTGCCCTTCTTGGCGGCCGGGTCGGGTACGTCGGCGTTGGTGTCGATGTCGATGTTGCCGACCAGCTCGACGAGGTTCTGCAGGTAGGGGGTGTCGAGCCGCCAGGTGCCCTCGATGTCGGTGCCGAGGACGGTGTCGAGCGCGTCGCGTGTCCCGGAGGAGCCGTCGTCGTCGACGGACTTGGCGAGCGTGGTCGTGGAGCCGTCGTCGTCGGTCAGGGCGAGGGAGTTGGGCAGCAGGACCGTGGTGCCCTGCTTGGTGGTGGCGTTGTCGACGAGCAGCACCGTGGAGGTGCCGCCCTTGCTGGTGTTGTGCAGGTGGACGACGACGACGTCCCGTTTCTGGGTCCCCGCGGTGGTGGCCGCGCCGGTTCCGCTGTCCGCGGACGATGCCCCCGGCAGCTTCCCCGCGTACCAGAGATAGCCGACCCCGCCCACCGCCACCAGGGCGAGTACGACGATCAGGGCGATGGCGCGACCCCGGGCGCGGCGCTTGGCCTCCTCGCGGCGCTCGCTGCGGTTCTCGGTGAAGTCCAGCCAGTCGATGACGTCCTCGGAATCACCGGTGGGCTCCTCGACGAAGGCGAACTGCTGGGTGCTGTAGTCGCGTTCACCCCGGTCCTGCGAGGCCTCCTGGGCCCCCGGGGCCTGGGGAAGGTCACCCTCGACCGGACCGCCCTGCTGCGGAACGTAGGCCGCCGGCGCTGCCTGCGCGGTCCGGGCCGTGGGCACCGACGGCGGTGCCTGTTCGGCGACCCGGGGCTGCTGCCCGCTGTTCACCGGCTGCCCGTAGGGGTCGTACCCGGTGGCCGGGTTCCCGGCGCCGTACGGGTCGTACGAGGGGGCGGCCTGCTGCTGCCCGGTCGCGTACGGGTCGTAGCCGTACCCCTCGTACCCCTGCTGGTGGGGGGCCTGCTGCGCGTACGGGTCGTACGGCTGCGGGTTCGGCTGTGCCTGCTGCTGTTGCTGGTACTGCTGCTGGGCCGGCGGCACCTGCTGGTACACAGGCCGGCCGTAGTCGTCGTAGCCGGCGAGCTCGTACTGCTGGTCGCCGTCGTACCCCGAGTCGTGTCGGTCGTTCACCGGTGCCCCTCTCGGCTCACTGGCCGCGGTACAGCTCGCGCTTGTCGATGTAGCGCACCACACCGTCCGGAACCAGATACCAGACCGGGTCGCCCTTGGCGACCCTCGCACGGCAGTCTGTGGACGAGATGGCCAGGGCGGGAACCTCGACGAGCGAGACACCGCCCTCCGGGAGTCCCGGGTCGGTCAGGGTGTGCCCGGGCCGGGTGACTCCGATGAAGTGCGCGAGGGAGAACAGTTCGTCGGCGTCGCGCCAGGTGAGGATCTGGCCGAGCGCGTCGGCGCCCGTGATGAAGAACAGGTCCGTCTCGGGGTTGAGCGCGCGCAGGTCGCGCAGGGTGTCCGTGGTGTACGTCGGCCCACCGCGGTCGAGGTCGATGCGGCTGACCGAGAACTGCGGGTTCTCGGCGGTCGCGATGACCGTCATCAGATAGCGGTCCTCGGCCGGCGACACACTGCGGTCGGTCTTCTGCCACGGCTGTCCGGTCGGTACGAACACCACCTCGTCGAGGTGGAACTGCGCGGCGACCTCGCTGGCCGCCACGAGGTGCCCGTGGTGGATCGGATCGAATGTCCCGCCCATGACACCGAGGCGGCGCTTGCCGGGGTTCGACGGACCGTTGCCGAGCACGCGCCGGAGCCCCGGACGGCTCTCCGCGTCGCGCGCCGGACGGTCGCCGGCGCTGTCCGCCGGACCGGTAGGCATGTCCTGCTCTCCCATGCGGCAGACCCTACCGGCCCGGCCTGAGGGCACCGGCCGCGGTGTCCGAACCCTCCCGGAGCCGGCTCAGCGGTCGCGGTTGAAGCGGGTGGTGATCCACAGCAGGAGCAGCAGGATGAAGAGGGCGCCGCCACCTGTGACGTAGGGGCTGAGACTCTCGTGGTTGCCGCCGTGCTCCTCGCCCTCGGCTGCGAGGGTGACCAACTGGGCTGCGGCGCTGTGGAAGCTCATCTTCGGCAGGACCTATCCGGTGAGGGCGGGATAAAGACGTCGGCCCATCGTAAGCGTGCCCTGCGACGAGGATCACGCCGACTCCGCCGTCGGGTCCGGGGAGGGGCCCGCGGGGGAACTTCCGGCCCGTCTCAGTCGTCCTTCTGCCTGTACCCCCGCAGCAGGAACCACGCGGTCAGGATGCAGCCGAAGAACATCACGATCAGCACGACCCGGAGCAGATCGCCGGATCCCTGCTTCTCGGCGGCGCTCGCGGCCTCGGTGATCCAGTCGGTTACGGGGGTGTGGTCCATCGGATCGCTCCTTACGGTGTGCTGCCCGGCCACGGTATCTCCGCCTAGGCTGGGCTTCGCTTCGGGGGGCACATAGGGCAATCAGACGCATGGGGGAACACATGTCCGACGACAGCCGTGACAGCAACGAGCAGGGCCCCGAGGGCCACGAGAGCGTGCCCAGCAGACAGCGCACCCGCTTCCCGGGTATCTCCTCGCGGGCGTACGAGCACCCGGCCGACCGCTCCGCCCTGGTCGCCCTGCGCAAGCTCAGCGGGTTCGACACCGTCTTCAAGGCGCTCAGCGGGCTGCTTCCCGAGCGCAGTCTGCGGCTGCTGTTCCTGTCCGACTCCGTGCGCGTCTCGGACCAGCAGTTCGCCCACCTCCACGCCATGCTGCGCGACGCCTGCCAGATCCTGGACCTGGAGAAGGTCCCGCCCATGTACGTCAACCAGGACCCGCAGCCCAACGCGATGTGCATCGGTCTGGACGAGCCGATCATCGTCGTCACCACGGGCCTCGTCGAGCTGCTCGACGAGGAGGAGATGCGGGCCGTCGTCGGGCACGAGGTCGGACACGCCCTCTCCGGGCACTCCGTCTACCGGACGATCCTGCTGTTCCTGACCAACCTGGCCCTCCGCGTCGCCTGGATCCCGCTCGGCAACATCGCGATCATGGCGATCGTCACCGCCCTGCGTGAGTGGTTCCGCAAGTCGGAGCTGTCCGCCGACCGCGCGGGACTGCTCGTCGGCCAGGACCTCAAGGCCTCGATGCGCGGCCTGATGAAGATCGCCGGCGGCAACCACCTGCACGAGATGAACGTGGACGCGTTCCTCGCCCAGGCGGAGGAGTACGAGGCGGGGGGCGACCTGCGCGACTCCGTGCTGAAGATCCTCAACGTGCTGCCGCGTACTCACCCCTTCACCACCGTGCGCGCCGCCGAGCTGAAGAAGTGGGCCGAGTCCCGGGACTACCAGCGGCTCATGGACGGCCACTACCCGCGCCGCACCGAGGACAAGGACACCTCGGTGTCCGACTCCTTCCGCCAGTCGGCGGCGAGCTACGCGAGCAACGTCAAGAGCTCCAAGGACCCGCTGATGAAACTGGTCTCCGACATCGCCGGCGGGGCGGGCGACCTCGGCGGCAGGGTACGAAGGGGCTTCGGCGGCTCCACCGGTTCAACACCTCCGCGAGAGGACTCATCTCCGGGCGACTAAGCCCACCCAGGGGCGCGGGGCTGTGCCGATGTGCGGCTGCGCCGCGTGGGCGCGACAAGCCCCACCGGGCCCGCACCCGACGAACCACCCCGGACACCCTCGCACCGCCGGCCTCGCGCCTCCGGCCTCACACCGTTGGCTGCACCCCCGCCGCCAGCGAGCCGCACAGCGCCGCCGTGCCGCCCGTGGCATACGGATCCGTCCCGGCCGGTCCACCCGCCTTGGCGGTCTGGTCGGCCAGCATCGGCCTCAGGTAACCGGCGGAGTCCTCCGCGCAGGACAGCGGTCCGGCCTGGACGTAGGAGACGACCAGCCGGACCTGGTGCATGCGCAGGTCGTCGCGGTCGAAGCTGAAGTGCAGCTCGCGTCGGACGGTGAACAGGGATGCCTTCGCCTGCTCACCGGCGCCGGTCGGCCGCAGCGCGTAGACGAAGGTGTGGTCCGCCACGACCTCCAGGGTCGCCGAGTCGGTCTCGGCGGCCCGCAGGGTGCCCCGTACGCGGATCCTGTCGTCGGCCAGCTGGGCGCGGGAGGGGTCGAAGCGGACCAGCCATCCGGTGGGCGCGTGCCTGCCGTCGGCGGTCGGCTGGTCGAAACTTTGATCGAATTGGTCGAGTTGGTCGGGATCGAGCATCACCCGCACGGCTCGGACCTCGCCGCCGGTGAGCACCTCCGGATAGAGCGAGGACTCGACCAGGTAGTCCTTGGCGGCGGTCAGGGCGGTGACGACCTGGCTGTCCGAGAAGTGCTCGGTGCGTCGCGTGGCGGGCAGCGCGATGCCCTCGGCGCCAATGCCGAACTGGGCCGCCGGACTGTGCGCGAACAGTTGTTCGGGGTCGGTGGAGCCGGGCACGGCGCCCTGCGGCGCGAGGGGCATCACGGTCATCCGCAGCGGCTCCGGGGCCGGCTCGGCGACCGGACTCTGGTACGGGTTCCGTACGCCCATGTAGATCGCGGTGCCGAAGGCGACGGCGATCAGCAGCACGAGGATCAGCGCCTGCCGGGACAGCCCCCGGTGCGGGAGCTGGCGGCGGCGTACGGCCGGTGCGTGGTCGTCCAGGCGCTCCTGGGCGGAGAACTCCTGGAGCCGGGCAGCGCGGACGAACGACTCGTCGAAGACGACGGATCGGTACTCGTCCTCGCCGCCACCAGGGGCAGCCTCGGGTGTCCCCTCAGGTGGGTCTCCTGGTCCGCCCATACCTTCAGAGTAGGTCTCCGGAAGCCTCGGTAAACGCCCCGCCGCACGACAGTTCTGACAGGTTCTCACCAGGAAGGGACAGGGCGCGGGCGCGGCCGGGTCAGGGAGTGCGGGGGAACGCGGACACGGCCGGCCGGGAGTAGTCGGCCGAAGCCGAAGGGGTCGTCTTTCCGCCCTGCTCGAGATTGGTCGAGGCGGGCGGCGGCACCTGCTCCTCACGGCTGGAGGACGCCCCCCGGTAGACCGCCGTGAAGGCCAGCGCGACCATGCCGATCCCCATCACGAGGGCGAGCATCCAGGCGACGGGGCGGTGCCAGCGGGAGACCTGTTTGCCGTGCGTGCCCGCAGCGCCGTAACGGCCCTCCAGGATGTCGGCGTCGTCCAGATCGTCGAGATCCCGGCCGTGGCCGTAATAGGCGAGGTCGTCGGGCCCGAAGCCGTCGTCATGGCGCTCGTCTCTGAGGCCTCTGGCGTGCGCCCGGCGGGCCTCGGCCTCGGAGGCCTCCGCTCTCGCCTGCGCTGCGGCAAGGAGGCGTTCGACGGCGGTCGGCTCGTGCACCACGGCCGCCAGTACAAAGGCCTCGTCGAAGACCACGGAGGCGAACTCTTCGTCCGACACCCCGCGGTCGTGGTCGTCGTCGGGCTCCCAGCCGTCAGGGAAGAACGGCGTGCCCCCCACGTCCTCCGGCACGGATCCAGAGTAGACCGGGGGTGTCATTTTGGGCAGACGGTAGGGAAATTCAGCTACTGGATGAGATGCGTTTCATGCGCCGTCGGCCGCCGTCGCCCACGCCGGCCCGCCGGGGGCACAGCGCCGGGGCGTACGCCCGCCGTCCGCCGGGCGCCCCGGCGGACGGACCCGCGATCATGCCCCTCAGCGGCGGATATGCCCGTCGCCGGTGACGATGTACTTGGTGCTGGTCAGCTCCGGCAGCCCCATCGGCCCGCGCGCGTGCAGCTTCTGCGTCGAGATGCCGATCTCCGCGCCGAAACCGAACTGACCGCCGTCGGTGAAGCGCGTCGAGGCGTTGACGGCGACCGTCGTCGAGTCGACCAGCTGGGTGAAGCGGCGGGCGGCCTGCTGCGAGGTCGTCACGATCGCCTCCGTGTGCCCGGAGGTCCACAGCCGGATGTGGTCGACGGCCCGCTCCAGCGAGTCGACGACGGCGGCGGCGATGTCGTACGACAGGTACTCGGTCTCCCAGTCCTCCAGGGTCGCCTCGACCACCGTGGCCTTCGAGTCCTTCGCGTACGCCAGCACACGCTCGTCGGCGTGCACGGTGACCCCGGCCTCCGCCAGCGCGTCCAGGGCGCGCGGCAGGAACTCGGGGGCGATGTCCTGGTGGACGAGGAGGGTCTCGGCGGAGTTGCAGACGCTCGGGCGCTGGGCCTTGGAGTTGATCAGGATCTCGATCGCCATGTCGATGTCGGCCTGCGCGTCCACGTACACATGGCAGTTGCCCGTGCCGGTCTCGATGACGGGAACCGTCGACTCCTGGACGACGGTCCGGATGAGGGAGGCGCCGCCGCGCGGGATCAGTACGTCGACCAGGCCGCGGGCGCGCATCAGTTCCCGTACGGAATCGCGGCTCTCGCCGGGGACGAGCTGCACGGCGTCGGCGGGCAGGCCGGCCCCGCCGACGGCGTCGCGCAGCACCCGCACCAGGGCGGCGTTCGACTCGTGCGCCGAGGACGAGCCTCGCAGCAGCACCGCGTTGCCGGACTTCAGACAGAGGGCGGCGGCGTCGACCGTCACGTTCGGGCGGGCCTCGTAGATGATGCCGACGACACCCAGTGGGACGCGGACCTGGCGCAGGTCGATGCCGTTGGGGAGGGTGGACCCGCGGACGACCTCGCCGACCGGGTCGGGCAGCGCCACCACGTCCCGGACGTCGGAGGCGATCGCGCGCACCCGCTCCGGGGTGAGCGTCAGCCGGTCGATGACCGTCTCGCTGGTGCCGGCCTCCCGCGCGCGGGCGATGTCCTTGGCGTTGGCCTCGACGATCTCGCTCGTACGGACCTCCAGCGCGTCCGCGACGGCGAGGAGCGCGTCGTCCTTCTCGGCCCGCGGAAGGGGGGCGAGGTCGGCGGCTGCGGCCTTGGCACGGTAGGCGGCCTGGGTGACCGGGGACATCGAGTCGTACGGCGAAAGCGTGGGCATGAGGAAAGCGTAGTGCGCCGGGCGGAACCGTCCACCGGCTATCCCAAACCCCGAGACAAGCCCCTGAGAGCCCGCAAATCCGCCGGACAGGCCTGGAACCGGCTAGAAGGGGTGGACGCCCACCGGGGTCGCCGGCAGCGGGCCGAAGCCCTCGGCGATGCGGTAGTGGTAGGTCTCACGGTCGATGACTTCCAGGCCGACGATCTCCCAGGGCGGCAGCTTCGCGGTCTGGCGGTGCTCGCCCCACAGCCGCAGGGCGACGGCCGCGGCGTCGTGCAGATCGCGGGCCTCCTCCCAGTAGCGGATCTCCGCGTGGTCGTTGGCGTATCTGCTGGTGAGCAGAAAGGGGTGGTCGTGGGCGAGCTGCTCCAGACCGCGCCGGACCTCCTTCAGCGGAGCCTCGTCGCCGGAGACGCTGAGCGTGACATGCCACAGGCGCGGCATGTCTTTCGGCTCCTCGAACGCCTCCTCGAAGCGGGCGCCCGCCGCGACGCTGGTGAGGGCGCGCTCCTCGCCCACCTTGCGGGAGGCGCTTCCACCACGGGACGTCGCCGCCCCAGGGCGCACTCGTCTCACGGCGGCCTCCTTTACCCGATGGTCGTGCGGAATCTCCCTGAAACAGAGAGAAGCAGGTGCGCACGCTTCATGGGGCACTTTTGCGGAACGTCCACCTCACGGCGGGCGGATTTGCGGGGCGTTCCCCCTGTTTTCGGCCTTTGCGGGACTGAAGTCAAAAGGGAAGGCCGCTGCGACTCAGGGGTTCAGGATGACCAGGTCGTCCCGGTGCACGACCTCACGCTCGTACGCGGGGCCCAGTTCGCGGGCCAGTTCGCGCGTCGAGCGGCCGATCAGCTGAGGGATCTCCTTGGCGTCGAAGTTGACGAGCCCGCGTGCGACGGCCCGGCCCGCGCTGTCGCACAGCTCGACCGGGTCACCGGCGACGAACTCGCCCTCGACCCCGGCGATCCCGGCCGGCAGCAGCGACTTGCGCCCCTGGACCACCGCGCGCACGGCGCCGTCGTCGAGGCTGAGCGAGCCCTGCGGGGTGGAGGCGTGCTGGAGCCAGAGCAGCCGGTCGGCGGAGCGCCTGCCGGTGGCGTGGAAGTAGGTGCCCGTGTCCCGGCCCGCGAGGGCGTCGGCGGCGTGCACCGCACTTGTCAGGACCACCGGGATACCGGCGGCGGCGGCGATCCGGGCGGCCTCGACCTTGGTGACCATCCCGCCGGTGCCGACGCCGGCCTTGCCCGCGCTGCCGATGTCGACATGGGCGAGGTCGGCCGGGCCGCGCACCTCGGCGATCCGTGACGTGCCGGGCTTGCTGGGGTCGCCGTCGTACACGCCGTCGATGTCGGACAGCAGTACGAGGAGGTCGGCCCGTACGAGGTGGGCGACGAGGGCGGCGAGGCGGTCGTTGTCGCCGAAGCGGATCTCGTCCGTGGCGACGGTGTCGTTCTCGTTGACGACGGGGAGGGCGCCCATCGCGAGGAGCTTGTCGAGGGTGCGCGAGGCGTTGCGGTGGTGGGCGCGACGGCTGGTGTCGTCGGAGGTCAGGAGCACCTGGCCGACCCGGATGCCGTGGCGGGCGCAGGAGGCGGTGTAGCGGGCGATGAGGAGCCCCTGCCCGACGCTGGCGGCTGCCTGCTGGCGGGCCAGGTCCTTGGGGCGCCGACGCAGGCCCAGCGGGGCGAGGCCGGCGGCGATGGCGCCGGAGGAGACGAGGACGATCTCCTTCTCACCGCCGCTGCGGCTGGTGGCGAGGACGTCGACGAGCGCGTCGACCCGGTCGGCGTCGAGGCCGCCGGCCGCCGTGGTCAACGACGAGGAACCCACCTTGACGACAATCCTGTGGGCCCCTGCGACGGCCTGCCTTGCCCCTGCCACCTGCGTGTCGTCCCCTCGGGTCGTCCGGCTGCGCTGCCGCGCAATTTACGCGAACAGGGGCGGGGGTGTGTGTCGGTCCAGTGGGCGGACGGCGGATCTCACCGCCGTCCGCGCCGGCCGGGCCCCTCAGGTCCGCGCGGTCGCCGCCTGCCGCTTCTGGCCCGCGTTGCGTGCCTCGGCCTTCACCGCGAGGTCGGCCGTCGCGGTGTTGAACTGCTCGATGGACGACGGCTCGTCGGGGCCGAGCAGATACCGCTTGAGCTCCGTACGCTCACCGGCCAGCGGATCGGCCGCCGGGTCGCGCACCGCGTCCAGCAACTGCCCCAGTTCCGCAGCGCTGTTGGAGAGGATCACGGCGGCCCGTACGGCGGTGTTCTGCCGCTTGAACTCCTCCGCGCCCAGCGCCGCCGAGTCCGACACTGCGTACGGCTTGCCGCTCGCGATGAAGTCGGAGACCACGCTGGAGATGTCGGAGACCATCGCGTCGGACACGTTGAAGCAGTCGTACAGCCGGGGCTCGGCCCCCGTGACGACCCGGTGCTCCCCGGCGCTGAACGAACGCCAGTACGCGTCGTTCCACTCGGTGCGCAGCTTCGCGATCTCCTCGTGCCGCTCCACGTCGACCACCCCGTCCCGGGTCGCCTCCGCCTCGTCGCCCTTCTCACCGGCGGGCCCGGCCAGTTCGGCGAGCCGCGCCTCGATACGGACGAGGTCCGCCTTGGCGCCCGTCTGCTCGCCGAGGTCGCCCAGGAAGCGCGGGTCGGCGGCCCGCTCCACCGCGGCCTTCTCGACGAGCGCGGTGATCCTCTCGTGCGCGGCCCCGGCCTCGTCGCTGCGGGTGCCGGTGAAGGGGTGCGGCTTGTACAGCACCCGGACGGGCGGGTCGGCCGCCACCAGCTCGCGCACGATGTTCTCACCGGCGAGCAGGAGGGAGGTGTTGCCGGGATCGTCGTCCCAGCCCTCCCAGGTGGGCGCGTACAGAACGGTCGGGATACGAGCCCCGGGAGCGCCCTGCGACCCGCGGATGGGCGCCAGTTGGGGCCGCCCGACCTCGACGATGTCCTCGTCCCGGACACCCACGTCGGCGATCGCGTACCGGTCGCGCCCGGCGCGCCCGGCGACCCACACCTCGTCGTAGGCCTTGCTGAACGGGTTCACACTGGCGATCTTGTCGCTGTCGCCGTGCCCGATGAAGACGTGCTTCATGGTCGGTACGCGCAACAGGTGGATGTTCTTGCCCACGTTCGCCGCGTAGAGCGCGACCCGGACCGTGCGCAGGTCCAGGTTCATCAGATGGATGCCGCCGGGCACACAGATGACGGGGACGGTCGTGGGCGCGAGGTTCTGCAGGATGACGCGTTCCCGAAGGACGATCAGCGGCCGGCTGTCCAGCTGCTCCATCGTCTCCAGCCACATGTTGACCTGGTACGCCGAGTCCTTGGAACCGGAGAAGTACAGCACCGTCTGCGGCCGGTACTCGCGCAGCCACGCGTCCGTCGCCGCGAGCACCGTCTCCGCGTCCGGCGGGATGCGGCGCCCCCGGACGTAGGGCGCCAGGGCGGCGACGTACAGGAACGCCAGTCCGAGGGTGACACCGACGCCGACCATGCCGAACACCGTCGAGCCGGTCTCGGTGGTGATGAGGATGCCGGTCAGCGCGGCCAGGTCGAGGTGGAGCATCTTCTCGGTGGAGCGGTCCAGCAGGAAGCGCGGCGGGGCGTCGGGGATGGCGATGCGCGAGGCCAGGTCGACGTTGCGGGTCGCGACCGGCATCCGGCGGCGGTTGCGGATCAGCGTGATCAGGGCGCCGTGCGGGGCCTGGAAGCCGTAGAAGGCGATGAAGCAGGCGATCGCGGCGTAGAAGATCACGTTCCTGGAGAGGTCCGCGCGCGCCAGCAGAAGCAGCACCAGCAGTTCCCGGACCAGGAACCGGATGGAGACGCCCGCCCGCACCTTGCTGAGGCGGTTGACCAGATAGCTGCCCCGGCGGTGGAGATAGTGGTCCGCCAGATAGGTCACTGCGGCGGCGGCGGCGAAGGCGGGCACGCTCGGGAGGAGCGCGGCCAGCATGAGACAGGGGAAGCCCAGCATCATGAGGACCGCCGCGGCCAACTCGGCCGGGCTGCCCACCCGGGCGACGCGAATAGCAGTGGAGATCAAGGAGAACCTGTATCCGGGAAAGTACTCGGGAACGATCTGGAATTACTCGGGAATTATCTGGCTGTCGGTCCGGTGGTTTTTCGTGAATGTGGTGTGGATTTTATGCCAGGCCGTCGTTCTGCCGGTCGAGAACGCTGGCGAGCGCCTGTTCGAAGCCGGAGGCCCGACCGGCCACGGCTGTCGGGTCCTGCTGGCGGACGTCGATGACATGCCCGGTCAGCTCGGACAGCAGCACGTCCAGCGACGTACGGGCCACCGCCTCGGAGGACAGCAGCGAACCCGCGGGCTCCTGGCCGAAGGCCTTCGTGCGCATCGGGGTGGCCGTGCGCTCCGGGTTGACGCAGTTGACGCGGACCCCGTCACCTGCCCATTCGTCCGACAGTGCCTGGGTGAGGTTCACCATCGCGGCCTTGGTGGAGGAGTAGAGGCTGTACTCGGCCCGGCCGCGCGTGTAGCTGCTGGAGGTGTAGAGGAGCAGCTGGCCCTTGGTCTCGGCGAGGTACTTGTAGGCCGAGCGGGCGATCTGCACGGGGGCGAGGTAGTTGACCTTCAGCGCTTCCTCGATGGTCGCGTTGTCGGTCTCGGCGAGCTTGCCGATCCGCAGTACGCCGGCCGTGTTGATGACGTAGTCGATGCGCCCGGTCTCGGAGTACGCCTTGGACAGCGCGTCGTCGACCTCCTCCGGGTTCTCGACGTGCGTGCCCGTGGTGGAACGCCCGAGGGCGTACACCTTCGCCCCGTACCCCTGGGCCAGCTCGGCGATGTCCTTGCCGATGCCGTAGGACCCGCCGAAGACGACGAGGGTCTTACCGGTGAGCAGCTCGCGGTAGGCCTCCTCGCTCATCTGTTCCGGCGTGGCGGCGGAGGCGAGCTGGAAGAGCTTGTCGGCGATGAAGACGTCGACGGGCTGGGTGACCTTCATGTTGTACTCGTCGCCCGCGACGACATGGATCGGCACGTCCGGCAGATACCGGAGTACGACCGAGCAGTCGTCCGTGGCCTGGAAGTTGGGGTCGCCGGCCGCGACCTCGTAGGCCCGCCGGATGGTCGACAGCTTGAACGCCTGGGGCGTCTGACCGCGCCGCAGCCGCGAGCGGTCGGGGATCTCGGTGATGAACTCACCGTCCTCGCCGTGCGTGCGCGTGACGATGATCGTGTCGGCGGAGGGAATGGCGACGTCGACGGCCTGGTAACGCTCCAGGGCGATCACACAGTCGTCGATGACCCGCTGGGACAGCAGCGGCCGTACGGCGTCGTGGAACAGGACGTTGGCGTCCTCACCTTCGGCCAGCCCCTCCCCCAGCGCCTCGATGGCCCGCTCGGTGGTGTCGTTGCGGGTCGCGCCGCCCTCGATGATCCGGGTGACCTTCTTGAATCCGGCCTTGGCGACGATCTTCTCGACGTCCGGCACATAGCCGGGGGCCATGAGGACGATGACGTCGTCGATCGAGTCCGCGTGCTCGAAGGTGCTGAGGGTGTGCTCGATGACCGCCTTGCCCGCGATCTTCAGCAACTGCTTCGGAATCGACAGACCCACCCGCTGACCGGTGCCGCCCGCGAGGACGACGGCGGTGGTGCGGGGCTTGGCTTTGTGCTGGGACACGGGCGACCTACCTCGGGGCAACAGAGAACCCTGAAATCGTCCCACCTGCCGTTACCGCAGTGCAAGGTGAGCGCCCTCCGTCGCATATGCGCACGCCAACTGTCATTCATCCGGCACCGCTGGAATGGCTGTGAGTAATGGCACAGAAATTGCGCCGCCGATTCCACGGATGGCCGCCCGCGCCCCTTTCGCCGTCAGACGGTCCGTACTCCCGGCTTTCCGGACTCCACATGGAGCTTCGCGAGAGTTCGGGAGGCGGAGGTGGATCTGGTCACGGTGTCCGCGATCCGGACCTGGGCGTCGATACCCCCGCGCCGGATGTCGAAGAGGTGGTAGCCGCGGTGGTTGTCGATGACCTTCCAGTGCGGATTGTCACCCTTCAGCGCGTCCCACTGCTTGTGGAAGGCGACGGCGTCCTGGTCCCCGCCGCTCGATATCGACGTACCGACGAACTCGGCACCGACGACCGCCGAGCGGGGATCGGCGAAGTCCCGCTTGAGGTCGCTGATCATGGTGACGTGACGGTCGCCGGAGAGGACGACGGGGTTACGCACGTTCGCGAACTCGCCGAGCAGCGCGTTGCGCTCGACCTGGTAGCCGTCCCAGGCGTCGTAGTACCAGAGCTTGCCCTCGCCGATCCTGAGGTCGGTCTCGGCCATCATGATCTGCGAGGCGATGAGGTTCCAGCGCGCCTGCGACCCGTGCAGGCTGTTGAGCAGCCACTGCTTCTGCGCGGCACCGAGCATGGTCATCGCCGGGTCCTGGGCGCCGGCCTGGGTGGTGGCCTGGTCGCTGCGGAACTGCCGGGTGTCGAGCACGTTGAGCCGCACGAGCCGCCCGAAGTCGAGCCGCCGGTGCATCCGTATGTGCGGGCCGTTGGGCACGGCCGTGGCGCGTACGGGCATGTGCTCGTAGTAGGCCTGGTAGGCGGCGGTGAGACGCGCCGCGAACGCCTCGGGCGTCTGCTTGTCGGGGTCCTGCGGGACGTCCCCGGCGAAGTCGTTGTCGACCTCGTGGTCGTCGAAGGTGACGACGAACGGCGCGGCGGCGTGCATCGCCTTGAGGTGCGGGTCGCTGTGGTACTGGGCGTACCGGTTGCGGTACTGGACGAGGGTGGTCGGCTCTCCGGTGCCCTCGTGCTTGCGTACGCCGGTGATCGCGGACGTGGACTCGTAGATGTAGTCGCCGACGAAGACGACGACATCCGGGTCCTGGGCGAGCATGTCGGCGTACGGGGTGAAGTAGCCGTGCTGCCAGTTCTGGCAGGAGGCCAGCGCGAGCCGCAGATGGCTGCCGGAGGCGAGCTGCCGGGGAGCGGTACGGGTACGGCCCACCGGCGAGAGCTGCCCGCTGGTCCGGAACCGGTACCAGTACTGCCGGTCGGGAAGCAGTCCCCGCACGTCGGCGTGCACGCTGTGCCCCAACTCGGGCCGCGCCCAGGCGTATCCGCGCTTCACCTTGCGCCGGAACCGGGAGTCCTCGGAGATCTGCCACTCCACGACCACGGCCCGGTCGGGCATTCCGCCACCGTGGAGCGGGTCGGGAGCGAGCCGGGTCCACAGGACGACACCGTCGGGCAGGGGGTCCCCGGAGGCGACCCCGAGGCTGAACACTCCGGAGGGCAACGGGCTCTGCGCCGCCCGGGCGGTCCCGGCCAGCAGCAACTGCCCGGACGCGGCGGCCCCGACGACGCCGGCACCGACAGTCAGAAACCGGCGTCTACCGGGCGAAACGACACCACTCACCGTCGAACTCCGTTGCCTGGGAGGCCTCTTGGACCTACGGAAGCTCCCATGGCAGCGCAAGCACACGGACAAACAGGAGACCCCTGAGGAATGAACAGGGGGTGATCATAGGAAATGACTTTTACGACCCCGCAGCCGGGGGGTCTTTAGCCCGTCCGGCGTTTGAGGACGAGCGCTTTCGGCGCGAAGGGGGGTCTGGGGGCGCAGCCCCCAG
>NZ_AEJB01000208.1 GCF_000331005.1 Streptomyces turgidiscabies Car8
CCGCACTGGCAGAACTGCGGCTCAGGCAACCGTAGTTGCTTCAGCCGGTCGGGCGACCGTGGTCACTTCAGGTAGACCAGGCCGTCCGTCGTGACCGCCGGGCGGCCGGTCGTGCCGACGACCACGATCTTGACCGTGTGTTTGGCGCTCGCGCTCCAGCTCTTCGTCCAGATCGCGTCCCGGTACTTCGTCGTCGTCGACTTCAGGTCCACCGTGGCGACCTTGACGTTGTCCACGAAGACGTTGACCTGGCCGGACGTCGAGGCCCGCGACACCGCGAGGGCGGCCGAGCGCCCGGTGAACGTCCAGGTCATCGAGGCGTTCTTGGCGGAGCTGGAGAAGGACTTGCCGCCCAGGTAGCTGGTCGACGACTTCGCCGTCCAGGTGCCCGCGCGGGTCGCCGAGGTCTCCTGGAGGATCATCGGCGTACCGGCGACCGAGGCCGCCTTCATGTTGCCCGCCTGGTCGTACGCCGTCATCGACCAGGTCGTGGCCGCACCGGACTTGGAGGTCAGGTTGGCGCTGGTGACCGTCGGACCGTACGTCTTGGCGACCGGGGCCGTCAGACGCACCTCCTTCAGGGCGGCCGTGTCCGTGGCCTTCCACTTCAGGGTGACCGGGACGGCCGTCGTGTTCACCGTGCCGGTGGTGAGGGAGAGGTTGGGCGCGGTGGTGAAGGCCGGCGCTGTCGTCTCGGCGACGACGGTCGCGGCGGCGGTGGTCGTCGCCTTGCCGGAGATGTGGGTGGCCCGTACCGACACGGAGTGCGTGCCGAGAGCCAGGTTCACCGTTCCGGAGGTCGCCGTACCGGCGGTGGTGGCGGCGACCTTGCCGTCGACCAGCACCTCGAACCTGGCGATCAGGGCGGCGGGTGTGGTAGCCGACCAAGTGACCGTCGTGGCCGACTTGGTGTACGTCCGCGTCCCCGAAACGCCCGCTCCGGTAACCGACTTGAGGGTGAGGCCGGTGACCGGGCCCGCCGCATAGCTGCGGATGGTGGGCAGTTGGGCGTAGAGCTTGGTGCCCGGGCACTCGGTGGCGTAGCCGTCGCCGTGGCCGTGGATGGTCGGGAAGCTGAGCTGGTCGCCCGTCTTCCACGTCCTGGTGTTGTACTGGCTGGTCCCGGCCGCGCCCGCGGTGAGCGTGGTCGTACCGGCCGGGTCGACACCGTACTGACCGAGCTTCCAGGCGGCGAGACGGGCGACGGAGGTCAGTACGGCGGTCGGCGGCTCGACCAGGTTGTAGTTGCCGAGGACCGAGATGCCGGTGGTCTGGCTGTTGAAGCCGTAGGCGTGTGCGCCGAAGACCGGCTTGTCGATCCCGCCCTTACGGCCCTCGAAGATCGTGCCGCACTTGTCGACCAGGAAGTTGTAGCCGATGTCCTTCCAGCCGTTCGTCTTCACGTGGTACGTGTAGATGCCTCGGATTATGGCCGGGGACTGGTCGCACGTGTAGTCGTTCGTCTCGGCGGTGTGGTGGACGACCACCGCCTTGATCCCGCCGGTCAGGTACTCCGGCGCCTCGGGGCTCATCGTCTCGTCCGCGCCCCAGCCCGCCCGCAGGGTGATCGGCGGCTTGACGGCGGTGGACGGCGGGGCGGTGGGGCCGGTGCTCGGCGGGGCCGTCGTCGGGGTGGCCGGGGCCGAAGTCGTCGCCGGCGGAGTCGTCTCGGGCGCGCCGCTGGACGACTCGGAGGCGGACTCCGAAGGGGGAACGGTAGGGGGCAGGCTCGGGGACTCGGAGGCGGACGCCGAGTCCGTCGCCGTCGGCGAGGGAGACTCCGACACCTCCGGCGAGGCCGTCTCGTCCGGCGACTCGGTGCTCGCGGCGGCAACGTAGCCGGCGGGTTCCAGGTCCGTGACCGAGGAGGTGCCGGGGTCGATCATGTCGACGCGCAGCCCCCTGGGCAGCTCGGCGGACTCCTTGCCGTCGACCCGGACCTCCACGCCGTCGGACGCGCCGACCCACGCGGGCTCGGTACCGGCGCGGGTCGCGCCCTCCTCGCCGGGTCCGCTGTCCGTGCCCAGCTCCAGCCAGGACGACCAGTTGTCGGTGCCGGCGTCCCGGGTACGGACCTCGACCTTGCCCGCCATCTTCGCCGACGGGTCGGACCAGGTGACGCCGAGCATGCTGAACGGCTTGGCGTCCCGCTTGGCCAGCGTCGCCGAGTCACCGTCGGCGGCGACCTTCAGGGCCGCCGCGTACTCCTCGCTCGCGATCGGCCCGGAGGCCGGCTTGCCGTCGTCGGCGGCGCTGTCCACACCGCCGCCGCTCATGCCCTGCACGATCAGAACCCCGGACACTCCGGCGGCCACTACGGCCCCGATGCCCCACCCTCGACGCGATCTCAGCAGACTCATCCCCGTCCGCACACCCTTCACCTAGGCCCCACCCGTTACATGCACATGCAGAGGTCAAGGTATCGGGAGAGTGATGGGCGTCAACAACCAACCCGGAATTTCAGCCTTCCCAGTGGTTTACAAACGCTCCAATGGAGCAAAATAAATGGCCCTGAAAGACTGGAAATTTCGAAGAATCTAGAACATTTACGGGTTTTCCCAGGCGGCCGGTTCCGCCGCCAGCCCCCGCACCGGCTCCGGCAGCTCCCCCGCCGCCAGATCGGCGAAGGTCACCCCCTCCAGCACCTTGCGGACGTTGGCGCGCAGCGCGACCCACAGCGGCAGCAGCGGTTCGGCGGGGCCGGAGTAGGCGAGGCCGGTCGGCCGTTCGCCGCGCACCGACACGATGGGCCCGTCCACGGCCCGGACGACGTCCGCGACGGTGATCTCGGCGGCGGGGCGCGCCAGCCGGTAGCCGCCGTTGCCGCCACGCCGGGAGTCGACGATCCCGCCGCGCCGCAGATCCCCGAGGATGCCCTCCAGGAACTTGTGCGGAATCGTCTGGGCGGCGGCGACGGTCTCCGCCTTCACGGCGGCTTCCTCCTGCCGTACGGCGAGCTCCAGCACCGCTCGTACCGCGTAGTCCGCCCGCGCCGAGATCCTCATGGGGTCATTGTCGACCGTCGTGAAGTGGATGTCGTCGCGGTATGGACAATGACCGCACCCGCGCACTCGCGTCACCACGCAGGTCCGCACCCGTCCATACGCATCCATATACGCACATACACGTCCACACGCGCGGGCCGTGCGGCCGAGGAGACCCAGTGGTGCTGAGCAGAAGGACCTTCACCGCGTTCGCGGGCACCGCCGCCCTCGGTCTCTCCCTCAGCGCGAGCGCGGGCACGGGCTCCGACGGGCCGGGCGGATCGGCGTACGCGGCCCGCATCGCACCCACCGGACCGGCCCCCGACCCGCCCTCGGCGGACGGCCGTCCGCACACCGTCGGCTTCGACCGATACTCCCTGCTCGTCGACGGCCGACGGCTCGTCCTGTGGTCGGGCGAGATGCATCCCTTCCGGCTGCCCAGCCCGTCCCTGTGGCGGGACGTCCTGCAGAAGATGCGCGCGCACGGCTACAACGCCGTCAGCGTCTACGTGGCCTGGAACTACCACTCCCCCGCCCCCGGCCGGTACGACTTCACGGGCGTCCGCGACCTGGACCTCTTCCTGCGCCAGGCCGCCGAGACCGGGCTGTACGTCATCCTGCGGCCGGGCCCGTACATCAACGCCGAGGTCGACGCCGGCGGCTTCCCCGGCTGGCTGACGGCGACGAAGGGCCGCGCCCGCACCTCCGACCCCACCTACCTCTCCCACGTCGACGAGTGGCTGACGGCGGTCAACCGGATCGTCGGCCGCCACCTCCACACCCGGGGCGACGGCACGGTCCTGCTCTACCAGATCGAGAACGAGTACGGCTCGTACGTCACCGAGCCCACCGGCATCGACTACATGTCCCATCTGTACGCCAAGGTCCGCGCCGACGGCATCGACGTCCCCCTCTTCCACAACGACCTCGGCAGGAACGGCTACTGGGCCCCCGGCACCTTCGACACCGACGGTGAGCGGGGGCGTTGGCTGTACGGCTTCGACGGCTATCCGGACCCCGGTCAACTCCCGCCGGACTGGGGCCACTTCGGCATCGGCGGCGAGAAGGGCGGGGCCACGGCGAGTCCCGGGACCCCTGGGTTCATCCCCGAGTTCGGGGGCGGCTGGTTCGATCCGTGGGGCGGGGCCGAGTTCGACGGGGCGGGGTACGCGGGGTCGGCGCGGACCCGGGACTCGGCCTACGAACGGCGCTTCTACCTCACCAACCTCGCCAACGGCATCACCGTCCACAACGTCTACATGACCTTCGGCGGCACCAGTTGGGGCTGGCTGCCCGCCCCACAGGTGTACACGTCGTACGACTACGGCGCCGCCTTCGACGAGGGGCGCCGGGCGACCCCGAAGGTCGTCCCCATGCACCAGCTCGGGCATCTGGTGCGGTGCGTCCCGGAGTTGGCCAAGCTGGACCGGGCCGAGGACATCACCGCAGGGGGCGGTGCGGCAGGGGGTAGGACGGCTGGGGGCGGTGCGGCGGTGGGTGACGGGCGGATCAAGGTCTACCACCTCTCCAACCCGGACACCCACGCCCACGTGTACGTCCTGCGCAACGACACCACGGAGTCGGTCACCTCCACGCTCCCGGTCGCCGGAACCACGCTGCCGGTCACCGTCCCCGCCTCGGACGCGCGTCTCCTCGCCGCCGGACTCGCCCTGGGGCGGCGGAGGTTGGCGTACTCCAACGCCCAGCCGATGCTGTGGCTGACGGCAGGACACCAGGACGTCGCCGTGCTGACCGGGCGAGCCGGAGAGGCGACGGTGACGGCGCTGGAGTGCGCGAGCGAGCCGACGGTGACCGTGCTCTCGGGCGACGCGGAGTCCTCGTACGCCGACGGGCTGGTGCGGGTGAGTGCCCGGCTCGGCGGGCTCACCCGGGTACTGGTGGAGGGCGGCGGTGTCCCGGCCCCCCTCCTTCTCCTCCTCGCCGACGACGAGACCTCGGTGCGGCTGTGGCCGCGCGAGACTCCGGCCGGGTCGGTGCTCGTCCTCGGGCCTCCGCTGCTGCGGACCGCCGAACTGGAGGATGACGTCGTGCGGTTGACCGGGGACACCGTCGAGGCGACCGAACTGGAGGTGTGGGCGCCGCACGGGGTTCGTGAAGTCGTCTGGAACCAGAAGCCGTTGCGTACGTCGGCCACCGACTCCGGGAGCCTGCGGGCCGAGCGGCCCTTGACCGGTGTCCCGGCGGTCGCTCTGCCCGTGCTGGACGGCTGGCGGCGACAGACGGAGAACCCCGAGTCCGAGCCCGGTTTCGACGACGCCAACTGGACAGTCGCCGACCGGACTTCGACGTTCAGTACGACGGCCGTACCCGACGGGCAGCCCGTGCTGTTCTCCGACGACTACGGGTTCCACTACGGGGACGTCTGGTACCGGGGCTCCTTCACGGGCGCCCGGGGCATGGAATCCGTGGCCCTCGGCTACAGCACCGGGACGCAGGGGCTGCTGATGGCGTGGCTGGACGGCGAGCCGCTGGGCACGCACCGGATGCCTGTGCCGGACAAGAAGACGGTGCGGAAGGGGAGTTGGGCGGACACGGCGAACTTCGCGGTGCCGGAGAGACTGCGGACGTCCGGTGGGCATGTGCTGTCCGTGCTGGTGCGGCGGATGCAGCACGACATGGACGGCAAGGCGCTGGACACCCACAAGGTCGCGCGCGGCCTGACGGGGGCAACCTTCACCGGCGCCTCCCCCGAGGTGAGTTGGCGGCTGCGGGGCGCGGCGACAGCCGATCCGGTGCGAGGGGCGCTCAACACCGGTGGGCTGTACGGGGAGCGGTCGGGCTGGCATCTGCCGGGGTACGGGGACGAGGGCTGGCCCGAGGTCGGCCTGCCGCGTGCCGAGCGGCGGCGGCAGGGGGTGACCTGGTACCGGACGGGGTTCCGGCTCGCCGTGGATCCGGGCGTCGACGCGTCGATCGGGCTGCTGCTGGAGGACGATCCGGCGCGCGCCTACCGCGTCCAGATCTTCCTGAACGGCTGGAACATGGGCCAGTACGTCAACGACGTCGGCCCCCAGCACACCTTCGTCCTCCCGAACGGCATCCTGCGCACCCGGGGCGCCAACACCCTTGCCCTGGCGGTGCTTTCGGACGGGACGACCGAGTCGGGGCCGGGACGGGTACGGCTGACACTGCTGGGGAGCGCGGCCGGGGGAGTTCCGGTGACGGTCGTCCCCTCCCCCGGCCGGTAGACGCGTACGTACGGACGCCTTCCGGGATCTCCCGGACCTACGCCAGCCGGATCACGTTCCACGACAGCGGCTCCAGGACGGCGGTCAGGGTGCCGTCCTGGAGAGTGGTGCCGGTGGTCTGGTGCGGGGTGACGCGCTCCGGGTCGTCCCTGGTGTTGCGGGCGTCCGGGTCGGCGTCGGCGATCGTGCTGTGCTCGACGACCGTCGTCAACTCCAGGCCGTTCAGCACGACTTCGAGCGGCAGCGGCTGGGTGCGGTCCCGGTTGACTGCGAAGACGGTGACCGTGCCGTCTTCGGCGCGTACGGCGGTGGCGTGCAGAAGGTCCGCCTCGCCGTACTTCTTCGTCTCGTAGGTCGGCGAGTCCACCCGTACGTCGAGGACCTCGCCGCGCCCGTACGTGCTGGCCTGCGCGAACGGGAAGAACGTCGTCTGGCGCCAGGCCGGGCCGCCCGGCTCGGTCATGATCGGCGCGATGACGTTGACGAGCTGGGCGAGACAGGCGACGGTGACGCGGTCCGCGTGCCGGAGCAGGGCGATGAGCAGCGAGCCGAAGACGACGGCGTCGGTGACGGAGTAGACGTCCTCCAGGAGGCGCGGGGCCTCGGCCCAGTCCCGCGCGCCGGAGTTCTCGATCTCGTGCCACCCCGACATGTACCAGACGTTCCACTCGTCGAAGGAGAGGTTGATCTTCTTCTTCGACTTGAGGCGGGCGCCGACGTGGTCGCAGGTCGCGACCACGTTGTCGATGAACGACTCCATGTCCACGGCGGAGGCCAGGAAGGAGTCGATGTCGCCGTCCTGGGGCTCGTAGTAGGCGTGCAGGGAGATGTAGTCGACCAGGTCGTACGTCTCCTGGAGGACCGTCGACTCCCAGGTGGCGAACGTGTCCATGCCCTGGCTGGAGGAGCCGCAGGCGACGAGTTCGAGGTCCGGCTCGATCTGGCGCATCGCGCGGGCGGTCTCGGCGGCGAGGCGGCCGTACTCCTCGGCGGTCTTGTGGCCGGTTTGCCAGGGGCCGTCCATCTCGTTGCCGAGGCACCACATCTTGATGCCGAACGGGTCCTTGTCGCCGTGGGCGGCGCGCAGGTCCGCGCGGGCGGTGCCGGCGGGGTGGTTGGCGTACTCCTGGAGTTCGAGGGCCTCGGCGACCCCCCGGGTGCCGAGGTTGACGGCCATCACCGGCTCGGCCTGCGGGCCGAGCTTCCGCAGGAAGTCGATGTACTCGGAGAGCCCGAAGCGGTTGGACTCCGTCGAGCGCCAGGCGAGGTCGAGGCGGCGGGGGCGCTCCTCGACCGGGCCGACCGAGTCCTCCCACTTGTAGCCGGAGACGAAGTTGCCGCCGGGGTAGCGGATCGCGGTGACACCGAGTTCGCGGACCAGTTCCAGCACGTCCGTGCGCAGGCCCGCCTCGTCCGCGGTGGGGTGGTCCGGCTCGAAGATCCCGGTGTAGACGCAGCGGCCGAGGTGTTCGACGAACGAGCCGAAGAGCCGGGGGTTGACCTCACCGACGGTGAAGGCGGGGTCGATCGTGAAACGGGCGGTGCGGGACATGGGTTCCTCTCCGGCGTTCTGCGTTTCGTTCTGCGTGCTGCCTGCTGCGTGCTGCGCTGCGTTCCGTGTTCCCTGTTCGGTATCTCGGTATCCGCTCGTAACTTCGAACAAAACCGTAATTTTGGAGTGTCCACACGTCAATGGCGTGCGTGCGCAACGATCGTTCCGACTCCTCCAACGATCGTTGGATTTCCCTGGTGCCCAGGGGTCCGGACGCGTAGGGTCAGCCCGTGAGTGAGCCCCTCCCGGAGACCCTGGCCCGCCTCGAAGAGCGCATCGACGAGGCCTGCCTCGACCGCGCCGAAGTCCTCGACGTACGCGCCCTGTCCGCCCGAACCGCTCTCACGGAGGGCGAGATCCGGGCACTGCTGGCCGAGGGCGCGCAACCTCCGGCCGACGACATCGAGGGCCGTATCCGGAGCCGGGTGCGCACCCTCCACGAGACGCGGCTCGCGGCGAACGGCAGAACGCGTGCCGAGGTCTGCAAGGAGGTCGCGGGCGCCCTGTCGATCAGCCCCGAGTGGGCCCGTCAGCTGCTCCTCGGCAAGAAGATGCCGAACGTTCCCGATCTCACCGCGCTCGCCGCGTACTTCGACGTCGAGCAGGGCACCGGCTTCTTCACCGACCCCGCGCCCGTCGTGCTCCACCGTGAACTGCGCCGGCTGCTCGGGGAACTCGGCGGCGCCGAGGAGGGCCCGCTGGTCCGGTTCGCGACCCGGCACGGTGTCGTCACGCTGGCCCTGCGCGGCCGACGGCTGACCCCGCGCAAGCAGGAGGCCCTCGCCGTGATGCTCGAAGGGCTGCTGAGCGGCGGCGAGGAGACGGAGCGGTGACGCCGAGGAGGACGACGCGCGGGATGACGAAGGGGCTGACGAGGGGCGTGCTGGCCGCGCTGCTGCCCGCCCGGGCCGCGCACCGGCTGCGGACCCGGGGCGCGATGCGCGACCTGACCGGCGCGCTCGACATGGCACTGCGGGACCAGGCCGACAGCACCTCTGGCGCAGGGGAGTTGTGCCGGGCGCTGTGCGCGGAGATGAGCGTGCGGCGCGGGCGGCGCGTCGAGCTGCGGTTCGAGCGCTTTCCCGACGAGATCGAAGTCACCGGTCTGTGTGTGGAGTTCCACGACTTCGACCTGGTGATCGTCGAGGAGCGGGCCGAGGCGGTGCAGCAACTCGTCATCCTGGGACACGAGTTGTGGCATCTGCACGCCGGGCACTGCCATCACCACAGTGTCGGCGCGAGCGCCGCCCGGGTCCTGGCCGACGAGCAGTCCTGGCAGGGCGGCGCGTTGACAGTCGCTGCCCGCAACGGCTCCCGCGAGGCCGACGAGGCCGACGCCGAGGAGTTCGGCCACCGCCTCGCCACCGTCTTCCGGCCGTGGGTGGAGGGCCGTACGACGAGTGCGGGAAGCAGTGGTGTGCAGGCCTCGCTGGGGTATCGCGGCCGGGGAAGCGGAAACGCCCGGCGATGAACCTCTCCGGCTTCCTCGGCGAGCCGTACTCCGTCCTCGTGTTCGGGACACCGATCGTGTTCCTGGCCGCCGCCCTGGTGTTCAAGCTGCCCAGCATCGTCAGCCTGTGGGGCGACCCGCTGCGGCGGGCGGTCGGCGGGCTGCTGCTGCTCGCCTGCGGCATCTTCGTCCTCGCGGCGCCCCCGGCCATCGGCTGGACCAACCGGGTCTCCGGTGTGCCCAACCTCGCGGCGCCCCTCGTCTACAGCTTCCTCGTCGCGTTCTGCGGGGCGAGCCTGCTGCTGATGATCGCGTGGCGCGGCGGCCTCACCGGGCGCTCGACGGGGTCGGCGGGATCCGCCGGGGGGCGTCGGACGATGCGGTGGGTCGCCGTCGGGCACGCGGGGGTGATCGTCGCGCTGTGGGCGCTGTTCGCGCTCGCGGACGTACCCGTGGAGCGCCGGCGGGACCTGGACACGTACTACGCCCGGACGCCCTTCATGCGCGAGTTCGTCGTGCTCTACCTGCTCGCGCACACCACGTCCTGTGTCCTGACGTACCGGCTGGTCCGGGACTGGATCCACACCCCCGGACTCGACGTGTGGCTGCGCCGGGGTCTGCGGTCGCTGGCCGTCGGTTACGCCGCCAACCTGGTGTTCGACGCGGCGAAGGGCACCGCCGTCCTCGCCCGGTGGGCGGGCGGTGACCTGGACCCCCTGTCCACCGAACTGGCCCCCGCCGCCGCCGGTGTGGCCGCCGCCCTCATCGCGACGGGGTTCGTGCTGCCGCACGCCGGCCAGTATCTGCGCGACCGCGGGCGGATCCGGCGCGCCCGCCGCCGGCTCGGCCCGTTGTACGACCTGCTGCGCACCGCCACCGGCAGAGGCGTCCCCTTCTCGCTGTGGGCCACCCCGGAACTGCGGCTGATCCGCCGCGAGACGTTCATCCGCGACGCCCTGCTGCAACTCGCCCGCCACTTCGACGAGGAGATGCGGCGGCGGTCGTACGAGGCCGCCGTGGACCTGGGACACGGCGCGCGGCGGGCACAAGCGCTCGCGGCGGCGGTGACGATCCGGGACGCGATCGAGGCGCGCGCCCGGTCCCGGCACCCCACCCCCCAAGTCACCGGCCACGCGACCGACTTGCTCACGGACCTGCTCCAGGGCATCGAAGCCGTGTCCCAGGTGCTGAGTCACCCCGATGAGATCGAGGCGGTGCGCACCCTCGCGACCGCCCCAGCAGAGAGTCTGCACGTATATGAGTGATCGCCCGACTTCCGTCGACTCCCCCCTCAGACCGGCCTCCGGACGGACCGTCAGATCCGCCGTCGTGCTCGGCGGTTCGCTCGCCGGGCTGCTTGCGGCCCGAGCCCTGGTCGAGTTCGCCGACCGTGTGACCGTCGTCGAGCGTGACGTCCTGCCGGACGGCCCCGAGCCGCGCCGGAACCTGCCGCAGGCCCGGCACGCGCATGTGCTGTGGTCGGGCGGTGCCCGGGCCGTCGAGGAACTGGTGCCGGGCGTGGGCGAGTTGCTGCTCGACGCCGGTGCGCACCGGCTGCCGGTCACGACGGACATGGTGGCGCTGGCCCCGCAGGGCTGGTTCCGGCGATGGGCCGAGTCGCACCACGTGTTCCTGTGCGGCCGGGACCTGCTGGACGCGACCGTCCGCGCCCAGGTCCTGGACGACGACCGGGTCAAACTGGTCGAGCACGCCGAGGTGTTGGGCCTGGAGGGCACGGCCGAGGCCGTCACCGGCGTGCGGGTGCGGGGCGCCGACGGCAGCCGGAGCACACTCCACGCGGACCTGGTCGTGGACGCCACCGGCCGCGCCTCGCGCACCCCGCACTGGCTGCGCGAACTGGGGCTGCCCGAACCGCCGCGCCGGGTGGTCGACTCGGGGCTCGCGTACGCCAGCCGGATCTACCGGGCGCCCGAACCCGCCCGGCAGGGCTTCCCGATGGTCAACGTGCAGGCGGACCCGAGGGGTGCCGGTCCGGGCCGGGCGGGCGTCCTCGTACCCGTCGAGGACGGCTGCTGGCTGGTCTCCCTGTCCGGCACCCGGGGCTGCGAACCTCCCACGGACGGCGCCGAGTTCACGCGTTTCGCCCGTGAGGAGCTGCGGCACCCGGTGATCGCCGAACTGCTCGCGGGAGCGGAACCCCTGACGGGCGTCTCCGTCACCCGGACGACGTCGAACCGGCGGCACTACTACGAGCGGATGTCCGCCTGGCCGGAGAACTTCACGGTGATCGGCGACGCGCTGGCCGCCTACAACCCGATCTACGGCCACGGCATGTCCGTGGCGGCCCAAAGTGCCGTCGCCCTGAGGGATGTGATCCGCCGTCAGGGCTGGGGAGCGCCCGGTCTGTCCCGCCAAGCCCAGAAGGCGGTGGCCCGTCCGGTCGCCGCCGCCTGGGACCTGGCGACGAGCCAGGACCTCTTCTATCCCGGCGCCACGGAACACGGCCCCACCTTGCGGGACCGTCTGCTGGCGGCCTACGTGGGCCGCCTGATGCGCACGGCCGCGGGCAACGGCCGTATCGCCCGCCGGGTGACGGACGTGACGTCCCTGGAACGCGGCGCGGAGGTGCTGCTGGCACCGAGTGTGCTGCTGGCGGCGGCGATCGGCCCGCTCAAACCGCCGCTCAGCGGCCCGCCCCTGCGACCGGAGGAGTGGAAGGCCGCCGAGTGACCGGCCCGACGGACAGCCCGGTTGTCACCAAACGGCATTGCCTGTCCGCCGGTGGCGGCCGTACGGTCCGGATCATGCTTCCTGTGGTCGAGACGGACGAACAGTGGGACACGGTCGTCCCCGACGAGACGGTGATGCGGGCCGGGGCGGCCGACCTGTGCGCCCGCCTCGGCCTGCGCGGCGCCCCGCTGACCCGGTTCGCGGACGGCTCGCAGCCGGTGTACGCGGTCGGCGACGAGCTCGTCCTGAAACTGTTCCCCGGGGCCGCCGCCGACGACGGCAGGGCAGAGGGCCGGGTCCTGTCGTATCTGCAGGGCCGGCTTCCCGTACCGACCCCGAAGGTCCACGACTTCGGGCCGTACGAGAACGGCTGGCAGTACGTCCTGATGTCCCGCCTGCCCGGTGTGAACCTCGCCCACGTCTGGGGCCATGTCCCGCGCGCCCACCGGGAGCGCCTCGTCACCGAGATCGGCGAGGCGCTGGCCGCCCTGCACGCCCTCGACCCCGGGCCCCTCGACGACGTCCTCGGCCCGGAGAACTGGGGCGCGTTCCTGGACCGGCGGCGCGAGCGCACGGTCGAGCAGCAGCGCGGTCACGGTCTGTCGGCGCCCTGGCTGGACCGGATACCCGACTTCCTCGCCGCGACCCCGCTCCCCCGCACCCCGGCCCGCTCCCTGCTGCACACCGAGGTGATGCAGCAGCACTTCCTGATCGACCCGGACACCTGGCGCCTGACCGGCCTCTTCGACTTCGAGCCGGCGATGATCGGCGACCGCGCGTACGACTTCGTGGGCGTCGGCCTGTTCGTCACCCGGGGCGACCCGGACCTGCTGGCCCGCCTGTCGCGCGCGTACGGCCACACCTTCGCCCCGCCCCAGCTCCTCGCGTACACACTGCTGCACGTGTACAGCAACCTGCCCTGGTACATGCGCGAACTGCACGTACCGGTGGAGGGGACCTGGGAGGCGGTGGCGGAGGAGTGGTTCGGTACGGGGTGAGCCCGTCCGGCAGGGAGTGACCGGGTCAGCCGGCGAACGCCGGCTGGGCGACCCCCTTGCCCGCTCCCGGGACGACCAGGAGCGAGCCCGACATCGGGTGGGGGTCGGAGAGGCCGACGCGGGCCGTGGTGATGTACAGGTCCGTGAGGTTCGGGCCGCCGAAGGCACAGGCCGTGGGGCGGACCGTCGGGAGGGTGATCGTACGGTCCAGGGTGCCTGCCGGGGTGTAGCGGCGGACCGCCCCGCCGTCCCACAGGGCGACCCAGATACAACCTTCCGCGTCGACCGTCAGGCCGTCGGGGAAGCCCGCGCCCTCCTCGATCAGCGCCAACTGGCGTCGGTTGCCGACATTTTGGCCGTCGGCCGACACGTCGAAGACGTCGACGCGGCGGGTCGGGGAGTCGATGTAGTACATCAGCCGGCCGTCCGGGCTCCAGCCCGTCCCGTTGCTCACCGCGACGTCGTCCAGGACCGTCGTGGCCCCGCCGTCTCCCGTGAACCGGGCCAGCGTGCCGCCGCCCGGCGCCTCGTCGTAGCGCATCGTGCCGGCCCACAGGGAGCCGTCGGGGGCCACCGCCGCGTCGTTCGCCCGGCGCCCGGGGGTCGGCTCGTGGTGCAGCCAGCGGAAGCCTGCGGCTGAGTCGGTGGCGGGGTCGGCGCTCTCGCCGTCGTACAGGGCCACTCCGTCGCGCAGGTTCAGGACCAGGCCGCCGCCGGCGCGTGGTTTCGCCGCGCCCACGTGCTGCTCCGTCGCCATGACCGTGCGGCGGCCCGTCGACGGGTCGTAGGTGTTGACGCGGGAGCCGAGGATGTCGATCCAGATCAGCCGGGACGCCGCCGCGTCCCAGGTCGGGCCCTCGCCGAGGGTCGCCTGCGCCTGGACCGCCACTTCGAGGGCGGGTTCGTACGTCGTCATGCCACACTCCGGTGACCGAGGCGCTCGGAGAGTTCGGCGGCGCCCTTGGCTGCGAGCTGTTCCAGCTCCGAACGGTGGTCGTCGCTCCAGCGGATCATCGGGACGGAGATCGACAGCGCGGCGACCACCCGGCCCGTGCGGTCGTGCACGGGCGCGGCCACACAGCTCACGTCCGGGTTCGACTCGCGGTTCTCCACGGCGACGCCCCGGCGACGGATCTCCGCGAGGGCCTCGCGCAGGACCGCCGGGTCGGTGATGCTGTTCGGCGTCATCGCGGGCAGCGGAACCTTGTCGGGAACCCGGGCGGAGAGCTCGTGGTCGGGGAGCGAGGCCAGCAGCATCTTGCCCACGGAGGTGCAGTGGGCGGGCAGCCGGCGGCCCGCGGCCGACACCATCCGGACCGCGTGGGTGGAGTCCACCTTGGCGATGTAGATGACGTCCGTGCCTTCGAGGATCGCGACGTGCACCGTCTCGCCGCAGTTCTCGGCGACGGAACGGGCCACCTGCAGACCCTCCGCGGCGAGGTCGAGCTGCTCGGCGTAACGGCTGCCGAGCTGGTACGGGCGCACGCCCAGGCGGTAGCGTCCCGGCTGGCCGGGGACCTGCACGATGTACGAACGGGCGGCGAGTGTCGTCACCAGTTCGTGCACGGTGGTGCGTGGCAGCTGAAGCCGGCGCACTATGTCCGGGGCGGAGAGAGTCCCGTCTCCGTCCAGGAAGAGCTCAAGAATGTCGAGAGCCCGGGTCACGGCAGGTACGAGGCGTCCCATGACGGCCCCCTCTCTTGTGTTCAAGGTGTCTACGATCTCGAAGCGATACGACGACGTTCGAGATTTCAACAGACGATCGGCATGACGAACAGAGGACAGGCTAACCACAAGGGCCCGGCCGGGCAATGGGCGTGCGACGGCTTCGTTGCCGTCCGTGACTGTCCTCGCCGCCCGGCAGGTACGGCACGATGGTCCGCATGTTCACGGTCATCGACTTCCAGCTGGTGCTCCTGCGCCGCATGGCGGACCACAACCCGGACCTGGTGGAGGACGCCCGGCACCAGCTGGGCGTGTCGATCGCGGACATGCGTGAGGCGAACAAACGCTGGCAGGGCATGCTGCGCTCCAAGTACGCCCGAGCTGCCGCCTCCCTCCCCCACTCTCGGCTTCGCTCGAGCGGGGGGACCCCCATACGCTCGGTCCTCGGCGCCCCCGAGTCGGTGACGGCGCGCAGAATCGGCGACCTGGAGTGCGAGGCCTGGCTGTGGCCCGTCCCCCTCTGGCCCGACCTGCGCTTCGAGGTGCTCGTGGCCGCGAACGGCGTCGCCTGGAACGAATGGCTGGTGCGGGCCCCGGGCGCCCCCGCCCCCGAACTCCGTACGCCGGACGATCTGCGCCCCTGGTCCTGCACGGTCGACGAGGTCGCCCGCGCCTTCGCCCCCGTCCGCCCCCTGGAGGGCACGGCCCCGACCCGCTGGGGCCTGGCGTTCACCGCACCGGACGGTACGGGGGTACGGCGGGAGTGCGCGGCGGAGTTCACCTGGGGGCTGCTGCAGCGAGTGGCCGTCAAGGACTGACGGGCCGCCCGTCACCCCCGCCGGTCACCCCCGAGGCTCACGACCGTCCCTGACGGCCGACGGCGGCCCGCAGGATGGCCTGCACGACCACCGGTACCGAGTCCGGATGCAGATCGAGGAACAGGTTGGGCTCGATCAACTCCAGTTCCATGACCCGGGGTTCACCGTCATCACCGAGGACAAGGTCCACCCGGGCGTACAGCAGACCGGAGTTGTCCGGCACGGCCTCCAACGCCTGTTCCGCTACGGCGAGTTCGGCCGGGGTCGGGATCCAGACCTCCAGGTCGGGATGGGCGACCTTGTCGTCGTCGTACGCCGTGCCGGGAGCCAGTACGGCTCCTTTGCGGCTGGCGTGCAGAAAGCTGCCGCCGAAGAACTGCAGGGCACGCTCCCCGGTGACGTCGATGCTCCCCACGTACGGCTGCACCATCGCGGTGAACCCCTCCGCGTGCATACGCGCGAGATGCCGTACGGCCGTCTCCCGGTCCTCGGGTGTGTAGCGGGCCGCGTAACGGGCGCCGGCACCTGAGGTGGGCTTGACGACGTACTCGCGGTCGTCGGGAAGGCCTGAGCCGTCGCCGGGTGCCTCACCGGGGGCCAGGTAGCGGGTGGGGACCGTGGGGACACCGGCCGCGGCCAGCTCGCCGAGGTACCGCTTGTCCATGTTCCAGCGCAGGACGCCGACCGGATTGGCGACCCGCGTGAGCTTCCCGCACCGCTCCAGCCAGCCCGCGAACTCCTCCGCGCGCCAGCTGTAGTCCCAGGTGGACCGCACCACCGCGAGGTCGTAGGACGCCCAGTCGATGTCGGGGTCGTCCCAGTGGACGGCGGTCGCGTCGGCCCCGGCTGCCAGCAACTCCCGTACCAGGAGCGGAAAATCCCGGTCCTTGCTGATCCCGGGCCGGGGGTCGTAGGTGACGATCGCGATGCGGACCACGGGGACTCCCTCGGTGAGGCGTGCGGTAAGGCGCGTAGCACTGGTTCACCACTGATAGTGGCGTGAGGTGAAGGTTAACAAGCGACGCTTGACCTTCACCTTCGGTGAAGCCCCAGCATCGGTGGCGGAACGAGGAACGGCCGGGAAACCGGGATCAGGGATCAGGAAAGGGGAGCGCTCCATGACGCAGCCGGAGATGCTGACCATCGGGGCGTTCGCCAGGGCGTGTCGGCTCTCGCCGAAGGCACTGCGGCTCTACGACGAACTGGACCTGCTCCGCCCTGCCCGCGTCGACCCCGACACCGGCTACCGCTACTACGCGGTGGCGCAGCTGGAGCAGGCCCGGCTGGTGGCCTGGCTGCGTCGGCTGGGGATGCCGCTGGCCCGTATCCGGCAGGTCGGGGCCATGGAGCCACCGGCCGCCGCCCAGGAGATCCGCGCTTTCTGGGCACAGGTCGAGGCCGACACCGCCGCCCGGCGCGATCTCGCCACGTTCCTCGTCGATCACCTCTCGACACCGCCGAGGAAGGACACCGAACTGATGACAAGCAGCAGTCCGCTCGAACTCCGTTACGCCGCCCGCACCGACATCGGTCTGGTCCGCGCAGCCAACCAGGACACGGCGTACGCCGGTTCACGCGTCCTGGCCGTCGCCGACGGCTTCGGCCCCGAGGGCGCACCGGCCAGTGCCGCCGCCGTCGAGGCCCTGAAGTTCCTGGACGCCGAACCGCTCACCGCCGGCAACGTCCTGAACCTCCTGGAGGACGCGGTCCAGGGCGCCAACCAGGCGGTCCGGGACATCGCCGGGACCAGGCACGAGAAGACAGGGGACGAGAAGACCGACGACGTCGGTACCACCCTCACCGCGATGGTGTGGACCGGGTCGCGCCTCGCCCTCGTACACATCGGAGACAGCCGCGCGTATCTCCTGCGTGACGGCGAACTCTTCCTGATCACCCACGACCACACCCTGGTCCAGTCGATGATCGACGAGGGCCGGCTCACCCCCGAGGAGGCCGCGACCCACCCCCAACGCACCCTGCTCCGCAAGGCGTTGCCGAACGCCCCGGCCCCGGCCTCCCCCGACCTGCGCCTGCACGACGCCCGGCCCGGCGACCGGTACCTCCTCTGCTCCGACGGCCTGACCAGGGCCGTACCGGAGGAGACGATTCAGTGTCTCCTCGCCACGATCCCCGACCCGGACGCGACGACGGCCGCGCTCATCGAGGCGGCGAACGCCAACGGGGGCCCGGACAACGTGAGTTGTGTGGTGGCGGACGTGGTGCACGGGGACCGAGGCCGGATTCGGATGCGGTAGGCGCTGGAAGCGAGTAGCCGGGCTGTCAGCTGTCGATGGGGTCGGGCCGGGCGTTCTCCCACTGGGTGAGGAGGCGGCGCGTGGAGGCGGTGATCGGATTGTTCGGGCCGAGGGCGCGTTCCATCCCCTCGACGACGCCGGTCATGTCGTCCACGGCCGCGCTCTTTCCCTCACCAGTGCCGTAGTAGTGCAGGATCACCAGTGAACTGCGAGCAATCAGCGTGACGTGGTGGTCGGGGCCCAGGTGTTCCGTGCCCATGGCGACGACGTGCTGGTAGGCGGCTTCGGCCTTGTCGGTCTCACCGTCCTCCTTGAGCCATTCGGCCATGCAGGACCAGGCGGCCAGCGTGTCCTGGTGGGCAGGCCCGAGGACCGGGTCGATCTCGCCGATCAGTTCCTCCATCGCCTCGACGCGACGAGGTAGTTGACCTGTCTCTCCCCGTAGCTGCAATCGCAGCAGGCGGGCCGACAAGGTCTCGGGGTGGTCCGGTCCCAGGACACGGATCAGGTCCGGTATGACGGCATCGATCCGGGCCAGCCCCATGTCGGCACGGCCCTGCTGCAGGCTTACCGCCGCCCAGAGAGCGCGAGCGTGCAGAACAACGGGATCGTCACCGCCCAGACGCCACTGCGCCACCGCCACGGAGAACGGAAGCTCGCTGCGCGCGATCCGCACGAGCACGATGATCGCGACCAGCGACACGAGGAGGTGAACCCAGAGAATCCCACCGATCGGCACGAACATCCCGCCCACAACGGCGAGTACCAGGCCGACCAGAGGCCAGCGCCATGCCTTCGAGACACGCTGACGTCGCATCGCGAAATCATCGCGTCCACGACAACCAAATGGGAAGCACACAGACGTGAGAAGTTCCGACGGGCACGGACGCGGAAAATCGCCACCGCGCGGACGGAGCGGACAAGGCGGCCCGATTGACGCAGGGACTCATGGCGACTCTCGGCGTGCGCGTCCTCCGTCGGCATCATGGGGGAGCTGATTTCCGTCGGCGGTGCCGTTTCCGGCGCAGGGGGAGATCGGAGCGATCGCAATGGTGGCGGCACAGGATGTCGACCGCGAGCGTTTCTTCCGGCAGCTGATGGTGTACGGAGGAGTCGTGGTGGCCGTGGTTCCCGCGGTGGTGTGGCTGGTGCTGGTGGTCCCCGACTGGGGGTGACCTCGGGTGTCGCCGCGCATGTACAACCGACGTGACGAGTTAAGGAGTACGACGCGTGTCCTCTCTCTTCCCCGGGCTGACCGGCGACCCGACCGGCGCCCTGAGCGGGCGGCCCGCCCTGCGTTTTGGCGAGCGCTCGCTGACGTACGCCGAACTCGCCGCCACGGCCGGAGCCCTCGCCGACCGGATTTCCGGGGCCGGCGGCCGGGTCGCGGTCTGGGCGACGCCGACGCTGGAGACGGCCGTCGGTGTCGTCGCCGCCCTGCTGGCCGGGGTCCCGGCGGTGCCGCTCAACCCGAAGTCGGGCGAGAGCGAGCTGGGCCACATCCTGAAGGACAGCTCACCCACTCTCGTACTCACCGCCCCCGGCGACCAACTCCCCGCTGCCTTCGGCTCGTTGGAGCGCATCGAGGTCGCGGTGGACGGCGCGGCCAGCCTCCCTTCGGGAGCCCCCGGGACAGCGTACGACCTCTCCCCCGAATCCCCCGCCCTGATCGTCTACACGTCCGGCACCACCGGCCCGCCCAAGGGCGCCGTCATCCCGCGCCGGGCCGTCGCCACCACCCTGGACGCGCTCGCCGACGCCTGGCAGTGGACCGACGAGGACGTCCTCGTGCACGCGCTTCCGCTCTTTCATGTGCACGGTCTGATTCTCGGCATCCTCGGCCCGCTGCGGCGCGGCGGCTCGGTACGGCACCTCGGGCGGTTCGCGACGGAGGGCGTCACCCGTGAGCTCAACGACGGGGCGACGATGCTGTTCGGCGTCCCGACGATGTACCACCGGATCGCGGAGGCGCTCCCCGACGACCCGGAACTCGCCGGGGCGCTCGGCCGGGCCCGTCTGCTCGTGTCCGGTTCCGCCGCGCTGCCCGTGCACGACCACGAGCGGATCGCGACGGCGACCGGCCGCCGGGTCGTGGAGCGCTACGGCATGACCGAGACGCTGATGCTGTGCTCGTCCCGGTGGACACCCCCGGACCCCCGGCCAAGCGTCCGCGCGGACGGGGAGCCGCGCGCGGGCACGGTCGGCGTACCGCTGCCGGGCGTCGAGCTGCGGCTCGTCGAGGAGGACGGGGCGCCCATCACGGCGTACGACGGCGAGAGCGTGGGTGAGATCCAGGTGCGCGGGCCGAACCTGTTCACCGAGTACCTGAACCGGCCCGACGCCACCGCCGCCGCCTTCACCGCCGACGGCTGGTTCCGCACCGGCGACATGGCGGTACGCGATCCCGACGGCTACGTCCGTATCGTCGGGCGCAAGGCCACCGACCTGATCAAGAGCGGCGGCTACAAGATCGGGGCGGGCGAGATCGAGAACGCTCTGCTGGAACACGCGGGCGTACGCGAGGCCGCCGTCACCGGGGAGCCCGACGCCGACCTGGGCGAGCGGATCGTCGCCTGGATCGTCCCCGCCGATCCCCAGTCCCCGCCGGACGCCGACGAGTTGGCCAACCACGTCGCGGCCCGTCTCGCCCCGCACAAACGCCCCCGGGTCGTGCGCTATCTGGACGCCCTCCCACGCAACGACATGGGGAAGATCATGAAGCGGGCGCTGCCCAGTGACTGACCGCACCCCCGGACGCCTCTCGGCCCGCGAGATCATCGCCCTGCTCTCAGACAGCGCGAGTGACGGTTTCGTCGAACTCACCTATTCCAAGAGGGAGTTCAAGCCCGACGGCCCCCTCGCCTGGCAGGGTTACGACACCTCGCGCGCCCGCGCCGCCGACCGTACCGGCGAGGAGGAGTCCGTCGTCTGCGGCACCGCCCGTATCGGGGGCACCCCGGCCGTACTGATCGCCTTCGAGTTCGGCTTCCTCGGCGGCTCGCTCGGCGAACGCACCGGAGACCGCCTGGAGTTGGCGTACGAGCACGCCCGCGCCCACCGCCTGCCCGTCGTCCCGCTCGTCGCGACGGGCGGCAGCCGGATGCAGGAGGGCATGCTCGCGCTGACCCAGCTCCAGCGTGTGGCCCGGCAGTCGGCGCTGACCCGTGAGGCGGGCCTGCCGCAGATCGCGGTGCTCCGGGATCCGACGACCGGCGGCGGCTGGGCGACCCTGGGCGCGGGCGCCGACGTCGTACTGGCGCTGCCCGGTGCCCAGGTGGGCTTCGCGGGCTCCCGGGTCCGGCCGGCCGACGCGGACCCGGCGGCGTACACGGCCGAGGCTCAGGTGGCGGCGGGCGCGGCCGACGCGGTCGTACGTCCGGAGGCGCTCCGGGAGACCCTGGCCCTGTGGCTGCGCCTGCTGAGCGGCCGTACCGAGGAGACCGGGTCGACGGAGGCCGCCCCGCCACCCCCACCCCTCGGTACGGCGTCCCTCCCCACCACCGGCTGGGACGCCGTCGAGCGCGCCCGCTCCCCTCGGCGTCCGCGCGCCGACGCCTATCTGGACGCGTACTTCACGCGGCGTGCCGCGATCAGCGGTGACCGCTGCGGGGGCACCGACGCCGGGATGGTGTGCGGGTTCGGCGAGCGTGCGGAGGACGGGCGGACCGTCGCGTACGCCGCGCAGCTCGGGACGGCCACCCGCCCCGCCGGCTATCGCACCGCCGCCCGGCTGATCCGCCTCGCGGACCGGCTCGGCGTGCCGGTGCTGACCCTGGTGGACACCCCGGGCGCCGCCAACGACGCCGACGCCGAGCGCCAGGGCGCGGGCGCCGCGATCGCGGACCTCTTCGGCGCGGTCGCCGCCACCCGCACGCCGGTCACCACGCTGCTCATCGGCGAGGGCGGCTCGGGCGGCGCCCTGGCCCTGGCCGCTCCGGGCAACACCTGGGCCACGCCGGACAGCTACTTCTCCGTCATCGCGCCGGAGCCGGCGGCGGCCATCCTCAAGCGCCCGGAGGGGGAGGTGGAGGCGACGGCGGACCAGCTACGGATCCGGCCGCAGGACCTGGTGGAGCTGGGCGTCGTCCGGGGCATCGTGGGCCGCCCGGAACCCGGCCCTGACATTCCGTGACGCCCCACAGGCCCCCCACGCCTCGCGCAGCCTCTTCGGGACCTTCGGCCACCCCGCTCGGGACTTTGGTCAGAATTGCGACATAAAGGACAAAACACCCATACGGCGGCACCCCACCCGGCCCCCTACAACAGGCGCCCCGCTCCTCCACCCCCGCACGATGCCAGTGGAGGCCCGCCGACCGGCGCGGCCCGTTCGGTCTGCGCTCTCGGGAGGATCTGCCATGACCGTCAGTCTGGAACAGATGCGCCGCTGCCATTTCGCCGTCGACCTCGGGGCCGCGCGGACCCGCGTCTACGTGAAGGGTGAAGGGATCGTCGTCGACCAGCCGTCGGTCGCCGCCGTGAACACAAAAACCGGTGCGCTGATCGCGGTCGGGGAGTTCGCCGAGAAGATGACGGGGCGTACGCCCCACTACATCCGGGTCGTGCGGCCCGTGTCCGGCGGAACCGTCGTCGACATCGAGATGGCGCAGCGCATGCTGCGGCACCTGATCGGCGACAAGGTCCGCCGCACCCTGCGCCGCAAGCCCTTCCTGCGGGCCGCCGCCTGCTACCCGCACGACGCCGACCCGCTCGCGCAGCGCGCGGCCATCGAGACGCTCGTCGGGCTCGGCGCCCGGCGCGTCGAACTCGTCGACACACTCGTCGCCGCCGCCGTGGGCTGCGGACTGCCCGTCGAGCAGCCCGAGGCGACCATGGTCATGGTGTGCGGCGCCGCCGCCACCCAGCTCGCCGTTCTCTCCCTCGGCTCGATCGTGACCGCCGAGCGGATCCCGGTCGGGGGCGAGGCCGTCGACCACGCGATCGTGCAGCACCTGCGCCACCAGCACGAACTGATGCTGCCCAGCCAGTCCGTACGTCCGCTGCAGCTCGCCCTCTCCGGCAACGGGCTCACCGCTCACGGTCCGTCGTCCACCGAGATCCACGGACGTGACGTCGCCACCGGCCTCGCCCGCTCCGTCCAGGTCGACACCGCCGCCGTGCGCGACGCCATCCAGACGCCGCTGACCGCCGTACTCGACGGCATCGGCAAGGTGCTCCGGGACTGCCCGCCCGATCTGGTGGCCGACCTCGCCGACCGAGGCATCATGATGGTCGGCGGCAGCGCGCTGCTCCCCGGGTTCGACCAGATGCTGCGGCAGGCCACGGGCATGCCGGTGCACATCGCCGAACGGCCGGACGTGTGCGCGGTGCAGGGCCTCGGGTACATGCTGGAGGGCCGGATCGAGCCGCTGGTACTGGATCCGCTGGCCACCTGAGACCGCCCACCCGAACCGGCGGCCCCACCCCATCCCCATGCCAGGCGACCCGCCCCCTCCTCCCTCCCTTCCTCTGCCGCCCCGGCTCGAAGCCGTACTCGGCATCGGTACCGATCTCGAACTGCGCACCACCCTCCAGCACATCGTGGACGGCGCGGCCGAGTTGACCGGTGCCCGGTACGCGGGGCTCGGGATGGCCGACCCCGGGCACGACGGTCTCCTGGAGATCCGCCGGGCCGATCTGGGGCGCGCCGAAAGGGAGGGCATCACCGTCATCGACGTACCGATCCTCGTGGAGGGCGAGGAGTTCGGGCGGCTGTACCTCGCCGAGAAACTCGACGGGACCCGATTCGGCGACGAGGAGAGGGAGTTGCTGCGGGTGCTGGCCGTGCAGGCAGGCATCGCGATCGGCAACGCCCGGCTGTACGAGGCCGCACGGCAGCGGGAGCGCTGGATCGAGGGTGCCGCCGCCGTCACCACCGCGCTGCTCACCGGTGGGGCCGCCGACGACGCGCTGATGATCGTCGCGGACCGCGCCCGGCTTCTCGCCGACGCCGCCGCGGGCGTCATCCTGCAGCCGACGGACGCCGGCGGTATGGAGATCGTGACCGCCTCCACGCTCGACGAACCCGGTGACATCGTCGGGACGGTCATCGCCCCGGGAAGCCCGGTTCTCGTTCAACTCCTCGGCGGGGAGCCGGTGTTCGTCGACGACTCGGCGACCGACCCGCGGATGACGACCCCTGTACGGCACCGGTTCGGGCCCAGCATGCTGCTGCCGTTGCAGGCCGAGGGGCGGCTGATCGGCACGCTCGCGCTGCCGCGCCGACGCGGCGACCGCCCGTACACCGGCACGGAACGGCTCCTCGCGACGCAGTTCGCCTCGCAGGCCGCCCTCGCGCTCGTCCTCGCCGACGCCCGGCGCCGCCGCGCCCGCCTCGCGGTGTACGAGGACCGCGACCGGATCGCCCGTGACCTGCACGATCTCGTCGTCCAACGACTGTTCGCCACCGGCATGATGCTGGAATCCACCCAGCGCCGGGCCGGGGACGACGACAGCGTGCGCGAGCTCCTCGGGCACGCCGTCGACGAACTCCAGGCCACCGTCCAGGAGGTCCGGACGACCATCTTCGCCCTCCAGCAGCCTCCGGCCGACGCACCGACAGGCCTGCGCGGCAAGGTCCTGCGGGAGACGGCCGGTGCGACCGCGGTGCTCGGCCGCCGGCCCTCCGTCCGCTTCACCGGGCCCGTCGAGCACCGTGTCCCCTCCCCCGTCGCCGCCCGGCTCCTCACCGCCCTGCGCCGCAACCTCGCCACCGCCGTACGCCGTCCCGGTGTCACGCGCGTCGAGGTCACGGTCGACGCGACGGCGGTCCTGCCGGACGGCCGGGACGCCGTACGGCTGACCGTGTACGCCGATGGCGACAGTGGTGATGACACAACGGGCGCAGGCCCGGGTACGACGGTCATCTGGCAGGCCCCGCTGGGACACGGCACCCTGTAGAGAGGTCACGGACCGTGGACGGCGGAGGGCAGCCAGTGACTGACATCGGCACGCGTAACGGCACGTTCGCCGGCACCCGCGTCGGCACGTTCATGGACACCGGCACGGGCACGCACATCGGGGCACGCGTCCGTACACGCATCGGGGTGACCGGGCACCGATCGATCCCCGCCGCCGTTCTGCCGTCGGTCCGCACGGGCATCCGCCGGCAGTTGCGGGGCGACGAGGAACTGGAGGCACTGAGCTGCCTCGCGGCCGGGGCCGACCAGTTGTTCGCCGACATGGCCCTGGACCGGGGCATACCCGTCACCGCCGTGATTCCCGGCATGGACTACGAGACCCACCTCGGCGACGCCGACACCCGTGCCGCGTACCGCCGTCTCCTCGACTCCTGCCGTACCCGCGTGAATCTGCCCGAGGAGGCGACACACGAAGAGGCCTACTTCGCGGCCGGCCGCTGGATCGTCGACCACGCCGACCGCCTGGTCGCGGTGTGGGACGGCCGGCCCGCCCGAGGGCTCGGCGGCACCGGGGACGTGGTGGCGTACGCCCGCCGAACAGGCGTTCCGGTGACGGTGCTGTGGCGACCGGGGGTGCTGCGCGGCTGAGTCGGGGGGTCAACCGCCGAACCGCACCAGCCAGTCGGTGTGCTGCGGTGACACGATCCGCTCGGCCTCGGCCACCGCCTCCGCCCACCCCGCCTCCGTCACCGTCTTGGACATCGAGACGCGCAGTGTCTCCAGGTCCTGTTCGATGAGGGAGTACGCGTACGTCAACGGCCGGTGCCGCCGCACCTCCTGCCAGGCCACCCCGGCGGCCGCGCCCGCGCTGAGGAGCCCGGTGAGATCCCAGCCGCCGATGACACCGAGGGCCCTGAGCACGGCAGCCAGCAGGGCGAGCCCGGTCAGGGCGGCCGTGACGGAGGACCAGCGCACGGAGGCGCGATGCGACTCGGAGGCGCGGTTCTTGTACCAGACGAACTGTTCCAGCTGCCGGTCCCGGAGATAGATCTCCCGGCGGGCGGCGAACGGCTTGGCGCGCACGGTCCGCATGACCGGGGTGATCTGCCCCGTTCCCCGGGAGTGGGCCCCGTTGCGGGAGTCCTCCCAGCCCACTCGTCTGAGTTCCCGGAGCCGCTCCTCCAGCCGTTCCGCGAACAGCCCGTCGGGGTCGGGGACCCTGGAGTGGAACGGCCCTCCGTGCACCATGTACTGCCAGGCAAGCGACTTGAGGAGCTCCGCCACATCGCGGTGCGCCCGCCACTGGGCGCGGGCCCGACGGCGGGCGATATGCAGCCCGATAGCAATCGTGAACGCATAAAGCAGAGCCGCCAATGCCGCTGGAATATGACTGTTGAAACGCTCCGCCAGCATCGCCATCGCGGTCGCCGACAACAGGAGCAGCAACTGCGTACGGACCGCGTAGAGAGACTCACTCTGGCGGCTCAGAGCGCGCCGATCACTTACGACAAACAGCGGCGGAAGATCATTCTCACTCAGCGTGACACTGGGCCCCGGAGTACCGGCGTGCAATTGACTCACCCCCGTGGTCATCGCCCACGCAATAGCCAACTCTTGGCGATCAGAGCCTGAAGTCGAATGGGCGGATTCCATCCTGGGGGTCGCCCTCCGGTATCGTCCGCGTCAAAACCAGACTTTCTTGGCGTCGGTCGGTCCCAACCGGCGACAAGGGGGCTGGACAGCGCCAGCAGAAGGAGCTACGAGCCAGTCATGAGCCTCTCTCAGTCACAGGCAACGCCCGTCAGCGGTACTCGGTCGACCTCCCAGCCGCTGACCCCGCTGGCGGACCTCTCCCGACACTCGCATGCCGTCATGAACATGATCGGTCGGTTGCCGGACAGCCCCGACAGGCGTCCGACGAACCCCACGTTCAACTCGGCGGTTTGAGCCCGAAGGTTCACGCGGACAGGTGTATCCGACGGCACCACCGTCGGATGCCCCCCATGTCACAGGCGTCACACCCGTCAACTTCTGTAACGTTTCGACAAGTTGGCCTCGGGTAGGGTAGTAGTTTTGCGATGATGCAGTGTGACGAGCCCCTCCCTCCAGCAGCTGGTCCTCAAGGTGCACAGCAGATGTGACCTGGCCTGCGACCACTGCTACGTGTACGAGCATGCCGACCAGGGCTGGAAAGCTCGCCCGGTCGTCATCTCCGAAGAGGCGCTCACCCGGACCGCCCAGCAGTTCGCCTCCTACGCCGAGGCACACAAGCTTCCTTCCGTGGCGGTCATCCTGCACGGGGGCGAGCCACTCCTCTGCGGCCCCGCCCGACTCAGAAGAATCTGCGCGGAACTCACACGGGCCCTCGCCCCGGTCACCACACTGGACCTCCAGATTCACACCAACGGAATCCAGCTGAGCCCACGACATCTGGACGTCTTCGCGGAATTCGGCGTCAAGGTGGGTATTTCGCTCGACGGCGACCGCGTCGCCAACGACCGGCACAGACTCGACCGCAGAGGCCGCAGCAGCTACGACCGGGTGCTGCGCGGAATCGACCTGCTGCGCACTCCCGCGTACCGCCACCTCTTCGGCGGTTTGCTCTGTACCGTCGATGTCGCGAACGATCCCGTCACGGTGCACGAAACACTTACGGCTCTCGATCCTCCCCGTATCGATTATTTGCTCCCGCACTCGACCTGGGAGAACCCGCCGCCGAACCCCACCGGATCACCGACCCCGTACGCCGACTGGCTGCTCGCCGTATTCGACCTCTGGGAGGAACAGGGGCGCCGGATTCCCGTACGGACGTTCGAGTCGGTGCTCAGTACACTGCGCGGCGGTCCCAGTCTGACCGAGGCGATGGGACTCGCCCCGTCCGACCTCGCGGTGGTCGAGACGGACGGCAGTTTCGAGCAGGCGGACTCGCTCAAGACGGCGTTCGACGGGGCGGCGGCCACGGGGTACGACGTCTTCCGGCACGGCTTCGAGGAGTTCGCCCGGCACGAGGGAGTGCTGGCCCGCCAGCGCGGGCTGGCCGGGGTCAGCGAGGAGTGCCGTCGCTGTCCGGTGGTCGACTCCTGCGGCGGCGGCCTGTACGCCCATCGCTACAGTGTCGAACGCGACTTCGACAACCCTTCCGTGTTCTGCGCCGATCTGCGCGCCCTGGTGGACGGCATCGCCGAGCGGGTGACGAACCGGGCACTCACCCCGTCGGTTTTCCGGCCGGACGAACTCAGCCTCTCCCAGCTGCAGTTGGACCGGGCGTTGCTACGGGTCGTGCACGACGACCCGACGCCGGAACCCGGCTGGGACGACGCCTGGCGGACTCTGCTGGAGCTGGACGCCGGGGCCGACACGGTCCGGCACCTCAATGGGGTTCTCGCCCACCCCTACGTCCGCACGTGGCTGCTTCGCTCCCGGCACGAAGGCGTGGATCTCCCCCGCTTCATGGCTCTGGCCTTCTCGGCGGCCGTGCGGGCCGGCGCCGATGTGATGCTCGGCTGGGACCAGTCCGAAAGCGCCCTCCATCTCCCCGCGCTGGGCACGTTCACGCTGGCGGAGCCCGGTCGGGTGGAGGTCAAGACGACGCCGGGCGGCTTCTGGGTGTTCGGCGCGTCGGGCCCCGTACAGGTGCAGCTCGCCGACGCCGCTGCCGCCGCCCAGTGGCGCCCGCTGGACACCGTGCGGCTGCCCGGCCGGCCGGCCCTGCTGGTCGACGACGCGGACTCCTACCGCGACTGCTTCCCCGCTCCCCTCGCGCCCGGGCCGACCCCGGCATCCTTCGCCGAGCGCCTCGGGCAGGCGTACGAACTGCTCGACGCCCGGCTGCCACGGTGGTCCGAGGACCGCAACGCGTTGCTCGTCACCACCGTCACTCCGCTCGCACCGGGCAGCGGACTGCGGCTCGGCACGCACGGGCCGGGGGCGCTGGGTGCGGCGGTCGACTTCACGCCGGAGGAGTTCGCGCGTGAACTCCCGCGTCTGGGGCGGCGGGCCAGGCTCACCTCCCTCCGGGAGACAAGTGACCTGAACGTCCTGGGCAACCGGGCGGGCCGCCTCCTCGACGAGGCCTTCGAGCAACTCGGCAGCTCCCGTCGCGAGGACGCCGTACGCGCCCTCGTCGAGCTGACCGCACTCCCCGCGCACGAACTCACGGAAACGGGCGCGGTGTTGGCCGCCCAGCTGTGGACGGAATGGGCAGAGCACCCGGGCCCACCGTTCCGAAAGACCCCCCGTGCCTGACCGGCTCCCCGCCCCGGGCCGCCACACCGCAAGCGCCCCGGATCAGCCACCTCGGCCGACTCCTGCGCCGCCCACCTCCGCGGACACGTCCAGCCTGGCTTCACACACCTCGACCGCCCCGGACCTCCCACCTCAACCGCGCCCGCCTCAGTCGCGGTTCACCCTCAGGGCCAGCAGCGGCCCCGTCGCCCAGGACAGCACGCGTCCCGGCGCTGATGCCTCCGCGCCCGCCGGCGCACCCCACTCCGCTGTCCAACTACGGGACGTTCTGGCGGAGTTGGGCATCCGGGCCGGCGCTCCCCTCATCGTTCACGCCTCCCTGCGCGGCACCGGTGTCGCTCCCTCTCTCGTGCGGGACTGTCTGCTCGCCCGGTCGGGGGCCGGAGGCACGCTTGTCGTGCCCGCGTTCACGCCGGAGAACTCCGACACCTCGCGGGCGTACCGGGCCTCCACCGAGGGGATGACCGAGCGGGAGAAGGCCGCCTTCCGGGCTTCGATGCCGCCCTTCGCTCCTGACAGCACACCGTGTCCCTCCACGGGGGCGCTGGCCGAATGTGTGCGGACCACTCCCGGTGCCGTGCGCAGCACACATCCGCAGACCTCGTTCGCCGGACTCGGGCCCAGGGCGGCGGAGTTGCTCGGCCGGCACGACCCGCACTGCCATCTCGGTGAGCGCTCGCCACTGGCCCCGCTGTACGCGGCGGATGCCCAGATCCTGCTGCTGCGCGTCGGGTTCGAGGTGTGCAGCGCGTTCCATCTGGCCGAGTACCGGACGGCACCGCCCGCGCCTCGGCGTACGTACCGGTGCGTGGTGGGCGAGCGGGGGAACTGGATCTCGTACGAGGATCTCGTCCTGGACGACAGCGACTTCGGCGCGATCGGGGAGCGGCTCCCGCGTGAACTGGTGAGGGAGCGGGAATGGGCCGGAAAAACGGTCACGCTTTGCGACATGCGTGCCGTTGTGGACCACGCAGTCGATCAGATGGCCAGTTATCGCCCCGGATTGACGTAAAACAAGCAACCCCGGCGAGCCGACCGTCGGGCACATTGTTGGTTCCGGTCAGGTGACCCCGGCGCTGGGGCGCACCGACGGGCAGGGGGGCGTGTGGACAACACCGAACGGGGTCAGGACCGGGTGCCGGACACCCAGCCCTACTTCTTCCTTTCCTACGCCCACACACCACCATGGGGCACGGGCGGCGGAGACCCCGATCACTGGGTGCACGTCCTGTACCGGGACCTGTGCAACCACATCATGGCGCTCACCGATCTGCCCGCCGGTTCACAGGCCGGTTTCATGGACCGGGAGATGCACTCCGGCGAGGGCTGGCCGGAGAAGCTCAGCGAGAACCTGGCCAAGTGCCGGGTGTTCGTACCGCTGTTCTCGCCCCGGTACTTCACCAGCGAGATGTGCGGCCGCGAGTGGTTCGCCTTCCACGAGCGGGTCCTGCACGCCAGGGCCACCGGCGCGGGCTCCGCGTCCGTCATCGTCCCCGCCCTGTGGACCCGGGTGGACTACGACCAACTCCCGGACTCCGTACGGCACATCCACCTCGACCACGCGACGTACGGCGACCGCTACGCCACCAACGGGATCTACGGCCTGATCAAACTCAACCGGCTGCACGACGAGTACGAGGAGACCGTGCTGGGCCTGGCGCAGCGGATCGTGCGGGTCGCCCACGAGTCGCCGCTGCCGCCGAGCAGGCCCCGCAACTACGAGAGCACGCCCAGCGCGTTCAAGCCGCGCGGCACGGGCCCCCGCCACATCCACCTCACCGTGGCCGCGCCGACCCGTGACAGCGTCCCCGAGTACCGCGACATCCGGCCGTACGGCGAGGACGCGCAGGACTGGAACCCGTACCACGGCGAGTCCACCCGTCCCCTGCCGTCGCTCGCCGAGGAACTCATCCGCTCCCTCGACTACCGGATCACGGTGTCCTCCTTCGACGACGAGGACACCGGAGAGCCCCCGACGGTGTCCGGCGGCAACTCCACGGACGACGACGGCGATCAGGGCGAGAAGGACGACAAGGCGGTGGGCAGGCCGGGCATCCTGCTGGTCGACCGCTGGGTGCTGACCGACGAGGAACGGCGGCGGCGGCTCAAGCTCTTCGACTCGCACGCCCGGCCGTGGGTGAGTGCGATCGTCCCGTGGAACCGCCTCGACCTGCAGTGTCACAGTTCGGAGGGGCGCCAGCTCACCGAGGAACTGGAACGCACCCTCCCGTTGCTCCTCGACCGGGGCCGGCGCACCGACTGCCGGATCGCCGTCACCGGGGTGCCCACGCTCAAGGCCTTCACCGACGTGCTCCCCGCCGTCGTGGCCCATACGACCCGGCAGTTCCTCAGGCACGCGGACGCTCATCCGCCGCCGGGGCCGCCCATCCGCAGGCCCCGCCTGATGGGCCCCATCCAGCCGCAGTACCCGGAAGCGGGATCCCACGACGGAGGAGAAGCATGAACGCCGTGCAGAACGGACGTATCATCACCTTCTACTCGTACAAGGGCGGTACCGGGCGCACGATGGCCCTCGCCAACACGGCGTGGATCCTCGCCGCCAACGGCAAGCGGGTACTGGCGGTCGACTGGGACCTGGAGGCGCCGGGCCTGCACCGTTTCTTCCACCCGTTCCTGGAGCCCAACGCGCTGGTGGCCACCACCGGAGTCATCAACATCATTCATGACTTCGCGTGGGCCGCGACCACCGGTCCGCAGCGCTCCGGCGACTGGCAGGACGACTACGCGAACGTCGAGCAGCACGCCATCTCCCTCACCCCGGAACGGTTCGGGCTGAGCTTCAAGGACGGCGGTTCGCTCGACTTCCTGTCCGCGGGCCGCCAGGACCGCGCCTACTCGGCGACCGTGTCCTCCCTGGAGTGGGACAACTTCTACGACCGGCTGGGCGGCGGCGCGTTCCTCAAGGCGCTGCGCACCAACATGAAGAAGTCGTACGACTACGTCCTCATCGACAGCCGTACCGGCCTGTCCGACAACGCGGACATCTGCACCATGCAGATGCCCGACGTCCTGGTCGACTGCTTCACCCTCAGCGACCAGTCCCTGGACGGCGGCGCCGCGGTGGCCCGCAGTGTCGAGGACGGCTCCCTCCCGCATCCGATCCGGGTGCTGCCCGTGCCGATGCGAATCGACGAGGGTGAGAAGGACAAGGTCGACGCCGGCCGGGCGCTGGCCCGGCTGCGCTTCCAGGGGCTGCCCAAGGGGCTCAAGGGCGAGAAACTGGGCCCGGACGAGCAGACGGCGTACTGGGGCAGCGTCGAGATCCCCTACCGCCCCTACTACGCCTACGAGGAGACCCTCGCCACCTTCGGCGACGCGAAGGGCGATCCCAAGTCGCTGCTGTCCGCGTTCGAGCGGCTCACCCAGGTCATCACCGACGGCGACGTCACCTCGCTGCCGCCGATCCCCGAGCCGGTGCGGCTGCGCTGCCGCGACGCGTACCTCAGGCGGCGCCCGCTGACCAGCGCGGCCAATGTGGTCGTGGCGTACTCGGCGGAGAACCGGATGTGGGCCGACTGGGTCGAGTCGCTGCTCAAGCGGGTCGGCTGCAACGTCGTGACGCACGACATCTCCGGCGGTCCCGTCGAGCGGGTGGACCCGGCCACCCGCACCGTCGTCCTGGTGTCGACCGCGTTCCAGAAGTCCCGGTACGCCGACGCCGTCTGGCGCACCCTCACCGACAGCGGCATGGACTCCCCGCCCGGTACGACGGTTCCGCTCCGGGTCGACGAGGTGCGGCTGCCCGAGACCTACCTCGACCACAACCCCGTGGACCTGCACCGGTTCGACGAGACGCAGTGCGCCGCCGCGGTGCTGCGCGCCCTGGGACTGCCCGGGCAGGCGCCGGAGGCCGGACCGCACGCGGCCCGCTTCCCCGGCAACACGCCGGCGTATCTGAGCGCCCCGCAGCGCAACAACACGTTCACCGGGCGGGACGTCATCCTGGAGCGGATCCGCGACCAGCTCGGCGGCGGTGTCTCCGCCGGCCCCTCCCAGCCCCAGGTCCTGTTCGGGCTCGGCGGTGTGGGCAAGACCCAGGTCGCACTGGAGTACGTACACCGCTTCATGGGTGACTACGACCTGGTGTGGTGGACGTCCGCCGAGCACGAGGACGACGTCGTCGCCTCGCTCGCCGAACTCGGCACCCGCATCGGCGCACCCGGCCGCGACGACATCACCATGGCCAGCAAGGAAGCCCGCCAGATGCTGTCCCGGGGCACACCGACCAACCGCTGGCTGCTGGTCTTCGACAACGCCGACGACCCGGCCGCGCTGACGCCGTACTTCCCGACCGGCGGCAGCGGCCACATCCTCATCACCTCCCGCAACCAGGCCTGGGCGCAGCAGGGTTCGGCCCAGCTCGTCGACGTCTTCCTCCGGGAGGAGAGCGTCGAACACCTCACCCGGCGGGCCAGGGGGCTGACCCCCGAGGCGGCCGACCAGGTGGCGCTGGCGGTGGGCGACCTGCCACTGGCCGTCGAGCAGGCGGCGGCCTGGCTGGCCGAGACGGCCACGCCCGTCGAGACGTATCTGCGGCAGCTCGCCGAGCAGACCACCGACGTCCTGGACCTCAACCAGCCGGCCGACTACCCGAAGACGGTCGCCGCCACCTGGAACGTGTCCATCTCCCGGCTGAAGGAACGTTCGCCCGCCTCGGTACGGCTGCTGCAGCTGTGCGCGTTCCTCGCCCCGGAGCCGATCTCCTCCGACCTGCTCTACAGCAAGGAGATGATCGACGCCCTCAAGCCGTACGACCCGGCGCTTCAGGAGCCGCTGCTGCTCGGCCGGGTCGTCCAGGAGATCGGCCGGTTCGCGCTCGCCAAGGTCGACCAGGTCAGCAACAGCATCCAGGTCCACCGGCTGGTCCAGGCCGTGATCCGCGCGCAGTTGACCCAGGAGGAACAGCGCCACGCCCGGCACGTCGTCCACACCGTGCTCGCGGGCGCCCGTCCCGACGGCGACGAGCCGATCGACGACCCCGAGAGCTGGCCCCGGTTCGGCGTCATCTGGCCGCACCTCACCGCCTCCGACGCCCGCAACTGCACCGAGTCCGAGACGCGCCGGCTGCTCATCGACCGGGTCCGCTACTACTGGAAGCGCGGTGACTTCCCCAACGCGCAGAAACGCGCCGAGGACCTGCTGGACCACTGGAAACCGCTGCGCGGCGAGGACGACGTGCAGTATCTGTATCTGCGCTGTCAGCTCGCCAACGTGCTCCGCTCGCAGGGGCGTTACATCGAGGCCCGGGACATCGACACCGAACTGCTGGACCGCCAGCGCCGGGTCCTGGGCGCCACGCACCCGCACACGTACGTCACCACGTCCAGCCTCGCCAGCGACCTGGCCGCCCTCGGTGACTACCGGTCCGCGGTGGACCTCGCCCGTGAGGCGCACGACGGGTTCAGCGAGATCTTCCACGAGTCCCACCCCAGGACTCTCAACGCGGCCAACAACCTCGCCCTCGCCCTGCGCATGGTGGGCCGCTACGGCGAGGCCCGCGACCTGGACCAGGAGACGCTCGACCGGCGCCAGCGGGTACTGGGGCCGGAGCATCCCTACACGCTGGCCTCGGCCGAGGGGCTGGGCCGCGACCTGCGCGAGGTCGGCCGGTACGCGGAGTCGGTGGCGGTGCTGTCACAGGCGTACGACACGCACAAGCGGATCCTCGGCAAGGAGTTCCCGGGCACCCTGCGGTGCGCCAAGTCCCTTGCCGTGTCGCTGCGTCGGGCCGGGCAGTTCGAGGACGCCAGGCGGCTGACGTCGGCGACGCAGGACCAGTACCGGAGCCAGTACAAGGAGCCGACGCCGGACTCGCTGGCCTGCGACCTGAACATGGCGGCCGACCTGTTCGCGGCCGACGACCGGGAGCGGGCCCGCGAGGTCGCCCGGGAGGCGCTGGCCAGGTACATGGAGGTACCGGGCGAGGCACACCCCTACACCCAGGCCGCGTTCAACAACCTCGGTATCTACCACTGGGGTTGCGGTGACACGGAGAAGGCGGACACGGTGTTCCGGCAGGTGCTGCGGCGTATGGGCGAGGTGCTGGGCCCGCAGCACCCGCACTCCCTGTTCTGCGGGGTCAACTACGCCAACGTACTGGCCGGCCAGGGCCGTCTCGACGAGGCCCGGGAGCTGGAGGAGAACGCTGTGGTCACCCTGCGCCAGGTACTGGGCCCGCATCACCCGGAGACCCTGGCCGTGGTCGCCAACTCCGCGCTGACACTGAGCGAGTTGGGCCACGAGGCGGAGGCGGAGCGGCGGCACGGCGAGGCGCTGACGGAGCTGCGGATGCTGCTCGGCGACGAGAACGGGATCACCCGGTTCGCCCACAGCAGGCGGCGGGTGTACCGGGACCTGGAGCCGCTGGCGGTGTGAGGCGGGGTGTGGGGCGCGGTGAGGTACGGGGCGTCGGCGTCGGCCGGCCGCCCCAGTCGGCCAGGGCTGGGGCTGGGGTCTGTCGTCAGATTCCGGTCGTCCGGCCGGAGGGCCGGGCCTGGCGCCCGCCGCGGCGACGGCTGATGTCCGAATGGGCGCGTGCTCTCGGCGTGCCGGGCGCGGGCCCTCGTACCGGTATGCGGCGAGTGGGCGTGCGTGGCGTCGCCGGGCAGGCGGTAATTCGACGGCAGGCCTCAGGGCTGAGCCGTGTCCGCGAGCAGCCAGTTGAGGGCGGTCGGCAGTGCGCGCAGGGAGGCGAAGTGGGCCGCCGCCGGTTCCAGGACGGCTGTGACGCGCGGGATACGGGCCGCCAGCCAGGAGGAGTGCGAGGCGGGCGAGAAGACGTCCAGCCCGCCGTGCCACAACAGCACCGGCACATCGATCTGCGCCGGGTCGAATCCCCACGGGCCGGTCAGCGCGAGGGCGTCGTCGATCCAGCCGTACGGTGAAGTGCGCAGCGCCTCAAGGTAGTTGCGCAGAAGCATCGAGCGGATGGAGTTGTCGGAGACGATCATCCGGTCGTCGTCGGTGAGTTCCGTGCGCAGTTCCTCGAGGAGCTTCGCCGGATCGCTGCGGATGGCCGCCGACCGCGGGATCAGCCGGGCCGCGAACCGCTCCGGATCGGTGAAAGCCGTCCTGAACTCGTTGACGTTGGAGGGCGCCATGCCGGCGAACCAGTCGAGCCCCTCCGCGTTCCTCGGCGCGAGCCCGACCAGCGCGGCGGCCCGGGTCACCCGGTCCGGCAGCAGGGCGGCGCAGGCGAGGGCGTGCGGGGCGCCGCCGGATCGCCCGGCCACCGCGAACCGGTCGATCCCGAGGGCGTCGGCGACCACGGAGACGTCGTTCACCACGTCGACGATCCGGCGCCCCGCCTTGCGGTCCGAACCGCCGTATCCGGGACGGTCGTAGCTGATGAGGCAGGCGCCGCGCTGATACAGGAACATCGCACGGGGCCTGGGGCCGACCCGGCTGCCGGGTGTGCCGTGCAGGAGGAACACGGGGTGTCCGTTCGGGTCTCCCGAGATCTCGACCCGTAGGCGCCGCCCGTCCGCGGTCCGCACATGGTCCGCCACCACCGCCGCGTCCCCCTCCCCCTGGCCGACTCACTCGACCGGGACCACGCTGCCCGATCCCTGCCCGGATGCACAGAGGGCGAAACGGGTATGTCCGGCACGTGACGTTCGAGCGCGGGGCGCCCAGACCGGCCGGCCCACCCCTCCCCCGGCTGTTTCCGGAGCCACCGGGAGGCCGGGTCGCTCCCCCGGCCGCCCCCTGACCTCCCCCTTACCCCCACCTGGCACACTGTCCGCACCCGGAGAAGGAGCAACCGCATGTCGATGGTCGGCAGCCTGCGCAAAGTGGCCCGCCTGGCTCGGCGTGGGCGGCGGCGGGTGGATCTCAGTCACCCCGCCCGGTCACCGCTCGGCTCGACCGTCGTCAACTGCGTGATCTACCGCGAGGGTGTACGCCAGCCCACCGCGCCCACCGTCGAGGAGTCCGTCGCCCGCGTCCGCAAGCACAACCGCGGCTTCGTCTGGCTCGGTCTGCACGAGCCCTCCGCGACGGAGTTCGCCCGCGTCGCCGAACTGTTCGGGCTGCACCCGCTCGCCGTCGAGGACGCGGTCCAGGCCCACCAGCGCCCCAAGGTGGAGCGGTACGGCGATGTCCTGTTCGCCGTGTTCAAGACGGTCTGCTACGTCGAGCACGAGGAGCTCACCGCGACCAGCGAGGTCGTCACCACCGGCGAGATCATGGTCTTCACCGGCCCCGACTTCGTCGTCACCGTCCGGCACGGCAGGCACGGCTCCCTCGGGCCCCTGCGCGAGGAGCTGGAGTCCGACCCGGAGCAGCTCGGCAGGGGCCCGGCCGCGGTGCTGCACGCCATCGCCGACCATGTCGTCGACGACTACCTGAACGTCACGGACTCCTTCCAGGACGACCTCGACCAGGTCGAGTCGGACGTGTTCTCCCCGCAGAGCCCGCGCACCGCCGACGCCGGCCGTATCTACCAGCTCAAGCGTGAACTCCTCGAACTGAAGCGGGCGGTGGTCCCTGTCGGCCGCCCCCTCCAGCAGCTGGCCAGTGAGCCGATGCCGTCCGTCGAGCCGGCGATACAGGCCTACTTCCGGGACGTGTCCGACCATCTGATCCGCGCCACCGAGCAGATCCACGCCTTCGACGCCCTGCTCGACTCGATCCTCCAGGCCCACCTCGCGCAGGTCACCGTCGGCCAGAACGAGGACATGCGGAAGATCACCGCGTGGGCCGCGATCGTCGCCGTACCGACCATGGTCTGCGGGATCTACGGCATGAACTTCCAGCACATGCCCGAACTGCACTGGCGCTACGGCTACCCGCTCGTCCTCGGCGTCATCGCCGCCGCCTGCTTCTTCGTCCACCGCGGTTTCAAACGCAACGGCTGGCTGTGAACACGGCCCACCGCTCGCCCGTACCTTCTGTCGAGTCGTACGTCCGCCGTACCACCCGACCTGGAGCAGCGCAGTGTCCCAGCAGCACCCCCGGCGACCGTCCTCCCGAAGGGCCGTCGCGCTCGCCGCGCTTCTGACGGCCGTCGCCCTCCCCCTGACCACCGCCTGCACGGCGGGCTCCGATTCGGACAGCGACTCCGGGAAGAAGGCGTCGCCGTCCGCGTCGGAGTCCATGCCGCCCGCCCCCGTGGCGGCCGTGGTCGCGCCGGCCAAGGTCGAGGTGATCGCCAAGCTGACCGGCTGCGAGGTGACGATCCGCACCGACGCGAAGGAACTGCGCGAGGGCGTCTGCCACACCGCCGACGGCGACTACCTGATCACGACGTTCCCCGAGGAGAAGTACAAGCTCATCTGGCTCGACAGCGCGGCCATCTACGGCGGCAAGTACCTGGTCGGCAACAAGTGGGTCATCAGCGCGCCCCCGAAACTCCAGGAGTCCCTGCGCCAGAAGGTCGGCGGCACCTTCGAGGACCTCAACGACCACGACGCCCAGAACTAGCTGCAGCTAGGACTTCTTCCCTGCTGCCGCCGACTGCGGCTCGTAGTCGGTGATGACGTACGCCTCCTCGTCGTCGGCCGCGTTCTCCTCCGGGTCCAGGGTGATCCGGACGGGGTGGCCGTCGGGCGCGTACTCTGCCTCCGCAGTGTCCGCGCCCTCGTCGTGGGCCCGGGCCAGCTGGTCCAGGAGCCCGCCGATGGTGGGCACCTCTTCGGGCGCGCGCCGCACCGCGCCCCGCCCGCTCTCGTCGAGCCCGACCACCTTGGCGACCTTCCCGTCCCGCACCGTCACCCGGAACGTGCCGACGAGGCTGCGCTCCCCCTCGCTCGACGTCAGCGTGTAGGCGTACGAGGCGGGCTCCTTCCAGGACTCCGCGAACGACGAGAACGAGGAGGAGGGGGCGGGCGAGACCGCCGACGAGCTCCGCCCCGGCTCCGAGGCCCCGGCATCCTTCTCACAGCCGACGACCGTGCACAGCAGTCCCCCGACCAGCACGACGGACGACAGCAATCGGACCGAAGCCATGGTGATCCCCCTGAACAAACGAACGAGTCCCGACTACCGCTACGACGCGTATTCACCGGGAAACGTTCATCGGAGCACCGAAAGCTCTCTCAGGCCGCGCGCTCCTGCCCTGCCGCTGCCGGGTCCGCCGTCACCCCGGCGATCCGCGCGAGGAAGGCGTCCACGAGGTCGTACGCCCGCTGCCGTGACTCCTCGTGCCGGGCGCGGGTCTCGGCGAGCAACTGTTCCGGGTCCTCACCGTGCGCCCTGGCCTCGGCCCGGCCGCCGGCGTCCAGCCACTGGAGCAGGGTCTCCTCGTCGAGCTCGGGATGGAACTGCACCCCGAGCGCCCGTCCGGCCCGGAAAGCCTGCGGACCGACCGCGCTACGGGCCAGCTCCACAGCGCCGGGCGGGACCGTGAACCGGTCGAAGTGCCACTGGAACCAGGGACCCGCCGGAATCAGTCCGGGCACGTCCGATTCGACGGCCGTCCAGCCGATCTCCTGCCGGGGCGCCGCCTCGACGCTCCCCCCGAGGGCGGTGGCGAGCGCCTGCGCCCCGAAGCAGATGCCGAGCACGGGCAGTTCGGCGGCGTACGCGGTGCGCAGCAGCTCCAGTTCGCCGTCGATCCAGGGCGCGACCGAGGCCCTGTCGTAGACCGACCAGGGCGCGCCGAGCAGCACGACCAGGTCGTATCCGGCCGGGTCGGGGAAGTCGCACTCCACACCGGGGCTGTCGTACCGCTCGGCCGGTACGACGAGCAACTCGTCTATCTCATAGCCGAGTTGGGCTATCCGGTCGCCGACGGGACCGGACAGCGAGAGATGGTCGTGACGTATGACGAGGGCGCGCACGGGGTTCTCCACTTCTGACAGAGCGGGGGCGGGGGCGGGGCGAGGTCACGGCCGGGGGCCGCGGGTCAGCGCTTGGGGCGCCGTCCGCTGCGGCGCGGGGCGGGTTCGGCGCCGTCCAGCAGTTCCAGCCGGCGGTCCTCGCCGTGGGTCTCGACCTGGACGACGATTCTGCGGAGCGCGTCCGCGGTGGCCCGGCACTCCTCGGCGCTCAGCGGCGCGGCGACGAACGCCTCCTCGTCGTTGAAGTCCGGGAAGAGCGTCCGCATCAGCGTCTCCCCCTGGTCCGTGAGCCCGAGCAGCACCCGCCGCCCGTCGGACGGGTGCTCGATACGCCGGACCAGCCCACGTGACTCCAGGGTCCGGGCCACGCCGGTGAGCGTCCCCTTGGAGATCCCGGCCTCCTCCGCCACGAGCCGTGTCTCGGTCTCCCCGGAGATCCAGACGACCCAGAGCACGACGAACCCGGTCCAGGTCAGATCCGCTCCCCGCAGCACGGAGTTCTCGACATGCTGGCGCACGGCGGAGGCGGCCCGGTGGATGTTCGCGACGACGGCCATCTGGTCGTGCCGGATCGGGATGTCCCCGAGCTTGGCCTTGACCAGTTGTTCGGTCTCGACGATCGGTCGCTGCGTCACCGGCACATCCCCTCCCACGACACCATGTCGTTCGGCACCAAATTGTACGAACCCGGCCGCCTCACACGGCGGACGCTCCCCTCGCGACCCGCCTCATCACCTCGCGGCAGAACGCTCCGACCCCGTCCGGATCATCGGTGAACTGGGAGGGTTTCACGCAGAACGTCGTGAACCCCAGCTCCATCTGCTCGGGAATCGAGGCGAGCGCCGCCCCGAGGTCGGCGCAGGACCGGTCGTCCGGGAACTCCACCCGCACCCCGCCGATCATCTCCAGGTCGGACAGATCCCGCCCCGCCTCCTTCATCGCCTCCCCGAGGATCCCCATCTCCTCGGCCGTGGGCCGCCCCAGCGGATTGAAGGCGTGCCCGTGCCGCACCAGCCGCCGCACCATCGCCGCGTGCATCCCGGCTCCGCCGAAGCACAGGCGGGGCCCGTCCGCCCGGTACGCCTTGGGCTCGAAGTACACGTTCTCGAACGGGTAGTTCCCGCCCTCGTGGGACACCGGCGACGGCCCCCACAACTTCGCCCAGATCTCCAGGTGTTCGTCGAGCAGCCGTCCCCGCCGGGTGAAGGGCACCCCGAGCGCGTCGTACTCGTCCCGGCTCCAGCTGACGTTGGGCAGCACCATCAGCCGGCCCTCGGAGAGCAGGTCGAGCGTGCCCAACTCCCTTGCCAGCAGCAGGGGATGACGCAAGGGGGCGATCACCGCCGACGCGGCCAGCCGGACCCGCTCGGTGACCGAGGCGATCGCGCCGAGCAGGATCAGGGAGTTGGGCCAGGGCATGTACGGGTCCTGGTTGCCCGGCAGCGCCCAGTCGCGCGGGTTGCCCATGACACCGTTCGCGCCGGCGTCGGGGCCGAGCACGATGTGCTCGCTGAGCATCACCGAGTCGAATCCGGCGTCCTCGGCCTCCCGGGCCCAGCGCAGGAGCAGCGGCAGGTCGACGCGCCCGCCGGTCATGGTCCAGTTCTCACTGAGGACCAGTTGCATACGAGGAGTCGCGGTCATGTCGTACGCACCTTTCGTTTGAGGTCAAACAATAAATCGGTCGGACCTCTACGGCAAGGGGTCAACGGTGTTCGGCGGCGGGCGGAGACTCAGCCGGTGGCGGTCGGAGTCCGGGCGGCCAGGTCGCGGGAGGCCGGGTCCGGGGCCGGGTGCGAGCTCGGGTTCAGGTTCGGGCCGGGTTCGGGCAGCCGCAGGACGTCCGGACGACCAGGTGGGACGGGAAACGGCGGGTGCGGTCCGTCTCGCCGGGTGACGCCGTGTCCAGGTCCGGATCGAGCGCCATGTCCACCGCCTTGCGGGCCATCCCCTCGCGGTCGGAGGCGACCGTCGTCAGGGGCGGGTCGGTCATCGCCGCCTCCTTGACGTCGTCGAAGCCCACCACGGCCAGTTCGCCGGGTACGTCGACGCCCAGCTCGCGTGCCGCCCGCAGCAGGCCGATGGCCTGGTCGTCCGTCGAGCAGAACACGGCGGTCGGCCGGCCGGGGGCGGCGAGCAGGCGCAGTGCGGCCTCGTAGGTGTCGTACCGGTTGTAGGGGGCTCGGTGGAGGAGGCCCTCGGTGGGGCGGCCGGCGTCCGCCATCGCCTTGCGCCAGCCCTCGACATGGTCGGCGACGGGATCGCCGGCCATGGGAGCCGACTCGGGGCCGCCCAGGCAGGCCACGGCGGTGTGACCGTGCTGGAGGAGATGCCGGGTGGCCATCCTGGCACCCTCGACATCGTCCGTGACCACGGCGAACTTGCGTACGGACGCGGACCGTTCGTGCATCAGCACGACCCGGGTGTCCATGGCGTCGAGCTCCGCGGCGATCCGGTCACCGAGCCCCAGACTCACCAGGATCAGCGCCGACACCCGCATCCCCAGAAAGGCGTGCAGGTAATGGATTTCGCGCTCCTCCTGGTAATCGGAGTTACCGACGAGCACCATTTTCCCCCGGTCGGCGGCGGCGCGTTCCAACGCATGGGTGATTTCCCCGAAAAATGGCTGGCGGGCGTCCGGAACGATCAGCCCCAGCAGGTCCGTACGGCGACTGGCCATGGCCTGGGCCACCCGGTCGGGGCGGTAGCCGAGTTCCCTCACGGCTTCGAGAACGCGTCGGCGTTTCTCCGCCGAGACGGGCCGGGGGCCATTGTTGACGACGTAACTGACGACCGCGCTGGAAGTGCCCGCGCGCCTGGCGACGTCGTCGCGTGTCACCTTTGTCACCGGGTGAGTCTACGGGCGTCAAATACCCTGCTGGAAAAGAACGTTGGCTTTCGGCCAGGGCACCGAAACGGGTTCGCGGGTGCCTCGTGCCGGGCATCGTGAGGACAGGACGGACGGGACGGGACAGGGTGGGACGGCAGCGGCGCCGGCCCGTCGGGTCGCGTACCGGCCAGGGGGCGTCGACGAGCCGGGCGGAAGAGCTGGTGTGCGGCCTTTTCCCTCGGCACCAGGGCCCCTAGCATTCACCTGCCCCACGGGCGGTCACACCCGTACCACCGGGGGCATGTCTCCGGTCCCGCCGTACAGCGCGCGGGGGCGGAGCGGAGGGGGGACAAGGCCATGGGGACATCCTTGCGCACCCGCTTACGAAGGCTGCCCGAGGTGGTCTCCGGGATCGTGCTCGGCGCGGCGGGCCTGCTGGTTGTCGGCGTGCTGGCCGGTCTGGTGGTGGACGTCTCGGCGCTGGTGCGTTCCGACGGTTATGTGCTCGGGGCGGCGCTGCTGCTCGCGGTCGGGCTGTACGGGAGCACGTACTCGATCGATCTCAGGGCGCTGCGGGCCGATCTGCCCGGTGTGGTGGCCGCGGTCACCCTGGGTGTGGTCCTGAAGGCCGGACTGATCGCCGGCACGATGGTGCTGGTGTTCCGGCGGCCGGAGTACCTGGTGCTCGGCATCGCCGTCGCCCAGATCGACCCGCTGTCGGTGGCCGCCCTGACCGGCAGGGGGCGGATGTCGCCGCGCGCCCGGTCGCTGCTGACGGCGTGGGCCTCGTTCGACGACCCGATGACGGTCCTGCTGACGCTGTATCTGGCGGGGTACGCCTATACGGCGGCGGGGCACGAGGGCACCCCCGAGATCAGCCGGGGCGCGGGCGGCGACTACGCGACCGGGCTCCTCTTCAACGCCGTACTCCTGGCCGCCGTGGTGCTGTTGTGGTGGGCCGGGCGGCGGGTGGCGTCACGGTTGCCGGACGTGGTGGCGGTCCGGCGCACGAAGGCGGGCGGCGCGGTGCTGCTCGTCGGGGCGATGCTGGTGCTCGCGGCGCTGGACCAGCTGATGCTCGGGGTGGCGCTGGCCGGTCTCGTGCTGCGTGCCACGGTGCTGGACAAGGCGGTCGGCCGGGCGGTGGGCGGCGCGTTCCTCGCCGCGTTCCTGACACTCGGGCTGCTGCTCGCGCACGGGGTGCGGCTGTGGCCGGGGTTCGTGCTCGGGGTGGCGGCGTTCGCCGCGCAGGCGGTGGTGGCGCTGGTCGTACTGCCGTTGTTCGTCAGGGGGTTGGAGCGCGGGGACCGGATCGCGCTCGGTCTCGGCCAGCAGAACGGCATCACTGCCGTACTGATCGCCCTGACCCTGGAACGGGACTTCCCGGGCACCGCCGCGACCGTCGGGCCGGCCGTCATCACCGTCAACCTGCTGTACGGCACCTCGCAGGCGCTCCTGGCTCATCCGCCCCGGCGACGGCGGGCACGCGGACGCCGGGAACTCTCCTCCGGCTCCGAGCGTCACTCCCCGTACGACCAGCGGACGGAGGACGAACAGTCGGTCGCGTGAACGGAGTTCGGGCGGCCGGAAATGTGGGACAGGCGGCGGCCGTGGGGAATGCAAGACGTACGAGACCCAGCAGGCGTGTGAGTGTGTGAGGTTCCGGCACCGGACGGGGGAGACGCTGATGAGGCAGGCGAGGAGATCAGGGGTGCGAGGGGTGCCCCGCGACGACACCCGGCCGCCGGTCCGGGGCGCCGGGAACCCCCGGAGCGCCCGGAGCCCTCGGGGTACCGCTCCCCCGGGCCGCCGGCCTCGCGGACGGCACGCGTCCCGCGCGGCGACCGGGGCGGTCCTCCTGCTGCTGGCCACCGGTACCGCGCCGGCCTTCGCCGCCTCCGGGGGCGCCGACTCCCCTGAGCGGGATGCCCAGTTGGTGTACTGCCTCGACCCCGTCCACCGCACCGACCTGCTCCCGGCGGCCGTCAGGCTGGGGCTGCTGAAGGCCGACGCGAAGGTGTCGCCGGAACGGTGGGCCAAGGACCACGACGACGACTTCGGGCGGGCCTGCGCCGCGCTGATGGCCGCCGAGTCGGACTCCCCGGCGTCGGCCGCGCAGGAGGACAAGGGCGGCGGCGAGGACGGCTGGCTCATCGCCCTGCTGAAACAGCTGCCCCTGCTCCTGGCGGGTGCGCTGCTCACCCTGGGCGGTCAGTCCTACGAACGCGGCCAGTCCGAACGGCGTTCGCTGCGGCAGGAGTTGGGGACGACGGAGAGCGCCTACCGGGCGGCCGTACGGGAGTACCTCGCCGAGTACGGCCAGGACGAGCGGGCGGACCACACGGCGGTGCGCGCCACGCGGGACGCACTGACCGTCGCCCTCTCCCGGGTGCCCGGCCCCTCGGCCCGGCGTGCCGAGGCGGAGCGGCTCACCGACGCGCTGCCGCTGGCCGAGCCGTTGCCGCGGACAGCAGGCCGGTACCTGCTCGACGCGCCGACCCGCACGCGTCGGGCGAACAGCGAGCAGGAGTCCGTGGACCGCTGCCTGCGCTCCCTGCCCGGCCTCGACCGCACTTCCCTGCACTGGAGTTGGCGCGCCGTCCGGCACCGGCCGGTACGCCCCGGGGCAGCGGGGACGGGGAGCGCGGAGTGACCACGGCACAGGACGAGTACGACGAGAACCCGTTCGGCGTGTTCCTTCCCGACATCAGGGACCTGCTGCCCGCTGGGCACGCCCGGCCGATGGACGACCATCCGCTGGTGCCCTGGAAGGACGGGAGCCACGCCCACCAGTGGGTCGACGTCGACCACGCCCGGGAGCAGTTCGACCTGTTCGAGCAGTGTCTCCGGGCTCAGTTGACCGGGCTGCTGCTGCCGGACGTACGCGGGCATCTGGTCGTGGTGACCGGGCCGGTGGGCATGGGCAAGACCACCCTCATCCACCGGTGCGTGCACCGGGCGCACGAGTACTTCCAGGAGCTCGCACGGAGGTTCAGGGAGCAGGAGCGGTCCCACCTCGCGCCGCGTCCCATCGTGGCGATGGCCGGGGGGTACGTGAACGGCGGTGAGGACGTCAGCTGGGACGGCAGCGGCCACTTCGTCAGCACCCAGAAGATCAACGCGGCCATTCGCAACAAGCTCGTCGAGACCCTGGAGAAGGAGTTCCCCGGGGTTCCGCTCGACCCGTCGGTCACCGGCGACGACATCCGCGCGGCGTTCCGCGGCATCAGCAGACTGCTCACCCGGCAGAACGGTCTGCTGTTCGCCATCATCCCGCACATCGACTGGCGGGACGCCGGGGGCGAGGTGCGGACGGACTTCCTCAAAACCTGGCTGAGTCACGCACAGAGCCGGATCGTACTGTTCGTCGAGATGAGTCATCAGGATCCGGACACGGCGGGCGAGGTGATCGCGGGGCTGCCCACGGGCAAGGCGGTCACCCATCTCTCGCTCGGTTCGCTCGCCACGGAGGACACCGTGAAGTTCACCGAGGCCGTTCGCGGCGGCCATCCCGACGGCGGGAACGCGCCGCCTCCGCCGCCCGCGATCCCGGGGCGGGGCGGGGACGCGAACCTGTGGCGCTTCGCCGACGTCCGGTACCTGCGCCAGCAGTGTTTCCGGATCGCCGAGGAGCAGAGACTCACGGACGGCCGGGTACGGGTGACCGCCGACCATCTCACCCCGCCCGACCTCGGCCTCGCGGACATGGGCCGCCCGCCCCGCAGATCCGACTGACCGAGGGGCTCCCGACGCACCCGTTCCGGCCGTACACAGGAACCGAACAGACGTACCCGCCGCACCCGCTCGCCGCTCCCAAGGCCGACACCGGACACATGAGGAGTGCCATCGTGACACCGACCAGTGGACACACCTGGCACCAGAACCCCTTCCCGCTGAGCCCTGTCGTGCGCCTCGGACCCCTGTCCGACCTGGGGGACGCGCGGGTCCGGGCGGCCGACTCGGGCAACGCCCACATCGACACCCCGCTGATCAAGGACGTCGAGGGGCTCGTCGACGACTACTTCGCGCCACCCGCCGCCGGCGGCCGGCGTGGCCGGGCGATCGCTCTGGTGGGCGAGTTCGGCCTCGGCAAGAGCCACGCCCTGCGCCGGACCTACCAGACGATCCGGGCACGGCACGCCGAGACCGCGACGTGGATAGTGGACGAACCCGCACAGGACATGGGGCGGCTCTACCGCGACCGGCTGCGCGGACCCGGCGACACCGAGCAGGGCAAACGGGCCTTCGAGGAACTGGTGCGGGACTACTACGCCTATGTGACGGCCGGCTGGGTCGGCGCGGCCGACGACGACCCGCGGCGCGGCACCCTGCGGGAGATCGCCACCGGGCTGCGTGACCGGGTCCTCGACCCGGACAAGGTCGTGTCGGCACTTCGCTACGACCCCGAGGTGATCCACGCCGATCTGCGCGGCACCCTGGGCGATGTCACCGAGCACCGCCGGTACTCCACCGCGCTCGCGCTGCTGCTGGAGCCGCCGTTCAACCGCATGGTGTGGAACTGGCTGAACGGCGCCGAGCCCGCCGAGCCGCTGCGTGAGCGTGGCATCACCGAGGCCATCGGCCCGTCGGACGGGCGCCACGACCTCGCCGCGGGCATCGACCGGGTCTTCGACGCGCTGACCGTGCAGGGCTTTCTGCACGGCCGGGTCGGACAGCCGTACGTCCTGCTCCTCGACTCGCTGGAGAAGGTGCTCGACTGGCCGGCGGACAACCGGGGCGCGTTCATGGACGCCTTCGAACGCCTCATCAACATCTACACGAGCCACGGCGGTCTGCTGGTTTTCTGCTCCTCGCCCGACGGACTGCGGGCGCTGCGCCAGAGCGTGCACGAGCGGGTGGTGCAGCTGTGGCCGACAGGGCTCGACCAGGACCGTACGGGGAAGCTGGTGGCCCGCTATCTGGCCTCGGGCGGGGAGGCGGACGGGTCGGGCGGGGCCGACGGGGCGCTCGACACGAATGGCACGGGCGAGGTGACGGCCGGCGCCGACGGGACGTCCGAGCCGTCGCCCGCAACCGGCGCCGCGCCGCCGCCCACCGGGCCCTTCGACGACGAAGCCCTGCGGCTGCTGCACGAGTTGACCGAGGGTGTGCCCCGTGAGGTGCTCAAGACGTGCCGGGAGGCCTGGCAGCTCAGTGAGGACACCGCGGGCCTGGTGCGACGGGTGCCGGGCGTCACCGTCCTGAAGGCGGTACGGGCGCTGCACGAGCGGGTGTCGTACCAGCGGGTCATGGGCGATGTGCACGACGCGCTGAATCTCGGGCAGTGGCGGATCGCCTCCCGTGATCCGGTGCCGGCGAGGCTCGCGCGCTCGGCGGGCGGCCGGGAGGAGGTCCTGTACTGGCTGTCGCCGGCCCCGAACGCCTACATCGCGGTGGTCTACGCCCGCTCCCTGCTCCTCGCCGACGACGTCGAACGGATCGTCACCCAGGTGAACGGGCTGCGCGGCGCGGTGCGCCCGGGGCGGTTCGAGGCACTGCTGGTGGTCAACGGGCTGGTGTCGCACGCGATGCAGGACCGGCTCGGCCGGTCGATCGGTTCCCGCCCGCTGGTGTACCGGCAGGGCGGGTTCCCGAAGAAGGTGCACGAGGCGCTGCTGCAGCTGGAGCGGCGGCTCGTGGAGGAGGGCCGGGAGGAGGATCTCGCCGAACTGGGCGAGCGGATGCGCCGGAACCTGGCGCAGCAGACGGCCCACCTGGACGAGATGCGTCGCAACCTGGCCGCGATGACGCTGGAGGTGCGTCCCGGCGCGACGGGGGCGCCCGGCGGGACGCCCCAGTCCGTTCACACGGCCCCCGAGGCGGAGCCGGCCGAGGAGTTGCCGGGGCCGGTGTGGCGCCGGTTCCGGGACGCGCTGGCGATGCTGGAGTCGGTGACCCGGCGGGTGGCCGGCCGGACCATGAACCGGCGGACGGCGGCGAGCGCGGCGGAGCTGAGCGTGCTGGGCTGCGCGACCCTGGTGCGGGCGCTGACGGAGGACTTCCGGGGCGCTGTCGCGACCTGGGCCCGGGCGGCGACGCCGGGTTCGCCGACCGAGGTGCAGCTGAGCGAACTGCGCCGGATCTGCCGGGAGTACGAGAGCGCGGTCGAGGTGCTGCCGGTGCATCTGCTGGGCAACGCCGAGCACCAGCACCCGCTGACCCCGGCCCGCACGGTGGAGGTGCTGGCGGAGGAGGTGTGGGGGACGCTGAGCGCTCCGGCCGTGCCTTAGTGGTACGGGTGTTCAGCGGGGCGGCGGTACGGTCACGCCGCCCGTGGTCCGGGCGAGGCCCGCGAGCCGCCGTTCCGCGTTGCCCACCTGCCGCTGGTCGAGGGTGACGCCGAGGAGGAAGGCGCGGGGCGAGGTCCAGTGGACGTACACCGCGCCCTCCTGGACGTCGAGGACGAGCCGTTCGACGGAGGCGCCGCTGCCCGGGGGCGGGGCGATCAGGTCGAGCGCGTCCTTGAGGCGGATCAGATGGCCGCGCAGGCTGCGTGAGAGGTCGCGGTAGGCGGTCCGCCGGGTGCGCACGCTCACGTCCATGAAGCGGGGGCCGAGTTCCTGGCTGTCGAAGACGTCACCGACACAGACCAGGGTCCAGTCCCGGTAGTAGCCCGCGTACTGGAGGTCCGTGGTGTTCACATGGCCGCGCCACAGATCGCGCAGGCGCTGCTCGTACACGGTGTCGGGGGCGGCGGCCGTTCCGAAGTCGACGTGGGGGCCCGCGGGCGCCTCCCCGCTCTGGAGATGGGGCCTCGCCTGTGCGTCACCGCCGAGCAACTCGTCGGGCAGCCCGTGGACCTCGGTGCGGATACGGGCGACGAGCCCGTTCATCGCCTCGTCCATGGCGGGCACGGCGTCGGGTACGTCCGTCACCGCCGCCAGGAACTCGTCGGGGCGGGCCCGGCCGCCCCACAGGCCGGCGCGCGTGCCCGCGAGGACCGTGCGCATCAGCTCGCCGGTCTTCAGCGGGCGCAGGACGGCGCCCAGATCCTGCGTGCACAGCAGCAGCCTGGAGCCGGGCAGCGACTCGTTCTGCGCGTCGTCACCGATCTCCGTGATCAGGCTGGAGAGCGGGGCGCGGTCCGCTCTCAGGACGGCGAAGTCGAGGATGCCGTTGCTGTAGTGGGCCAGGGACCGGATCGCGGGCGTCCGCGCGAGGGTCTCCTCGCACAGCGCGGTTATCAGGCCGTGGCGCTTGGAAGTCCAGTGGGACTCCTTCAGCGTGGTGCTCCGGAGCGGGACGGGGGCTGCCACGGGTACTCACCTTTCACTGGTCGGTGCGGTGCCGGCCGGTGGCGTACTGGTCGGCGGCTAGCTGCTCGGTGGCTCGCGGCTCGGTGCCTTGCTGGGGCGGTGGCTTACTCGTCGGTGCCTTGCCGGTCGGTGGGCGGGGGCTGTCGTGCGGGCCGGTGGGTCATACGTCGGGGAGTTCCAGGTCGATGTCGTAGCCCGAGGGGGGGACGGGGCGGGTGGGGTCGACGCCGGTGAGGCGGTCCAGGTGGGCGCCGACCCGGCGGCCACCGACTCGGTGGGCGATGCCCAGATCGCCGAGGCGGGCCAGGGCGGTGCGGGCGAGTTCGACGGCCTCCTCGTCGCGGCCCGCCGAAGCGAGCGTCGCCGCAAGGGAGTTCTCCGCGACGGCGACCCAGGGATGGGCCCGGCCCAGCTTGTGGGTGAGGAGGTTGAGCGCGCCCCGGCCGACGCCCTCGGCCAGCCGCAGCTCGCCGCCGGCCCGCAGATAGACCCCGTGGCGCACCTGGGCCACGCCCGTGTAGGGGTGCCCCGGCCCGAACCAGCGGGCGAGGCTGTCCACGCACTGCCGGGCCTGCTGTTCGGCCTCCTCCACCTTGCCGAGGGCGTGCAGGTCGGCGGCGTAGCTGAACCGGCAGCGCACGGTGTCGAAGCGGTCGGGGCCGAACCGGTCGACGTACAGGCCGAGGGCCCGCAGGTCGCGTTCGTGGGCGAGTTCGTAGCTGTAGAGGGGGTCCTTGAAGGCGGGGAAGCCGTCGGCGAGCCGGCGTTCGCTGACCGCGAGGCCGACCTCGGTACGGAGCCGGACCAGGTCCCAGGTGTCGCCGTGCCGGCGCAGTTTCTGGCGCAGCAGGTCACGCGCCTCGCCGTCGCGTCCGGCGGCGCGGTACAGGTAGGCGAGCAGCTCGGCGGCGTTCCAGGCGACGGGGTCGTCGGTGCCGCCGACGGCCTGGCGGTAGCGGAAGCGGTCCTGGATGGCGGCCAGGGCGGGGGCGACCCGGCCGGTGAGCGCCTCGGTGAGGGCGAGGTTGTGCTCGGCCTGGATGGTGGCCGTGTGCTGCGGGCCGAGCAGCAGGGTGAGGCCCGCGAGGACGGGCCGCATCTGCAGCAGGGCGTCGTCGAAGCGGCCCAGCGCGCGCAGGGTGGCGGCGTAGGAGTCGGCGGAGAGCAGGGTGCGCGGGTGGGTGATGCCGAGGAGCCGGCGGTGGCCGCGCAGGGCGTCCTGGGCGATCCGCCGGGAGAGGTCGTAGTCGCCGCGCAGCCGGTGGGCGCGGGCGACGAAGTTGAGCAGCCGCAGGTACTCGGGTGACTGCTCGTCGCCGTGGCCGCCGCTGTCACTGTCACTGTCGCGGCTGCTGTGGCTGCCTTCGCTGCCAGCGCTGTTGTCGTTGTTGTCGGTGGTGTCGCTGTTGTCGACTCGCCACTGCTCACGGGCCTGCCCGGCGATGTCGAGGAGGCGGTCGAGGTCGGCGGCCTCGGCACGCTGGCTGAGCGCGCCCAGGTGACGCAGCAGCGAGCGCCGCACCCGGGGCCGGGGGTCCTCCCACAGGCGCAGCGAGAACACCTCGCGGGCCCAGTCGGGGGGCAGGTCCTCTTTCTGCGAGGCGTGTTCGGACAGGACGCTGCGCAGCACGGACTCGATGTGCGCGCGTTCGGCGGGGTCCATGTCCGCGCGGATCAGGTCGCGCAGCCCGTGATGCTGGACGAGCGGCTGCCGGGCGCGGTCGAAGTCGACGTCCAGCAGGCCCACTTGGGCCAGGGCCCACAGGGCGACACTCACCATGTGCTCGTCGGGCAGCAGTACCTCGGTGCCGGCGGGTGCGGGCGTCGACGACTCGTCGTCACGGGCGAGTTCGGACAGGATGCGGCGCGAGCGCAGCAGCTCCAGGCCCATGCCTCGCCCGGTGAGCAGGGAGGCGGCGCCCAACAGCCAGCCCACGGCGTCGCGTTCGGGGCTCTCGGCGCCCCAGGCGAGAGCGCCCGGGGTGGTCCGTACGACGCGCCGGGCGACCCGCACCATCACGGCGACGGGCGACACCGCGTCGGTGGTGCGCAGGAGTTCGGTCTTGCCGGCGCGGTACTCGGCGAGGAGGTCACCGACGGCGGCGCGGACCGCGGCGTCCTGGTTCATGTGGTCGTCGCGGCGGTGCGCGGCGGTCCGCTCGGCGAGGCAGTGGGCGGCGAGGTGCAGTGCCTGCGGGACCGAGTCGACGACGCTGGCGATCTGCCGGGCCTGTCGCTCGCTGACCTCCGGCACCTTCTCGGCGAGCAGCGCGCGGCTCTCCTCGGCGTCCATCGGGGCGATGCCGAGGGGCCGCAGATGCGGCGGGCGTACGTCCTCGGCGGGGTCGCTGCCGGCCGGTGCGGTCCGGCTGGTGATGAGGACGTGCCCGCGCTCGTGCGGTACGGGCAGCAGGCCGCGCAGTTCGGCGGGGTCGGTGACACCGTCGTAGACGATGAGCCAGCTGTCCGCCTCGCCGTCGGTACGGGAGAGCCGCGACAGCAGCCGGGAGACGCCGTCCCCGTCGGTGCCGACCCGGTCCTCGGGTGCGCCGAGACGCCCGGCGAGCCGGCCGAGGCCGCGCTCGACGCGGGTGCGCTCCCAGGCGCGCACCCACCACACCACGTCGTACGAGGCTCCGACCCGGTGGCACAGTTCGTGCGCGGTGTCGCTCTTGCCCCAGCCGCTGGGGCCGTGCAGCACCAGGCACGCGCCGTCGCGGGCGGCGCCGCGCAGCTCCTCGTGGAGCGTGCCGAGCAGAGCGGGGCGGTCCACGAAGGCGTTGTTGCGCGCCCCCACGTTGGTGGTCTCCGGCAGCCGCGGGAACCCGGCCCCGTCACCGCTGTCGCCGGGTTCGGCCGCGCCGAGGCCGAGGCCGGTGTACAGCAGCCGCAGCGCCTGGTCCTCGGTGGTGTCGCGCAGGTCGATCCGCTCGTGGTGGGCGGCCTCGGTGTGCGGGAACGGTTCGTCGACGAGGAGGATGCGGACGTCGGTGTGGGAGAGGGCACCGATCTGTTCGAGGAGCGTGTCGTCGGCGTCGTCGGGCGACAGGAAGAGCAACGCGGCGCCGGGGTCGGGGCGTTCGCCGGCGTAGGTGTCGGCGCGGCGCAGCTCCGTACGCACTCCCTTGACGGCGAGCCGGTCGCGCAGCCACGCGGCCCACAGGGCGTGCCGGGCCGAGTGGACGACGGTGACGTCGGTGAGACGGGTGGCGCGGCGGGCGCGCAGCCAGTCGGCGAGCTGCTCGTAGTAGGGGCGCAGTCCGCTGATCGTGCCGACGTCCTCCGCGTCGACGGCGAGGCTGCGGCTGTCCTGGTAGAGCGGGTTGTACGGGATTTCGAGGAAGGTGACATCAGTCCCGCCGAGCGCGGCGGCGACCGGGGCGAACTTCCGGCGCACCCGCTCGCGGGAGTCGCGCAGCCGGTCGTGGACGCCGATGTCGCTCTTGAGGCCGAGGGTGAGCAGCCGCACGGGCCGGCCGCCCCGGCGGACGATCAGGTCCTCGGCGAGCGCGGCGGCCCCGTCGATGGACCAGGCGGTCATCGCGAAACAGACGACGAGCGTGTCGGCGTCCGCGGCGAAGCGCACCGGTTCCGTCTCCTCGGAGGCGTCCGGTACAGGGGCCTCGACGAGGAGATGGTCGTACTCGGCGGCGACGGGGTCCTCCGCGAGCGCGGCCAGGGCGGGGCCGCCGGGAGCGGTCGCGGTGTGCACCCGGCCGGGTTCGGGGTGGGGGAAGGGCGCGCTCGCGCCGGGTTCGCCGGAGCGGCCGTCGACGAGGAGGACGCTGCGGTTGGTGTCGGCGAGGATGTCGGCGACGTTGCGCAGGGTCGTGCTGAGGCCCAGGTTCTCGGAGGTGGCGAGGAAGACCGCGAACGGCCCTGGCCGGTCAGGGGTGTTGGCGTCTGGCATGGCTTCTCCGCTCGGCACGTCTCCGCTCGGCGCGGCGGTGAACAAGGGGGACAAAAAGGGCGGCCGAGGAGCGCCAGTATAGGACGCCGCGCACCTGGCGCACGGCGTCCGGAGCAATCCCGCGTGCCCCGTGTCTCATACGCTCTCGCTGTGCCCGGTGACGAACGGATTGCCCTCGGCGCAGCTGTCGTACACCTGGCGCAGCAACGCGCCGAGCACCGAGTCGGGCAGGGTTCCGATGTCCTCGGGCGACAGGGCCACCAGGTCGAGAACGACCGACTCGACCTCGGGGTCCGGGCCTTCACCCGGTCCCGCTCCTGTACCCGCCCCGGCGGGGGCGGTGCCGTCGGCGACTGCCATGCGGGTCACTCCATGGGGTGTCGGAGGAACACGGAGAGGCTCTCCAGCGTAACGCCGCCAACTGCCGTTACGGCAGGAGCCGGAGACGGTGAGCGTCGCTCAACTTCCCCGCAGTCGACCTTCGTTGGCTCATTCATGATGTTGACGCTGAAGTTGACCCGCCCGAATACTGGTCGCACGTCGAACAGAGTGTGCCGTCGGCGACGCCCGGACGGGCGGCACGACAGGCACCGGGCAGGCACCGGACAGGCCCTGGGTCCGCGACGTACGCCTTCGGGGGGAAGCGGATGAGTCGACCGCCACTGGGCCGGACCGAACCGCCCTGGCCGACGATCGCCGACGTGACGGCGCGCCGGGCGGCCGGCTGGCAGCCGACTCCGCTCGACTCCTTCGTCCTGAAGGTGCACAGCCGCTGCGACCTGGCCTGCGACTACTGCTACATGTACCGCTCGCACGACCAGAGTTGGCGTGCCCAGCCCCGCACGATGACCCCGGCGACCCTCGCCCGCACCGCCGAGCGGATCGCCGAGCACCTGTCCGCGCACGGGACGACCGAGGCGGGCGTGGTCCTGCACGGCGGCGAGCCGCTGCTGATCGGCGACGAGGCGCTCGCCCGGACGGTCCGCACCCTGCGCGCGGTGCTCGGTGACGGGGTACGCCTGCACCTGAGCCTGCAGACCAACGGGCTGCGTCTGACAGAGCAACGTCTCGATCTGCTGGGCGAGTTGGACGTCCGGATCGGCGTCAGCACGGACGGCACCCGGGCGGCCCACGACCGCCACCGCCGGGGCGCCGACGGCCGCGGCAGCCACGCCCGGGTCGAGGCTTCGCTGCGTCGCCTGTCGAGCGGGCGCCACCGCCGGCTGTTCGGCGCGCTGCTGTGCACGATCGACCTGCGCAACGACCCGGTGCGTACGTACGAGGCCCTGCTGACCCACGGCCCCCCGGCCGTCGACTTCCTTCTCCCGCTGGGCAACTGGCAGACCCCGCCCCCCGGTCTGGACCCGCGCGGCCGGCGCACCCCGTACGCGGACTGGCTGTGGGCGGTCTTCGAGCGCTGGTACGGCGCCCGGACCAAGGAGACCTCGGTCCGCCTCCTCGACAACCTTCTCGCCCTGCTGCTCGGCGCCACCCCGCGCAGCGAGGCACTCGGTCTGTCCCCGGTGCGTTACGCGGTGGTCGACACCGACGGTTCCCTCACCCAGGACGACACGCTGCGCACCGCGTACGACGGCGCCGCCCGGACCGGCCTCGACATCCACCGCCACTCCTTCGACACCCTGCTGCTCCACCCGGGCGTCGCGGCCCGCCAGTGGGGCACCGCCGCCCTGTCCGCCGCCTGCCTCGCCTGTCCCCTGCACCGGGTCTGCGGAGGCGGCCACTACGCCACCCGCTACGACCGCGCCACGGGCTTCGCCAACCCGAGCGTGTACTGCGCCGACCTCACCGAACTCATCGGCCGCGTACGGGGACGCCTGACCGCGGACCTGGGGGCGCCCGGCGTGGCGCTGTCCTCGGGAGCGGCATGAACCCGTCGCCGCACCGGATGCCGGGGGCGCTGTTCGACGCGATCGCCGCGGGCGGTGGCGGGGCGGAGGCCCTGCGGCTGCTGGGCCGTGCCGAGTACAGCAGGCGCCTGGCCTGCGCGTACGCCGTGACCGTGGCGGCCCGGGAGACCGGGGGGCGGGCCGGTGAGGCGGCCGAGCGCGCCTGGGGGCTGTTCACCGACGCCACGCGTGCCTCGCCCGAGGCGGTGGCGGCCGTACTGACCCACCCGTCGGCGGGCCCCGCCCTGTTCGGCCTGCTGGCCCAGCTGCGCCACCCGAACGGTCAACTCCCGCCACCCGTGCACTGGTTCACGGCCCTGGCGGTGTCGGCGGCTGCCCGTGCGGGGCTGCCGACCCGGGCCGAGCTGCCCCTCGCCGGTTCCTGGGCCGCCCTGCCGTCCCTGGGCCGCGCCCGCTTTCCCGGCGCCCGCCCCGGCGACCTCGCCGAGGTACGTGTCGACGGGGCGGGCCGGTGCCGCGTCACAGCGGTGGGCGAAACGGTCGAGGTGCCCGGACTCCCCTACCCCGGCGGTCCGTTGGGCGGCCACGCACCCGAACCCGTCAGCTCCGTCGACCCCGACGGCTTCCACGGCATCACCGGCCGCTGGTACGGCGCGCAGCTGCTCACCGTCCTCGACGGCGGCGCCCCGCTGCTGCTGGACACCCTCGACCCGCCCTGTTTCCCGCACTCCGCCCGCCACCCGGACGGCCTCTCCGCCGCCGAGGCGCACCGGTGGGCCGGCCCGGCCCGGGGCGCCTGCCGGCTCCTGCGCGCCGACCATCCCGAGACGTACGCGGAACTGGCCGCCGGACCACATCTGTTGGTGCCGCTGATCCGCCCCGGCCACGGCAACAGAAGCGGCAGCCGCGCGGAGACGTTCGGCTGTATGGCACTGTCTCCGCCGACCTCGGCGACGGGCCTCGCGGTGACCCTCACGCACGAGACGCAGCACAACAAACTGGCGGCGCTGCTCCATCTCTTCGACCTGTTCGAACCGGGCGGCCCCGACCGCTTCTACGCCCCCTGGCGGCCCGACCCCCGCCCGTTGCCCGGCCTGTTCCACGGGGCGTACGCGCATCTGGGCGTCGCCCGCTTCTGGGAGCGCCGCCGGGAGACGGAACCCGACCCGGCGCTGCGCGCCACCGCGCACGCCCAGTTCGCCCGCTGGCGGCTGGCCGCCCACGAGGCGACCACCGTCGCCCTGTCCTCGGGCCGGCTCACCCCCCTCGGCGACCGCTTCGCCCAGCACATGCTGACCACCCTGGACGCCCTGCGCCGCCTGCCGGTGCCCGCCCCGGCCCTGCGCCACGCCGAATCGGCGGCCCGCGCCCACCGCACCGACTGGCAGAACCGGAACGGCGACGGGGAGGGAGCCCGCAGGCTGTCGGCGTGAGCCGGGCCGGTACTGCCGACATGCCCATCCGAAGCCCGAGGCGTGGCTGGGCCACCGGGCCACCGGGCCACCGGGCCACCGGGCCACCGGGCCACCGGGCCACCGGGCCACCGGGCCACCGGGCCACCGGGCCACCGGGCCACCGGGCCAGTCTCGTTGAGTCTGTCGGCTGAGTCCTGTCCGGCCCGGCCTCGTGCGACGCCCTGCACCCATCCCCTCTTCTCAGACGCTCGACCGGCGATGATCGGGCACCCTCACGTTCGACCGGTCGGCATCCGTTCCACCCAGCGGACGCGTTACGCGCTGGAAACCTTGACGATCTCTGTGGCGGGTGCCACGATTTCGGCGCCGCGATGTTTACGTAAACATCGCCCCCCTCGGTCTCCGACCGGCATGCGAAAGGGCAAGTTGATGCGCAACATCCTCGGCGCCACCCGCCCCTCCCCCAGACTGCGCGCCGCCCTCGTGGCGCTCGCGATCGCCGCGACCAGCGGTACGGCGGTGGCCGTGAGTCCCGCCTCCGCCTCCACCCCTGCCACCACCTCTGCCGCCGCCCTCGCGAACGGCGCGCCGAGCAAGGACACGACGCAGTTCAAGGGCGTCAACTGGGCCGACCCGCGCGACAACTTCGCCGACGACCTGCTCCAGCTGTCCGGTCTGTCGACCTCGGACAACTACGCCCGCACCTACGCCAAGGCGACCCGGATCATCGCCGCCTTCCGCGCGAACCTCGGTGCCAACACCGTGCGGCTGCCGATCAACCCGTACACGGTCAACGGCTCCTACTGGAAGTCGTACCGCGCGGTCATCGACGCGGCGTCCGACCAGGGATTCAAGGTGATCGTCTCCTACTGGGAGGGCACCGGCGCCCAGAAGGACGGCTTCATCGACGACACGGCCACCTACTGGCCCATGTGGAACAGGGTCGTCAAGGCCTACAGCAAGGACAGGCACGTCTACTTCGAGCCGATGAACGAGCCGCACGGCTACACCGACACCGAGTGGGCCGACATCGCGGCGAAGTGGCTCGCGACCTACAAGTCCGTGCCCCGCAACCAGGTGTTCGTCAGCGGCGCCGGTTACAACGACCACGTCACGTCCGTCTGCGCCGACCCGCGCCTGAAGGGCACCTACCTGTCGCTGCACCACTACGGCTTCTGGAAGGAGTACGCGACCTACGACCAGTGGGTGGCCGACCTGAAGGTACGTATCGGCGACTGCGCCAACCGGACCGTCGCGGACGAGTTCGGGGCCTTCATGACGACGGGCCTCGACTACAACAAGAAGTTGCCCGACAACAACTTCGTCAACTACATGCAGGCCGTCACCGACGTCTTCCGCGAGCTGAAGATGGGCTCCGTCTACTGGCCCGGCCTGCGCACCGACGACATGTACTCGATCCAGAAGCTGGTCGGCGACCCCAACCGCCCCTGGCTGGCCACCACCAACCAGTCCGGCGCCGACCGCCTCGCCTGGGGCTGGGGCCGCGGCAAGCCGGTCAAGGGCTGAACGACGGCCACCGTCCGGCTGATACCTCGTTGATCGGCGCCGGTCCGGATCATAGGTTCAGGAGCATGACGAACCTTCGGATCGGTGTGATGTACGACCGCGACTGGGCCCCGGAAGGGCTGCCCGGGTTCGCGCGGCAGGCCGAGGCCCTCGGCGTGGACGACCTGTGGGTGGTCGAGGACCTCGGCTGGAACGGCGGTGTGTCCGCCGCCGCCGTGGCCCTCGGCGCGACGGAAAGGCTGCGGGTGGGCATCGGGATCGCCCCGGCTCCACTGCGCAGCCCGGCGCTGCTGGCGATGGAACTGGCGACGCTGGCCCGGGTGTTCCCGGGCCGGCTCGTCGCCGGGATCGGGCACGGGGTGCGGGAGTGGATGGCCTCGGTCGGCGTCGCCCCCCGCTCACCGCTGGCCCTGCTGGAGGAGACGATCACCTCCGTGCGGGCCCTGCTGCGCGGGGAGCGGGTCGAGCTGGCGGGCCGCGAAGTGCGCCTGGACGGCGTCCAGTTGGTACACCCGGCCACCGAACCGCCGCCGGTGGTCGCGGGTGTGGTGCGCCCCCTCTCGCTGGAGCTGTCCGGCAAGGTCGCCGACGGCACCCTGATCGCCGAGGGCCACGGCCCGCGCGACCTGGAGAACACCCGGGCGCTGACCGCGAAGGGCGGCGCCGGCCCCGACCACACCCTCACGGTGCTGGCCTTCGCCTGCGTGGGCGACGACCCCGACGAGGTGGCACGGGCCCTGCACCCGCAGACGGAGGGCCAGGCCGGCTGGCTGGACCGCCCCCAGGAGGACGTGTTCACCGTGTCCGGCACCGCCCCGGAGGCCGCCGAGGACATCGCCGCGCTGTCGGCGGCCGGCGCGGACACGGTCGTACTCCGTATCGCCGGTGCCGAGCCGTTGCGCCAACTCGAAGCCGTACTGGGGGCCTTGGGGCGTCGCTGACCGGTGGGTCAGTGCGCGGCGAACTGGACGCGGGTGGGCTGGACGACGTCCGGCCGCACCGTGATCCCGTCGATGGTCAGCTGCTCCCCGTAGATGTCGCTGATCCTGATCGCACCACCGCACCCGGTCCCCTGCTCGGAGAGGAAGTAGTTGTAGCTGGTGCGCGCCAGCCGGACCCAGCCGCTGCCGGTCCTGACTTCGAGGCGGGCCAGCGGATTGCGGTGGCCGATCACCTGGATGCCGCACCAGTACTTGCTGGACCCGGTCTTGTAGCGGATCGAGACCGGGTCGGCCGCGGAGGGGCTCAGCAGGCTCCAGGTGATCGGGATCCGGCCGGTAACGGGCGCGGCGAGCTTGGCGAACGCCTGGGGGCTGAGGTCGAGTTGCCCGGGGAGGCAGTCGCCGGGGCACTCGTTGGTGATCCGGACCGTGACGGAGGCCCCGCTCGCCGCGCGGACGAGAATGTACGCCCCGCACGCCATGGACGTCTCGTAGTCGGCGGTGTTCATCGCGGCGGTCATCGTGTCGCTGGTCGGCCCGAACAGACAGGCGCCGTCGCCGCTTCCGGTGTCGTAGAAGGTGGCGACCCCCGTGTAGGTGGTACCGGGCTGGATCCGCCCCGCCAACGGCGCCGAGCCGGAGGCCGGGCGGGCCGCCACGCCACCGCTGCCACTACCGCTGCCACTCCCGCCACCCGTGGCCGGGGGCTTGGGCGTGGCCTTCGGTTTCGGCTTCGCGGCGGCCGCGACGGTCGGCGTGGCCTTCGGGGCCGGGGAGCGGGTGGCCGAGGGCGTCGGTGACGGTGTCGGCTCCGGCGTGGTGGGCGGGACGATCACCCGGGCGCCGGCGGCGGACGCGACCGTCCCGGCCCCGTCGTCAGCCTGATGGTCGGGGCGTAGAGCCACGACCAGGGATATGACGATCGCGACGGCCGCGGCGGCGGCACAGACGAGAACGCCGCGCCGGCGACGGGGCGAACGGCGCTGGGAACGTCGTGAGGAACGGGACGCCACGGCAGGTCCTTAGCTGGTCCGGAAGTACAGGTGCTCGATGCGGGGCTCCAGTTGAGGCAGCCTCCGACCCTCAGTCTCCACCGCGCCCGAAAAGGTTGCCGTGGTTTCGCGGATCCCACGGTTCAGGGGCCGACGGGGGCTGGTCGGCCTGGAAGCGGGGCGCTTCTCAGTCCTTCGGGCAGACGGGGTCTGTTGACGGGTCGGGGAGGTAGGCGGCACGTTCCTCGGAGGTGAGGTCGCGGTGGACCGTGCGGCAGATCTGCTTGATCGCTTGGTCGGGGTCGAGGGTGGTCATGACATCCCTGACAACCCACAGCCGTACTGTCCCGTCTTCGCTGGAGGTGGCCAGGGTGCGGCCGTCGGGGCTGAACACCAGCGAGGACACCCCGGACGGGTAGTTCGCCCCGACGAAGCTGTTGACGGCGCTGCCTGTGTCCGCGTCCCACAGTCGGACAGTGCCGTCGTAGCCGCCTGCCGTGGCGAGAGTGCGGCCGTCAGGGCTGAAGTCCAGGGCGGACAGCCATCCCACGTGCTTCGTCAGAATGCTGCGCGCCCGACCGGTGACCGCGTCCCACACGCGTGCTGTTCCGTCGTCGCTGGCGGTGGCGAGGACCCGGCCGTCAGGACTGAACGCCAGGGCGTTTACCGGAGCGTCATGTCCTGTGAGGGTGACGCGGACCTTACCGGTGGCCAGGTCCCAGATCAGCACTCTGGAATCGCCGCCTGCCGTGGCGAGCGTGCGACCGTCGGGACTGAACTCCAGCGCGTTCACCCCGTCGTGGTGCCCGGTGAGTGTCCGGCGGATCTTGCGGGTGGCCAGGTCCCACAAGCGGATGTACTTGGTGTCGCTCCCCGTGGCGAGAGTACGGCCGTCGGGGCTGAAGGCCACCGACCACACCGCGGCGTCGCGTCCCGTGAGTTTTACGGGAGGTTTGTCGGCGGCGGCGCTCCACAAGCGGACGTACTTGTCGTCGCTCCCCGTGGCGACAGTACGGCCGTCGGGGCTGAAGGCCACCACATTCACCACTTCGGTGTGCTCTTCGGGCTTCAGTAGGGCTTTACGGGTGGCTGGGTCCCACAGGCGGACCGATTCGTCGTCGCTGGCGGTGGCGAGGGCACGGCCGTCGGGGCTGAAGGCCATCGCGTTCACCGCATCGCTGTGTCCGGTGAGTGTGGTGCGGTTGTTGCTGGCGGCCGGGTCCCACAGGCCTACCACCTTGTCGCGGCCCGCGGTGGCGAGAGTGTGGCTGTCCCGACTGAAAGCCAGCCCGAGAACAACGTTGTGATGTCCGGCGAGGGTGGTCCTGAGCGCACCGGTGGCCGCGTCCCACACGTCTACGAAGCGGTCGGTGGCAGTGGCAAAGGTTTTACTGTCCGCGCTGAAGGCCACCATGAGCGCTGTCCTGTAGAGGACGGTACGTTTCTTTCCGCTGACCGCGTTCCTCAAGATGGCGTCGTAGCCGTCGGCTGTGGCGAGGGTGTGGCCGTCAGGGCTGAAGGCCACCGAGGTCACAGACTGGGTGTGCTCCTTGAGCTTGGCGCGGGGTCGGCGGCTGTCCAGGTCCCACAGGAGGACGGTCTTGTCGTCGCTGCCAGTGGCAAGGGTGTCGCGGTCGGGGCTGAAGGCCACCGCGTTCACCGCTCCGGAGTGCTTCTTCAGAGTGGCGATGGGTTTACGGGTTTCCACGTCCCACAGCAGGACGGTCTTGTCGTCACTACCAGTGGCGAGAGTGCGACCATCGGGACTGAAGGCCACCGCGTTCACCGCTCCCGTGTGCTTCTTCAGAGTGGCGATGGGTTTACGGGTTTCCACGTCCCACAGCAGAACGGTCTTGTCGTCACTACCAGTGGCGAGGATGCTGCCGTCGCGATTGAACGCCAGAGCGTTCACCGCCCCGTCGTGTCCGCCGAGTGTGGTGCGGAACTTGAACGTCTTCGCGTCCCACAGTCGGACTGATCCGCCGGCGCCGGCGCTGGCGAGAGTGTGTCCGTCCGGGCTGAAGGCCACCGCGCGTACCTCGTCGGTGTGGCCGGTGAGGCGGCGGTGCGTCGGCAGGGCCGCGGCGCTGCGGAGGCTGCCGAGGGCCTCGGACGTATGGCTGCTGTCGTATGCCTTCACGGCCAGCAGCGAGGCGAGTTCGGGATTCGTGCCGATGAGTTCGTCGGACTGGGCGGCGAGTTGGCGCGACACCCCTGCCTGACGGGCCGAAGTCACCGTGCGCCACTGCCAGATGGCCCCAAGCCCGGCGAGCAGGGCGAGTACCAGCAGCCCACCGAGCACAGCGTTGAGCCTCCTGCTCCGGCGGATGCCGGCCCGCTGGCGCTGTCTGCTCGCCGTCAGGAACGCCTCGATGTCCACCGGGAGCCGGCGTCGTCGCGACCACTCGACGCCCTCCGCGAGTGCCGAGCCGCCCAGCAGGTCCCCCGCGTCCTTCTCCGTGGCCCACCGGTCCTGCCGTTGGCGCGTGCGGTCGAGCCACTCCTGGAACCGGTGATCCTGGTCGACCCACTCCCGCAGTGCCCCCCAGTCACGGATGAGCGCCTCGTGGATCAGCTCTGCCACCGGTTCCCCGGGAGGGGCGCCGGGGCGTTGCGGGGTCTGGAGCGTCTGCGTGGTGATGATGCGCCGACGGGCGAGCGCGGCGATGACCGCGTCGACGGCCGCCGGCTGACCCGTCGCCGTGTCGGTCGGGTCGGCGGCCAGGTCGCGCAGTTCGTGGAGCGGGACCTGTGTCCGTACGGCCGTCACGTTGTGGCTCGGGTCGGCGGGGTGCACCAGCGAGGTCAACGCCCGCCGGGCGATGAGCCGTTGCTCGGCGGACAACTCGTCGAGGGCGCTCTCGCACCACGTGGTCACGCTCCCGCTGACCCCTCCGATACGCCGGTACGCCTCGTGGATGAGGTACCCGTCCTGCCGTCGGTCCCACAGTTGGGCCAGCGTCATCTCCAGCAGGGGCAGTACGGTGACCGGTGCCTCGCGGGTGATGGCCGCCTTCGGGGTGATGTCCAGGACGTCGCCGATGATCCGCTCGGGCAGTCCGGGCTGGAAGTGGAGGCCCACGTCCAGAGCCGGCAGGACGATGATGTCGTGCAGGTCCTGCTGGCTCAGTGTGCCGGGCACGTTGAGGAGTCCCGGCATCGCGGCTTCCAGCAACTTGGGCGCGAGCGAGGCCAGTTGAGGGTAGAAGTCGTCCCGCATGATCAGGATCACGGTGACCTTGGTGTAGGCGTCGGCCACCGTCGTGACCTCGTCCAGCACCGCCAGGATGTCCCGCAGCCGTCCGTTGGTGGACTGCACCAGGAGCTCCTCGAACTGGTCGATGACCAGCAGGACGCGCTGATGACTGGGATCGGCCGCGAGCCGCTGGTTGACGGCCGCGACGATCCCTTCGCTGCTCGCCCCCGGCAGTCCCGCCCGTTCGATCTCGGCGAGCATGTTCTGCCCCGGCCGGGTGAGGACGGGCAACCACCGGTCGCTGCGGGCCAGTTCGCCCGCGGCCAGTGCCCGCAGCACCCCCGCCTGGATCAGCGACGACTTGCCGGACCCCGACGGCCCGAGCAGCAGGGTCAGCCGTCGCTGCTGCGCAAGGTTCGCCAGGACCTGTCGTACCGCCTCCTGGCGGCCTTCGAACCACCGGGCGTGCTCGGCGGTGAACGGCTCCAGCCCCCGGTAGGGGCACAGCTCCCGTTCGGCGAGTTCCGGCAGGATCTCCCGCAGCACCTGGGTCGGGGTGACGTACGCGATGCCCTGGCCCCTCTCGTAGGCGTCGGGCGCGGCGATCTCGGTGAGCATGCCGACGACAAGACCGGTGTCGTCGTCGAGGACCGGTCCGCCGCTGAAGCCGGTGGTGAGGTCGTTGGCGTCGGTGAGTTGCAGATGCGCGCTCCTGTCGTCGGAGCCCGGCAGCAGATCTCCGGATTTCCCGTAGCCGAAGTGGCCCTCCGGCGGAGCCTGGGTGGGGAATCCGAACGAGCGCACGTCGTGTCCCCTGCAGTCCCCCGCGGATCCCAGGGGAAGTGTCCGGGTTCCTGCCGGTGTCCTGCTCAGCCGGATGAACGCCACGTCCTCGTTCTCGACGGCGCGCCACAGCTCTCCGGCGACCTGTCCCTCCACCTTGTCCGCGCTTTTCACGTGCGGGAAGGAGAGTTGGATGCTCTCTCCGGGGGCGCCCCCGGCCGCTGCGACGACGTGTGCGCAGGTGACCACGAGATCCTCGGCGACCAGGAATCCCACCCCGGCGACCGCTTCGTCCGGTCCGAGGATCCGGGCCACCGCGGCGAGCAGATCCGACGCGACACCATCGGCCGGTTTCCGGTCCGCGTCCGCGCTGGTCATCGGGATCGGCCCGCGCTCTCGTCCCCGTACGGACGAACGGAGTTGTCGTTCGTCCACGACACCGTCACCTTCAGATGGCAACCGGCCTGACTCTTGGTGATCACGGCTCCGGCCTCGACCGCGAGATCCACCCCGAACTCGATCGCGATCTCGTCCGGGCGCGCCTTGCGCAGTTGGTCGAGCGCCGCCCGCGCCACCTCCGTGACCGGTTCCAGCGCCCCTTGCAGGGTCACCGGCAGCTCCTGGACCGCGTCACCGATGCGGCCGGCCTTCACCGGGCCGTCCGACGCGGCGGCCGTCCGCTCGACCAGGACGCAGCCTCCGCCCTCCAGCTGAATCCGCGTCAGGGCTGTCACGACGCCTCCTCGTCCCCGGTACTTGTCATCAGTACCTGACCGACGCGTTCCCGAGCCTCACGTGGAGTACGTCCGGCGACGTTCTTGGATCCTGGAGAGGCGCTGGAGGAACGCGGGACGAAATTGATTGACCGTTGAAGGGCCATTCCTGATCCGGCGTGTACTTCCGGAACGTTCGACGAGTGACCGAGCCGGTGGGCGAGTCCGGTCGAAACGATTCCTCTGCATCCCATGCTGCTCCCTCTTCGCCCTTGCTGCATCCCGGGGGACGCGCGTGTGCAGCGGCAGTTCCAGGCACGGCTCGCCGTCGATGAACTCGCCCGCGCGTGCGCCCCGTCGACCCTGCCGAGGAGCTGCGGCTCCGGGTGCGGCTTGCGGTGCCCGCGTCCCAGGTTCGTCCCAACAGCGGTCCGTCCCCGCAGGTCACAGGTGTGCGAATGTCCCGGCGTCCCGATCCGGAGCAGAAGGATCCGCTGCGGGACGGCCGCTGCCAGCATGGCCGCCGACCGGGGACAACCGGCCACTCGCACGTCATTCACAAGCCATACGCAAGACGAACAGCAAGACAGGTAGGGGGAAATCCTGATGGGACCAAGAACGCTTCTGCGCGGTCTGACCCTCGCCGTGGCAGCGGTCCTGCCCCTGTACGGGCCCACGGCGGTACAGATGGCGCAGGCGGCGCAGGCCGGGGCGGCGACCGCGGTCGCGGTCTGCGGGCATACGAGCGCGCAGCCGACCCTGGAACGGGGAGCGACGGGCGACTCGGCGGTCGAGGCGCAGTGCGAGCTGAGTCTGGCGACGAAGCCGAGCCGGTACACGCCGATCGCGGCGGACGGCTCTTTCGGGCCGGCGACGGAGACACGGGTCAAGGAATTCCAGCGGTGTGCCGGGCTGGGCGTGGACGGGGTGCTGGGCCCCCAGACCTGGGCGGCGCTGAACACCTGGGCCACCCAGCCGCACACCTGTGCGACCCAGGGCACGTCCGGCACGGCGCAGGCCACCGTGTGCGGCCACACCGACACCCGGCCGACGCTGAAGCGGGGTGCGAAGAGCACCGAGGTCAAGGAGGTGCAGTGCCGGCTGAACCTCGCCATGGAGGCGTTCCACTACCCGCCGCTGACGATCGACGGCGACTTCGGGGGCGGTACGGAGTCCCGGGTCGTCGAGTTCCAGCACTGCGCCAACCTCGGCGCCGACGGCACCGTGGGCCCGAACACCTGGGCGAAGCTGGTGGACTGGTCCAGCCGTAACACGTACTGCACGCCACCGCGCCCCGCCGGGTACCCGATCGACGGCCTCGACACCGCCAAGTACCAGCACCCCGGCGGCGCGCCGATCGACTGGAAGGCCGTGCGGGCGGCGGGCGTCGAGTTCGCGACGGTCAAGGCCACCCGGGGCATGAACGTCACCGACGAGTACCTCACCGCCGACCTCCAGGGAGCGCGGGCGGCGGGGCTGGCCGTGGCGCCGTACCACTTCTACACGGGTACGGCGGCCGGAACGGGAGGCGCCCAGGCCGACCGGTTCATCGCCGCCGTACGCGCGACCGGGTACACCGGGCAGCGGGCGGGCGACCTGCCGCCGGTCTTCGACCTGGAACGCATGGACGACGGCAGCGGACGCTGTCCCACCTACGGCACGGTGGACGACGCCAAAGCCTGGCTCGACCGGGTGGAGGCGGCCTTCGGCCGTACACCGGTCATCTACACCCAGAAGTCCGTCCTGGACGACTGCCTGAGTTCGACCACCGCCTTCGCCCGGTATCCGCTGCAACTCGCGGACTACCGCCAGTCGATCACCCAGCCGCCGCTGCCCAACGGCTCGACGACCTGGGCGATGTGGCAGTACACGGACGCCGCGCTCTTCCCCGGCATCCAGGCACCGGCGACCGCCGACGTGTTCAACGGCACCCAGGCCGACCTGGACCGGCTGGCCAACCGGTGATCCCGGCCGTACCGAGGAGGAACCCCATGCTCGACCGATTCACCCGCGCGTCCCTCGTCGCCCTGCTCGTCGCCCTGGGCTTCACCGTTCCGGCGCCCGCCTCGGCCGCCACCGCCGCCACGAGCTGTTACGGCGGAGCGGTCACGGTGCACTACGGGGAGGTGCGCGACTTCGGCCCGTACGTGACCACGAGCCGCTGCACGGACATCAACATGCGCATGACCGGCGGCGACGCCGACTTCGGCTGGGCCTGCGTGCAGTTCGCGAAGGTCGGCGCCTGCAACTACTGGACCAAGATCGGCCGGAGCTGGACGACCATCGCCACCGACGTCCTGAACGGAACGAAGTTCACCGTGCCCAACGGCGTCGATCTGGAAGGCAGTTCCGCCACCTTCCAGATCGCCTTCTGACCCGCTCACCCACTTCACCGAACGGAGACCACCATGATCAGGACCAGGATGCTCGCCTCAGCTCTCGTCACCGTGGCCGCACTGCTGGGAGCGGGTGCCGCGCCCGCCGCCGCACAGGCCTCGGCCGCGGCGACCACCTGCTACGGCGGCGCGAAGAACCTGAACTACCGCTACAAGGGGGACGGGCCCAGGGAGTACGGCCCCTTCACCACGTCCTCGCGGTGCGGTGACATCAACATGCGGCTCACCACGGACGACCAGAGCTTCCTGTACGCCTGCGTGGTGTTCGTCGACCACACCACCAAGTGCAACCACGACAACACGTACTCCCTCCACGGCACCCCGTGGGCGACGGTCGCCACCGACGTCAAGGACGGCACCCGCTTCGTCCTGCGCGTCGGCCCCTATGACACCGGCGCGCAGGACGTGGACTTCCAGCTCGCCTACTGACCTCTTTTCCGCTCCTTCTCGCACCACCGTTCCGAAAGGACGACGATGACCTTCCTCTTCCGTTCCGCCGACGGCCGCTCCGTCGGCAGCCGCTCGCTCGACCGCCGCACCATGCTGCGCGGCACGCTGGCCGCCGGCGCCGCCGCCACGTTCGGTCAGCTGCTGTTCTCGGGCGTCGCCCAGGCCTACTCGTGGTCGCGCACCATGAACCAGGGCGACAACGGCGCCGACGTGACCGAGCTGCAGATCAGGATCGCGGGCTGGGCGTCGGACAGTGCCGCCCACAACCGGGTCGGCATCGACGGGGACTTCGGCCCCGGTACGGAGGCCGCCGTCAAGCGGTTCCAGGCGGCGTACGGTCTCACCGCCGACGGCAGCGCCGGTCCCAACACCCAGGCGAAGCTCAACGCGCTGGAGCAGTCGGACGGCTCCACGCTCCACTTCAACTGGAGCGAGTTCTACGACCAGGCGAGCGGCAACTTCAACGGCGGCAAGGTGAGCGCGGCGCAGGTGAAGGAGAACGCCCGCCGCTGCATGTACAAGCTGGAGGCGCTGCGCAAGAAGCTGGGCGACAAGCCGATCACTGTCAACTCCGGCTTCCGGAGCATCGCCCACAACGCCGACATCGGCGGGGCGAGCGACAGCATGCACCTGTACGGCACCGCGGCCGACCTCGACGTGCCCGGCGTGGCCACCAAGACCGTCTACCAGAAGGCGGAGACCTGCGGGTTCTCCGGGCTGGAGAGGTACACCGTCGACCACCAGCACGTCGACAGCAGGGCCGACCTCGGCCGTGACTGGTGGTGGGAGAGCGGCACGATCTGACACCGCCGCCCCGGACGATCGACCATCCGGAGCCGTGGTCAGCCCCGGGTACCGCCGCGACGGTACCCGGGGCTGACGCGGTGTCGGCACGTCCTGCTCGAAAGGGTGCCAGGCCTGGAGCAGGTCGACGAGACCCCGGCCGCCGTCGGTCCGCAGGGCACCCGGCAACTCCCGTTGACCGGCGGCAGCCAGGGGATTCGGGGCTCTCAGGTCGCGAGGAGGCCGCGGCCCAGCCAGTCGGTGGAGTCGTGGACACCGGGCAGGGCGAAGAAGTAGCCGCCGCCGGTCGGGGAGATGTAGTCGACGAGGGGTTCGTCGATCAGGCGGGTCTGCGTCGCCTCGAACTGGCGCCTGACGTCCTGCTGGTAGCAGCAGAAGACCAGGCCCATGTCGAGGTTGCCGACGGCGTCGACGCCCCGGTCGTAGTTGTAGCCGCGCCGCAGGACGCGGGAGGCGTCGGTGGCGGAGGTGCGCGGGTTGGCCAGGCGGATGTGGGCGTCGAGCGGGATCGCCGCGCCCTGGGGGTCCTTGGCGTAGTCGGGGGTGTCGGTCTCCTGGGCGCCGTCCAGCGGGGCGCCGGTGTCCTTGCGGCGGCCGAACATCTTCTCCTGCTCGGTGAGCGAGACCCGGTCCCAGAACTCGACGAGCGTGCGGATGATCCGGATGACCTGGTAGCTGCCGCCGCTCGCCCAGGCCGGTTCGCCCAGTCCGTCGCCGACCCAGACCAGACGCTTGGTCTCCCGGGCCGAGGTGACGTCGGGGTTGGCGATGCCGTCCTTGAAACCGAGGAGGTTGCGCTGGGCGCCGGTGGGGCGCGGGGCGTTCTGGAAACCGTCGATACGCCACTCGATCTGCATGGCACCACGGGTGTGCCGGGCGATGTCGCGCAGGGCGTGCAGGACGACGTCCTGGCGGGCCGCGCAGATCTGCAGCGAGAGGTCACCGTGGCACTCGGCCGCGTTCAGGTTGTCGTTGGGGAACGTGCGCATGGGGGTGAGGTGCCGGGGTCTGGCCCTGGCGAGGCCGTAGCGGTCGTCGAAGAGGGAGGCGCCCACGCCGACGGTGACGGTGAGCGCGTCGGCGGGGACCTCGGGGCCGAGGATGCCGCTGTCGGAGGGCGGTGCGCCGACGCCCAGGTCGGCGGGGGTACCGCCGGTGGTGAGGAACCGGGCCCGGGCGGTGATGGTCCGCAGCAGGTCGGCGAGTTCGGCGCGGTCGTCGGCGACGACCCTGAAGGAGACGAAGGTGGCGGCGGCGGGCGCCGGGGTGACGATGCCCGCCTGGTACGTGCCGTGGAACGGCACCGGTCCCGCGCTGCTCGTCTCCGCCGCCTGAGCCTCGGTCGTACCGCTCTGGCTCAGCGCGAACCCGCCGCCGGCCAGCGCGGCGCCCGCGGCCCCGGCTCCCAGGGCCCGCTTCACGAAGGAGCGACGGCCCGCACCGGCGGGGCAACCGCCCTGCGGACGGGGCGTTTCGGCGGACGGCATGGGGCGGTTCCCTCTCTCAGGTGTGACGTCGGCGGGCATCAGGCGGACTTCCGGATCTCCAGCAGGTCCGGCACCGGCGCCAGGTCCTCCAGCAGTTGCCCGGTGACACCGTCGAGCCGGGCCCGGGTCGTCGCGTCGAGCCTGTCGACGGGCGTCCAGGCGGTGCCGTGGTGCGCCGAGTCGAGCAGTCTCTGGAGTCGCGCGATGTCGGCGTCGACCGCGGTGAGCAGGTGCGGGGCCCTGGTGGTCAGCAACGGGCGCAGTACGGTGAGGAGTTCGCGGGTGCCGGTGAGGTTGGCCTCGGTGGTGGCGAGTTCGGTGCCGCTGCCCTGGTCGGCGTCTCCGGTCAGCTCGAACTGGAGCGTGTTCTCCAGGATCTCGTGGGTGCGCAGGGGCAGGTCGCCGGGGTCGAAGTCCTGGGTGGGGAAGGCCTTGCGCAACCCGGCGGCATCCGCGGCGAGTTGTCGCGCGGGGGCCTTCAGCTCGCTCGCGTCCTGCCCGTGCCACAGCCCGTACTCGATGCGGTGGAAGCCGGTGAAGTCCTTGTCGCGCACCCCGCTCGGCAGGCCGTCGGGCCTGCCGTCGATCTTCTGGTCGAAGTCCTCGAAGGTGCCGTAGGCGGCGCCGAGTGAGGCGTACGTGCGGTGTGCGGTCAGCCAGTCCGTGCGGGCCCTGTCGAGGTGGCCGGCGTCGATGTCGTCGGCGATCCGGCGGGTCCGGGCGACGAGCGCGGTCAGACCCCGGTCGACGTACGCCTTGTAGGACTTCAGGGGTCCGGCCAGGTCCTCCGCGGAGACGGGGACGACCGCTCCGGCACTGCCGCCGCCTCCGCCGACCCTGACCGCCCGCGAGGTGACCGCCTTTCCGCTGGTGGGCACGCAGCGCCAGGCGTACGAGCCGCCGGTGACGGTGGCGACGAGGTCGCGGGTGGTGCCGGGGGCCAGGCCCTCGATCTCGCCGTAGACCGCCTGGGTGGCCGGGTCGACGAGGTAGACCTCGGCGGTCTTCTCGCCGGTGTTGTGCATCTGGAAGGTCTGCCGGCCGGGTTTCGGCGCGGTGAAGCCGTTGCCGCACTCCGTCTCGGACACGGCCACCGTCTGGGCGCCGGCCGGCTTGGAGTCGCCGAAGGCGACCAGGAGTCCGGCGAGAACCCCGGGTACGGCGACCACGGCGACGGGCACCACCCAGACGGGGCGGCGGCGCCGGGCGGGTTCCGCCGGGCCGGGTTCCGCCGCGACCGGCCTCGCCGCCGGGGCACGTACCCCTCGGACGAAGAGGGTCATCACCACGGCGAGGTAGCCGACGTAGGCCGTCACCTGCAGCCAGGTCATCGTCGGCGTCAGGTTGAACACGCCCTGGACCAGGGTGCTGTACCAGGAGCCGGCGTCGACGCTGCCGGCGAGGTCGACGGCGTACGACGTCTTCCCGGGCAGCACCCCGCCCTCCTGCAGGTCGCGCAGGCCGTAGCCGAGGACGCCCGCCGCGATCACGATGAGGACGGCGCCGGTGGTGGTGAAGAACTTCGTCAGGTCGATTTTCAGGACCCGGCGGTAGAGGCCCCAGCACAGGCCCGTCGCGAGGAGCAGACCGATGGCCGCGCCGGTCAGCGGGCCCGTGGACTCGCCGGCTGCGCGGGCCGTGGTCCACAGGAACAGCGCGGTCTCCAGGCCCTCCCGGCCCACCGCCAGGAACGAGGTGACGATCAGCACGCCCGCGCCCGTCGTCAGCGCGTCGGTGACCTTGTCCCTGATCTCGCCGGAGAGGCCGCGTGCCGAGCGGCGCATCCAGAAGACCATCACGGAGACGAACGCGACGGCCACGACACTGAGCGCACCGCCGAACGCCTCCTGGGCGGTCGCCGACAGTGAGGCGGCGGTGAAGGTCAGGACCGCGCCGAAGCTCATCGCCAGCGCGACCGCCGCCAGGACGCCGGTCCAGACCTGCGGCAGCCGGGACTTCGCGCCGGCACGCACCAGGGTGGCGACCAGGACGGAGACGACGAGTCCGCCTTCGAGTCCCTCCCGCAGCCCGATCAGGAAACTCGGAAACGCGTCGTCCCACATGTGCGGCGGCCCTTCCTGGCACGTCCCAGCCCCAAACGGCACGACTTAGCCAAGGCATGCCTTACTTCCGCCGACCATCATGACCACATATGCGTAGTCGATCAGCCATGCGAAGGCCACGGCGGAGCAAAGAACAGCTGGCGGTACGTCAGGTCACCGAGGGGCCGTCAGCCGCGCGCCCCGAGTGCCCTGGGGACGCGGTCCAGCACGGGGTACGGGAGCAGGCCGTAGTGGTAGAGGTCCACCGCGTCCGCCCGTCCGGGACCGGTGGCCGCCGCCGTCTCCACCACGGCGCGCGCGGCCGGTTCCACCTCCGCCAGGTCCACCGATTCGGCCACGGCGTGGGCGTCCGTCACCGTGCCGGGGCCCAACACCACCGACGACATCCCGGCCCGGGCCGGTTGGCCGGCGTCCGTACCGAAGGGCATGCCCTGGATGTCGCGGGGGCGGCCGTGGGCGGCGAGGGCACCGCACAGTGGGGTGACGACCGGGGTGTCCGGCGAAATGTCCAGGGCCGGGTCGACCGCCGGGTCAGACCCTCAACCCCGGTTCCGCCGTGCCGGAGCCGGGCCGCTGCTCTCCCGCACGATCAGTTCCGGCTCGGCCCACAGGGGCAGGGCCGGGGCGGTGTCGGGTTCGAGGAGCCGGTGGAGCAGGCCGAAGCAGCCCCGGCCGAGGCCTTCGAAGTCGAGGCGGACGGTGGTCAGGGCGGGGTGGGCGTAGGCGGAGTGGGGGGCGTCGTCGAAGCCGACCACGCTCAGGTCGCCCGGCACGTCCCTGCCCACCTCCCTGGCCGCGCGCAGGACGCCGAGTGCCAGGTCGTCGTTGCCGCAGAGCACGGCCGTGACCGACGGGTCGACCAGCAGTGAGCGGCCGGCGAGGTAGCCGGAGCGCGGGCTCCAGCCGGCGTCGAGCGGTTCCGGGAGGGGCTTGCCGGCCGCCCTGAGGGCGTCGCGCCAGCCCGCGGTGCGCTGGCCGGTACGGGTGGTGGAGGACGGGATCGCCACGTAGTGCACGGTCTCGTGGCCGAGGCCGAGGAGATAACGGGTGGCCTGGGCCGCGGCGGCCCGGTCGTCCAGCCAGAGCTCGGGCCGGTCCCCGGGGGCGCCGTCCTCGGGGCGTTCCACCACCGCCGCTGCAGGGAACCCGGCGGGCAGTGCCTGCCATGCCCGTACGCCCGGTGCGTCGAAGGCGATGACCAGCACCGCCTCCCCCGGCCGGCTGACCCGGGCCGCGACATCCGCGGGCTGCTGGGCCGAGCCTGCGTCGAGCACGCTGATCCCGACCGCGAAGTCGGCCGCCCGTGCCGCCACCTCGATGCCCTTCAGGGTCGCCGAGGCCCCGTACAAGGAGGTGTCGGAGGTCAGCACGGTCACCGAGCGCACCGCACCGCCGGCCAGGGCCCGGGCCATCCGGTTGGGCGTGTAGCCCAGCTCGGCGATGACACGCAGAACGCGGGCCCGGGTCGACTCCCTGACTTTGGGGTGACCGTTGACGACCCGGGAGACGGTCTGGTGGGACACGCCCGCCTCCTTGGCGACGTCCCGGATGCTGACGGTCCTGTGCATGGTGGGGACGGCTCCTCGTCGGTACTGGCTCGGTACTGCGTCGGTACGGGGGACCGCCAGGGCTGACGGTACCGCCAGGAGAAAGTTCCGCACGGAGTATTGCGGGAGCCAAATGTTACCGTTCACACTTCTCCTGCCTCAACGACGCGAGGCACGCAGAGATCCTGGTCCGCCGCAGGTCCGCCTCCCTTGGCGACTGCGCCACCGCGCGCACTCCACCCCGCACGCCTGCACTTCAACCGCCAACTGCCCCACTGGCGACCACCAACCGCCAAAAGACTGCCTGTCGCCGCCCCCGGGCGCAAAAATGTGAACGTTAACATTCGTGTCCACAAGAGCGTCCCGGCCGCGCAACCACATACCGCTCATCCACACACAGGACGGGTTTGTTCCATGCCATCAACAAGAACCACCGTGACCCGCTGGACGAGACGTGTCGCCGTCCAGGTGTCGGTCCTCGGTCTGACTGTCGCCGGGCTGTTCGCCGTGGGCGGGGGCCGCGCGCCGTCGGCGGACCTCGGTGCGGCCGAGCCGGTCGCGGTGAGCACGAACCAGGTCGCGGTTCCTTCGGCGCCGATGGGCTGGGCCTCCTGGAACAGCTTCGCCAGCAGCATCGACTACAACACCATCAAGACCCAGGCCGACGCCCTCGTCTCGTCCGGCATGGCCGCCGCCGGCTACAAGTACGTCAACATCGACGACGGCTGGTGGCAGGGCGCCCGGGACAGCAACGGGAAGATCGTCACCGACGAGAGCCTGTTCCCCGGCGGCATGAAGGCCATGGCCGACTACATCCACAGCAAGGGCCTGAAGGCGGGCATCTACACCGACGCGGGCAAGCAGGGCTGCGGCTACTACTACCCCACCACCAGGCCCGCGGCGCCCAACACGGGCAGCGAGGGCCACTACCAGCAGGACATGCAGACGTTCCAGGAGTGGGGCTACGACTTCGTCAAGGTCGACTGGTGCGGCGGCAACGCCGAGGGCCTCGACCAGGAGACGACGTACAAGGCGATGAGCGCCGCCAACGACGCCGCCGCCGCGGTCACCGGCCACAAGCTGGTCCTGTCGTTCTGCGAGTGGGGCACCGGCAACCCCTGGAACTGGGGCGCGGGCACGGCCCCGATGTGGCGTACCAGCACGGACATCCTCTTCTGGGGCAACAGTCCGTCCACGGCCAACATGCTGACCAACTTCGACAAGACGCTGCATCCCTCGTCCCAGCACACCGGGTACTACAACGACCCGGACATGCTGATGGTCGGCATCAGCGGCTTCACCGCCGCCCAGAACCGTACGCACATGGGCCTGTGGGCGATCTCCGGCGCCCCTCTGCTGGCCGGCAACAACCTCGCGACCATGAGCTCCACGACGGCGTCGATCCTCAAGAACCCCGAGGTCATCGCCATCGACCAGGACGCCCGAGGCCTCCAGGGCGTCAAGGTCGCCGAGGACACCAAGGGCCTGCAGGTCTACAGCAAGGTCCTGTCGGGCACCGGCAAGCGTGCGGTGCTGCTGCTCAACCGCACCTCCTCGGCCGCCTCCGTCACCGCCCGCTGGGCCGACCTTGGCCTGACCACGGCCTCCGCCGCCGTACGTGACGTGTGGACGGCGACGAACCTGGGCAACTCCGCGACGAGCTACACGACCGCGGTCCCGGCCGGCGAGGCGGTGCTGCTCACCGTCTCCGGCACCGAGGCAGCCGGCACCACCTACGAGGCGGAGGCCTCGGCCAACTCCCTTGCCGGTACGGCCGCCACCGCCACCTGCGCCAACTGCTCGGGCGGCTCGCTGACCGGCTCGATCGGCAACGGCTCCGCCAACACCCTGACGTTCAACAACGTCAACGCCTCGGCCTCCGGAGTGAAGCTCGCCACCATCGCCTACGTCAACGGCGACAGCGCCGCCCGTACGGCGACGCTCCAGGTCAACGGCCAGCAGCCCACGGTGGTCTCGTTCCCGCCGACCGGCTCCTGGACCACCCCCGGCACGGTCTCCGTCCTGGTGGGCGCGGCCAAGGGCGCCAACACCCTGAAGTTCTCCAACAGCGGCGGCTGGGCGCCCGACCTCGACGCCGTCCTCGTGTCGGACATCGCGGGCACCAACGGCGCCGAGATCATCGGCACCGGTTCCGGCCGCTGCCTCGACCTCGCCAGGAACACCATCACCAACGGCACCCAACTCGCCCTGTGGGACTGCTTCGGCGGGCACAACCAGACCTTCACGTCCACCTCGCGCGGCGAACTAGTGGTCTACGGCCACAAGTGCCTCGACGCCGACAACAACGGCACCACCAACGGCACGAAGGTCATCATCTGGGACTGCACCGGCGGCACCAACCAGAAGTGGACCGTCAACTCCAACGGCACCATCACCAACAACCAGTCCGGCCTCTGCCTCGACGCGGTCAGCAACGGCACCGCCAACGGGACCAAGGTCGACCTGTGGACGTGCAATGGCGGAACCAACCAGAAGTGGACGCTCAACTGACGGCCTGACGGCCTGACGGCCTGACGGCCTGACGGCCTGACGGGTGGACGGGTGGACGGATTGACGTCGTCGTTCGCTCCCCGTCGGCGGGCGGGCCGGGTCCTCCGGTCCGCCCGCCGATCCGTCTGCCGATCCGTCTGCCGATCCGTCTGCGCGAGATCACGGGATCTACGCGACTGATCCCCGATCGGGCCCCGCTGCGGCGAACCTTACTTTCGCTTGGCGCCGCGCATACCTGCCCCACAAGCGCTGCCCGACGCGGCCGACGTCACCTGGGGCGGTCGCGTCCGCTACGGTGCGCCCGGACCGGGCGGTCGCGCCACCGGCATGGACACCACCATCGAGTACTCCGACACCCCCGTCTACCGGTCCGAGGATCCGAGCGACGTCGTACCGCTGGGCCTCACCGTGAACGCCCGGGGGGAACAACGGCTTCGCCTTCACCCCCTACGAAGGCGGCAGCGCGACGAACTCCGTCACTGTCCCGAACGTCCCGAAACACTGGTACCGCCCCTTTTCACCAGTCACCACCCCAGTAACCGCTGCACAGGGATCCGGCCGCCACGCACCCCCGTCCGCGTTCACCGATCCGCCGGCTCGGCCTCCCGGGCGGCGGCGAGCGGCTGAGCGGCATAGGTGATGCGGACGACGCCGTCCGCGTGGCGTTCCGTCTCGCCCCGGACGCCGAAGACGTCACGGAGGATCTCCGGGGTCAGGACCTCCAGGACCGGTCCGGCCGCCACCACCTCGCCCTCGTGGAGCACGACGAGGTGGTCGCAGAGGCGGGCGGCGAGGTCGAGGTCGTGCAGGACGGCCAGGGTGGTGATTCCCGTGCTGCGAATCAGCTCCAGAAGCTCGAAACGGGCGCGGATGTCGAGGTGGTTGGTCAGCTCGTCCAGCACGAGCAGTTGCGGTCGCTGGGCCAACGCGCGTGCCAGCAGGACGCGTTGACGTTCGCCGCCCGAGAGGGTCGCGTAGTCCCGGTCCGCGAAGGGGGCGACACCGCACCGGGTCACCGCCTCGGCGACGGCCTCGCGGTCCTCGGAGCCGTCCCGGCTCATCAGGCCGTGGTGGGGGGTGCGGCCGAGGGCGACGATCTCGGTCACCGTCAGGCCGGTGGTGGTGCCGGAGTCCTGGAGGACGGCCGCCGTGCGGCGGGCGGCGGTGCGGGTGGAGAGTTCCCATACGTTGTCGTCGCCCACCCTGACCACTCCGGCGGCGGGGCGCAGTGAGCGGTAGACCGTGCGGAGCAGGGTGGACTTGCCGCTGCCGTTGGGGCCGACGAGCCCGACGATGTCGCCCTTGGCGGCCTCCAGGTTCACCGCGCGGAGGATCGGTCGGCGGTCCAGGGTGATGTGGAGTTGGTCCACGGTCAGTTTCATGCGCTGTCCAGGCCCTTGTTGCGGCGCAGCAGCCACAGGAAGAAGGGGGCGCCGAGCAGGGCGGTGAGGATGCCCAGCGGGAGTTCGTTGGGGCGGGTGAGGGTGCGGGAGAGCAGGTCCACGAGGACCAGGTAGACGGCGCCCAGGAGTGCCGTCAGCGGGATGAGTCTGCGGTGGTCGGCGCCGGTGGTGAGGCGGACCAGGTGGGGGATCATCAGGCCGACGAAGCCCACTCCGCCCGCTACGGCGATGACCGTGCCGGTGAGCAGCGCGCTGATGACGAGCAGGACGGCCCGCAGCCGGTCGACGTCCACGCCGAGTGCGGTGGCGGACTCGTCCCCGGCCAGCAGGGCGTTGAGCCGCCGGCCGAACAGGGTCAGCAGGACGGTGCTCCCGAGCACGACGACCGTGACGGTGGGCAGTTGGCTCCACTGGGCGCCGGCGACACTGCCGAGCATCCAGAACATCACCGTACGCAGCTCGGTCGGCGTCGCCAGCAGCTGGACGAAGCTGGTCATCGAGAGCAGGACGTAGCCGACGGCCACCCCTGCCAGCACGACCCTGGTGGGGGCGAGCCGGCCCTGTCGCTGCCCCAGGACGAAGACCAGGGCCCCCGCTGCCAGAGCCCCGACGAAAGCCGCCCCCGAGACACCGAGAGCGCCCAGGCCACCCAGGGCGACACCCCCGAGGGTGATGACCAGGACCGCGCCGAGCGAGGCGCCGTACGAGAAGCCGAGGACGACCGGGTCGGCGAGGGGGTTGGTGACCAGGGTCTGCAGCACCGCCCCGGCCACCGCCAGGCCCGCGCCGACGAGGGCCGCCAGGGCGACCCGGGGGGCCCGGAAGGTCCACACGATCTGGTCCATCGCGGGATCCTCGGTGGCGCCCCGGCCGGTGAGGTGGTGGAGGAGGATCCCCCACACGTCACCGACGGGGATGTTGACCGCGCCGATGCTCACCGCCACCACCATCACCGCGGCGAGCAGGACGAGCAGGACTCCTGCGGCCAGGGACAGCCGCAGGCCGTTCAGACCTTGTCGGGGTGCAGCATCGCGGCGATCTTCTCGACCGCCAGGTCGTTGCTGGGGCCGAGGTACATCGAGTCCGACAGAGCCATGTACGTGTTGTTCTTCGCGGCCGGCCACTGGGGGAACTCCTTCAGCAGTTTCCTGGCGTAGGCAGCCGGGTCGGGGTCGTTGTAGCCGATGACGACGAGCGCGTCGACGTCGGTCGCTGCCACCTTCTCCTTGCTCAGGTCGGCGAAGGAGGTCTGGGAGGCGTTCTCGAAGGCGTTGGAGCCGCCGGCCTTGGCGAGGATGTCGTTGTAGATGCCCTTGGCGACGACCGAGCTGAAGTCGTTGCCGCCCATGGCCATGTTGGAGAACAGGACCATCACCTTGGGCTGCTTCTCGCCCTTCACCTTCGCGGCGACCTCGGCGATGTGCTTCTCCGACGCGGCGACGATCTTCTCGGCCTGGTCGCTCCGGTCGAAGATCCTGCCCATGTCGCGCAGCAGGGTGTAACTGTCGGCGATGGTCATCCTGGTGGTGTCCTGGTCGCAACCCTGGGGCGAGACATAGGTGTTGGCGCCGGCCTGCTTCAGCTGCTCGCGGGTGGCGAAGCCGTTCTTCTCGTCGAAGCCGTACGACGTCGTCGACAGCACCAGGTCAGGGCGCAGCCCGATCATCGCCTCGCGCGGGACGTCGTAGGCGTCGTTGAGTTTGACGTCGCCGTTGGGCAGCGCCTTGATGGCGGCGGCGCGGCCCGCGACCTCCGACATGCCGTAACTCTGCTGGTTGGCCACGATTCTGTCCTGGACGCCGAGGGCTAGGAGCGTGGAGACCTCGGCGACCGAGGCACCGTTCATGACGACGACCCGGCCGGGCTCCTCGGTGATCTTCTCCGTGACTCCGCAGTTCTCCAGGGTCACCGGGTAGCCGGACTTCGCGGCGGCCGCTTCCACCTTGCCGTCGGCGGCGCTGTCCGTGGCGGTCGAGGAGCCGGCGCAGGCCGAGGTGACCAGACACAGGGCGCCGGCCAGGGCGATGGCGGCCGGCCGTTTCTTCGACATGCGTGCTCCTTGCGGCGGGGTGTTCGTGGGGCGGGTGTTCGTGGGACGGCGGGCTCTGTCGCAGTAGTCGGGAGGCGGAGCCGATGAGTTCCCGGCGGGGACCGACTACTTCGCGGGAGTTGCCCGTTGGCTGCCCCGGCGGGCCGGGGCGGGCAGGGCGCCGGTGGTGACGCAGTGGTCGAGGTAGCGGAAGACGAGGTCCCGGTCGACGGGCGGGCAGGTGATGCCGCTGCCGCGCAGCCCGGTCACGACGTTGTCGGCGCGCACGCGTCCCAGACGCAGGTCGGGGCCGGGGACGCCGTCGGGGTCGGGCGCCGCTTCGGGTGCCACTTCGGGTGCCGTTTCCCAGGAGTCGAAGAAGGCGAGCGTGGTCGCCGCGACGCCGGAGGAACGCGGCAGTTCGGCACGCCACCGGTCCAGGGGCAGGCGCCCCAGCCGATAGCCGTACTCCTCCAGCCAGTCGTAGACGTCGCTGAGCCGCACCGGTGGTGTGGCGGCGTGGTTGTAGACGGTCGCCACCGCGCCCGCCGGTCCGAGGCAGAGACGGACGAGGGCTTCGGCGATGTGGTCGACGGGTGTCCAGGTCTCCTCCTCGAACAGCTCGGGGACGATGCCGGCGGGTATCCCGGCGCGCAGGACGCTCCACAGGAAGTCCCGTTCGTTCACATGGCCGGTGGCGGCCGGGCCGACGATCCGGCCGAGCCGGTGCACGGTGACCGGCAGTCCCCGCGCGGCGGCCTGTTCGAGCAGTCGCTCGGCCGCCCACTTCGACTGCTGGTAGCCGTAGCGCAGTCCGGGGTGGGGCGGGAAGAACGCCTCCGGCACTTCGGGGGCGAGTGCGAGCGGCGGGGCGACGGAGAGCGTCGACACGAAGTGCAGGGGGATCGCGCGTACGGCCGCCAGGCGCAGCAGTTCCCTGGTCGACCCGGTGTTGGCGGCGCGCAGTGTGGCGTAGTCCCGCATGATGCTGACGGTCGCCGCGTTGTGGAGGATCGCCCCGCAGGTGCGGGCCAGTTCGGCGAACCGCGCCTCGTGCAGGCCCAGTCGGGGGCGGGAGAGGTCGGCGGAGATCGCCGTGACGCGTGCGTGCTGCCTGTCCGTGAGGTGGATCCGGTGGGTCTGAAGGGCCTGGCGGACACGGGCGGTGGCCTCGGCGGGGCTCGGGGCCCGTACGGTGCAGACGATCTCGGCTTCGGTGTTCGTCAGCAGCTGTGCGAGCAGGTGTACGCCGACGAAACCGGTCGCGCCGGTCAGCAGGACCCGCTCCGGTGTTCCGCCCGGTCGGGGTCCGGCGCCGGGGCGGATGTCCGGGTCGAGGACGGTGTCCGCGAGCAGGGCGGGCGGAAGTCCGGGAGTCGCGGGGAGTGCCCGCTGCCCCAGGAAGCGTGCGAGTTCGGCGACCCTGGGGTACTGGAAGAGCCAGGCGACCTTGACCTCGCGGCCAAGTTCGACGCCGAGCCGGTTGGCGGCCTGGATGGCCTGGAGCGACTGGGCGCCGAGGTCGAAGACGTCGTCCTGCGCGGCGACGGAGGCCACGCCGAGCAGTTGACGCCAGACGGTGGCGATGACGGATTCCAGGGTGCTGTCGGGCGCGTCGGCCTGTTCGCCGGGGCCGGGTGCCAACGCGGCGAGTGCTTTCCGGTCGGTCTTTCCCGAGCTCGTCCGGGGCAGCCGTTCCAGGAACTCGACCGCCGAGGGGATCATCGCCGGGGGCAGCGTGGTCCGGAGGTGGTCCCTGATCGCGGTCACGGCCGGGGCGGGCCCGTCCGGGACGACGTACGCGGCCAGCCGCCGCGTCCCGTCCGCCAGCACCTGTCCCACGACGGCGGCGTCACGCACTCCCACGTGGGCGAGGAGGGCGCTCTCGACCTCGGCCGGGTGCACGCGCTGCCCGCTGATCTTGAACTCGGTGTCGGACCGGCCCAGGTACCGCAGTTGGCCGTCGTCGCCGATCCGTACGAGGTCGCCGGTGCGGTAGGCGCGCGGGGCTCCGGGGAGTGCGCGGAGGGGGGCGAAGCGGTCGGCGTCCGGGGAACGGCCTCCTCGGTAGCCGAGGGCCAGGTTGTCGCCCAGGAGGTGGAGTTCGCCGCCGACCACCGCCGCCCGCGTGCCGGGGAGCGGGAGTCCGATGGGCACGTCGCCGTGGGCGAGGCCGGGGTCGTGGAGGTCGGCGACGGTGGCGACCACGGTGGCCTCGGTCGGGCCGTACGTGTTGAGCAGCCGGACCGACGTGCCGACGGCCTTGCGCCAGCGGTCGACGCGTTCGGGCAGGGCCGCCTCACCGCCGATGACGACGGTCCGCACCCCGGCGGGCAGCACGGCGGCGCCGGTCGACAGGGCGTAGGCCACCTCGTGCCAGTAGGCCGTGGGCAGGTCGAGGAAGCTGATGCGCGAGCGGCCGCACGCGTCGAGGAAGGCGGGGACCGAGTCGGTCATGTCGTCGCCGCGCACGACGAGCGTGGCGCCCGCGCACAGGGTGAGGAAGATTTCCTCGACGCTGGTGTCGAAGTGCGGAGGGGCGAACTGCAGCACACGGTCGGCGCGTTGGACACCGTAACGGTGCGTGGCACCAGCGACGAAGCGGGCGAGTGCCCGGTGCCCGACCTCGACACCCTTGGGACGCCCGGTGGAGCCGGAGGTGTGCAGGACGTACGCGAGACCGTCCGGCGCCGGAGCGGTCGCCGAGGCCGCCGCACCGGGTGCCGGCGGGCCATCCGCCACGACGCCCACGCAATCGGGCCCGTCCGGCACGGGCCCACCCGGCCCGACCGTGCCAGGCACCGGGGAGCCGTCCCCCATGGCGCCAGGCCCACCCGCGCCGGGCGCCGGGCCGGCATTCGCCATGACCTCGGCGTACGTGGTGGCCGTCAGGGTCAGGGTGGGTTGGGTGTCCTTCAGTAGCTCGGCTCTGCGCGCCGGAGGGGCGGTCGGGTCGAGGGGGCAGTAGGCGGCGCCGGTGAGCAGGGTGCCGAGGATGGCGGTGATCGCGTCGATGCCGCGTGGCATGGTCACGGCCACCAGGTCCCCGGGGCCCACCTCGCGGGCGGCGAGTCGGCGGGCGAGTTCACGCGCCGAGCCGAGGAGTTCCGCGTACGTCACGCTGCGGCCGTCGTGCTCGACGGCCACCGCCGCGCCGCGCCGGGCGGCCTGGTCGGCGATCAGCCCGAGCACCGGCAGCGCCGGGCCCGGAAGCGGCCCGCCGTCCAGGACGGGAACGGGAACGGAGACGGGGACGGACTCACGCGCCCGCAGGCCCGAGAGCGGCCGGTCGGGGTCGGTGACCGCCTCGTCCAGCAGAGCGAGAAGCCCCTCCTGGAACGCGGTGACGTCGGCCTCGTCGTAGAGGTCGGGGTTGGCGTCCACGGCGATGCGCAGGCCGGTGCCCTCGGAGCGGTCGTAGACGTTGACGGACAGGTCGTCGACAGGCCCGGCGGAGACGTTGTGGACCGTGCTGCGGTGTCCGGCGAACCGCAGGTCGTACGCGAACGGCATGATGTTGACGCCCGGGCCCGACAACCGGCGTTGCCCTCCCACGAGTCCGAGGTCGCGGCGCAGCTGCTCGTAACGGTACCGCTGGTGCGGGAGACCGGCGCGCAGTTCGCGGGAGACGCGGGCGGCGAGGTCGCGCGGGGTGTCCGCCGGGGTGACGGGGACGCGCAGGGGCAGGATGTTGCGGACCATGCACGGCACCCGGAGGGATACGGAGCCGAGGCGGCCCATCGTGGGGAGGCTGAGGACGATCTCCGGAGCGCCGGTCATGTGGTGCAGCCGGGCCGCCGTGACCGCCAGCAGGACTTCGGACCAGGTGACTCGCAGGTCGTGGGCGACGGCCCGCAGGCTCTCCGTCCGTGCCGCGCCGAGATCGACGACCCGTCGGCGGAAGGTGTGCGCGGGCAGGGCGGACCGGTCGGCGGGGGTGGCCACGGGCGGTCGGTCCGCGTACCGGCCCGCCCAGTGGGCGCGGTCCTTGGTGAGGTGGGGCGAGTCGCGGTAGGCGCTCTCCTCCTCCCGGACCGAGGCCAGGGTGCCGAAGCCGCTGTCCCCCACCGGCTCGCCCGCGACGAGGGCCGTGTAGACGTCGGCGACGCGGCGGGCGACCAGCGACAGGCCGAAGCCGTCGAGGGCGATGTGGTGGACGCGGTGGTACCAGAGGTACTCCTGCGGGGCGATCCGCAGCAGGGCATGGCCGAACAGCGGGCCGTGGGCCAGGTCGACGGGGCGGGCCATGTCCTCGTCCATCCAGGCCAGGGCCGCCGCGCGGGGATCGGGCTCGGCGGTGAGGTCGGCCGTGTGCAGCGTCCAGTCGCCGACGGGGGCGGCCGTCTCCCAGGGCCGGCCCTGGCCGTCGGCCACGTAGGCGACGTTCAGGGCCTCCGTCTCCGCGACCACGTGGTGCAGGGCGGTGTCGAAGACGGCCGCGTCGACCGGGCCGTGAATGTGCACGTACTCGGCCGTGTTGAACGCCGGACTGTCCGGGTCGAGCAACTGGCCGGTCCAGACGCCTTCTTGCGCGGCGAGCAGCGACTGACGCTCCGTCACCTCGCTGTCTCCTGACGTGCGGAGAGCAGCTGCCACCACTGACCGAACGAGGCGCGTTCGGCGAGTTCGACGAAGGTGACCTCCACGCCCGTCGCCCGCCACCGCTCCACGAGGGTGACGATGCGCAGCGAGTCGAGTCCGGCGTGGAGGGGGTTGTCGTCGAGGTCGACCTCGTCGGGCCGCAGGTACAGGTACTCCGCCAGGTCCGCACGGAAACCCTCCAGCGTGAGGGGAGCAGGCATGTCGTTCTCTCTCCAGGTCGCAGGTGTGAGGTCGCAGGTGTGAGGTCGCAGGTCTTTGCCGAGGGAGGGCCGGTCAGTTGACCTTGCGGGCGGAGTCACCCCAGAAGCGGTCGCGCAGTTCGCGGCGGAGGATCTTTCCGCTGGGGTTGCGCGGGACCCTGTCGATGAACTCGTAGCGGGCGGGCAGCTTGAAGCTCGCCAGCCTCGGGACGAGAAAGGTGTGCAAGTCCCGTGCGGTGGGCGGCTGTTCGGGGTCGGGGACGACGAAGGCGTGCACGTACTCGCCCCAGCGCTCGTCGGGCGCGCCCACGACGACGGCCTCGGCCACCCCGGGATGCGCTTCCAGCACGTTCTCGATCTCGGCCGGGTAGACGTTCTCGCCGGCGACGAGGACAGCGTCCTTGATGCGGTCGCGGATGAAGACGTAGCCGTCCTCGTCGACGAACCCGGCGTCCCCGGTGTGGATCCAGCCGTTCACGAGGGTCTCGGCGGTCCGGTCGGGCAGTCCCCAGTACTCGACCATCCGGGCGGGCGTGGCCAGGCAGACCTCGCCGACCGCGCCCGGCGGTAGTTCGCGCCCCTCGCCGTCGATCACCTTGGCGCGTACGCCCGGATACGGCCGTCCGGCGGCCCGCATGAGCGGGCCGCCGGGGACGTGGGCGGCCGGGGGCAGGCAGACGGCGGTGTTGCCGGTCTCGGTGAGGCCGTAGATCTGGGCGAACTCGCAGTCGAGGACGGCGAGACTCTCCTCCAGCAGGGCCTCGGAGATCGGGGAGCCGCCGTAGACCGTCTTGCGCAGGGTGGTGAAGTCCTCGGCGCCGACGCCGGGTTCGGTCAGCATCATGCGGAGCATGGCCGGGACGACGCAGGCGGTGGTGATGCCGAGGTCGCGGATGAGGTCGACGGCCTCGCGTGCGGCGAAGGCGCGCATCGCGACGATCGTCGTGCCCGCGTCGAGGTTCTGCGTCGCCCACCACAGGCCGCCGATGTGGAAGCCGGGGATGCCGATCAGCGCGATGTCGCCGGCGCGCCAGTCGATCCAGTCGAGGCCCTCGCTCGCCAGGGCGTCCCGGATCGCGAAGAAGCTGCGGTGGGCGAGGACGACGCCCTTGGGCAGGCCGGTGGTGCCGCTGGTGTAGAGCTGGGCGACCGGGGTGTCCGGGGTGGCGGTGTCCGGTGGTTCGGTGTCGGGGTGGGGTGCCTTCCAGGCGGTGAAGGACTCGCCGAGTGCGACGACCGTCTCAGGGGGCGCGGTCGGCATCTTCTCGACGATCGGGGCGAACTCGTCCTCCAGGAAGAGGAGTCGGGTGCCGGAGTCCTGGAGGATGTGGCTGACCTCGGGCGCGGCGAGCCGCCAGTTGACGGGGACCAGGACGGTGCCGCTCTTGGCGCAGGCGAAGAGGATCTCGTAGTAGTGCTCCGACTCCTTGCCGAGGTACGCGACCCGGTCGCCGGCCGTGAGTCCGGCGGCCAGGAGAGCGTGGGCGACGCGGTTGCTCTCGCGGTGCAGTTCCTCGTAGGTCAGGGTGCGGCCGTCGCAGAGGATCGCGGGGGTGGTCGGCCGGTGCCGGGCGTGGAAGCTCGTGGTCCGGACGAGGGTCCGGAGCTCCGGGTGGTGGAGCGTGTCCATGGTCATGGCTTTCTCTCGCCTTGGGTCAGGGGACGTTGACGAACGCCAGGGTCGCCTCGCCGTCGCAGCGGCCCGACTCGGCGTCCCGGTAGCGGAAGGTGGTCTCGGCGTGCAGGAACGGGCTGCCGCCGGCCGGGGTGCGCCGGGTGACGGAACGGAACTCCAGTTCCCCGGAGAATGCACGGGGATTGACCGGGCGTCTGAAGTTGGACGAGAAACGGGCTATGAGGATGTCCGGCAGCTGGCGCGCGAAGAAGTCGTCCAGCGTCCATGATGCGAATCCCGTGCCCAGCCCGTCCCGTACCGACCTGGCGACGAGGTAGTACATCATCTGGTTGTAGCAGATGTTCACCTCGACGGAATTCAGATGGCCGGTGTCGTCGATGTAGCACGACTCGGGAATCTCGAACTCGCAGTGGGCCGAGGCCCGTCCGTCGGTTTCCGTCACGACGGCCGAACGCAGGTACTTGCAGTGTTCCTTGTAGGGCGCCAGCACCCGGGCCAGCAGGGCTTCGTCAGTCATGCCACCCGGATCCCGTCGTGCAGCCCGCGTTCGTCGTGGACGGTGACGCGGTAGGAGACGGTCGGCTCGGGCGTGGTCGTGTGCCGGGCGCGGTGGATCAGGCTGCGGTTGTCCCAGACCAGCAGGTCACCCCGCTCGAAACTCTGCAGGTGGATACCCTCGTGCTCGAACGTCTCGTCGAGCTGGCCGGTGGCGTCGAAGAGCCGCTTGAGCAGTTCCTCGTCGAGCGGGTCGCCGTCCTGGTCCTCGATGCCGACGGTGAAGCCCTCACTGATGTAAAGGACCGTCTCGCCGGTCATGGGGTGGGTGAAGGTGGTGGGCTGGACGACGGCCGGGGTTTTCCGCTCGACCTCGTCGATGATCTCGGAGAGAGGCCGGTAGACGTCGTGCGGCCGGATTTTGAAGTACTTGCGCACCGAGTGCCTGCACCGTGTTCCGGCGATTTCCCTCTTCAGTTCCTCGGGCAGATTCTGGTACGCCCGGCCCATGTCGATGAAATACGTTCCGCGGTTCTTCTCCGGAATGACCTGGGGGTGGATGAGGGTGATTCCGAAGGGGTCCGGCATGAACTGGTAGTCGGCGTGCCAGAACTTGCCGGTCTTCGGTACGCCGATCTGCTTGCCGTCCTTCGGGACGTTGGAGGAGACGAACACCTCCGGGACCTCCGGGTGCTGGTACATCGGCTCGTAGTAGGTCTCGGGGCGCCCCAGCCGCCTGCCCAGGGCCAGGAACTCCTGGGGGGAGAGGTGCTGTCCCTTCAGGACGGCGATCTTCTTCGTGTAGACGGTGTTCTTGAGCGCGGCGATGTCGGCGTCCGAGGCGGTGGTGTGGTCGAAGCCCTCGACCTCGGCGCCGATCGCGCCGCCAGGCTGTTCGTTGATCTCCATACCGGTGCTTCCTTCCATGGTCGGGCGGGGTCAGACGGTGGCTCGGCGGGCGTCGATGAGCCCGACGATGTCGCCGAGGGTGAGTTCGGGTTCGAGTTCGTCGTCGCCGACGGTCACGCCGAGGTCGCGCTCGATACGGATGCTGATCTCGACTGTCGTCAGCGAGTCGACGTCGAGCTCTCCGAGGGTCGCCCCGGGTCGGATTCGGTCGGCCGGGGCATCGTGCAACTTCGTGAGAAGGCCGACGAGTTGCTCGTAGGTGGTGCTCATGACGACGTCCGTTCCGGTCGGGGAAGAGTGGGCCAGGTCAGCAGGCAGGAGCCCCAGGTGAGGCCGCCGCCGAAGGCGGTGAGCAGGAGCCGGTCGCCCGGCTGGACGGCCTGTCGTGCCGACACGTCGGCGAGGGCGAGCGGGATGGACGCGGCACCCGTGTTGCCGACGGACTCGACATGGGCCGCGCACCGCTCGCGCGGCAGCCCGAGGTCGTCGGCGACCGAGTGCAGGATCCGCAGGTTGGCCTGGTGCGGTACGAAGAGGTCGACGTCGTCGGTCTTCCGGCCGGCCCGGTCCAGGGTGGCCCGCGCCGACTGCGCCATGCGGGTCACCGCGTGCCGGTAGACCTCCTTGCCGCGCATCGCGAAGTGCCGTTCCTCGCGGCTGGGTTCACCTGGCCGCGAGCGTTGGCGGGAGCCGCCGGCCGCGACCGTGATCAGGTCCTCGTGGGCGCCGTCGCTGCCGAGGTCGAAGTGGCCGACCGCGCCGGGCTCGTCGGCATGTCCGGCGCGCAGGACGACGGCTCCGGCGCCGTCGCCGAAGACGATCGCGTTGGCCCGGTCGAGCGGGTCCACGATCGTGGAGTAGGCGTCCGCCCCGACGAGCAGGACCCGTTCGGCCACACCGGCCGCGATGAGTCCGGCGGCCGAGGCGAGTCCGTAGACGAACCCGGTGCACACCGCGCCGATGTCGAAGGCGGCCACCCCGCTCAGCCCCAGGCGTGCGGCGACCGCGGGCGCGGTGGCCGGGCAGGGGCGGTCCGGGGTCGACGTGGCCACGATGACAGCGTCGGCACGACCCGTCCCGGCGGAGGCGAGGGCCCGGCGGCCGGCCTCGACAGCGAGGTCGGAGGTCGCCTGCCCGGGGTCGATGACGTGCCGCTGCCGGATCCCCGTACGGGTACGGATCCAGGCGTCGTCGGTGTCGAGCCGCCGCGCGAGGTGCGCGTTGGTCACCACCCGGGACGGCACCCAGCCGGCCAGCCCGCACAGAACGGCGGCGGGCGGCGCCGAGGAACCGGTGGCAGCATGGAACATGAAGGCACTCCAGGCACAGGAGAAGTGGCGGCACAGAAGGGGAAGAGGAAGGGGAGGCCGGGAGGGAGACCTACGGACTCGGGGTCCCGCGCCGCATGAGCATCGCGAGCGCGAGCGCCCCGCAGCCGATGCCGAGCGCGATGGCGAACGCGGCCGTACGGATGCCGTCGAGCAGCCCGGCCCCGGTGGCGCTCTGTCCCACTCCCCCGGCGAGCGCGACCAGGACGGCGAGTCCCACCGCACCGCCCACCTGCAGGGTGGTCGACGCCAGCCCGGAGGCCACCCCCTGGTCACCGGGTGCGACCCCGGCGGACGCGGCGATCCACATCCCCGTCCATGCGGCGCCCTGACCGAGCCCCAACAGCACGATCCCCGGCAGGAGTTTCGGATACGAGCCGTCCGAAGTGAGCGCCAGGCCGAGCGCCGCCGCTCCGGCGGCACCCACCGTCATCCCGCCCACCAGCGTGCGGCGCATCCCGAAGGCGGCGACGGCCCGTTCCCCGGCCTGGGTGCCCACGGCCACCACGACGGCCGGCACGAGGAACGCGAGCCCGGTCGCGACCGAGCTGTAGCCGTGGACGGTCTGGAAGTAGAGGGTGAGGAAGTACGGCACCGAGCTGAACGTGGCGCTGAACAGCGCGGTCACTCCCATCGCCGCCGGCAGGCCCCGGTGCGCGAACATCCTTGCCGGTACGAGCGGTTCGGGCGACCGCCGTTCCACTACGGCGAACAGGGTCAGGAGCCCGGCCGAGAGCGCCGCGCTGATGAGGGCCGCGGGTGTGGTCCAGCCCTCCGCCGGGGCCTGCACCAGCAGATACACCAGGAGGGTGATCCCGCCCGTGGCGGTGAGCGCGCCCAGGACGTCGAAGCGCCGGGTACGGTCCCGCGGCCCGTCCGCCGGGAAGAGCAGCCGGCCGGCCACCGCGAGCACCACGGCGATCGGCACGTTGACGAAGAACACCGACGGCCAGCCGAAGGCCTCCACCAGCACCCCGCCCAGCAGGGACCCGAAGCAGAGCCCGCCGGCCCCCGCCGCACCCCACACCGCCAGGGCCCGGTTCCGGGCGGGTCCCTCCTCGTACAGGGTGTTGATCAGCGACAACGTCGCCGGGAACAGCAGCGATCCGCCGATGCCCTGGACCGCCCGCACGGCGACCAGCACACCGGGCGTCTCCGACAACCCGCCCACCAGCGACGATCCCGCGTAGAGCAGTGCGGCGAGGACGAACATCCGGCGCCGGCCCAACAGGTCGGCGGCCCGGCCGCCCAGCAGCAGGAAACCTCCCGTGGACACGACGTAGGCGCTGACCACCCACTGCAGATCGTGGTCGGAGAAGCCGAGCCCGGCGCCGATGTCCGGCAGGGCGACGTACACGATGTTGTAGTCGAGCGAGATGACGAGCTGCCCCAACGCCAGAACTAAAAGAGACACGATCGGTCACCCCCTCGCAATCAGAGCCGCCGGGATTCCATGCGGAAGGAATTCCCGAAAGGCCGTTCGTTTTGCGTCACCGTAGCAGCAGGAATCCCGCTTGGGAATGCCGGACTTCCCGTCCGGAATCACTCACCGAATAACGTATCGAGGCAGCACTCAGAGCCGACAGTCATTGATTGCCGGGACCTTTTTTCTGAATGTTTTTCTGAATTCCGTCCTCCGGATAAGCCCTTCAGTCCTCCCCCATGAGCCGGCGGATCTCGGTCATGAGGGCGACCAGTGCCCGGCGCTCCGGGAGGGTCGTTTCCGGGTGCCAGAGGTCGATGAGCAGGCAGGTTCGCGGGCGCGTGCCCTCGTTACGCGCCTCGTGCTCGAAGGAGTAGTCGAAGAGCAGGCACTTGCCCTCCTCCCAGGACCGGGTCTCTCCGGCCACCGTGATACCGCATCCGTCGGGGATGTCCACGGCGAGATGGAGGTTGATGCTGAAGTTCCACAGGTCGCAGTGGGGGTCGATGGCGGCGCCGGGCAGCAGCGTGGAGAAATGACATTCCAGGAGGGGACAGATCTTCTCCGTGTCGACGGCGACTTCTTTCAGTAACCGGTAAGCGGTCGGAGCCAGAGCTGCCGACTCCGTGACAAGGCCACCGCCGCGAAAGAGATAGAGGGCCTGCCAGTTGTCCTGGCGCGTCAGATAGTGCTCGTAGTCCGAGAACGCCTCCCGGCGCCCCGCCCAGGCGACGTCCAGCTCTGTTCTGATCGACTGATGAGCGTCTTCGAGCGCCCGCACGACCGGGACGATCTCGTCGTAGGCGTAGGGGTCGTGCCAGGGAGTCGCGGACAGTCCCGGCAGGACCCACTTCGCCGCTTTCTGCGCCGGATGCCGTTCGCCGCCGCCGCCCGGCTCCAGCATCTGCTCGACCCTGGTGATCGACTCCGTACCGAACTCGGCCCTGATCGCGGCGAAGGCGTTCTCTATCTCGGGTGTCACTCGGCTCTCAGCTCCGTGGGGTGGCGGTCAGGCGGGTGACGAGCCGCCCTGTCGGACCAGTAGTCGGCCGGGGGCGGGCCCGAGTTCCCGGCTTCCTCGAATTCCCTGCGGAAACCGGCCGGTTCGACAGGCGCCGGGAACCAGACGGACCCACGCCCCGACCACTCCCACATGGAGCAGAGAAGTGTGATCCGCGTGCCGCGCCGGACGCGCAACACCCGGTTCGCCAACGCCCTGTGGGCCGTGGTGCCACCGTTGGGCGCCGCCGCCGGTGCGCTGGTCCTGCTGGCGGGCTACACCGCGACCGGCGCGGCGGGCGAGCCACCGCCCGGGATCAGGGTCGTCGACGCGCGCGTGGTCGCGGTACCCGCGGGCTCCGGCGCCACCCGCGCGTACTTCGAGATCCGCAACACCGGCCCGTCGAAGGACAGCCTGCTGTACGCGGACTCACCGGACCTGGGCGTCAGCATCCTGCGCCGCACGGTGATCCGTGGCGGCGCCGAACGCACGTACTCCGTAAGGTCCGTCGAGGTTCCCGCGGGCGGCACGCTACGCATGGCACCCGGCGGGGTCCTGGTCGGGATCCTGGACCCGCCCGTCCTGAAACCCGGCCGGCGCGTGCCCTACGTCCTGTGGTTCGAGCGGAGCGGCAAGGTCACCGTCCGGGCGACCGTGGTCGGGGCGGCGCCCGCGAGGTGAGCCACGGGGCCGGGAGCGGGGCCGGGCCAGCGCCAGGACTGGAGCGTCGGTGTCCCCCGGCCCCGTGGGACACCGACGCCCCTCCCTTACGCGGCGACGGCAGCCGGGACCCGGTCCGCCTCAACTGCCTCGGCCTCGTCGAGCAGTTCGATGAGGGTGGCGCGGGCGCGGGCCACCCGGGAGCGGATCGTCCCGACCGGGCAGCCCCCGGCGACGGCGGCGTCCTCGTAGGGCAGCCCCGCCAACTGGGTGAGGACGAACGCCTCGCGGCGCTCGACGGGCAGCGCGTCCAGCAGGTCGAGCAGGGCCACCCCGTCGTCGAAGCCGGGCAGGCCGATGGGCTGGGCACGCTCCGCCCAGCTCGTCCAGTCGTCCACGTCCGCCGCCCGCGGCCGGGTGGCGGCGTACCGCAGGCTGTCGATGACCGTGCGGCGCGCGATGGACAGCAGCCAGGTGCGCGCCGACGAGCGGCCCTCGAACCGGTGCAGGCCGCCGAGCGCCCGCAGGAACGTGTCCTGGGCGAGATCGGCGGCCAGTTGGCGGTCGCCGGAGAGGTAGGTGACGTAGCGGACGACGTCCGAGTACAGGGCACGCACGAAATGGTCGACGGCGTCGGGATCGCCGGCCCGGGCGGCGAGGGCATAGGCGGTGGCCGGGTCGTCGGGCGTCGCCGTCGTGACGGGCCGACCGGACGCCGTGCGACCCGCGTCGCGCTTCCTGGACGCCAGAGGCGAAAGGGGCGACAAGGGCGACAAGGGGAGGACAGGAGTGATCACCTGATGTCCTTCTCGGGTGGTCCGGGACCGGTCCGCGCGGCGGCACACCTACGAGCGTGCGCTGGGCACGCCGGGCGTGAGCTCAACCGCTGCGGAGGGTCCCGGGACGGAAGGGGGAAGGGGCGTACGACGTGCACACCCCGCGCCCGAAGCCGCGTGTCCGCGCATCCGCGCGTCTGCGGTGCCGACAGACGCGGCACCGGCGGGACGGCCTCGGGGAGCCTGCTGTCTCAGACGACAGCGGTCCCGGCCGGAGGCCCCCGAGAGATGATCGTGTGTGTGAGCGTCAGCCGCGGGATCCGCTCGGCACGCTCACGCGTCGGCCGCAGACTGGGCCGGCGCGGTGGTACGGGCAGGGCGAGCAGGGGCAGCCGCAGCGGAGCGGCCAGCCAACCGGCGACGGCCCGCAGGAGCCTGAAGGCGGCCCGCTCGCCGTACGCCAGCCACAGACCGGTCAGCAGGGCGGCCAGTGTGTGGGCGGCGAGCATGCCCAGCGACGACGTACCGCCGGTGCCGTGAGCCATGTGGCCCACGTGGCCCATGTGCGCGGAACCCATATGCGCGGAGCCCATGTCCATGGCGTCCATCGAGCCCATGGACATCGAGCCGTCGGACATGCCACCCGTGCCGGATCCCGACGCGGCCGACCCGCCCCATGAGAAGGCCGAGTGGAGTGCCCCCTGCACGACGACCACGACGGACACCACCAGCGGGAGCCCCCGCTCACGGCCCGCCAGGGTCCAGCCGACGGCGCTCGTGGCGCCGAAGCCGGCGGACAGCGTCCACCACGGCACGCTGGAGCCCGACATGAGTACGTGTCCGAGGGCAGCGAGCAGCACACAGACGGCCGCGAACACCGCGGCTCGTACCGTGCGCACACCCCGCCCTGCAGTCATGACGGCCTCATCCTCGCATCCGGGCTCCGCTCGTCACAGGTGGGTACGCACGGGACCCGGGCCCCCAACTCACCCAGAGGGGAGTGATACAGAACACAGGGACCCGCCGGAACTCGAAGGACGGTCCGGCCGACTTCTACGGAAGAGCCGTCAGCTGGCGTCCCCAGAAACGTCAGATACCGCCCTCGCCCGGCCGGACCACCACCGCCAGGGTCTTCACGGCCCCGCCGTGCTCGAAGTGCAGCGTGAACGAGACGAGGTCGCCCGGCTGCCAGCCCTTCCTCACCGGCACTATCACGTCGAGGCCGTCCGGTGACATGGCGAGGCTCTCGCCCGCCGGCACGGCGACGGAGCCGACCGTCAGGTCGGAGGCGGTGTTGGAGCTGTTCATGACGTGCCGGCTCAGGACGGCCTCGCCCGCGCCGACCTCGGTGGACGTCACTCTCAGCAGCCGGTCCGCCGCTCCCCCGCTGTTGGTGATCCGGAAGAAGGCCGCCGTGACCGGGGTGGCTCCCGAGGGCGTGAACATCCTGCCGCCGGTGACCTCGATCCGGGCCGGGCTGCCTGCGTTGCCGAAGGCGGTCCACGTACTCAGCCCGCCGAGCGCCAGCCCGCACACGGCGACCGGCGCGAGCACGGCCGACAGGGAATCGGTGAGCCGGCGGCGGGTCGGGCGCCACAGGCGCGGTTCGGTCATCGGGCACCTCTCCGGGAAGCCGGTGCGGTCGAGGTGGAGCGCGAGGGTGAGAGCGTGGGCTGCCAGCCGCGCAGGCGCAGGCTGTTGGCGACGACCAGCACCGAACTCGCCGACATGGCCGCGGCGGCCAGCATCGGGTTGAGCAGGCCGACCATGGCGAGCGGGACGGTGACGACGTTGTAGCCGAAGGCCCAGACGAGGTTCTCACGGATCGTGCCCAGCGTGCGCCGGGCCAGCAGCACCGCGTCCGCGAGGGCCTCGATGTCACCGCGGACGAGGGTCACGTCGGCGGCGCCGATGGCCACGTCCGTGCCCGAGCCCATGGCGATCCCGAGGTCGGCACCCGCGAGCGCGGCGGCGTCGTTCACGCCGTCGCCGACGACCGCGACCCGGTAACCCTGTTCCCGCAACTCCCGTACCAGGTCGGCCTTTCCCTCGGGTGTGCAGCGGGCGTGCACCTCCTCGATGCCGAGCGCGTCGGCGACGGCACGGGCAGGTGCCTCGCGGTCGCCGGTGGCGAGCACGGGCCGTACGCCGAGCCGCCGCAGCCGGTCCACCGCGCGATAGCTGCCGGGCCGTACTACGTCCCCGATCTCGATCAGCGCCTCGACCGTGCCGTCCACCCGGACCGTCACAGGCGTACGGGCGGCGGACTCGGCGCCCGCCAGGGCCTGCGCGAGCGCGGCGGGCAGGTCGTCGTCGGGCGACAGGACCTCGACCAGCCGTCCCTCGACCAGCCCCCGCACACCGCGTCCCGGCAGGGCGACGAACTCGCTCACGTCCGGCAGCCGCCGCGCGCCCGACTCCCGGCGCGCGTGGGCTGAGATCGCCCGGCCGAGCGGATGCTCCGAGCCCTGTTCCACGGCCCCCGCCAAGCGCAGTGCCGCGTCGCTCCCGAGCCCGTCCGGCGGGGCGGTGACCTTGGCGACGGTCATATGGCCGGTGGTCAGGGTGCCGGTCTTGTCGAGGACGACCACGTCGAGATGCTGAAGTCCCTCCAGCGCCTGCGGCCCGGTGACGAGCACGCCGAGCTGGGCTCCCCGGCCGGTGGCGGCCAGCAGCGCGGTCGGCGTCGCGAGCCCGAGGGCGCAGGGACAGGCCACGACCAGTACCGCCACACACGCGGTGAGCGCCGCCTGCGGATCGGCTCCGGCGCCCAGCCAGAATCCGAGCGCGGTGACGGCCAGCGCCAGCACCATCGGCACGAACACCCCGGCGACGGAGTCGGCCAGCCGCTGCGCCCGCGCCTTTCCCGCCTGCGCCTCGGTCACCAGCCGGGCGATCCGGGCGAGCTGCGTGTCCGCACCGACCGCTGTGGCCCGTACGAGGAGCAGCCCGCCGGCGTTGACGGCCCCGCCGACCACGGCCGAACCGGGCCCGACCTCCACGGGCTCGCTCTCACCGGTGACCAGGGAGAGGTCCACGGCCGAACTGCCCCCGGTGACCTGCCCGTCGGTGGCGACCCGTTCGCCCGGCCGCACGACGAACACCTGGCCGGCCCTCAACTCCTCGATGGGGATGAGCCGTTCGTGTCCGTCGTCCTCCCGGACGGACACCTCCTTGGCGGCGAGGCGGGCCAGTGACCGCAGCGCCTCGCCGGTCCCGTGCCGCGCCCGGGCCTCCAGGAACCGCCCGGCGAGCACGAACAGCGTCACGCCGACGGCCGCTTCGAGGTAGAGGTGCGCGACCCCGTCCGGGGCGGCGGGCACGAGCGTGAACGGCATCCGCATCCAGGGGTCGCCGGCCCCGCCGAGGAACAGCGCGTACGTCGACCACGCGAAGGAGGCCACCACGCCCAGCGACACCAGGGTGTCCATGGTGGCCGCCGAGTGCCGCAGCCCCCGTACCGCCCGTACGTGGAAGGGCCAGGCGCTCCACACGGCGACGGGCGCGGCGAGCACGAAGCACAGCCACTGCCAGTTGCGGAACTGCAGAGCGGGCGCCATGGACAGCACGAGCACGGGGACGGACAACAGGGCCGTGACGACCAGCCGGTGCCGTTCCTGCCGGGCACCCTCGGACTCGTCGCCGTCGTCGGCGCCGTCGTCGGCGGGCTCCCGTTTCCCGGGTGGCTCGGGCAGGGCGGCCGTGTATCCGGCCTTCTCGACGGTGGCGACGAGTTCGTCCGGGCCGATGTCCGCCGGGTGACTCACACGGGCCGTTCCGGTGGCGAGATTGACGGTCGCGGTGACCCCGTCCAGCTTGCCGAGCTTCTTCTCGACGCGGGTCACACACGCGCCGCAGGTCATGCCGCCGACGGTCAGATCGGTCGTCAGCAGGACGGTCCCCGCAGTCCCCGGTTCCGCGCCCATCAGCCGTGTCCCCCCTGCATGTCGTCCATACCCCCGGTGCCTCCCGTGCCGCCCCCGCCACTGCCGTCACCGCTGCCGTCACCGCCGCTGGTGCCGTGCATGCCGGGTGCGACAGGGCCGGCGCCGACGCCGACGGCGTAGGACACCGTGAAGATCAGGGCCAGCAGCAGAAGGAAGCCGCAGAGCGCGGGCGGGGGCGCCGCCCTCCGCACCACCTCGCCCATGCCGCTCGCGCTCGATGAGGATTGCCGGGACTCGTCCATCAACCGCGTCTCCAGGTCATGTCGTACGGCGTCGTTCGGAGTCGCGCCGTACCGAACGAGTAGTCGGAGCGGGGCCGGACCGAGTTCCGGGGGTCTCGTGTGGCGCCAGTCACAGCAGAGGTCGCGGGCGTCTCGCCCCGCGAACGCGCGGGAAGTGGGCCTAGGCTGGTTGTCAGGACCCGACAAACAGGGGAACAAGGGAATCAAGGGATCATGGCGATTGGGGAAAAGCCCATGTCCGGCCGGCCCCGGCCGTCGATGGCGGACGTCGCCCGGCACGCCGGTGTCGCGCCGCAGACGGTTTCACGCGTGTCCAACGGCCACACGAACGTCGACCCCGCGACGAGGCAGCGGGTCGTGGAGTCGATGCAGGCCCTGGGCTACCGGCCGAACGGAGCCGCACGCGCGCTCAGGAGCGGGCGGTTCAACACGATCGGTGTCATCACCTTCACGCTCAGGACGTACGGGAACACACGCACGCTCGACGCCATCACCAGCGAGGCCGCGCTCGCCAAGTACGCCGTCACCCTCATCCCCGTACCGGACCCGACCATGGGCAGGGTCTCCGGTGCCTACGACCGGCTCAGCGACGCGGCCGTCGACGGAGTGATCCTCGTCTTCGAGGCGCGTTTCCTGGACGACGCGGAGTTCAGCCTCCCCCCGGGGGTCCCGATGGTGGTCGTCGACTCCGACACCGGCCCCGGCTACACCGTGGTGGACACCGATCAGGCACAGGGCGCCCGGCAGGCGACGGAACACCTGCTGGAACTCGGCCACCGGCAGGTGTGGCACATCGCGGGCCCCCCGGCCTCGTTCTCCGCGGCCCACCGGGTCGAGTCCTGGCGGCGCACCCTGGAGGAGGCCGGGATCGTGCCGCCCCCGGTGCTGTACGGCGACTGGACCACCCGGTCCGGATACCGGCACGGGCTGGCCCTGGGGCGCAGGCCGGAGGTCACGGCGATCTTCGCCGCGAACGACCACATGGCGCTCGGTGTCATGCGTGCCCTGCACGAGCTCGGCCGCCGGATTCCCGAGGACGTCAGCGTGGTGGGGTTCGACGACATGGAGGAGGCCCATGCCTTCTGGCCACCGCTGACCACCGTCCGGCAGGACTTCGCCGCGGTCGGCCGGCTCAGCCTCCAGAAGCTGCTGGACAAGATCGGACGCACCGGGCCCGACCTGATCGACAAGACCCTGGTCCCGACCCGGCTGGTGGTCCGCGCGAGTACGGAAGCGCCGCCGGCCTCACCGGAAGGCGAAGCACGGCGGCGCTGAACCGTACGGGCCCTGAGATGTGCTTTCAGGGCCCGTACGGTTCGGATCAGTCAGGTTCGGATCAGTGATCGAGGCGAACAGGTGCCGGAATCAGCTTCTGGCCCACTGCTGGTTGGTGCTTCCGTTGCAGTACCAGACGTCGACCGACGTGCCGTTGCCGGTGCCCGCTCCGGCCGCGTCCAGGCAGAGCGCCGGGTTGGCGACGCTGGTCACCGAGAGGTCCGCGTTCACGTTCCACTGCTGTGCCACCGCGCCGGTGCAGTCGGTGATGACCACGGGGTCGCCCGCCGTGGTGCCGGTGCCTCCCACCGTCATGCACTTGTTGCCGTAGACCGTGAGCTGGTTGTCCGCGTTCCAGTTCCAGATCTGGTTGCCGCCGGCGTTGCAGTCCCAGAGGTCGAGCTGGGTGCCGTTGGTCGTGCTGAAGCCGGGCACGTCGACACAGCGGGTGGAGCCCACCCCGCGCAGGACCTCACCGGGAGGCGCGGGCGGCAGGTTGTTGACGGGCGGGGTCTTGCCGAAGCCGTAGCCCCAGCGCAGCAGCGCGACTCCGGTGGCGCTGTTGTCCACCAGGTTGCCCTTGGCGTCCAGCGACTCGATCGAGTAGGCGTCGCCGTTACGCAGGCCCGGCCAGTACACCAGCCCCATGCCCTTGCTGCGGGCGGTGTTGGCCACGGCCGCGAGGTACGAGGTGTAGATGTTGCCGTTCCACGCCCCGTAGTTCAGACCGATGGTCATCGGGGAGCCGGCCTCGTCGATGATGGTCCGGTTGGTGTACTTGCCGAGACGGGCGCCCAGGTCGGCGGTCCACTCCGCCTGCGTGGTGTAGCTGGCCCAGAAGCCGTAGAAGTGCAGCGACAGCAGCGTTCCCCGCAGGGCGGGTGCCGCGCCGACACCGGTGACGTTGTCGTTGTAGCCGGTGCCGCTGATCACGACACGGCCACGCGGGACGTCCTTGTGCTGGGCCAGCCAGCCGCTGGTGACGGACACCCACTGGTCCAGGGTGTAGCCGTGCGGCTCGTTCATGGGCTCGAAGTAGACGCGCGGGTTGTGCTTGTACTCCCGTACGACCGTGTTCCACATCTTCTTCCAGGCGGCCGTGTCGTCGACCAGCCCGTCCTTGCTGCTGTCGGCCTCCCAGTAGCTGACGATGACCTTGTCACCGTAGGCCGTGGCCGCGTCGATCGTCGCGCGGTACGACTTCCACCAGGTGGTGCCCACGCTCGCCGGGTTGATCGGCAGCCGCAGGGTGTTGGCGCCCAGGTTCTTCTTGAAGCCGCGCACCATCTTGTCCGTGGTGCGGTACACCGTGCGGTAGTTGTCGGTGACCGACAGTCCGCTGGGCACTACGGCGTCACTGGCGTAGTTGTCCCGCGGGTCCGCCCAGTTCACGCCGCGGAAGTCGCTGGTACCACCCTTGGCCGCGGGCTTCGCAGGCTTCACCGGCGCGTGCGAGGGGGCCGACTGAGCGAGGGCGGGGGCGGGAGCGGTCAGGAACATGAGGGTCGCGCCGAGGCCGGCCATGAGCACACTGGCCAGTCGTCTCGACCTCGTCGGGGTCTTGGTCATGTCGTCTCCAGTGACGGAAATCGGAGGTCGGAGTGCGGGTTCGTCACCTGAGTCGACTCGGTGATGAACCATGGTCCGGTTTCAGCTACTCGGACCCGTGTAAACCGGCCATGGTTACGTAACCATGGCCGGACAGTGACACGTCGCCCGCCCCGGTGACAAGACTCGTGACGTTTCCGAAACGCGACAGACTCCTTCGCCGGCCCGCGCCGTTCGGGAACGTCAGCTGTCGGTGGCCGGAGGCAGGGGCGGGCCGGCGATTCGCCGGTGTTCCTGATCAGCCAGTTCACACAGGGCTAGAGCCCCGCAGGTGACGGACAGGGCCTTCGCCTGTTCCACCTGGGCGACGGCTTCGGCCTGGCGACCGGAGGCAGCCAGCGCGGTCCCGGCTGCCAGCCGGGCCATGGCCTCGTTGAGAGGCATCCGGGCCGTACGGAACTCCGCGGCGGCCCGGCACGCGGTGGGCCCCGCTGCCGGGTCCTGCCGGGCGAGTTGCACCTCGGCGCGGGCCAGCAGCGCGAACCCGCGCCGCCCGGGCGGCCCGTCGGGGGTTGCGGCGGCGGCTGCGCGGTCGGCCCAGCTCTCGGCGGCGGTCACGTCACCCAGGGCCAGGTTCGCGACCGTCAGCAGCTGGAACCACGTCGGGCGGACAGGTGCTTCGAACCCGAGCAGGTGCGGGCCGCCGCCCGCTTCGAGCACCTTGCTGACGCAGCCGGCCGGATCGCCGTTGAGCAGCAGCGTATGGCCGAGCATCCCGACGATCGCCGAGCGGCGCGCGCCCGGTGCGGGGCCGACCAGGGCGAGTGACTCCTCACAGATCTTCAGTGCTCCGGCGAAGTCTCCCCGCCACATCAGGACCGCCGCGCTCACCACCTCTGCCAGCGAGCGTGGCTCGCTGCTGCCGACGAGTGATGCCGCCTCCAGGGCGTCGTCGGCGTACGTCGCCGCCTCGTCCAGACGCCCGAGCCACATGAGGGCGTAGGCGGAGGCGGCGAACAGATCGGCGAGCACGAGGCTCTGGCCGGTGCGACGGGACAGCTCCAGGCCTCGGGCGAGATGGCGCAGTGCGGTGTCGTAGCGTTCGTGGAGCAACTCCGCCCAGCCCGTCATGACGATGATGTCCAACCGCCCGGCCAGTTGCTCGTCATCGGCGTCGTCGAACGCTTCCACCACCAGGTCCAGGTAGCCGGTCGACCGGGCGTCGCCGGCGGAGGTGAGCGCCAGAGCCAGCAGCGCGCGGACCGACGTGGTCTGCAGCGGGTCGCCGATACGCTCCGCCGAGTGCAACGCGCGTTCGCCCCAGTGGACGGCCGTGGAGAAGTCGTTCTTACGCAGCGCCACCACCGCGACGCCCAACTCCAGGTCGGCGGTCTCGGGACCGAATCGGCCGTCGTGGTCCGCCAGCTCCCGGAGCAGCAGCGCCGTGGCCTCGTCGTACCGGCCGAGCGCCCACTCCATGGTGGCGCGCAGGGCGGTCAACCGGGCCCGCTGGTCGTGTGCTCGCGCGGGCAGGAGGGAGGCGGCCGTCCGGAGGATGTCGCGGCTCTCCAGCAGTCGTCCGGCCATGCCCAGCGCATTGGCCTGCTGGAGCCACAGTTCGGGCCGCTGCCGGCTCCGCTCGCCGAGCAACCGCAGGGCTTCCCGCGTCCAGTGCGCGGCCGTGGCCGGTGCGATCGTCATCACCTGACGGGCGGCCCGTACGAGTAGGTCGACGGCGTGTTCGTCCCCCACGCGTGCCGAACGCTGGACGTGCGAGGCCTGGGCGGTCAGTGGTGCGCCGTGCAGGGCCAGGCCCTCCGCGGCCCGGGTGTGCGCCTCGATCCGCCAACCGGCGCCCGCCCCCTGGTACACCGCCGCGCGCACCAGCGGATGCCGGAACCGGAACTGGCGCGTGGAGCCGATCTGGCGGACGAGGTCCCGTTCCGCGATCTCGTCCAGGGCGGCAAGGGTCTGTGCCTCACCGGTCCGGGCCACGACCGCCAGCATGTCGGCCTCGAAGGAGTCGCCGAGCACCGCGGCCGCCTGGGTACAGACCCTCGCGGTGGCCGACAGACACCCCAACTCCTCGAGCAGTGCGGCACGCACGGACTGCGGCAGATCTCCGGTCAGGGGACCGAGGTCGGCCGCGGCCGCCGGCGAGCCTTCACCGGCGGTGCTCCGGGTCAGCGCCTCCAGGTAGAACGGGTTGCCGCCGCTGGCCTCGTAAAGTCGCTTGAAACGCCAGTGATCCGTTCTGGCCCCGCACAGTTCCGCTCCCTCGGCCGGGGACAGCGGGCCCAGCTCGACTCTCGCCAGTCGTCCCTCCGTTCCGGCCCGTGCCAGCGCCGCGGCCAGTCGCGGCGGGGCCTGCCGGGGCCGGTAGGCGAGGGCGAGCAGCAGCGGTGTCCTCGGCGGGTGCCGCACCAGGTGGTCGATCAGCTCGGCCGTACCCTCGTCCGTCCACTGCAGGTCGTCCAGGCTGACCACGAGACCGCCGTCCGCGCTCACGGCCTCGAGTAACGTCCGCACCGCCCGGTGGAACCAGTACCGTTCGACCGTCACCGGCTCCGGGCCGGCCGGGAAACGCTCACCGATCGCGGGGAAGACCGTGCCCAGCAGGGCCATCGCGCCGGCCGGTGCTCCGTCCGTCCGGAGCCGACGGAAGTCCACGTTGCCGAGGTGGTCGTCCAGGGCGTCCACGAACGCCCCGTACGGAGCCCGGTCGAACTCCACGCAGCGTCCGGCCAGGGACACGAAACCGCGCCGCCTAGCGCGCTCGCCCAGTTCACCGAGCAGCCGGGTCTTTCCGATGCCCGGTTCCCCGACCACCTCGACCACCCCTGGCGCCCCGGCCAGGGCGTCTTCGATCGCGCTGTCGAGAAGCGCCAACTCCGTTACCCGTCCGATCAGTTGACGCCCTGTCCGGAGCCGCCGCGAAGCCGAGGGACCGGGCGGTGCGCCGCCGTCGCGCCCGGTGGACGCCGACAGGGACAGGGGCGCGGGGCGCGGCACAAGGGCGCGTACGGATCCCGCGGCGCGTCTGGCCTCGGGGTCGGCGGCCGGGACGTTCAGTGCGGGGTCGACGGTGAGTATCTGCTGGTGCAGTCGCTGCAGCGGGAGGCTGGGATCACAGCCGAGTTCGTCGGCCAGCAGGAGCCGGGTGCGCTCGTAGTGGCCGAGGGCGTCGGCCGGGCGCCCGCCGCGGTACAGGGCGAGAATGAACTGGCCGGCCAGTCGTTCGTCCAGTGGGTGTGCCCTCACCCGGGCGGACAACTCGGCAGGCAGTCCGGTGTGGTGACCGCAGCGGAGCCGGACGTCGGTGTGGTCCCGTTCGGCCGCCGTCCGTTCCTTGTCCAGGTGGTCGCGCAGGACGTTGAACCACGGGGTGTCCAGACCCGCGAAGGCGTCTCCCCGCCACAGGCCGAGTGCCTGCCCGAACAGGGCCGCGGCCTGCTCGTCCTCCTCGTTCCGGACGGCCACGCGGGCGCGTCCGGCGAGGTCGTGCAACCGGTGCAGATCCACCGAGGTCGCCTCGACGTCGAGGACGTAGCCACCTGACCGTCGGACGATCTCCGCCCCCTCGGCGACGGCGAGAGCCTGCCGCAGACGGGAGACGTAACCGTAGAGCGTGTTCCGGGCCCGCTGTGGAGGACGGTCGGCCCAGACACGCTCGAGAAGCTGGTCCACCGAGACCACCCGGTTGGCTTCGACGAGCAGCACCGCGAGCACGCATCGCTGCCGGGCGTGACCGAGGTCGACGATCCGGCCGTCCACCCGCGCCTCGACGCTGCCGAGCACATCGAACTCAACCGTCACGGCGCCCCCTTGAGTCACAGGTGCTCACCTTGGCACGGCGCCTTCGACCAGCCAATTCAACGTTCGTACAAGGTTCCCCGACGGTCGGCCGAGCACCGTGGTCCAGGACAGGAACAGCACGACGAAGACCCCGCTCACCCATCGACATCCAGGAGGACAGCCGTGGTCAACGGCATCACGTTCAGAGGCGTCAAGAAGAAGATCGCGATCGCTGCCGCCGCCGCAGGCCTGGTCATGGCCTTCTCCGGCCAGGCTCAGGCGGCGAACTACTGGAAGAGCACGTGGGACGGGTGCGCCTCCGTCGACGGCTCCTACAACTACTGGCAGGTCGGATCAGCCGGCGGCTACGGGCTCTACGACACCAACTGGAACTTCAGCGTCTCGGACAACTGCGCCGACGGCAAGGGCGCGGGGCTCTACACCACCTACCAGAAGTGGGAGAACGGAGGCTGGAACTACCACGGTTACACCAAGCTCGGCTCGGACAGCGACGGCGCCAACGGCAATTCGGCCTCCGTCAGCGGCAACGGGCACAACGTCCGCGACGTGAAGCTGTACGTCTGCTTCGTCGGTGACGGCAACTCCTGCGTGTCGCTGTTCTAGCGACCCCGCCCGAGGAACCGGCCCCGGCGGCGACATCCCGTAGCGCACAGTGACGGCGGGGACCACGGCACCCGGAGGAGGGGCCGGTGCGGTGGGGGCAGCAGGGGCCCAGGTGTGCCCGTTCTCCGCGTGGAGGACGGGCACACCGGCATGGAGATCAGGCCCGCACGTCTCGCCGCAGATGTGGAACACCCCAGCAGCAACGTGCTGTTCCCACGGCCGCAGGGCGCGTGACCGACATCGGCCGTCTCCCGAAATCCACCATGTATGCGTCTGAAGTGCATCACCAACGCCTACGATTAACCATCCATGGAAGATGATTCGCCGGAAGACGAGTGATGGCTGACGCTGACCTGAAGCTGCTGTACCGCGAACTGGTCTCGCTGGAGATCGAGCTGTGGGACGGCATCGAGGGGCGGTTGAAGGTTGAGTACGACCTGCCGCTGACCTCGTTCGAGGTGCTGCACCTGCTGCTGCGGCAGCCCGGTCGCCGTATCCAGGACATCGCGGAGAAGTTCTCGATCACGGTGGGCGGCACGAGCAAGGTGGTCGACCGTCTGGAGACGGCCGGCCTGTGCGAGCGGCGGGCCAATCCGGACGACCGCCGTTCCTCGATCGTCGAGCTGACGCCCGCGGGCCGGAAGCTGGTGGACGGGGCGTTGAAGGTCTTCGAGGAGGAGCTGGAACTGCGTATCGGGTCGGTGATTCCCGAGCGGTCCGTACGCGAGGTGACCGCCGTCCTCAGCACGCTGCGGGCAGCCGGCCGCACCCTGGACGCGGAACGGAAGGCCGCCGCGCGGACACCGAAGCAGCCCGGCCGACCCGCATCGTGAGCCGCGGCGGGCCGGCGGTGCCGGTGAGCCCCCGATTCAGTCGGAGATACCGGCGAAGGCGATGACTTTGTCGACTCGGCCTCGGACGAGAAGATTTCCGGGGCCGCCGTTGCGTACGGCGTACTCCTCGGCGCGGCCGTCACCCATGTAGCGGGCGCCGAGGAGTCCGCCCCAGCGCAGCATGTCGTCGGGGTCCTCGGAGATCTCCGCCCGTCCTTGGAGCAGGACGAAAGCGTACGGTGGCCGGTCCTCGTCGACACAGAGGGCGAACCGTCCGTCGCGGGTGAGGTTGCGGCCCTTGACGCCGTCCTTCTCGGTGGTGAGCACGATGTCGTCGCCGTCGAGGAGGAACCAGACCGGTGTCACATGGGGGTTCCCGTCGGCGCGGACGGTGGACAGCTTGCCGGTGCGAGTGCCGTGCGTGACGAACGCCCGCCACTGCTGCTCGGTCATCTTCCGCATGGGGGTTGCCTTTCGCGTGCGTACGACTTGACTCGTGGGCCGTCTTCGGCGGCCGCCGTCGGCCACGAGCGTGAAGCGGGGAGGGCGCGGTCCCCAGGGGCCGCTCAGGGGGCGGGCGCGGAGAAGACGCCGAAGTGGTTGCCGGCGGTGTCCCGCAGCCGGGCGAAGGTGAAGCCGGCAGAGTCGGAAACCGGCTCCATGAGGACCTCGGCGCCGAGGTCCTTGCCGCGCTTGACGGTCGCGGCGACATCCTGGACCAGGACGTAGAAGATCGCGTAGTTGGGGAAGCCGCCCTGCGAGTCCCACACACCGCCCGACACCTGCGGGGCACCCGGCGCCATCACCGAGTGATAGGTGACCCCCGGGGTGTTGGTGTTGAGGACGTACTTCCAGTCGAAGAGCTCGCCGTAGAACTCCTGGACCTTCTCCGGCTGGTCGGTGCCGAACTCGAACCAGGCGACCGAGTTGAAGGTGGGGGCGGTCATGACACTCACTCCTTGGGGCTGCGGGTCGACTCGGCGTCCAGCAAACCATTTACATTCCATGGAAGCAACTTCCTTCAATTATTCTTCCATGGACAGGAAACGGACCGGCTGGGCCGACAGGAGGAAGCGGTCGTGGAGCGGGCCGAGATCGAGGCGAAGCCCCGCTCACCGGACCGGACCTGGCCGAGGGCCGGACAGTGGCCGGCCGAGACCGGTCTCCGACCGTGACCACTGAAGCGACGCGGCCTGCGACGGACACGGCCTGGGCCGACCCGGCTGGCAGGGCTCGGCCCCGCTCGGTCTAGCTCTCTGCCGGGTGCAGATGGCGGTTGAGATAGCGGGCGGTGACGCTGTGCGGATCGGATGAGAGGTCGTCGGGTGTTCCGGTGGCGACGACGGTCCCGCCGGCACTGCCGCCTCCGGGGCCCATGTCGATGACGTGGTCGGCGTTGGCGATCATGTCCAGGTCGTGTTCGATGACGATGACCGTGGCGCCGTTGTCGCTCAGTCTCTGGAGGACGTTCAGTAGCGTGCGGATGTCGAGGGGGTGGAGCCCGACGCTTGGTTCGTCCAGGACGAAGAGGGTGTCGGACTGGTTCCGGGTCAGCTCGGTGGCGAGCTTCAGCCGCTGTGCCTCACCGCCGGAGAGAGCCGGCGTGTCCTCACCGAGGGTGAGATACCCGAGTCCGAGGTCGATGAGGGCCTGGAGCCGGGTTCTCACGCGGCGGATGTCTCCGACCAGCTCGATCGCCTGCCTGACGGTGAGGGCGAGCAGTTCGGGCAAGGAGACTCCGTCTTCCGGGTTCCCGGCGGTCGGACGGCGGATGTCAACGGCTGCGGGGGCGTACCGGGTGCCGTCGCATACGGGGCAGGCGATGTCGACATCCGGCAGGAACTGGACGTCGAGGGAGACCTGGCCGGTGCCCTCGCACCGGGGGCAGCGCAGGGAGCCGGTGTTGTAGGAGAAGTCCGCGGCGGTGAGCCCCCGCTGCCTGGCTGCGTCGATGGCGGCGTAGGCGCGGCGCAGGTCGTCGAGGATGCCGCTGTAGGTGGCGACGGTGGAGCGGACGTTGACGCCGATGGGGGTGGCGTCGACCGTGTTCACCCGGGTGATCGACTGCGCGTCCACCGCGGCCACATGGTCGGGCAGCGCTCTGCCGGCGGCTTTCGCCTGGAGCGCGGGAACCAGGCTTTCGAGGATCAGCGTGGTCTTGCCGGAGCCGGACACTCCGGTCACCGCGGTCAGGCGGCCCTGGGGGATGTCGACGTCCAGGGCGTGCACGGTGTGCAGGGGCCGGGTGGAGAGGTGGATGCGGCCTTGGTCGAACAGCTCGTCGCGGCCGGCCCGTCGGCGGACGAGGACGGGTTCGCGGCCGGTGAGGAATCCACCGATCAGGGAGTCGGGGTCCTTACCGAGAGCGGCGACGTCACCGGTGGCCAGGACGGTCCCGCCTTCGGTGCCTGAGCCGGGGCCGATCTCGATGAGCCAGTCGGCTTCGCGCAGGACCTGGACATCGTGGTCGACGAGGACCACGGAGTTGCCGTCGCGGAGCAGGTCGCGCATGACACCGAGCAGGCCGTCCACGTTCGAGGGGTGCAGTCCGATGGAGGGTTCGTCGAGGACGTAGAGCACGCCGGTGGTCTGGTTGCGTACGGCGCGAGCCAGTTGGACGCGTTGCCGTTCGCCGGTCGACAGGGTGGAGCTCGCACGGTCCAGGGCGAGATAGCCGAGGCCGAGTTCGACCAGGCGGCGGGCGGTCTCCAGCAGGGTGGCGACGATGTTCCGTGCCATCTGGCGCATCTCGGGCGGCAGGGTATCCGCGAGGCCGGGGGCCCAGTCGACGAGTTCGTCGAGCGTCTTCGCGGTGGCTTCGGCGAGGTCGACGCCGTCGACGAGGGTGGCACGGGCCTGCTCGCTGAGCCGGGTGCCGTGGCAGTCCGGACACACCTGGGCGCTGATGAACCTGTTCACACGGTTCAGCCCGCGTTCGGTGGTGGCGTTGTTCAGCGCCTCCTCGACGGCCCGGCGGGCGTTGCGGTAGGTGAAGTCCAGCTCGAAGAACTTGCCGTTCTTGGACCGGACACTGATGTGCCGCTGCTCCGCGGGGCCGTGCATGACGGTGTCGCGCTCGCGTGCGGTCAGTTCTGTGTACGGCACGTCGGTGCGCACCCCGAACTCGGCGACGACCTGAGGCATCACCGTCAACCCGAACATCGACCACGGAGCCACCGCCCCCTCGGCGATGGTGCGTTGCGGATCGGGGACGAGAGCCGCTTCGTCGACCTCCCGGACCGTGCCGGTACCGGTGCACCGCGGACATGCGCCGTCCGAGTTGAAGGCCAGCGACTCCGCGCCCGGCGGGTAGAACGTCACCTCGCACACAGGGCAGGTCAGGTCCAGCCCCGCGGCCACGTCGATCGTCGGGTCCTGCCGGTGGCCGTTGGGGCACAGGTGTGATCCCAGCCGGGAGAACAGCAGGCGCAGCACGTTGAGCAGTTCGGTCGACGTGCCGAAGGTGCTGCGCACCCCGGGCACCGAGGGCCGCTGCCGCAGGGCGAGGGCCGCGGGCACGTGCTCGACGCTGTCCACCGACGCACGCGGCGCCTGCGACATACGTCGGCGGGTGTACGTGGACAGCGCCTCGATGTAGCGCCGTGAGCCCTCCGCGTACAGCACCCCCATCGCCAGCGACGACTTCCCGGAGCCGGACACCCCTGCCACCGCGACGAGCCGGCGCAGCGGCACCGTCACGTCGACGTTCTTCAGGTTGTGGACCTTCGCCCCGTGCACCTGGATGAACAGTGGCGGATCCGCCGCGCCCGCCCCTTGTGCACCCGAGGCTCCGGGTCGTCCGTCGCCGCCTGCTACCTCGTCGTGCGCCATCGCTTCTCCTCCTGAGCGTGTCGTCCGGTGGTCTTCGGCCTCCGGGACGGACGAGTGCTCACAGCATCCGGCGAATCAGCATAACCGGAACATGATTCCTAAGATATTACTTCCATGGAATCAAACAACGGGCGCTGGCACCTCAGCCGTGTTCGGCCCCATGGCCGGCTTCCTCGACCGGTGGGGTGGCGGGGACGGGGACGTGCGGGGGCAGCAGCCCCTCGGCGCGCAGGCCGTCCCAGACCGCGGCCGGTACCGTTCGCCGCAGCTGGTCCACCGTGTCGCGGACCTCCTCGGCGCAGCGCGCGCCGGACAGCACGCTCGCGACCGCCGGGTGGCCCGACGGGAAGCGCAGAGCGGCTGCGCGCAGCGGTACGCCGTGGCGTTCGGTGACCGTCTTCATACGCAGGGCCCGGTCCAGTACGTGCGGCGGGGCGGGCGCGTAGTCGTACGTCGCCCCGGGCTCGGGGTCGGTGAGCAGACCCGAGTTGAACACCCCGCCGACGATGACGCTCCTGCCACGGTCGGCGGCTTCCGGCAGTACCTCAGCGAGCCCCTCCTGCTCCAGCAGGGTGTAGCGGCCGGCGAGCAGCACCACGTCGATGTCGGTCTCGCGCAGAAAGCGGACGGGGAGCGCGCACTGGTTCACTCCGAGGCCGATCGCCTTGACGACACCTTCGGCGCGCAGCCGTTCCAGCGCCGGGTAGGCCTCGGTGAGAGCCTGCTCCGCGTGGTGGTCCGGGTCGTGCAGCAGGGCGGTGTCCACCCGGTCCAGGCCGAGGCGGTCGAGGCTGGCTTCGAGGGAGCGCAGGACTCCGTCGGAGCTGAAGTCCCAGACTCGGCGGTGTGCGGCGGGCACCGCGAAGCCGTGGGCGAGATCGTCGTCGCGACTGCCTTCGGGGTTGGGTTCGAGCAGCCGCCCGACCTTGGTGGAGACGGTGTACGTGTCGCGGTCGCGGTCGCGCAGCGCGGTGCCCAGACGTCGCTCGGACAGCCCGAGTCCGTAGTGCGGGGCGGTGTCGAAGGTGCGTACGCCCGCGTCCCAGGCCGCTTCCACCGTGGCGTGGGCGGCCTCGTCGGTGACCGGGCGGAAGAGGTTGCCGATGCCGGCGGCTCCGAACGACAGCTCGGTGACCCTGACACCGGTGGCGCCCAACGTGGTCACTCTCATGCTCATGCGCCGACCGCCGGGCGCGGCCGCAGCCCCCGCATGGCACCGTCGACGGCGAGGGCGATGCCGGTGACGGAGGCCGCGGCGGGGCTCGCCAGGTGGACGACGGCCGCCGCCACTTCGTCCGCGGTGTCCAGGAGCCAGGTCCCCCAGGGTGTGTCGGCGGTGCCGGGGTTGACGCAGTCGACGCGGATGCCCTCACGAACACGGTCCGCGGCCGTCGCCAGGGTCAGCGACAGCACTGCCCCCTTGCCGACGGGGTACAGGGCGCGCCGGGGAAGGCCCGCGGCGGACGCGATGGAGCAGGTGTTGACGATCGCCGCGTGCGACGAGCGCCGCAGATACGGCAGGGCGGCCCGGGTGGTGCGCACCGTCCCGAGGACGTTGACGTCGAGAACGCGGTGCCACTCCGCGTCCGGATTGTCCTCGACGGTACCGCCGGCGCCGATGCCCGCGTTGTTGACCGGGATGTCCAGGCCGCCGAGCTGCCCGGCCGTGGCGTCCACGGCGGTACGTACCGATGTGTCGTCAGTGAGGTCGGCCCTGATGGCGATCAACGGCTCGGGGGCGCCAGGGGGGTCGAGGTCGATGACGGCCTTGAGCCCCGACAGGCCGCTCGTACTGCTCAAAGGGGTGCCTTTCACTCTTGCGAGGGTCTGGCGCCGGCTGCCCAGGCCGTCGACGGAGCCGACCTCGTCGGCGGTCACGAGCCGGGGCCCGAGCGGGTTGGAGGTCTCGCGGGACTGGGCAGATGCCAGATCTCGGTCAGGTCGGACCAGTTGCCCCCGGTGCCGGTGTCGGTCCAGGGCTCCTGGCAGGGGCCGGTGAGCTTCCACCAGGTCTGGGTGGCCGTGTCGGCGGCGATCGCCGCCATGTCGGCCTCGAAGTCGTCGCCGTGGTACTCGAAGTAGCCGAACAGCGTGTTCTCGCGCAGAAAGATGCTGTAGTTGCGGATGTTCGCTGCCCTGAGCGCGGTCTCGACGTCCGGCCAGACCGCGGAGTGCAGGCGCAGATACAGCTCACGGTGCTCCGGCCGCAGGCGGATCGTCTGGGCGACGCGTTTCATCGGGTCCTTCCGGTGGGTGTGGGCCTCGTTGCCGGACAGCCCGGATCGACGAGGGGCGGCCGCCGCCTCACTCCTTCGTCGCGCCGGCGAGCATGCCGGACACCAGGGCCCGTTGGGAGAAGAGGAAGACGATCAGCACGGGGACGATGGTCACCAGGGTGGCCAGGGCCAGTTCGGGCCGCATGATCTGGTTTCCCGTGCCGCTGGAGGTGTTGAACAGCGGTGAGGCGGCGAGCAGGTTGTTCAGCCCCACCTGCGCCGGGTACTGGGAGCTGTCGGGCAGCATCACGAACGGCAGGAAGAAGTTGTTCCAGTTGCCGACGAAGTTGAAGAAGCCGACCAGGGCGATCACGGGCTTGGCCAGCGGCATCGCGACGAGCCGGAAGACCTGCCATTCCGAGCAGCCGTCGATCCGTGCTGCGGACAGCAGGTCGGACGGGACGTTGGCGGAGAAGTAGATGTAGGTGAGGTAGACCCCGAACGGGAAGAAGGAGAAGGGCAGGATCACCGACCAGATCGTGCCGTCCAGGTGCACGGCGTTCATCCCCAGGTACAGGGGCAGCACCATCGCGGCCGTCGGCATGAGCATCACGAGCATGGTGATGGTCAGCAGCATCCGGCGCCCGATGAACCGGGTGAGAGCCAGCGCGTACCCGGCGGGGATCGATGTCACGAGGGTGATGACCAGTGCGCCGAACGTGTAGAGCGCCGAGTTCAGCAGCCAGGTGAGGATCGCGCCGTCCTGGAACGCGTAGAGATGGTGCCAGGCGTCGGCGACCGCGCCTGGAGAGCCGAAGGAGAACGGGTTGTCCCGCACGATCTGGCCGTCGGACTTGGTCGGGGCCAGCAGGAGCCACACCACCGGCACACAGAAGAACAGCACGGACAGGCCCATGACGACGAACCAGGCCAGCCGGGCGGCCAGTGGGCGTGGGCGGCGCGTCCGGCGCATTGGCTTCCTCGGGCTGGTGCGGTCGCCGGCGGTGTGACGCGGCTGGGTTCGGCGGGCCGCGGCCGCGGGAGGCGTGGTCATCCTTCGTCCTTGGAGAACAGGCCGGTACGGAAGACGACGAGCGCCGCGCAGGCGAGGCCCAGGACGAGGAGGTCGACGGAGAGCGCCGCCGCGCCGTTGAAGTCGCCTGCCTGGAAGGCGTACTGGTAGGAGAGCTGGTTCGGTGACCAGCTGTCGGGGATCATGCCCCAGCTGGCGAGAGAGACCAGTTGTGGCTCGACGAAGAGCTGGGTGCCGGCCGCGAAGGCGAGGATCAGCATGTACGCGATCCACTTGGTGATCATGGGGATCTGGATGCGCAGGGCGATCTGGAGCGTGCCGGCGCCGTCGATGCGGGCGGCCTCCAGGATCTCGTCCGGGATGCTGTTGAGCGCGCCGTACATGACCACGATCCAGCCGCCGGCCCCGGTCCAGAAGGCGATGACGGTGAAGAGCACGGGCAGGTGGCCGGGGGCGTTGACCTGGGCGAGGGTGTTCCAGCCGAAGCTCTTCAGCAGCCAGCCGACGGGGCTGGCAGCCGGGTCGAGAAGGATCAGGAAGAGCAGGACACTCGCCACCCCGGCGAGGGCGCCCGGCAGGTAGAACAGGAACCGCAGACCGGTGGAGGCCCTGCGCATGCGGCCGTGCAGCATCAGGGAGAGCAGCACCACCAGGATCATCAGGCTGGCCAGCCACACCACGAGGTACAGGCCGATGTGGAGGAAGGCCGGACCGAAGCGGTAGTCGGTGAACGTGCGGGTGAAGTTGCCGATCCCGACGAGCTGGTTGCGGGAGTTGGACAGCGCCAGCCACACGGCGTAACAGGTGGGCAGGACGCCGAAGGCGAGCAGGAGGAGGACGTAGCCGGAGACGAAGACGTAACCGGCGCGTCCGACCGGGTTGCGGGCCGAGCGGCCGCGTCGGCGGCCGCTCCGCTCCGTTGCGGGGTGGGTGGTCATTGGTCCGCTTCGCTAGTTGACGGTGTAGCCGAGGGACTTGGCCTTGTCGGTGATGGCCGTCTGCCAGGTGCCGAGGGTGTCGGTGAGGGTCTTGCCCGAGTTCAGGGCAGGGATCACGGTGGAGGAGTAGATCGCCTCCTGGCTGTACTGGGTGGCGGACCAGCCGGGCCAGACGAGTTCGGCCGCCTCCTGGAAGACCGGGCCGACGTCCTCGGCGAAGTAACCGGTCTCCTTCTGGCCGGCGAGCCAGGCGACGGCCGCCTTCTTGTACGCGGGATACGTGCCCGCGGTGGCCTGGTAGTCGTCGGAGGTCGCCATCCAGGTCACCAGGTCGGAAGCCGCCTTGAGGTTCTTGCTGTGGGAGGAGACGAACCACAGACCACCGCCGACGTTGCCGGTGTAGTTCTTGGCGTCGCTCTCGAACTTCAGCGGTGAGGCGGCGGCAATCTGCCCCTTGGGGATCTTGAAGGTGGAGTTGAAGAGCACCTGGCCGAACCAGGAGGGGCCGGGGAGCATGAGGACCTTGTTCGCCTTGTCCTTGATGAAGCCGGCGCTGAAGACGGTGTCCTTGGAGACCGAGCCCTTGGCGATCAGGTTGTCGAGCAGTTCGGCCATCCTGGTGCACTGGGAAGCCCGCAGATCGACCTTGACCTGCTTGGCGCCGGTCGCCGTGCTGGCAGGGCACTGGCTCGCCCAGAAGTACACCTCGGGACTCCAGGCGTCCCCGGCGGTTCCGACCAGGTAGCCGGGGTGCTCCTCGGCGACCTTCTTGCCGAGTGCCTCGTACTCCTCCCAGGTGGCCGGGACGGAGTACCCGAACTTGTCCAGAAGCTTCTTGTTGTACCAGAGCACGTTCTGCGCCAGGTCGTTGCGCAGGCAGTAGGTGTCGCCGTTGAAGGTGCACGGGTTGAGCGCGCCGTCGGCGAAGCCGTCGAGGGTGGTCTTCCGGATGATGTCCCGGTTGACGGGGGCGGCGTAGGGCGTCTTGCCCTGCGAGGCCCAGCTGCCGTCGTTGACGTTCGCGCTGAAGGCCACGTCGGGCCAGCCGCTGCCGGTCCGGTCGAACAGCTGCACCTTGGTCTGCAGGTCGTTGGCCCCGTTCGCGTCGCCGCTGTACGTGACGATCTTCATCTTCACGTCCGGGTGCGCCTTCTGGTACGCCTGCACGCCGGGTACACGGCCGGCGTCCGCCCAGACCGTGATCTCACTGCCTGCCTGCTGCTCCACGGGCTTGAATGCCGCGGGGGAGGAAGTCGCCGCGGGTGTGGGGTCCGCGCTGCCGCAGGCAGCGAGCGCGAGCAGGGAGACGGCGCCCAGGACGGCGACGGCCGTGTGTCTGAGCTGGCGGCGGGAGGAAACCGGAACGTCGTCGTTCATGACTGACCTCAGATCTTGGGAAACGGCGCACAGCGGTTGGAAGGCACCGCGTTCGGGGTGTTCGGGGTGTTCTGGACGGGCGGTCGGGCCTGGGGCTCCGGACATCAGGCCCGGGGTGGGGTGACGGTCTCCTTGTCGACGAATTCCTGCAGGACGGCGGGGTAGTCCAGGCCCGCCGGAAGGGCGACGCCTGGACCGGTGGGGGCATGGACGAGCCCCTGGGCGTCGATGCCACTTTCGCGGCTGATGGGGTTGCCCATGACCAGCGACTCGTAGTACGTGGTGTTCGAAATGGCCATGCACAGGTGCCGGTTGGGGATCTCCGGTCCGTGCACCTCGGCGCGCAGCCGGTAGGCGTCGGCGAGGTGGGCGGTGCGCATCGCGCCGGTGAAGCCGCCGCGCAGTTGCGTGGAGGCGCGGACTCCGAAGGTGGCGGCGCCGGCCTGGATGAAGTCGGCGGAGTTCATGTGCGCCCCGTCGGAGGTCTCGGCCACGAGGAGGGGAACGGCCACCGCGTCGGCGAGACGCTTGTACGCGGTGACACTGAACTCCCTCATCGGCTCCTCGTACCAGAGGTAGCCGGCGTCCGAGAGGGCGTGCCCGAGACGGACCGCGTCGGGGAGGTCGAAGCCCGCCGACCCGTCGAACATCAGCGGGATGTCGTCTCCTACGTGTTCCCGCAGAGCCACCGACAGGCGGGCGTCGCGGCGGGCGTCGCCCCAGGCGTGCAGCTTGATGGCGGGGTAGCCGAGCTCCAGGGCCTGGTCCGCGATGTCCAGGTACTCCTCGACCGACGAGTAGGTGACAGTGGAGGCGTAGGCGGGTATCGAGGTGCGGTAACCGCCGAGCATCTGCCAGGTGGGCCGGTCGGCGAGTCGTCCGGCCAGGTCCCACAGCGCGGTGTCGACCAGACCCAGCAGATAGAGCGGTACCTCCTCCGTCCGGTCCAGCTCCCACATCCGGTGCCAGAGCCATTCCCGCTGCAGGGGATCCTGCCCCGCCAACTCCTTGCGCAGCACGCGGTCGAGCAGGTCGGTCAGGATGACCCCGCTGCCCCGTCGGGGGGACATCGCCACTCCCTCGACCCCTTCGTCCGTGCAGATGCGCAGCACCGCGGCCTCGCCCTCGGCCGGGCTGCCCAGGAGTCCGTCCCGCCAGACGAAGGGTGGACTGGCTCCCGGCACCCGGACCGGATGGCACTCGACTTCGGTAATGCGCACGGCTTGCACCCCTTGGAGCGGGAAGTACTACTGCGAAATTTGCGTGTAACGTAAGTCGTCATACGAATGCTGTCAAGAAGCCCTGACCAGTAGACTCGCCGTCATCCGCATCAGTTAGGGGGCCACGCATGGCCAAGGAGATCGCCGACAGAGCCGGAGAGGCGCCCGTTCTCAAGCCCTGGCCCAAGCGTCCGGCCCGGCTGGCGCAGGCGGTCATGGAGAGTCTGACCGACACGATCGTGTCGGGTGTCATTCCTCCGGGATCGACCCTGCCGGTGGAACCCGAGCTCTGCGAGACGTTCGGCGTCAGCCGGATCACCATCCGCGAGGCGGTCAAGTCCCTGGAGGCCAAGGGGCTGGTCCTCGCCCGGCAGGGCTACGGCACCACCGTCACCCCGCCCGAGGAGTGGAACCTCCTCGATCCGGTCGTCCTCGCCGCCACCGTCCAGCACGACGACCAGCTCGTCGTGCTGGACCAACTGGTCGGCATCCGGTCGACGCTGGAGGCCCAGATGACGGCCCAGGCCGCGGAGCTGGCCACCGACGACGACCTGCGAGCCATCGAGCGGCTGCTCGCCCAGCTCGACGAGGAGACCGCCGTCCCGGCACGCTTCATCGAGACCGACGTGGCCTTCCACGACCGGATCCTGCAGGCGTCCCACAACAGGCTCGGGCGTTCCATCATCCGGATCCTTCATGCCCAGGCGCGCACGACGTTCCTGTACAACGGCACTCCGGACGCGACCGCGTGCGAGCGGGCCAACGCGGAGCATCGCGAAGTCGCCGAGCGACTGCTGGCCCGGGACGCCGACGGGGCCGCGCGGGCCATGGCGGCACACATCGACACCGCGTGGAGTCGCCGCCGTCTGCCGAACGTGAGCTCGCCCGCCTCCTGAGCTCTCCGCCACCCCCTGAGCCCCCGGCACCCCCGGCCTCCTGAGAACACCCGCAGCGACCTCGCCCCCGAGCCCGACAGGCCGGGGGCGTCCGCATGCCCGGGCCGACTTCGGGCCAACTCCGACCGGATCCGCGTGCGCGATCTATTGACGAAATTCATATGACGTCTAATGTTACAGCCCTATTTCCCTTCCCCTCCTGTGCCTCTGGGCTGTCCCCTGCCCGCGACGGGCGCCGCAGGCTTCCTGAACCACCCGGAAGGTGTCACGTGCGAACAACCCGCATTCGTCCCTCGGTTCCCCACCGGCTCAGATCATGGCTGGCCACAGCAGCCGTCCTCACCGCCTCGACGGCCGGGGTCCTCGTCCAGGCCGGCCCCGCCCTCGCGGCGGGCGCGACGCTCTACGCGTCGCCGAGCGGCTCCGGCACCACCTGCTCCGCGAGCCTGCCGTGCTCCGTCACCCAGGCCAAGACCAATGTGCGGGCGATCAACAGCTCCATGACGGCCGACATCACCGTCCAGCTCGCCGACGGCACCTACCGGCTCTCGGCGCCGCTCGCCTTCACCTCGGCGGACTCCGGCACAGGCGGCCACACGGTGAACTGGAAGGCCGCGCCGGGCGCCCGTCCCGTGATCACCGGCGCACAGAAGGCCACCGGCTGGACCGTGCAGGACTCGGCCAGGAACATCTGGAAGAGCAACGTCGGCACCGGCTTCGACACGCGCCATCTGACCGTCGACGGCGTCCTGGCCACCAGGGCCCGCTCCTCGATCAACCGCTCCGACCTGACCGCTACCACCAGCGGCTACACCTTCACGAACAGTTCGCTGAGCTACCTCAACAGCCTCGCGCAGCCCAGCCGGACCGAGATCCACGGCATCGGCTCCTTCACCGACCGCTACGCCCCGGTGACCGGCATCAGCGGCGGCACCATCACCATGGCCCAGCCCTCGTGGAACAACAACACGTTCGGCTACGACACCCTGACGAGCCCCTTCCGGGCCGGCCCCCTCTACATCGAGAACGCCTACGAACTGCTCGACACCGCAGGCGAGTGGTACCTCGCGACCACTACCGGCACCCTTTACTACAAGCCGCTCTCCGGGCAGGACATGAGCACGGCCGACGTCGAGGTGCCGAAGCTGGAGTCCCTCATCGACGTCGGAGGGACGTACTCCTCCCCCGCCACCCACATCGCCTTCTCGGGGCTGCAGTTCTCGGGCACCAGCTGGCTGGACCCCACCGCCCACGGCTACGCCAGCCAGCAGACCGGCGCGTACATCTCCGGCGCGTGGGGCCGCCCGTCGGACGCGCTGACCTCGTGCCAGAGCGGCTGCCCCCTCTTCGAGGCGACACGCCCCCACTGGGACCAGATGCCCTCCGCCGTACAGGTCTCGGCCGCCGACCACATCACGTTCACCGGCAACCGCTTCACGCAGCTCGGACAGAGCGGACTCGGCATCGGGAACGACGCCAACGCCCACACCACCGGCGTGGGGCTCGGCGCCGACACCGTCACCGCGACCGGCAACGTCTTCACCCAGGACGCGGGCGGCGGCATCGTCGTCGGCGGTCTTCAGGCGAACGCACACCACCCCAGTGACAGCCGGATGACCAACCGGAACATCACACTGAGCAACAACCTCATCCACGACGTGGCGTTGGAGTACCGCGACATGTCGGCCATCCTCGTCACCTACGTCAACGGCGCGACCGTCTCGCACAACGAGGTGTACAACCTGCCCTACTCCGGCATCACCATCGGCTACGGCTGGGGCGCCAACGACATCGGTGGCAGCCAGGACTACGTCAACCGGGGCCTGTACAGCTACCAGCCCACCTACACGACCGCGACCACCGCCGCGAACAACCACGTCACCGACAACTACATCCACGACCTCATGCAGCAGATGACCGACGGCGGCTGCATGTACACCCTGTCGGCGTCACCCGGCAGCACCTTCGAACGCAACTACTGCCACAGCAACGGCGGTTGGTTCGGCTTCTACCACGACGAGGGCTCCCGGAACTTCACGGACACCAACAACGTCTTCCGCAACACCGGCGAATGGGGCCATGAGAACAGCAGCGCGACCAACAACACCGGCGCCCTGACCCTGACCGACAACTGGACGAACAACAGCTCCGCGAACATCACCAACACCAACGGCCGCGGTGACGTGGTCAGCGGCACCGTCGTCGTCAGCGACGGCAACTGGCCGTCAGCCGCCAAGACGGTCATGAACAACGCCGGTATCCAGCCCCTCTACCGTCCGCTGACCACCGACCCCGTCAACTCGCCCTACAGCGCCTACTCCTCCACCCCCGCCGGCACCGGCCAGAGCGGCGGCCACTTCACCGTCACCGACGCGGGGGCGGACATCTGGGGTGCCGGCGGACAGCACGACGACGCCTACGGCACCGTCTACCAGGCCGATGCGGCTGTCAACGGCACCTCGGTGACAGCCCGGGTCGACAGTCTGGACAACACCAGCAGCTGGGCCAAGGCCGGCGTCGTCCTGCGCAACGACCTCACCGGCAACGGCTCCTCCGCCGGATACGCGGCGGTGGTGGTGACCCCGGGCAACGGCGTCAGCTTCCAGCGGGACTCCAACGCCGACGGTTACCTCGACCAGCTCACGTCCACCACTGCCACCGTCAAGGCACCGGTCTGGCTGCGACTCACCCGCACGGCCGCCCAGGTGTCCGCCTACTACTCCACCGACGGATCCACCTTCACCCAGGTCGGCTCCACGGTGACCCTGCCGTCCATGGCGGCCACCCAGGACGCCGGCGTCATCCACACCGCCCACAGCACCACCGCCGGCAGCGCGACATTCAGCAACCTGCGAATCGTCACCTCTCCCTACAAAGCATCCAGTTCGATCCCGGCCGCCGTCACCCAGAGCGGCGGAGCGACCTCCCTGACCAGCGCGGGCATCGACGTATGGCGCTCCGGCACGGCGTACGACGACGAGTACTCCGCGGCCTACCGGACGGGGGCCGCTGGAACGTCCTCCACCGTCACCGTCCGCGTCACCGGTCAGGACAGGACCAACAGCTGGGCCAAAGCCGGCCTGATGCTGCGAAACGACATCGCCTCCGCCGGCTCGTCCACCGGGTACCTCGTCCTCGCCACCACCCCCGGCAGCGGAATCGCCCTGTCGTCGGACTCCAACGGTGACGGCTACCTCGACGCCAACGCCGTCAAGACCGGAAGTGGCACCGTCGCCCCGGTCTGGCTCCGCCTGGTCAGGAGCGGTACGTCGGTCACCGGCTCCTACTCCGCCGACGGCACCACCTGGACCACGGTCGGCACCGCGACCCTGACCGGGGCGAACAGCACCCTGGACGCGGGCATGTTCTCCACGGCCCACGCCGGAAGCATCGGCACCGCGACCTTCAGCCAGTTCTCCGTCAGCTGACGAAGCGGTTCGGGCCACGATCTCCGAAACGAGCTCCGCGTGCCGGTGCGACCTTCGCACCGGCACACGGAGCACCAGGCTGGCGCAAGGCGGAGTTCTCGGTAAATATGTCACCTGCCCCGCTCTGCACTTACCGCCAGTAACAGCCGACTCGACGCAACCGATGAGGGCCTGTGACGCCTCCGCAATTTCCGGCCTTCGACGTCATGACGGCGACCTGCCCGTCCCGCACCTCGCTCGCCCGCATCGCCAACAAGTGGACGGCCATGGTGGTCATCGCGCTCAGCACGGGCCCCATGCGCTTCCGCGACCTGCGCACCAGCGTCGACGGCATCAGCGGCAAGGTCCTCACCGAGACACTCCGGGATCTGGAGCGCGACGGCATCGTCACCCGCCAGGTGTACGGCGAGGTCCCGCCCCGGGTCGAGTACGAGCTGACCGCGCTGGGGCGCACTCTGTACGCCCCGCTCCAGGCACTGGGCCTCTGGGCCGAGGAACACTTCACGGAGGTACTCGCGGCACGCGAGCGCTACGACGCCCGCCAGTGACCGTGACCGGTCACTGGCGGTAGACATTCGGCGCAACGGCCCGCGTGCCCGGAGTTCGACCGAAGGCTTTCCCTGGGGCAAATACGGGCGGCCTACTTCCCCCAGAAGGCGTCCTCGGCCACCTGGTCCTCGGAGAACAGCCACATCTCGACGATCCTGCCGTCCTCGAGGCGCAGGACATCCACGCCGTCCATGCTCATGGACGCGCCCTCGCGCCGTCCGGCGAAGTGGATCGAGGCGGCCACGGTGTCGCCGTTGCCCATGAGAGCGTGGACCGTTTCGATGGCGAAGGAGCCCTGGCTGGCCTCTATCATCCCGCCGAGCATCGCGAAGACGGCGTCGCGCCCCTCGCGCTCACCGGAGAACCGGTTGGCGCCCGGCTGATGCCAGACGATCCCCTCGTCCAGAAGCTCGCCCACCTTGGCCAGGTCGCCCTTCTGGATCGCCTGGAAGTACTCACGTGCAATGTCGACGTTCTTGCTGGTCATGGCAACACTCCTCAAGCCTCGGACATGAAGGCGGTAGGGCTTCTCACCCACATGCTCACCATCAGTAACCAGTCACCTCAACGTAACCAATGGAATTTCGTGACGCACGTCACATGCAGCCGGAGGTACTGCGAGGGGGTTACCCGCGAAAGCCACTGAGCCGCCACCGCCAGGCGAGGGCATCGACCATCCGATTCACCCGATCTTTTTCCCCTCTCAGGCCAGTGGGTCATTGCGGCTCCTCCCGAGAATTCGCTCAATCCCGCAGCTCTGAGAAGGAGTTTCTGTCGATCCTCTAGACAGGCTCCGCACTGAAGCTCCTTAATAGGTCCGATGTTGCTCCCGGCGAACCACACACCGTGGGTTGGCTGCCCGGCATGTGGCCCGGAAGAGTTTGGAGAGCCCGTTGTCAGAGCCGATCAACCGCAGTAGGGCCACTCGCCGACTGGGCGGTCCGCCGAGGGCGAGCTCCCCCCTTCGTCCGTGCCGGCCGCCTCTCTGAACACGGTCCCCCTGCTCGTCGACGGACCGCATGCCCAGACCACTCCGTCACCGTGCCCGACGCACCCCGGGGTGACCGACGCATCCCGGTTCCGCCGACCCCGCTGACGGCGACCGCACCGGCCGTGCGGCTCCCGGCCCGCCTTCGTCATACTCCGGCGCCCCAGGCCGTCGACCGCTACCTGGGCGCCGTCCCCCCAGTTGTGCCATCGATCCACAGGAGTGGGCCATGTCCTCATCACGAATGACTCGCCGTATGTTTCTCGGGGCGGCCGGGGTGGCGAGCGCCGCGACCGCCCTGCCGATCGTCCCCGGCTTCGCCGGTCTTCTGTCGCAGGCGTCCGCCGCTGACACACAGACCAACCTGAGCAGGATGGTCGACATGCGGTTCGGCATGTTCAACCACTTCAGCCTGGGCACGTTCACGAACCAGGAGTGGGCCGAGCCCAACCAGAGCCCCACCCTTTTCGCTCCTCCGAGCGTCAACTGCGCGCAGTGGGCCGACGCGGCGGTCGCCGCGAAGATGAGTTACGGCATCCTGACCACCAAGCACCATGACGGCTTCGCCCTCTGGCCCAGTGCTCATGGCACCCAGAACGTCGCGAACAGCTCCTACAAGCACGACGTCGTACAGGCGTACTGCGACGCGTTCCGGGCGAAGGGGCTGAAGGTCGGCTTCTACTACTCGATCTGGGACCGCACCTTCGGCGTCGAGGCGTGGGAGAGCCGGCACAAGGTGACCGGGCTCGACATCACCGACGCCATCCAGCCCGGCGACATGACGTTCATCCTCGGCCAGATCACCGAGCTGCTCACCAACTACGGCACCATCGACATGTTCATGACCGATGGTTACGCATGGCAGATGGGACAGCAGGCGGTCTCCCACCAACGGATCCGTTCCCTGGTGAAGCAGCTGCAGCCGGACTGCGTCATGATCGACATCGGCGGACTGTCGGAGCCCTTCCTCAGCGACGCGATCTTCTTCGAGGAGCCGCTCGGTGTCACGGCGCCGACGGGCAACACCTACGCCGGAATGCAGGGTCAGACCATAAGCAACGGCTGGTTCTGGCACCCCTCCACCCCGACCGAGAGCCTCATGAGCAAGGCCGCGGTCCTGTCGCACCTGGCCGACCTGGAGCCGAAGTACACCTCGTTCATCCTCAACTGCCCGCCCAACCGCAACGGGTTGCTGGACACCAACATCGTCAACCGGCTCGCCGAGGTGGGTGCGGCGTGGAGCCCCAACGCCTCCAGGCCGCCACTGCCCACCCAGCCGCTGCGCGCCGAGTACCCGGTCACACCGGTCAACGCGTATGCGACCGCCTTCCGCACCGGCGAGGGACCACTCAACGCCATCGACGGACTGAGCGACGTGCGCTACGAGACCTGCTGGTCGACCTGGGGGCTCTCCTCGCCCCTGCCCAACTCGCTCACGATCGACCTGGGCGGCGTGTGGAGCAACGTCTCCACCCTGGAGTACCTGCCCAAGCAGTGGAACCGCGACGACTCCACCGACGGCGACATCACCTCGTACGCCATCTCCACCAGCACCGACGGCGCGAACTTCACCCAGGTCGCCACCGGCACCTGGGCCGGCAACAAGAAGACCAAGCTGGTCGAGTGGTCCGCCCGGAACGCGGGCTTCGTACGGATACAGGTGAACGCGGCCACCGGCGGCTACGCCAACATCAGCGGCGTCAGGATCGGAGGCCGGACGGCCGCACCATCCCTTGTCTCGAGGGTTCTGCCGGGCGACGGCACCGTGTATCGGCTGGTCAACCGCAACAGCGGCAAGGCCGCCGACGTGAGCGGGAACGGAACGGCCAACGGCACCAACATCCTGCAGTGGCCCTGGCTGAACCGGAACAACCAGAAGTGGACCTTCGCCTCCACCGGCGACGGTTACTACGAGATCAAGGGCGTCAGCAGTGGCAGGCTCATGGAAGTGGCCGGGCTGTCCCGCGACGACGGCGGCAACGTGGCCATCTACGCGGACTCCGATGTCCCGCAGCAGCACTGGGCCGTCACCCCCACCGGTGACGGGTACTTCGTCCTCGTCAACCGCTTCAGCGGGCTCTGCCTCGGCGTCGACGAGGGAAGCACCGCCGACGGAGCCAACATCGAGCAGCAGCCGTACGCGTCACTGACGCGACAGCAGTGGCAGATCATCACCTCCTGACCTGCCCTCCACTCCCTCCTCACTCCCTCCTCCACAGCGCGGAGGTGTCGAGCAGGTGTGTGATCACTCGAAGGCCGTGCGCCGGGCACGCTTCTGCGCGTCGTACGCCGCCGAGGCCTGCAGCCGTTCGATCCGTGCCACGTGGCCCCGCACGGCCGCGACAGAGACGAGCGTCCCGCGAAGAGACCGGCGAGGGGTGCCATGTCCTCGCCGGTCTCGAAGCGGTAGTCCTTGTCGATCAGAACCCGGGGCAACTCCTACCACCGGCGCGCGAGTTCGTCGCCTCGCCGCGTCAGCCCCCTCCCGGCCTCGACCGAGCAGCCGGGCCGCACCCCATTCCTCACACGGCCCGGCCCTGTGATCGGTCGCCGTCTCCCTCGTCGCGCTCCGCCTCCTCAGCGACGCGCTTGATGTGCGCCAGCCGCCGATCCCAGTCCGCCGCGAGCGTGGCCATCCACCGCGCCGTCGTGTCCAGCGCCGCGGGCCGCACCACGTACCGCACCTCGCGTCCGACCCGGCTGCCGGAGACCAGCCCGGCGGCGTCGAGAACGGCGAGGTGTTTGACCACCGCCTGGCGCGAGACGGGAAGCCGTTCGGCGAGTGTCGTCGCGGTGGCATCGCCCTGTGCGGCGAGCAGTTCGAGCAGCTGCCGTCGCGTCGGGTCGGCCAGGGCGCCGAGGACGCTGTCGACCGGCTCGACGGCACTGCGGTCTTCGTTCGTCACACGGACGACTGTTCGGCGCGCTTCCTGAGCGCGTCAAGTTCCAGGGGCCAGCCGGCGGTGTGGTCCTTGTGGTTCTGACCGCGCAGCTCCTCGGACCCGGCCAGCGCGGCGAACCCGCTCTCGACGACGCGCAGCCGCGTCCGGTCGCCCTCCTGGGTCAGGGTGAACTCCACGAGGGTGCTGTTGTCCTCGCGCAACTCCTGCCCGGGGAAGGCGCTGGTCCAGCGGTACGCCAGATACGTCGGCGGCTCGACCTTCTCCACCCGCACCGGGAAGTCACCGTGCTCCGCGTTCTTCGCCACCATCGACTCGCCCTCCTTGGCCACGGTGCCGGGCAGGCTCGCCTTGTCGGCCACCCAGAACCCGGGCTGGGCCACCAGCGACCAGACCCGTTCCAGGGGTGCCTCGATCAGGGTTTCGCGTTCGATCCGGTCCTCGCTCATGAGGTGACTCCTTCGCCGCCGCTATTGGATGCAACCCCAGGGTTGCACGTCCACCATCCAAGTGCAACCCAACGGTTGCGCCTGGGCTGGGCGTCGTAGCCGTCCACCCTGTGAGATCCGTCCGTCCCGGTTCACCGACGCGGCGGTTACGGCGATCAGCAGGAGAGAATGATGTGTGAGGGGAATGTAAAGACAAGGGGGCAACTGTGGGCGGGGACTGGGTAGTTGGGGACGGCGAGAACGGGGTTCCGTTGCTGGGACGCTCCGTCGAGCTGGCCCGGTTCGACGCACTGCTCGACCGTGCGGCAGACGGCGCGCGCGGCACGGCACGGGGCGGGGAACTCCGTGACAGCGGCCGTTCCCGGCTCGTCGACATCACCGGCGAGGCCGGCATCGGCAAGAGCCGGCTGCTCGGCGAGGTCTGCGCGCGGGCGCGCCGACGCGGAATGACCGTACTGCGCGGCAGGGCCACGGAGTACGAACGGCAGGTGCCGTTCCAGGTGTTCACCGACGCGCTCGCCCACCTCGACCCGCACGCCCTGGACGGCTTCCAGGAGGCCGACGCGGTGGCGCCCCTGCTCCAGCGGAGCGGAGCGGTCGACCGTTTCGGACTGCACCGGTCCACGGCCGCCCTGCTCACCCGGCTCGCCGCCCCCTCCGGACTGCTGCTGGCCCTCGACGACCTGCACTGGGCGGACCCGGCGTCACTGGAGTTGCTCGACCATCTCGTACGCCATCCCGTGCGCGCCCCCGTCGTCCTGGCCGTGACACGCCGTGACCGGCAGAGTCCCGAGTCCCTCGCCGCCCGGCTCACCCGAGAACTCGACACCGGCACGGTCGTCAGACTCGGGCTGAGACCGCTGAGCGCACGCGACTGCACCGAACTGGCCGGCCCCGGCCTGCCGCACGCCGAGTCCGCCGCACTGTACGCCGCGAGCGAGGGCAACCCGTTCTACTTCCTGACCCTCCTTCAGGCCCACCGCGGGGGTACGACGCCCGAGTCCTCGGCGCCTCCCGGGCTCGGCACCCTGCTGCTGGACGAACTGACCGTGCTCGCCCCCTCCCGGCGCGGCATCGTCGACGCCGTGGCGGTGCTGGGCGAGCACGCCACCCCGGCGATGGTGAGCCGGGTGACCGGCCGCTCCGGCACCGAGTTCACCGCCGACGTGCACGCTCTCACCCGACGCGATCTGCTGCGCTCCGCCCCGCAGGGCCTGCTGACCCTGCGGCATCCGGTCGTGCGAACCCTCGTCCACGAAAGCACACCCGTCCTGAGGCGCGTCGAGATGCACCGGCTCGCCGCTCAGGAACTGGCCCGCGCCGGTGCCTCCGCCGCCGAGCGGGCCCACCATGTGGAACAGTCGCTGACCTCCTGGGACCCGGCAGCGGTGGCCGTGCTCGAGGAGGCCGCCGCACGGACCGCGCGAACGGCCCCGGCGAGTTGCGCCCACTGGCTCGACGTGGCGCTCCGCCACCTTCCGCACACTCCCGAACACGCTTCCAGGCGGCGCGAGTTGGTCCTGCGGCGGGCCCGCGCGCTGGCCGCGTGCGGTGGCCTGCGCGAGAGCCGCGACCTGCTCCAGGAGCTGATCGCCACCCCGCGCCGGTCACCCGGTGGCCCGACCGCCGACGAGAACCAGGGCCGCCAAGGCCGCCTCAGAGTGCGCGCGGTCGTCCTGTGCGCGCTGGTGGAGCGTCATCTGGGGCGCTGCACCGAGGCGGTCGCCCTGTTGCGCCGCGAGCTGGCCCGCGGCCACACCCCGGCCGACATCGTCCGGCTCGGCCTGGAGCTGGGCTCGGCCGCGCCCCAGGACAGCGACACCTCGTACGCCCAGGTGCGCACCGAGGTCGACATGGCGCTCGCGGCGGCCCGGTCCACGGGGGACGAGATCGGGGAGGCGGGCGTCCTCGCCGTCGCCGCCCTGGGAGAGGCGTACGAGGGCAACATGACCACCGCGCACGGCTTCGCCCGGCAGGCCGCCGCCCTGGTCGACTCCCTGCCCGACAACGACCTCACCGCGCTGTGCGAACCCCTGGCCCGGCTCGGCTGGGCGGAGGCTTTCCTGGAGCACTACCCGGACGCGGAACGGCACGCGGAGCGCGGCCTCGACATCGCCCGCCGCAGCGGCCAGCTCTATGTCGTGCCCCATCTGCTGCTCTGCCTGTCCCATGTCCGGGTCCAGACCTGCCGGATCTCCTCGGCACTGGAACTCGCCGACCAGGCCGAGGACATCGCCCGCGGGATCGGCAGCGACCAGTTGCTCGCGTTCGTACTGGCGAGCAAGGCCGCGGCGCTCGTCGCCGCCTGCCCGCCGGGCGATCCGCGCCCGCTCGCCGTCGCCGAGGAGGCGGTGGCCGCCGCCGGTACGGGGGTCGACTGGTGGGCCTCCACGGCCTGGTGCATCTTCGGCTGGGCCGCGCTCATGGCCGGCGATCCGGTCCGCGCCCGGGACGCGATGCTCCAGGCGGGCGGCGGCCCCGAACTGCGGCGGATCCAGCCCTCGATGCGGCCGCTCTACCTGGAGATCCTGGTCACGTCCGCACTGGTGACGGGCAGGCCCGAGGAGGCTCGCGGCTGGGCCGAGCGGGCGCGCAAGGAGGCGGAACAACTGGGGCTGCCGATGCAGCGGGCGTCCGCGCTGCGCAGCACCGCTCATCTGCCGCTGGAGCAGGGGGACACGGCAGCGGCGGCGGACCTGTTCGCGGAGGCGGCGGCGGAGAGCGCCCGCTGCGGCGCGGTCTTCTGGGAGGCCCACTCCCTGCTGCTCGGCGCCCCGCTGGAAGCGGCGGCGGGCCATGGCCGGGGCGGCACGCGCGCCTGGCTCAAGGGGCGCCGGCTCGCCGAGGCGGGCGGCAGCGGCATGCTGGTCGGCCTCGCCGACGCCACCCGTCCGCCCGGTGCCGACTCCGAGGCTCCGTACGGTTCCCAGGACCGCACCGAACTGGCCCAGCGGCTGGCCACGCTGACCGCCCGGGAGCTGGAGATAGCCGAACTGGTGGCGCAGGGGCTCACCAGCCAGGCCATCGCGGACCGGCTCTACGTCAGCCGGCGTACCGTCGAGACCCATGTCTCCCGCGCCTTCCGCAAGACCGGGGTCTCCTCACGTACCGCCCTGGCCACACTGATGGCCCGCCGCCGCACCGCAAGCCGTTTCGGGGACACCCGAGCGGAGCAGGACTGAGCCGACTCCAGGTCCAGGTCCAGATGCCCTCGGCCTCGGCGGTGATCGGTGAGCTTCTGCTGACCGGCCACCGCCGTCTCGGCCGGGAATCCGCCTACTTGACGTCGATGAAGTCGGCGGCCGACGTCGCGGAGCCGGTGGTGAAGGTGCCGGCGAAGACGTAGCGGTAGTAGCCGTCGACGCCGGCCTTGGTGGTGGTGCTCAAGGTGCCGGTCCTGCTGGTCTTGACCGTCTTGAGGGTGGTGTAGGTGGTGCTGCCCTTCTTGCGGAACTGCAACTTCACCGGCTGGGTCGCGTACCCCGAGTTCTTCCCCGTGGTCCAGTCGGCTCGATTCAGCTTGCCGGTGACCGTGATGTTCTTGCCCTTCTTCACCGGCTCCGGGGAGGCGTTGACGGTCAGTGCGGCGGCCCGCTTGATGCTGGTCCTGGCGACGTCGTCGTCAATGCTGATGTTCAGGTAGAGGTCGAAGGCACCCAGGAAGATTTTCCAGGCCCCCGCGGTGCCGTTGCCGTCCTTGAAGTCGACCGCGGGGTCGATGGTGAAGACCGCCTTGCATTTGTAGCTGTAGCCACCCTGGACCGTCGTCTCCGTGCAGACGGGGTCGGCGTCCGTCCCCAGGGCGCCGGTGATGGTGTCCGTACTCGAACTGTCGGTGCCCTGCCACAGGAACGCCTGAGTGAGGGCCAGGCCCTCCTCGTCGAAGGCGGTGAATGTGATGGGAACGGCCTTCTTGCCCGTCACGCCGAGAACGATGTCCTTGCCGTTGTTGACGACTGCGTCCTTGAACGTGGTGTCGCCTATCGCGTCTCTCGGCTGGACGCTCCGCGAGGCGAGGGCTCTGAGATCGGTCTCCGCCCCAGGATGCTCCGCTGCCTGGGCGGCACCCGGGAGAACGAGCGTCGAGAGGAGGACGGCGCCGGAGATGCCGGTGGCCGCAGTGTTTGTACGCATGTGATTCCCCCAGGGTGAGGTCGGACGGTCCTGCCGAACTGACGTGATGGCAGGGCCCGTTGATGTGGTGAAGAGGCCGGTGCACGCCCGGATCCCGCGGAAGCGGAACGGGATCAGGGCGTGGGAGAGGCGAAGATGTCGTCGAGGTCGAAGGAGTGGGTGGGGCTCGGCCAGAGGTCCGGCGGGTGGAGGTCCGTCGGCTGGGAGCCCGGTGCGGGTACGTCGGCCGGGTCGGCGGTGGGCTTGCCGTCCGGGCTGCACACCTGCGGTGCCGAGGGCTGGGACAGTTCGTAGTCGGCGACCCGCTTCGACCGGAAGTCCACGACGGCGCGACCCGAGAAGTCCTGTTCGCCGCCGACGCGGACCTCCTTGGGCAGTTCCCTGCTCGTCAGCGGCTTGCCCACGGTGACCGAGAGGAGGGCGCCCACGCAGGGACTGCGGTCCGTCGCGTAGAGGGACGCGGGCAGGGCGATCTCCTGCTCGACGCGTGCGTCCACATGGAGTTCGACGCGTTTCACCCGGCGGATGTCGAAGTAGTAGGCGGGTTGTGTCCCGTCCTCGAGCCGATCGCGGTCGGCGTCGTCCGCGACTCCGTACACCAGCTTCCAGAACTCGACCTGCACGGTGATCTTCCGGCAGAGCGGGCCGTTGTACCCCGGCAGACTGACGACGCTCAGGCTGTCGCCCCCGTAGTTCTCCTTGGGCGTGTCGATGAAGCGCCCAGCCCAGTCCACGGATTCCTCGGTCGTCCACCCCTTGTTGTCGTGGCAGCCGGAGGCCTCGGTCGGATACGGAGGCGTGATCGACGGCGTGGGCGAAGGGCTCGGCGACTCGGACACGCCGGTGGCGCTCTCGGACGGATCTCCGGCGAGAGGGGTGCCCTGGGCGCTCGAACACCCCCCGGTGAACAGAACGGCCACGGCGATGGCCGCGACGACCGGCACGACGGAGTGTTTGGGCCCGGGTACGCGCCTCGATACGTACCTCACCGGTCGAACCAGTTCCTGGCCTCCGCGGAGCTGAAGACCCGCAGCACGGCGACGGCGAAGACGATGCCCGGGAGAACCGAGACGCCGCCTCCCTGGAACAGGCTCACCACACCGATCAGCACGCCCAGCGCCTCGACGACGATGACCGTGACGCGTATCCCGTTCACCCGCTTGCCCGCGAATACGCCGCACAGCAGGAGCGCCCCCGCGATCAGCAGCGACAGCACCGCCACGAACCGGAGCAGCCCGGCCCCTTCATCCCGGCCGTGGTCCACCGCGTCGTTCACCACGGCCACCAACAGGAAGCCGGCCGCCAGGTTCAGCACGGCCTGGAGCCACACCCCCACCAACGCCAGCCTGACACTCTTCGGCATCTGTGCTTTCACACTCGGTGTCGTCATGAATGCAAGAAAACGGCACGCGTGTCAGGGACACCTCGGTAGGAGTACGTATTCCATGTACGTATGTGCCATCGCACCGCCCGGCCAGTACCCCGTGACCACCCGGTGAGGGTGGGGGAAGCAAGGACGCGAGAGCTGGGCGCACCTGCTGAGGCTCGACCAACATGCCTGTCTGCCCGAGCACCTGGCACTCTCCGTGCGACCAGACGGCGTCAGCATGTCGCAGCCCTGGGTCGAGGGAGGGGCCTGGGCGTGGATCCAGCCGAGCGAGTCGGTGGAGTTCCTGGCCGGGTGGCGCGAGAAGCCTCGGATGCCATGATCGCCCTGCACTCCGGTTGAGCGCCCACTGGGCGAACGATCTCCAGAGACCAAAAAAGGGCCCGCTCCTGTGGAGAGGCCCACCGGCTCCCGCAGGTCAGATCGATTCTTCCCGCGTAGCACGTGGTGGGGCGGGTGGGACTCGAACCCACGGCCGACGGATTATGAGTCCTTTGAGGATCTTGGCGGTCCTTGCCGATCTACGCTCATCCTTGATGTTTTCGCAGGTCAGACGCAGTTATTCATGTTGGGGCTAGTCAGCCCTTGTCAGTCTGTTCCTGTCCTTGCGGCCTCAACTCGGCCTCAATGAGGCCCGATAGGATCGGGCTGAGGACGTATAGGACGATCGTGCCAGCTGAAGGACGGGAGTCGAACCGGCGCGCAGCGGATTCCCCTTCCAACGCGCAGAGGCCCTCCCCCAGAGTGCCGCGGTGGAGCCTCTGGGAATGTTTGCACCGGCCACGCGCATTCACAGGCTGCGAACAGGACCGATATCAGACCGAGTCCAGTTTGGCCGCTTCGACAGGATGCCGCTGCAGCCAGGCGTGCGCGTCGTCTTGGCCACCCGGCCGTGCAGGGCTTTCTGGTCGTGGCCGGTAAGGAACTAGCCGAGCGTAAACCGGCGCCCCGCAGCCGCAGGGCCGGGCCGCGTGGGAGGAGTCGAAGTAGGTCACCGGATTGCGGGCTGCGGCGACCGGCTGAGGCTTGCCCACATAGGCGTCATGGACGGGGTGGCCCGCCTCCAGGAAGCGGCCTTCGATCGCGCGGCGGCCACCGGCGACCGAGACCAGGTCGTCGATCTGTATGGCCTGGCGCACGATGCGCCGACAACAGCGCGTACTGCTCCCGGTCGGCCCGCTCGCCGAGCACCCAACACGGCTGGAACAGGCCTTCACCCTTTCTCCGGGCGACCCGCTGCCCTCGTCCGGCCCAGCCTCCCGACTGTCGGAAGGTTTACCACAGCGGACCGGGCTGCAGGGGCTCATCGGTGGCGAAGGCCGACACTTCAGCGAGGCTGGCTGGACTGGTGCCGGCGCGGCGGAATCCACCGGATACCGGCCCTGAACGCCGCGATCAGCGATAGGTACCAGCCCGAGATGCCAACCCATCTACGTGCCTTCAACTTCCCCAAAGATAAAAACCTGCTGCAACCGGTGACACCATCATCGCGGTTCCCCTTCACACACGGAGCACACCGAACTTCTATCTCGTGGGAACTTTCTCTCTGCCTGCGAGTGCATCAGACAACCATCCGGCAAGATTCTGCCCAGTCGGAAAAAGAGCACCCTCGAGACCATCGTTGGGGTCCCAACCAAACATTAGCCCTGCTGAATCGCGACAATCGACGAGAGACCAGATGGCATCTCCCCAGTCGAACAGCCAAACCAATCCTTCCGGAACTTCGCTATCAGGAGCGGCGGAGAATGCCTGATAGACGTCCACGATATCTGCCCAGTCTCCACGCCACTTCCCCCCAGACACTCCCAATACACCCGATCGTGGGCCGAACCCGCCATTGGCTACCTCCAAGTACAGACGCCGCAGCAGAGAGGGCAGGGGGTGCCCGATTACGCGTTCCGCGTCGTCCACTGCATCTTGCGACGCAGGCGCAGTCGGCTCCTTTGAGGCAAGTTGCGCACGCACGGCAGCAATGATCTCGTCGTCAGTAACAGCATTCACGATCCAACCCTCCTCTTTCGATGCCAAGTCCGCACATTTCCTTCACTTCTCTTCGTCTTCCATCCCAACCCCCTCGGAAATGAATCCTGCTTCCATCGCCTTTGTCATAACATCTATGGCCCGACCTGCGCCATAGACGTCCCTGAACTCCTCGAGTGTTCCCTCGTTAACGACCCTTCCCTCAAGATACCCATGGCTTCCCTCAGTGACCTCAACACCGGGCTTTCCGATGAACTCGGTAAGACTTCTCCCACAGTGTTCCGAGCAGACCCGGTTAGTCACATAAGCATTGTCGACCTCCGTTATCTCGCCACCGAGGTCCTCCACCTGCCTGACGGTGTCATTCTTGAAGTCACGCGCCGAGTCTTCAGCGTGCCCCTTCCCCGAGTCGGATTCGGCCCTATAGACCGTAACCTCCATCTCCGTCAGAATATCCAGAAGTTTCTGGTCAATGCCTCCCTTGCTGACGAATCCGATGATACGCGGCACTATCCCATCCACGGTATCCACGTAGACGCGTGAGAGAACAAGTGTAAATCTGCTGTACGCCCACGAGTTTTTCCCAAGATAGGCCGCGACTGCCTTCATCGCCTCTCGGTAGAGCGAGGCCCCAGCTGCGGCTGCTCCGACCGTAGAGAGGGATGCAGTTGGCAGCTTCGGACTGTTCAGCTTCTTGACGGTACCGGTGCTGGTCGTGCTGGCCGTACCGCCTCCGGAGGGGACCGCGCCGGTGGTGTCAGCTGTGCCGTCCGCTTTCGCGGCATAGCAGTAGATGGCGGCGTCGCTGCACTTGTCCCCTTCGTGGCCGCACTTGAGGCCGCCGCACGGATCGGTACCGGCCGGATCGGCGAGGGTGGCGGGGTTGTTGTTGCTGTAGGTGTAGCCGTTGAGGGACTGCTGCTCGGCCAGGTTGAGGAGTGGATCGACGCTGATGAACCGCCCGGTGGACGGATCATATTCGCGGGCGCCGAGGTGGGTGAGGCCGGTACCGGAGTCTGCGGAGGCACCGAGGAATGCCTTGTCGTCGGGCCAGGTGCCGGTGCCACCGGCACGCGGGCCACCGAACGCAGTGGTGTACCGCTTGGTGACGGCCTGCGTCGCGGCATCGATGGCGAGACTGCTGGTTCCGTGCTGGTCAGTCGCGAGCCAGGTGAGTGTCGAAGTGCCTGACTTGTTGCTGCGCAGAGCTATGGGTGAACCGCCGACGGTGTAATACCGCTGAGCCCAGTACTTGGGGGTCGATGTCGAGGTGTCGAGGTGGATCTCGGTGCCGCCGTCCAGGTAGAGGACGGTCTCTCCGCCGACGTTGCGGCGGATCAGGAGGCCACCATCCGCGTCATAGACATGGCTGGTGGTGCCCTTGGCGATGCCGGAGCCTGTCTTCTCCGTGAGGGTGTCTAGCTGGCCCTCGGGATTCCAGGTGAGGGTCTGCGTATCAGTGCCGTTGGGTCGGCCGGTCGTGTTGCCGGTCGTGTCGTAGGAGTAGGCGGCGGTGACTCCCGTGCACGAGGAGGCCGTGGTGGTGACGGTCAGTGCGTGAGGCCGGGTCGCGCTGTAGCAGTAGGTCCTGGCGGTGTCACCTGCTGACGTGTGGGTGGTGTCGGTGGTGCGCAGGCCACTGTCGGTGTACGTGTACGAGGTCCAGTAGGGGGCGGCGCCGCCGAGGTTCGCGGTACTGCGGCCCGACGCCGAGCAGTCGGCGGTGGACGGGGTCCAGGCCTGGGTCAGGCGTTGGTGGCCGTCATAGGTGAAGCACTGGTCGTCGGCCTTGCCTGCGCCGCCGAGGGTAGTGGGATCGGTGATGGAAGTGACGTTGCCCGCGTCGTCGTAGCTGTAGTTCAGCTCCTGCAGTTCGTAGTTGTGGGTCTGGTCCGTGACGGCCGACTGCTTGAGCCGGTCGGTGCCTTCCTCCCAGGTGTTGGTGATGTAGGCCTTTTTGGTGCCGTCGGCCGAGGAGGTGCCAAGGGTGAGCTGGTCGGTCTGCCCGATGGCCGAGTAGCCGGCCCCCAGGAGGTAGTCGCTGGCGCCGCTGACGGTGGTGGGCAAGCCGACGGCGTCGTAGCCGGTGTCGACGGTTTCCGCGGCCATGCCCCCGGCTGCGGGTTCGGAGACGTACTGCTGGGTGCCGTCGAGGTTGTAGTACGTCGAGGACGTCAGCGTGGCCGCGACGGCACCCGACGTGACTAGGGCATCGGTGGACGGCAGGACGAGCTGGGTGGTGGTCGGCCGGTAGAGGCTGTCGTAGGCGGTGACCTTCCTGGTGTATGCCGTGCCGGCCACTCCGCCGACGTAGCCGGTGGCGGAGTCCAACTGCCCCTTGACCAGATTGTCGTAGGCCCAGTGGGCGAGTTTGTCGGCGTCGGTCTTGGAGGTCTGCCACTCGTCCGTCGTGCGGCCGAGTACGTCGTACCCGTAGAGCAGGGTGGTGTTGCGGGAGTCGGTCGTGGCGGCGATCTGGTCCAGGTCGGTGTACGAGGTGGTGGTCTTCCCCTCGTCCGGGTCTGTCGCCGTGGTCTGGCGGGCGAACAGGTCGTAGGTGTAGGACCACTGGGCCCCGTCGGTCCCAGTGATGGTGTCCGGCTTGCTGTCGCGGGTGTAGGTGTACTTCGTCGAGGTGTAGGCGCTGCCGACGCCCGCGCCGTAGGCGGTGTCGGCGGGGTCTGTGCCGGAGTACTCGCGGCGTTCGGTGGTGCGACCGAACACGTCGGTGATGGTGCGGACCGCGGATCCGCCGGTCACGGCGCTGGTGGCGGTGGAGTCACCGGTGTAGCCGGTGGCGGTGGACCATTTTTTGACGCCGTAGACGTACAGGGTGCTGGTGGTCGGACGTTCGGCGCCGTCGAAGACGGTGTCGGTCTGTTTCGGTGCGCCGCCGTATTCGGCCCGGGCGTAGGTGCCGGAGGGAGTGGCGGTGGAGTCGAAGACGTCGGCGTACGTTTCGTAGGCCAGGCCGCGGCTGTCGTAGCGGGTGTCGGTCAGCAGCCGTCCGCCGTTCGCGGTCGGGGACTGGGTCTGCAGCGGCCGCAGCAGCGAGTCGTAGATCGTGTAGGTGGTGTTGTAGACCCCTTCACCACGGATCGTCGAGGTGGACGACCAGGACGGGGTCTTGTTGCTGACCGAGTAGGCATAGGTGTAGTTGGCGCCGTATCCGCCGGAGCGGGAGCGGTTGGGCAGCCAGACGGCCGTCGCCCTCCCCAGCGCGTCGTACGTGGATTCGGTCAGCTTGGTGTTGACGTCATAGGACTTGACGGTCGTGCCGCGGGCGTAGTCGAGGTAGGTGTAGCTCTTCTGGCTCTTGGGGTCGGTGATCGTGACCTTGGTCAGGGGCCCGGTGGTGGTCGGGGTGTAGAGGGAACTAGTCACGTTTCCGGCCGCGTCGGTCACGGTCAGGGGCCGGCCCAGAGTGTCGTAGGTGGTCTTCGCGACGGTCAGCCAGGAAGTGGGGTACCGCTCGCCGCTGGTGGCCGTGGCCGGGTAGGCGGAGGCGCGGCCGGTCCAGCTGGCGTCGCCCAGGGTGGGGGTCTGCGTGGCGGTCCAGGCGGTGGCGGTGGTGTCGTCGTAGACGGTGGCCGTGTCGGACAGCACGTCTTGGCGGGTGCCGGCCGAGGTCGGCAGGCTCAGGTCGGTCTCGGCGGTCGAGCAGGCCCGGCCCACGGCACGGGTACGCGATACCAGGGAGTTGATGCCCAGGGTGGCATTGCGGGCGTACCAGGTGCGAGCGCAGGTCTCGTCACCGGTGACAGCCGTGTCACCGGCGTCGTACACGCTGGTCGGCATGCCGTAGCTGTCGAAGCTGTTGGTGATGCTGCGGGTGCGCCAGGCAGCGGCGGTCGACAGGTAAGTCGAGGTCTGCGTCTTGTAGGTGCGGATGAAGTAGGCCTCGATATTGGCGTACGACTTCTGCTGACTCGCGGTGCGGCTGGACCACGGGTCGTTGACCGTGACCGTGACCGGAGTGGAACCGTTGTAGGTGATCTGCTCACGGGTGAAGCCGGAGAAGCGGTCGCTGTCGGTCTGATCGGGCACGCTCAGGCCGGCGAAGCCGACGCCTGGGACGGAGACCGAGCGGGTCGTGCCGTCCTTCTGCTTGTCGCCGTCCATGCCTTGCAGGTACACGGATACGGTCTTGGACTGGGTTTCGGTGGATGCGCCCTTGAGGGCCGTGACGGTGCGGTAGCCGCGCCAGTCGGACCAGGTGCGTTCGTTGGCCGGGGTCAGCGGGTCGTTGTCGTGGTGCCAGGCCGGGCCGGAGTAGCTGTAGTGGTTCTCCGTCGTCTCGCCGAGACCTGTGGGGTCGGAGGTGATGACGTCCAGGACCCGGTACTTGTTGAACCAGTCGAGGGACGCTTCCGTGGCGCCGTTGATGTGCCAGTAGACCGGGTAACAGCTCTTCGTGTCGTTATCCTCGGACGACGGCATGTTCGAGCTTCGTACGCACTCCGGGTCCGACAGCGTCACGCTGGTGATCGCGCCGGTCTCGGAGGTGACGCTCGCGATGCGGGGCCGGTTCAGCGGCAGGATGTTGTCGGTGGAGGAGTCGACCCGGTTTTCTCGCATCTGGTAGGTGAACGTCACCGGATCCAGGGAGATGGCGGTGCCGTTCTTGCCGGCGTGCTGGACGCTCTTGAGAACGAGGCTCTGGTCTGTGCTGTTGCCTATGTCGCCGGGGTCCAGGAACTGCTGGGTCAGCGCCCAGGAGTCGACGGCCGTATAGGTGCTGGAGGTGGCCGACCAGGCGTAGGTGTCGACGCTGGTCAGGCGCTTACGGGTGAAGAAATCCGGGCCACTGGCGTTGCAGTCCGCACCGGAGGCGCAGATGGAGTCGAACGGAACGTCCGGCCAGTTGGAGGAGGTGGAGGAGGTCAGCGAGGAGCAGTCGGACGCGGTGCACCGCTCGTCGTAGCCGAAGGTGACCTCGTCCGAGGCGGTGCCGGTGAACAGGGTGTCCTTGTTCTGACCGTAAAGGATCTTGGTGAGGTAGCCGCCCCTCGTGTACTGGGCGGTGCCGGTGGAGGCGCCGTTCTTGGCGTAGTAGTTGGTCTCGGCGGTGTACCAGTACGACATCGCGTTGCCGTGCAGGTCCACCACGTAGTCCAGGTTCCAGCGCCACGCCTGGGTCAGGGAACGGCCGGCGAAGGTGGATCCCTGGTCGTAGCCGGGTTCGCCGGAGTCGTCGCCGAACACCGGTTCCGTCCATACGGAGTTGGTGCGTTGGGTGTCGGCACCGGGCAGTTTGTCGAGACCGAAGACGTACTTGGTGCCGTCGCCGGTGATGACCGTCCAGTATTCGCCGTCGTTGTCACCGTTGTCGGCACCGGTGGAGTGGGTGACGGTGGACGCGTCGTCGTCCTTCAGGTGCCAGACACCGGTGGTGTCGTCCTTGACCAACTCGGTGGACTTGCCGTTCAGCACCAGGGAGGCGTTGTCGTACTTCCAGCACTGGTCGTACTTGCCGTCCTGGCCGTCGTCGTCACAGGAGGCGTAGGACCGCTCGACGTAGGAGGACGCCACGTCGTCAAAGCCCTCGCCGACAACGCTTCCCTGGTTGTTCGTCGACGCGGTCCTGCCGTCCACACTTCCGGAGTCGTACGACAGCGACAGGTCGGGCGACGGGCCGGCGGCAGCCGGCGGGGTGGCCAAGGGGTAGGACCAGGTGAACGCGCCCGAGGAACGTCCGGCCTCCCAACTGGAGGAGGCCGAGAGCTTGCTGGCCGCGTAGTCGCCGGCGCCGGACGCCGACTTTCCGGCTGCGGCAGTGGCGGCCAGCACCGTGGCCGAGGCGGCCGTGTCGGCGGCCATCAGGGAGGTGCGCGGCGCCGAGCGTGAGGCGCGCTCCGTATCGGCATCGCGGTCGGCTTCCCCCAGGCCGACCTTGGCCGTGAGCGTCTGTTCGCCGAAGTTGTTGTGCGAGACGAGCAGCGTCTCTGTCCGGCATGAGGTCTTCTGCGGAGTGGTCAGGACGCAAGCCGGCAGCTGGACCAGGCGCAGGCGGCCCGACCAGTCGCCGCCGTAGGCGGAGGCGAACGCCGAGTAATCAACGCTCACTTGGGCGGAGCCGGGCTCCGTGGCGGATGCCGTCAGCAGCACACCCCTGATGCCCGCTGCCCGGGCCTGCTGCTGTCCGAGAACCCGCACCTGCACCTGGCCTGCGATGGGGTTGGTCCCCGGGGCGGGTGTGACCGTGACCGGCAATCCTCCCGCCGTCAGCTTCGCCGCGCCTTGCCCGGGTATCTGCCCGGTCGCCGTGGCGGCGGTGGGCCAGGCGCTGTGTTGCTGGGCACGTGCTCGTTCGGCCTGGGCCGCGTTGGCGGCCTTGGTTCTCGCGACCTGCGCTCGGGCCTTCTTCGCGCCAGGGCCCGTGTTCGTCTGTACCTTGTCGACTCGCTGCTTGGGTACGGCCGGCTTGCCCAGGCCGCCACCAGCGGCATGAGCAGCCGGCACTGCCAGCCCCGCGGAGGCGGCCAGGGCCATGCACACCACCGCGACGACCGGTGCCCGCCGACGACGTACGTCCCGCTCCACAACCGGTGCCCGCCTGGGCAGGAGCACACCACGGGTCAGGGCACTGCGGATCCAGTGGGCTTTCATACCGGAACTCATGACTGGACCTCCATGCGATCACGCTGTGGGACTCTGCCGCGTACACGTCCCGGGACCGCCCGGAGACGCCAAAAGGTGAAGAAGCAAAGGGGATTGGGCGCGAAATCCGGTAGCGCGGACTGCCTGTCGCCCTATCAGACGTCCGCCCGGGGCTCAGTCGCTGACGGTGTCGATGATCTGCTGTTGGTCGGCCATGGCACCGGCCCACAGCCTGATGTCGGTGATCTTTCCGGGCAGGTAGTGGCCCCACGCCCCGCCGACGTATCCCTCACCGGCCGCGAAGTCGCCGGACCCAGTCACAGCCGTGTAGGGATGGGTGACGTCGGCGTCGTTCTCGTCGGGGCCGAGGTAGAAGTGGACCGTGCCGGAAGGGGCGTCGTACGTGCCGGTCATCCGTACCGGGCTGCCCAGTTCCGCGGCTTCGTCGGAGACCACGCCGGTGAAACCGCCGTCGGTGTTCAGCCGACCGAAGTACCACTTGCCGACCGGGACGGTCGTGTCGGTGTCCGGGTCGAGGTCGGTCCCGGTCAGCTGGTACCAGAAGCCCCAGGCGGAGCCGTCCGCGCTGCGCTGGCCGACGACTTGGGCCGTGTAGCCGACGGGCTTGCTCAGCAGGGCATCGCTGTCCACGTCGACCAGGGTGGTGGCGGTGAACGAGGCCGTGTCGTCCAGTACGGGACCGGGGGCACTGGCTCTGCCGTCATTGCCGTCCAGGACGATGCCCTCGCCGTCGAGCGAGGCCCCGCCGGACAGCGTGAGTGTGCGGCCGTATCCGGATGTGGAGTCCGCGAGCGTGGTGCCGCTCGCACCGTCCGGGTTCCAGGCGCCCATCAGTTCTACGCTCGCCGCGCCGCTGGAGTCGAGCAGACCGTCCTCGGTGGCGATCTCGTCGTCCGTCAGGGCCCGCTGCCAGACGGCCATTTCGTCGACCCGGCCCCGCCAGTAGTCGACGTAACTGCCCGGCGTGAAACTGGCCCGGCCGAATTGCAGGGTGCCGTCGCTCGTCGTGGCGTCCGAGGTGAGGGGCAGTGCCACCGGTGATCCCTGCAGACGTCCGTTGACGTAGAGGGAGATGGTGTGATGTACGGAGTCGTACACACCGGTCAGATGCGTCCAGACCTTCAGCGGCACACCGGCCACGTCGGCGTTCGCGCCCAGGTACTTGCGTACGCCGTTCTCGTACCAGCTCCACAGGAACACCCAGCGTTGGATGCCCGGCGAGTAGTACAGCGCGAACCCGGAGCCGTCGCTGCCCGTCTCCGACAGCACCGCGCGGTAGTCGGAGCTGTCCGTGAGATACGCCCAGGCCGACACCGTGAACGACGACTGGGTGTTGATCACGGGAGCGGCCGTGGCCGCGTACCCGGACTGACGAGTCGTGTCGGAGGTGTCGTTGAGCCACAGCGACCGGTCACCGTCACCCCTGCGTGCGAGGGACGACCAGCCGGCGCCGGTCGTGTAGAGCGTGGCCGAGTGGCGGGCGCCCTCCGTCGCCGTGTCCGCGGCCGTGGTGGCACCGGAGCCCGGTGCCGCGTCGTCGAAGTGCCAGCGGCCGATGGCCGTCTTCCCCTCGGCGACGTTGAACTTCACGATCGTTTTCGCGCCCCAGCGCCCGGCGCTGTCCTCCGCCCGCACCTGAAGCTGCTGGGTGCCCGCCAGCTGAGGTGTGAGTCCTTTGGTGACGGTGTTTCCGGAGATCGGCTGGGACCAGGCGGTCGCGGTCGCCAGTTTGTACTCGTAGGCGGTGTTGGTGTCCCCGGAGGCCGGGGAGAAGGCGAACTGGCCTGCCACGCCCGGCCCTCCGGCTGCGGCACAGGCGTTGGCCGTGCATTCGGAGTACGGGCTCCCGACCGTCACCGTGGGTGCCTTCGGGGCGGTGGTGTCCACCTTGAAGTAGCACCAACCCTTGGTGGTCACCGTGCTGTGCGACTCCAGAAAGCTGTCGCCGCTGTCGTAGTACGAGCGGCTGAACACCGCAAGCCGGTACAGGGGCACTTGGGACAACGTGATCGGCGAGGGGTAAGTGAGGACGACGCCGTTGCCGACGTAACCGCTGGTGGGCCGTACCGGCTCGGTTGTCACCACCGACCAGGTGCCGTCGCTGCTCCTCTGCTGGACGTAGAAGTGCGCCCGCAGACTCGCCCCGCTGCCGCCGCCTGTCGCCGTCCACACCGTCGCACTCAGGCTCGGCGTGGGATCCGCGATGACGTCCGGGTCGGTGGAATCCGTCTCACAGCTGATCCCGCTGCCCTCGACGATGCCCGCCTTGGTCGGTGCCGCAGGCAGCCCGACATAGGTCACCGACAACACCGCGTCGTTCCGGAACCGCTTCCAGGCACTGGTGTCCGTCTCATCCCTGGCCTTCAGCAACAGCGTCAGCCGGGAGAACTTCCCCGCCGCGAGATCCCCGACCGCGGACGTCAGGCTGAAACCGCTGAACTCCATCGGAGCCGGTGGCTGTGAGGGATCGCAGGCGGAGCTGCGGCCGGCCGAGACGTCGCGGCTTGCCATCGTCCCCAGGTTCGAGGGACGCGAGGACCAGGTGGTGGACGACGAGATGTTGCTGGTGCGCTCCAGGTCGACCCAGCGCGCATCGCAGGTGAACGACCAACTCTCGGTGGCTCTGAACGTCGCGGACAGCACCTTCTTGCCCGCCAGACCGCTCGGCGAGAACTGGAAGTACAGCCGCTCCGTGTACCCGGGACCGCAGTAGTAGCCGTCGTACGAGGAGCAGTGGCCCACGCCCTTGCCCTCGTTGTTACTGCCGTTGCCCCAGTTGAAATCGGAGACGCTGTCGGAGCGCAGATACGTGTGGGCGGTCTGGTCCAGGCCGACGCTGGGGTCGATGTAGAGGGGGTAGGCGCTGCTGTCGCTGTTCGCCAGCATCCCCGCATCCGGTACCACCGCCAGCGAATCCGTGCCGACCTGGACAGGCAGCACCGCGGACGCGTCGCCGTCACCCGGACCCGTTGTACCGTCCGCCGACGCCCCGGCGGAGGGGTCAGTGGTCGCTGAGGGGGACGGGTCGGCCGCCTGCGCGACATCAGCCGTCCGCTCCAACTGGGCAGTTGTACCCGCGGTGGTTCCGTCGCCCTGGGAGTCCCACATCAGCGCGGGTGGAGCCGTGAAGACCGGGTGCGCATTGTCGTCCACGGCGGTCATCCCACCGCCGCTCGTCGGCGCGACCGTCAACCCGTCCGACTGAAGCGAGAATGCGATCTTTTTCAGCGCCGGGTCGCCGGCCGCCTCCGGGGTGTTCACAACCAGCAGTTCGCGGAAGCCCTCGGTTGTCGCCGTCATCCGCAGGTCCACGCCGGGAAGTACATCCCCGTAGACCGCGCTCGCTCCGTCCAGCGTCGGCTTCGGCAACTGCCCCGGCCACCCCAACCGCAACGACTTGCCGCCCCTGGTGATGTCCACGAGCCCCGAGCCGTCGCCTCCGTCCGAGAAAGCCAGAGACACCACGGCTGCCTTCGGACCGACCGTCCCGTCCGTACGGACTTCGAGTGTCGGATCAGGCGACACCCACGATCCTTCTCCCTGCCGCACCCGTACCGGCACAGTCGACTGGTCCAGCGTGAACGAGGTGCCGTCCGGATCGGCATACGTCGTCGCGTACTCCGTACGGTCGTCGACGACCTCGACCGGGGAACCCTCCGCCGCCGCCTTCTGCGAGGCGGCCTGCTCCGGGGAAAGCGGCGTTGTAACGGTGGACCCGTCGTCCTGAACGTCAGCGGCTGCCGGATACATGGCGGTCGCCGCGATGGACTGAATCAGCAGAACGATTGCAGCCATCCATGCCGTACGCGACGAACGCACACGTCTGCCCCCGGACTCCCCCACGACCCACCCCTGAGTTTTTGACCAGCCCGATCACGACCACTTGATGATCGAGAAGCGTGGCAGGGAAGCTTCCAGCGAAGTCCCAGGGAATCACCAAGACCACACGATCATTCAGCCACATCCGGGCAAAATCGATCATCGTTCACTTCAACGACAGGGGTTGGACATCAGCTCGATCCCCCAGACCACCACTCACCGGGGCGGGGCCCTCGTTCTCCGCAGCGATGCTCAACGGTGACGGGGGCACTTGGGCGCCGACCCTGCACCAGGGCCGTTGGTGGGGCGTCGCGCGACGGAGCGGGAGACAACTCCAGGGGCCGTTTCCTCTTGGGGCAGTTCCTTCGCACCTACCCGCCATCGCCACACGCGCTCCTTCCGAGACCACAGGTCCAGATGATCGCCGCTTCGAACCCGGAGACCCACACGGACGGCTGGTCACAGGTCACACCCTCCCGGACGTTTTCGCGATACCGGCGGCCTCAAGATGGCCTCAACCCATCGCACTGTCGCAGCGAAGCCGGTCAGAACCGGGTTCGCCCGGGGTGCGTTGGCGTGCATCCATGCAGGTCAGGGGAGCAACAGCAGAAGGAGGCCACACCGACTCGCGAAGTCGCGAGCAGCGGATTTAGTCCGTTGAGCGATAGTTGACGATCCGACACCCAAAAACGAACGTTTCCGCAGGTCAGAAGCCTGCGCAGGTGGGGCGGGTGGGACTCGAACCCACGGCCGACGGATTATGAGTCCTTTGAGGATCATGGCGACCCTTGTCGGTCCATGCTCATCTTGGCCGTTTTCCCAGGTCAGACGCGGTTTGGCACCTCAGTCCTTCCCGGCCCTTGTCAGTCTTTTCCGATCCTTGTGTCCAACCAGCGTCCAGAACGCGTCCTGGAAGGACAAGCCCAACCAGCTTCCGAGACGATCGCCCCAGCTCGGGAGTGCGCCTCGAACTCGCCCGCAGCGGATTTCCCTTCCAGCGCGCAGAGGCTCCGCCCCTGAACTCGGGGCGGAGCCTCAATGACCGTTCTCGCAGGCCAGACGTTTCCTCTTCAGTTTATCCAGCTAGCGGCCACGCCAGCGGCGCAGGGCACTGAGCAGATGGGCGAGTACCTTCAATGCCGCGCTCCGCCGGGTCTGCTTGCGTGACCACACGGCGGGCAAGATGACGCCCGCGTAGATCGCGGCGAAGACGAGGGCAGCCAGCACAACGGGTGACTGAATGGTCAAGGCAATACCTCCGGAACGACGGTCGGCTGCTTCCGGAGATGACTTTCGGGTCCCGGACACGGCCTGCGAGCCATTCCCGATCTCAGCCGAACTCCCGGCGGAAGACGCAGGTCAACCCCTACGCTTGGAGGGCGTTCGCCGAATTTTCCCGAAGGGGAGCGAGTTGTCCGTACCACCAAGAGGTCCCGTGGCGGACTTCTGTGACCAGCTCAGGCTTCTGGTGCGCGAGTGTGGGGTGCAGCAGACGGAGATCGCTGCTGTGCTCCGCAAGGCCGAGAGCTCCGTATCAGTGCTGCTCAGCGGCGATCGGAAGACAGCCCCGGACTGGGACGACGTAAAGGTGATCGTTGAGCTGTGCTCGAAGCGTCATGGACGTCCCAACCAGCCACCAGCGGACGTGCGCCTGGACGTGCAGTGGTGGCGCGGACGGCATGCAGAGTTGGTGCGGACGGTGGAGACGCGGCGCCCGGCCGCGCGCCGAGAAGCGACCGTCTCGAACGGCGAGAGTGAAGCCGTCGTCAGGTCATCCGCTCTGACCTCCTTTGCCCCCGCAGTTGGCAGTACGGCGGCGAGGGATGTGTCGCATGCGATCGACATGAACCTCGACGAGGCGGTTCAACTGCTTGCGGCCGGGCGGGCAGGCATGCCGCGTACCGCGCACGGCCTCCTAGGCGAGGTTTCTGGTCAGCAGAGTCTGCCCAACGTACTGCACGCTCTGTTGGAAGGCTTCGCGGAGCGGGTGCGGGTCGAACACGGCGTTCCGCGCGGCGCGCTGATGCAAGCCGCACGGCTGGTGCTGGCGGCGGCGGCCTTAGTCGAATCACACGCGTACCTCGGAAACCGGGCGGCACCGCGTCAGCTGGTCGAAAGTCTGATGAAGGGCACGGCACGGGCCCACGTGTGGTCAGGCGAGGGTCAGCAGCCGGCGGATCCGGCCCTGCTCGCAGCCACCGAAGCGGCGCTCTCCCCACGCCACCAGGATTTCCTGACGCGCTACTTCGAGTTGTCCGCAGCACTTGCTGCAGTCTGTCCCGAGTTCGCGCTGGTGGCCGGACTGTCTGCGCCCGAGGGATCCGCCGGGAGCGGTACAGGGCTCTCAGGCCTGGAAAAGCTACTGGCCGAATTCTCTGGCCGGCACGAACCGTCGCCCGCCAGCCGGAGACTGTTGAACAGCCCGGTCGCCCAGCTCGATGTACGCGGACCACGAGTGCCAAGCCTGGCGGACGGATACGTGAACCCGCGCTTCAGGCTCCCAGGCTCAGATCCGGCTCAGGACGCCAGCCATGATGTCGCCTCCGAGAAGTGGTGGAACGAGCAGCCGTTACACGAAGGCATCGACCGTTTCCTCGCCGCTTACCTACTCAGCCTTCGGGCTCTCGTGACACCGCTCCTCGTACTAGGTGACCCCGGCGCCGGAAAGTCGTTGTTCACTAAGTTGCTGGAGGCTCGACTGTTGGCGGGCGACTTCCGCCCGCTCAGGGTCGAGCTGAGGCGTACACCGGCGGAGGCCGACGTCCAGGCCCAACTGGAGCATGCGTTGCGGCAGATGACGGGACGGTCGGTCAACTGGCCGGACTGGTCAGAGTCCGAACCCGACACGATTCCGGTCGTCCTGTTGGACGGTTTCGATGAACTGCTCCAAGCGGGAGCGCAACAACTTTCCACCACCCAGCAGTGGGGCTATCTGCGGGCAGTGGCGGAATTCCAGCTCCGTGAAGCCCAGTTGAACCGCCCGTTGATCGTGGTGGTGACGAGCCGCACGGTGGTCGCCGACCGCGCGGAGCTACCGCCAGAGAGCCAAGTGCTGCGCCTGGAGCCGTTCCACGAGCCCGAGATCCGACAGTGGCTCGCCATCTGGAACACGACGAATCGCATCCACCTCGAACGGCATGCTCTGCGCCCGCTCACCTTCGAGAGGCTGGGCAGGCAGCTGCAACTCGCGGCACAACCGCTGTTGCTGCTCATGCTCGCGCTGTTCGACGTGGAGGGCAACGCCCTGCAGCGACTCGGGGTTCATCACCACGAGGACACCCAGCTGTACGAGCAGCTGCTTCGCGAGTTCGTCCGGCGCCAGGTCGAAAAGGACGGCTCGCTGCCCGCCGCCGATCAGAGTGCCGCCGTGGACCGTGAACTGCACCGATTGTCGGTGGTCGCCCTGGGGATTTTCCAACGAGGCGCCCAGAGCGTCACCGGTGAGGAAGCAGACCATGACCTGGCGGGACTGAACGGCACGGAGACGCCAGGGTCGTGCACAGACCGCGGGCTGCTCTTCGGTCGATTCTTCTTCGTGCACGAAGCGCGAGCCGTGGTCGCAGAACAGCGCCTGCGCAGCTATGAGTTCATGCACGCGACGTTCGGCGAGCATCTGGCAGCGCGCCTGGTCGACCGGGCGCTACGACGACTGACACTGACACGCCGGAGCAGCGGCGAGCTGCCCGACGACAGCGAGCTTTACGCGGCGCTGTCGTTCGCCCCGCTCACCGACCGGACCCAAATCGTGGTGAACCTGCGTGGCATGCTGTCGCACTGGACGTCCCCAACAGCAACGGCTGCCTTACCCCAGCAACTCGCCGCACTGTTCCAGGCGGCGCCCTGGGATAGTTCTCACCGCACCTCGCTCAACCACGCTCCGGTTCAGCTGACCCGGGCATATCGCGACGCGGTTTACACCGCCAACCTTCTGCTGATCGCGGTGCTGGCCGCAGAAAAAGTACACGCGTCGGAGTTCCTGCCCGGCGACCGAATTACCGACCTCTGGCGCAGGCAAGCGATGATGTGGCAGTCGCAACTCTCCGCGAACTCGTGGGACCTGTACTCGTCCACGCTCTCCATCGAGCGTTTCTGGCACTCTGCCAGGCTCGGCTCGGGAGATCCCCGAGAAGAATTGCGAATCGGCACTGACAGAGTGCCCTTCATCCATCATGAACTCAGCTGGGCCCTTGGGTTTCAGGACAGCAGGATGTCCGGCGGAGGGTACAACTGGCTTCAGGAGGGATCCTCCGACGAGCTCTCGAATACTGTGCGCCGCGTCATGTTTGTCGGCGATCAGGATGCAGAGTTGCTGTTGCACGTCGCCTATCCATTGTTGCGCCAGATGCCCAGTTCCCTGCGGGCGTACCACATCGACGACGAAGGGCAGATACGGTCTGCGGCGCAATCGCTCATAGCTCTGCTGACTCAGGACGTTTACCATTTCGAAGTACTGCCCGATCTCTATGATAGATGTCTGAACATCACCGAGGCTCTTGATTCGCGTCACGTGGATATTTATCTCAATCATGTGTTCCGACAGCTGATCCATGACATGCCCTCATTGACGGATAAAATGCTGGCCTCACTCTTGTGCAAGATCGCGGAACTCCCGGTGAGATATCCAAGTGAGTCGTCCAGCATTCTAGTTACTTGCCTGCACCAGGCACTGGAACGGGAAACCGACGACCACGAATTTAAATCTGCAATCACTGCGGTTCAGGAACGGATCCGCGGGGAAAACGCCCCCAGCTCTGGCAAAAATTCACATACAGCGCCGCAGCTCCCGAACCGAATTGGGAAACCGTCAACATAATTACTCATCGACGTACAGGCGGAGCGGCCCGCCGACGTCAGTGACGCTGGCGAACGATGACTCAGGTGTCTTTGCTCATGGCGCTCCAAAGGGAGCGCGGCGCGGGCCGCGCTCCCTCGTCGAGTCATACGCGGTCAGGTTGAGCTGGTCTTCGGGCGGCGCTTGGGAGCGCGGTTGCGAGGGCGCCGTTTTGCGCTGGGGCTGGCCTCGGCTGCCGGTTGGGCATCCGCTTCGCCGCTGATCTCGCCGGAGGGCCCCGGCTCCGAGGCGGGATCCGTCTCGGGCCCGGAACTCGGGGGCTGTGTGACTTCGGGGGCGGGATCTTCGGCGGGTGACGGGTCTTCCTCCTGGACCTCGTCAGCTGCGGGGTTGTCGGTCTGCTGGTCACCGTCGGGCGCTGGGGTTGGATCGGGCCCGATCGCCGGATCGCTGTCGGCGCCAGGGTCAGATTCGGTGTCGGCCGTGGGCTCGGCGTCTTCGCCGACGCCGGGCGGCGTCATGTGGGCTTCGGGGCCGCAGTCGCGCAGCGAGGTGCCCGTGGCCGGCGGGGCTTCATTCATCACTTGCGAGAGTGCGCTGTCGAACAGGTCTATCCAGGGCCGGTGGCCGACGTAGCGGGGTCTGTAGTCGAAGGCGGGAAGAAGGTCGTCTTCGAGGGTGCGCAGGATGATGAGTTCCGGATCTTCGTCAGCTTCGGTTACGAGGGTGGTCGCCTTGTTGTAGCGGTGCCCTTCGGCCAGGCGTGCAGTGAGTTGCGCTTCGCGGAGGGCATGGTCGGCCAGGGTGACGCCGTCGGGGAGCGGCGGTGCGGCGCTGCCGGTGATCCAGAGCTGGACGGTGGTTCCGCCGAAGATGGGGCGGAAGCTGACGCCTCGTCCGTCGCTGTAGACGAGGTGGGCTGCGCCGTCGGCGGGCGCTGCGGTGTCGATCGCCCAGTCGCCGCCGAGGCGTTGAGCGAGGTTGGCCGCGGCTTCTCGGACTGCGGCGTCGGTGATGAGCATCTGTGGTTCTCCAAGAGGTCTGTGGGGGGGAAGCGGGGCCCGCCCCGACCGGGGCGGGCCCGGTGGCGCTATGCGGGGCGTACTTCGTCACCGTCGTCGAGGAGCATCGAGAGGGTAGAGCCGCTGTCCCAATCCACGGAGAGGATGGAGAGGCTGGCGTCGAACCGGTGGACGGTGCCTTCGTCGCCGGGCTTGAGCCCGGTGTGCGAGTCGGTGGTGTGTACGAGGGCGATACGGTCGCCCTTCTTGTAGGTCATCTGCGCTCCAGTCGTGATGTGTTGTGGACGTGGTGGTCGGCCGACCGCTAGGCGTCGTGATCGCACGCCTCGGTGGGGCAGGCCCCGCAGTCGAAGCAGTGGTCGCATGCGCAGGCGTCGCAGCCCGGCTCCTGGCACCGGACGTCGTGGTTGCGGCAGTACGGGAATGTGAACGGCGGCTCGTCCATGACTCCCCTCTCCTTTTAGTTCTATTCTATATGCATCGAGAGGGGAGTTCAAGATCGAATAAAATAATTTCCGCAGGTCAGGCTGCTACATCGCGTACCAGAGCTTCGACCTTCTTGATGGCCGCGAGGAAGACCGCCTGCGAGTGCAGTCGATCGCGCCGTTCCAGGGACTCCAGCGCCTCCCGGGCGGCCCTGGCGGGCACGTTGCCTTCGTGCAGGGTGTCGCCGCACCCGATGAGTACGTGCGGGCCGAGGTCCCAGAGGATCGCGTTGACGGCCGCGCCCGCCGCCGCAAGGGGGTCGATATCCGTCAGCGACCACCCGAACTGGTGCGGGTCGATGCCGCGTTCGCGCATGACCTGTACGGCAGCGCGGTACATGCCACCGGTCCCGCCCGCAGGCTCGTCGAACTTCATGCCCGGCTCAAGTGGCATGTCGTCGAGCAGCATCCTGGCCATCAGGTAGGCGACCTCCGGCGGCGTGTGGATCTCCGCGAGTGCATCGTGAGCACCTTCGGAGCGCATGACGGCAAGCAGGGTTCCGATCACGTCGGTGGTGGAGCGGAGATCCGGGTCATCGCTTGCGGTCAGGTGCAGGAGCCCGTTGGTGAGCGCGGCCTCGACGACGGCTCGTATGGCAGCGGCTCGCCGAGCGGCAGGCTTTTCGTCGTCGACCCACTTGTGTAGGGGCGTAGCCCGGTCGATGAGGTCGGGTCGCATGATCCACATGCGGGCCCAGCACTCGCGGAACGCGGCCAGCAGCTCGGTGTCGCCGAGACTGAGCCACCAGTCGGCGGCAAGGTATGCGTCCAAGCCGCGTAGGGGCCACAGGGCGAGCGCGGCGACCGTACCGATGGGGATTTCGATGCTGCTCCCCCCGTGCGCCTGGTGCCAGGCGTAGCTGACGGCTTCCGCCAAGTCGAAGGCGTGGGCGTGCGGGTTCCTCTGTGAGGGGCGGTAGTGGCCCAGCGTGCGCTTGACCGCGGCGAGCGCGGGGCGGGACTGGGTGGCGATCGTGACGGGTTGGGGCGCTGGTGGCAGATCGGTGAGGAATCTGCGGGGCGGTGCCGCGGGGGCGGCTGGGGCGCGCTGTTCTTCGGACTCGCCAGCGTCGGCGAACAGGTCGAGTTGGCTCATGCTGTCTCCTGGATTCGATTCGATCGTGGCGGCCCGTGGGCCGCCACGGGGTGGAGGTCAGCGCGCTGCGCGCGGCATGCGCCGGAGCGTGGCGGCGGCTTCTTCCGTGCGCCCCGTCGCCGAGTGCGCGGCGTGCCGCAACAACTCGGTCAGTCCCTCGGTGGTGACCTGGGCGAGAAGGTCCGTGAGGCTGAGGTGCTGTTGATCAGCGAGGCGGTAGGGGTATCCGAGAGCCAGGGTGAGCACGACGCCTGAAACGACCTGGTCCGTGCATTCATCGCAGAGGCCGAGCTGACGACCGATGCGGTAGATAGCGTCGATGTCGGCGAGGAGAGCCGTGTTCGCTATGGTCTCGTGGGCAAGCCTGGCTGCTTCCTGCTCCCGTTGCACGAACGCCTCCCAGTTCAGGCGGGCGTCGGCTTCTCGGCCTTCGGCATTGAGGGCGGCACTCGCGAGGGTGGCCTCGAATCGGGGAGTCGAGAGGGACCGCAGGACGTACTGATCGGGCGTGAGTCCGATGTGGGCGACGGCGGGGTTGCGGGATTCACCGCTGAAGTGGTGAAGGGTGACCAGTAGCGCGGCCTCGACCGTGGTGGGGCGGAGGCTCAAGCGGCTCACGACGTTCGCGCACAGGTCTTTCAGCATGTCGGGGTTCATGTCGTTCTCCAATGGGGTTAGTTGGGCCGCCGGTTGGCGGCGAGGTACGCCTCTGCGGTGGCATGGCGTGCCGGGTTGGCGACGAGTTCTTCGGCCCAGATCCGGCCGGCGATCTCTGCGGCCGCGTCTTGGTCAATCGCGGCAACGACATAGGCGCACTGGCCAGATGCCTCCAGTTCGGCGCACCGTTTGTCGTGGGCAGCGTCGTCGCCGGGAGGGGGCTCGACAGCGGTGATCGCCATCTCGGCGGGGGTCGGTTCGTGGTAGATGACCCACCACTGCGGGTCGGGTGGACTGGTCACGGTTCTCCTTCGGGGTATTGCGGGGGCCAACAGGCTTGTCATGGCTGGGGGTTCGGGGAGGGGTAGCGCGCGTGGACTTCCGCCATCACTCCGGCGATGTAGTCCATGAGGGTCCGGATCTGCTTCCTGTCGCCGCCCAGGAACAGGGCCAGGTCGAAGACCTCGGAGGCGGCGATGTAGTCGAGGAGCTGCCGGTACTGCTCGACGGTGAGGGTGATCAGTTCCTCCGGGCGCAGGGCCCAGGCCGCGACGGCGGCGTTTTCGGCGAGTCGCAGGGCAGCGCGCAGCGTCTCGTCGTCCGGCGAGCGGGTCATGAGGATCAGGAACATGGCGCCGAAGTGGTGTTCTGGCGTGTTGAGCGTCGGTATTGAGGGGCGGGCGGACATGGGTGCCTCCGGTTGGTATGCGAGCCGCCCCCGAATGCTTCTTTTCTATATGCATTCTGGTTGGGGGCGGCCACTTCTCGGACAGACAAAGGGGGAGGGTCAGGCTTGAGCGATGTCCACGACGAGTGCGGTGGCGTTGTCGGCGAACTCGTCCGCACTGGCGGCTATCGCGTCGTCGACGACCAGGGCGGCCGCGTCCTTCGCGTCGTCGACTAGGTCGAGGATGCCGCCGACGTCTTGACCTCGTTCTTCGAGCGGCGCGTACGCGCCATCGGTGCACAGCAGTAGTCGGCGTGTGTGATCTCTCTCGATGGTGGTCGTGCCGATGTCGCCGTTCATCAGGCAGGAGGTAACGAAGTTCCGGTCGTACGGCCTGGGGGTGCGCCCTCGGCTGCGCAGGGCCTGGGCGTAGTTGTGATCGTGGGTGACGAGCTGGGATATGCCGATCGGGGCCAGTCGGTAGGCCCGCGCGTCGCCGCACCAGGCGACGTGGATGAGGGGTGACCGGTGATCGGCCACGGCAATGACGGCGACGGCGCTCGGGTCTGTGCGGGGGTCGAAGTCCCACCTCAGTTCGTTGCGAGCCTGCACTCGCGCCGCCGCGAGGGCGCGAGTCGGGCTGCCGTGCCGGGCTGCCTCCCGGGCGATGAGAGAGGCGAACCGTCGGGCGAATCGGTGGACTTGGGGCCTGTCGCCGATTCCGTCGAGGACGGCGAAGGCCCATCGGCCGGTGTTCTTGTTCCGCTTGACCGTGTAGGCGTCGCACTGATACTTCCGGCCGCCGCGGTGCTGGACCGCGCTCACCTTGAAGTCGATGGCCGTTGCCCCGGAGAGCAGACCCGCCGCGCGCTGGATCGCCTCGGCGCTGAGTTCGGGCAGGGGCGTGAGGTCGCCGGCGTGGTTGGTCGCACCGGTGATCACGACGGGGCCGCGCAGGAGGGGCGGTCGGCTTCCTCCGGTGATGCTCATCCACGCCTGCTGGGCAACGTCGTTCACCGACCCGACGCCATGTCCGGCATGGACGACTGCCCGGCGGCCAAGCCGGTGCGCATGCGGGGCTTGGACGTAGAAGCCGATCCCGTGGAGCTGATCGGCGTGCCGCGAGTCGAGCAGCAGTTCTTCGACTTCGCCGTTCGGGGAGACCAGCAGGGCGGGTGTTGTGGCGATCACCTGAGGGGTCCAATCGTGCGAGGGGGGAGGCCCCGGGGGTTGGCAGGAAGGGGAACGGCGATGTCACGCGGGTCGGACAGCGGGTGGACGTAGTAGTAGCCGGGCGGATGCGTCTTTAGATCGGCGAGCTGGGCAAGGAGGGACAAGTCGGCGGTGAGCTTGCCCCAGGCGGGGTCCGGATGCTGGAGCAGGTCATACCGAAGAAGGAGGCGCCCGCCGGTGCCGTGCAGGAGCCGCAGGTCGTAGCCGAGGTCTCGGCGGGTGGCAACGAGTGTCCCGATGCGGGGTTCGATCTTGATCGCCTCCACACGGATACGCCGGAGCAGGGCGAGCGCCAAACGGCGTTTAGCCGCGCACACTTGCTGATCTGCGGGTGGACAGGGGTCTGAAATTCTCACCGTGGCTCCTTGGTGTAGGTCCGCCCGGCGGCCGGGATGTAGTGGTCACCGGGCGCCGGGCGGGGGTCGCAATCGGCGTCAGCCGACAGGGATGGCGGAGTTCTGCAGATCCAGGAAGATGCAGGCGGCTGCGGCCGTGGGCATGTGGGCGGCCACGATCTGACCGTCCTCATCCCAAGTGAGGAGTTGGATCACGACGTCGAGCAGCGGTTCGGGGAGCATCTGCCGCCAGTCGTCGTAGTCGGTGCCGGGGAACCACTCCTTGCAGGTCCGCCGCAGCGCGCCCGCGATCGTCTCGGCCAGCCGGTCCGCCTGGGCGGGGCCGATCTGCTCGGCACTCAGGCGCTGGCGGATGCCCTCGGGGCTGAAGGGGTCTGTCACGGTCTCTCCTGACGGTTCAAGAAGGGGGCCACTCCCCCTTCTTTCTAGTTCTATTCTATATGCATTCGGGAGGGGGGCAAGATTTTCGGCGAATTTTCTTGATCACCGAGGGGCTTTATTTCCGCAGGTCAGAAGCCATGTCCACAGGGCTGAGGTCGCGTATGTGGAGGACGAGCCGCGCTCCCTCGACTACGTGCCCCATGCGCATGTCCGGGCCGACGACGCGCGTGTGGTCGTCGTCGTCCAGGACGCCTTGATCCACAAGCCCGTCGATGCACGCCTTGAAGCTGGGGTACCAGTTGGCGGGGTCTCTCCTCTGTCTGTCCTCGGGGTGTAGGACGCCGATGATGTGGACCCGTTCCAGGTGTGGCACTGCGCGCGAGGCGGCCCAGGCCGCGCGCCGCAGCACCCTGGTGATCTCCGCACGCTTGTGGTGGTGGAGCCGCTGGTTGGCGTTCAGGAGCGTCAGCCGGGGCGGCAGCGCGACCCTGAACTGGCGACCTGTCATCCCTTCGAACCAGTCCGGTTCCTGCTCGGCCAGAACGCCGACCGGGGGAACTGCTGTTGGCGTTGCCGACTCTGTTGTGGCGGGGGCGTATCCGCTCCGACGCGGCACGCCGGCGTTGGTGAAGGCCGACGTGTGCAAGGCGGAGATCAGCATGAGGCGGCGCCTGCGGCCAGTCGCGGCGTCTGTGACCAGGGCGCGCATGTCCCCCGGGTTGTACTGCTCGATCCGTATGCGGATGCTGTCCCGCAGGTCGCAGGCCACGAAGATCCGTCCGGGCTTGATATGGGTCACGTGCGGCCCCGGTCGACGAGATCCGACAGGGCCTTCGCCGCCACCGCCGCCGGCCACGCGACGATGACCAACGCGAGGTACAAGGCGACGGCGCCCGGCCGGAGTTGGCAGACCAGTCGCAGGGTCGGGTCGTGGGCGAGCAGTCTCCGGAAGGCGTCCGCCAGGATCACGGCTCCCGCTGCCCACGCGAGGAGGACAAGCAGGGCGAGCATGCTGGTCACGACTCCACCTTTCTGGTGTCGACGTGAACCCAGACGGTGTGAAGGACGCGGGCTCGGGCCAGGCGCAGGGCCAGGGAAGCGGTACGACCGTTCGAGTGCGCGGCGAAGCCCGCGCAGATGGCGGGGGCATCGGTGCCGAGCGTGGCGTGGCAGACGATGTGTCCCTCCTGGGCGATGGCGTTGGCGACCATCTCTGCCACGCGCCCCTCTTCCAAGCGCATCAGGTTGCCCGGCCGGAAGATGCACGTGCCGCATCGCCCCGCGCAGATCCGGACGCTCCATGTCGCCGGGTCGGCAACGTCGTGGCGCAGTCCGTCGGGCGAGTAGCTGGCAGAGCTGGTCATCGATCGGCCCCCGGAGTGGCGGCGCGCACTGCCTCACCGGTCGCTGCGAGCAGCATCTCCAGGCAGTGGGAGAACAGTTCGGGGTCTGGCGCGGTGAAGGCGGCCCCATAGAGGGCGAGCGTGGTCGCGGTGTCCCCGTTGGCGAACGCGGTGATGAAGCGTGCTGCGAAGAGGTGTGGCTGCGGGACGATGTCCTCGGGACGGCTGCCGTCGGAAGTGAGAATGATCCAGAACGCCGTGTCGGCATCGAGTCCCTGCAGCTTCGCCAAGGCTGCCTTCGCCATGACTGCGAGTCCAGTCGCGACGCCGTACATCAGCGAGGGCGTACCGTTCCGCGCGAGGTCCGCCAGGATTTCCTGGGCCTGGTCATGGCGCCCCTCCGTCCAGTGGGAGACCGCCTCGGCGAGTCGTTCAGCGACCGTCGGGGGCGTCTCCGGGGCGCCCTCGTTCGTCGGCATGACCGGCACAGACCAGGTTGCGGGCTGGCCCGGTACCCCTCTCCAGCCGTTCACCGTGTCCGGGGTTCGGGCGTCGGGTCGGATCATGTAGCCGTGCTCAATCAGCCGGTGACCGGCGCTGGCCGGGCGGAAGCTGTCCCAGTCGAAGAAGAGGTGCGCCAAGTAGACGCCGTGGTCCTCGTCCAGAACTCGAATCCGGTAGCCGTCCGGCGTGCCGGTGCATATTGCGGTCAGGTGCTTCACTGCGTTTCCTCTCGGTTGGTCAGGGTGCGTCGGGGAGTTCGAGCTGCTGCGCGGCCTGCACCTCCGCGTCCAGTGGGTTCGGTCCGGGGCGGTAGTAGGGCAGGCACCGGGGGCACTGCTGCTCTACAGCCCGGCGGTGAGCACGCGATCCGGCGGCCGTGCCGCACGATTTGCGGATGACCGGGACTGGCAGCTCGTTGGGGTCGGCGTCCGGCAGCTCGTGGATGATCACGCCGTTGAGCCAGATCCGGCCGCCGCAGATGCCGGTGAACAGGCTTTTGGCTGGGACGACTTGCCGGATGCAGGCGGCCCGGAAGGGGCAGCCTCCGCAGACGTAGAGGACGGGTTCGCAGATGGCGACCAGTTCGATGCCGTTCTTCCATCTGTCGTCGGCAACGGCGAAGTCCTCGTCGCCGAAGCACGGGGCGTGGGAGGTGACATGGGTGCCGATCAGGGTTCGTGATCCGGTCACAGGACGGGCTCCAATCGCTGGCCTATCCACCGAGCGACATTCACCGAGACCGCGTTGCCTGCCTGCGCGGTCTGCTCTGCCTGGTTGCCGTAGACGACGTACTTCTTAGGAAACCGCTGCCCTTCGAGCTGTTCGCGGGGCTTGAGCATCCGGAAGTAGCAGTCGTTGATGTCCGGGGCGTTTTGCACCAGAGCGGCTGAGTCGCGGGTGGAGAGGGTGTGGACGGGTTCGGCGGCCGTCTTCACCGCGGCCTTGCGGTACGGCACGACGAGGGTGTTCCGCGCACGGTCGGGCACAGTGCCGGCGTGCGTGACAAGGCCGTGGTGGTTGCCCTGGGCGGTGACGACGCTGAGCGGGTCGCTCGCGGGGCTGGCGGTGGCGTGGTTGCGGTACTCGATGATGAACGGGTCCATCGTCAGCAGGGCTTCGCTCTCGCGGGTGGTGCGAGTCCGCATCGGCACGTCCAGAGGGACGGCATCGGTGTTCCACGAGCCGCCGGTCGGCACCAGAAGGGCATCGCCCTGCTTCACCGTCCGGACAGGCATCGGCCGGTCCTCGACGGCGTACGCCCTGTCCCCGCCATCCTTGCCGTGGGTGAGCGAGATCGAGTACGGGCGCCAGGGGAACTTGAGGCGGCCTGCGCGGATGCGGTCCATGGTGGTATCGGCGAGCGGCTTCTTGCGGTCGCCGATCCGCTTCCCGAGGTCGCTGAAGTCGATGATGTCGCTGGCCGGGCGTACGTACGGCTCGACCATGGCGTGGCGGCAACGGGTGTTGGGGCAGCGGTAGATGTAGTCGCGCCGGTACTTCCCGATACGCAGGCCATCGGTCTTGGTCCACGACTGGACGGCGTGCACGTCCTCACCGCAGTCGACGCAGGGAGCGAGCGGCCTGGGCTCCAGGTCGGGCTTGCGCATGGTCTTGAGGGTGAAGACCACGTACATCCGGTCACGCCACTGCGGGGCGCGCAGGTTGACGTCGTCGCCGACGTGGGCGCTGCTGACGCACACGATCTGGTACTGGTATCCGAGCAGCTCCATGGCTTGGAGCCAGGTCGCGAACAGGATCCAGTCCAGGCCGAATTCGACGACGTTCTCGACGACGATGGCCTTGAACCGCTTCGCTTCAGCTGCTCGTACCACGCACCAGGCGGTTACCCGGGTCGCCTCGAAGGCGTCCTTGGTCAGGGACTCCCACTCGTCGCGTTCCTCTTCGAGCAGGTCGAGGAGATCAAGTTGGTTAGTCTCCCGAGTCCTGCCACCCGCGGGGCTGATCTCGGTGCAGATGACGGATGCCCACAGTGCGTCGGCCTTGGGCAGCATGCGCATGGGGAAGCCGTCGCTGAGCGTCATGACGGCGTGTTCACAGTTGGGGTGGTTGGCGGCGTGCGTCTCGATCGCCAGCCGCCAGTGGTTGATGCCGAGCAACAGCTCGTGCCCGGCTTCGACAAGTCCAGTGCTGCTGCCGCCCGCGCCACACAAAAGGTCAATCCAGGTGGCCATGTGGGTAGTTGTTCTCCAAGAGGTCCTGCGCGCCCGGCCCCTATGGCGGGGCCGGGCAACGGCCGAGATCAGTGAGTGCGGAGACCGCCGTGCGCCTGCGCGTGGCGCAGGAAGGCGATCCAGATCCCCCATGTCGGGTCACCCACGGGCATCTCTGCGATGGCCACGCCCGGGTGGGCGTCATAGGTGGCGAGGGCGGCGGTGATCTCGGCGACCGTCACGAGGAAGCCGTCGTTCGAGTCGATCTTGTACCTGGGTATGCCGGTCGGCACTGTCTCGGAGGCGTCCTTGACGGCCTTGTAGGCGGTCCGAAATTCGGCGACGCGGTTCGTCGTGCTCTCGTCGTACTTGGTGCCGGGCTGGAGGTCCACGCCCGCCAGCCCGTAGGCGGACAGCGCCGGGTATGACGGGACGGGCAGCTCGACGAGCATCCCGAAGTTCTTCATCGCGTCGAGGGTGCGCGGCAGTGCGGTGAAGGCGAACCGGAAGTAGTTCTCGTCCCCTTCGGCTCTCGTGCCGTCAGGGGTCTGGATGTAGACGTCGTTTCCCACGGGGTTGTTCTCCAAGAGGTCTGCGGCTGCCCGGCCCGGAGTCGGGCCGGGCAGCGCGTTCAGCGGTGGGCGGCGTGGCGGCGGTGGACTTCGCCGTAGGTCGTGCGGCGCGGGTCCCGGCTGCGGGCCTCCCAGCGGAGCTCTGCGATGACGATCACGGTGAGGCCGGCACCGACACCGAGGGCGAGCACGAGCAGTGCGTACAGCGCGTGCAGTTCGGTCACCGCGCCACCACCTCGTAGCGAGCCGGGCAGGGTTGAAGGAGCTGCATGCACGCGACGAAGACCCCGTGGGCGTGGTTGGTCGCGAGTCCGTTGTCCAACGCGGCCTGGGCTCGGGCTCGTTCGGCCTCGTCCTGCGGGTGGGCGATGACGCAGGCGCAGCGGCGCTTGCTGGTCTCCTCCGCCGGATTCGGCGGGACCGCTTCGGTGTCCGCCATCAGACGATCACCTGCCCGGTGGACGCGAGGTAGAGGATGCCGACCTCGTCGTTCAGCTCCCACACCGTGAGCGGCCAGTCCGTACCGCCTTGCGCGTGGACGCACGTCCAGCCCTTCGCCGCCATGGCGCGCACGACGTTGGCGTACTCAATGAGGGCCGTGCCACTGTCGGTGAGAGGGCCGTGGAGGAGCTTTGACACCGGCAGGCGCTGCGCCGTCACGCCTCGGAGCCGGACTGAGATCAGGTCGCTGACGCGTGGCGCGAGGCGCCGCTCGGTGACGAAGGCCGTGATGGCCTGGATGAGCGGGACGGTGTTGTTGCCGTGTTGCGCCTGCTCTCCGCTCTCCGTGGAGTCGTAGAGCACCTCGTCGATGTTCGGGTTGTCATCGTGGCGGCGCTTGACGTGGAAGCCCTCCAGCGCGGCCGGGTCCATGGGCAGGTCCTCGACCGAGGAGATCCACAGATGCGAGCCGTCGGTGAGCTCGGCGGTGATGGCGAACGCGTTCCCGGACTCGACGTTGGTCACGAGCGGGATGCGGCGCAGCGCGGTGATGACCGGCTCGTACGCGCTCCACAGGTCCAGCCAGAGCGGGTCTTCGGTGTTGTTGTGCACGGGCATCGGGGCCAGCGGCGCCAGGTCGTTGCTCACAGTTCCTTCTCCAAGAGGTCGTGTGCCAGCCAACAGTACAGAGTTGGGATCTATCTCAAGGCAAATTGACGCCGGCCGCACTCACCACGGGCGGGTGACGAACACCAGCAGGGGCGCCGCGCGCCGCCCTTCTCGCACCTGTCGCGCTCGCGCAGTCAGGGCCTCCAGCTCGTCGACGCGATGACCGGCGACGTCGGCGATGCCCTGCGCCTGGTGGGCGAGTTCGCGGGCCTGCATGAGCGCCCTGTGGTTGTCGCGGTGGTCGAGGTGGATCTCGGCGCCGCCAATGTCGTCGAGGAGTTCACCGACGACCTCGTCCCGCACTGGCTTGGCGCACCCCAGCCCGCCGAGGTGCCGCTCGCAGTCGACCAGGTCCTTCAGGTCGGCGATCCGGATGAGCAGGTCGCCGACACCCTCGGGGTCCTGGCGGTAGAGGTCGGCGAGGCTGTGGATCTGCTCGCGGGCGGCGGCGCCGCCGTCGAGCACGATCGCACCCTTGTGGCAGTGGCGAAGTGTGGGCAGGTAGTCCATGTCGTCCTTCCGATCAAGAGGGGGCTTCCCCCTCCTTCTGGTTCTATTCTATATGCATTGTCGAGGATGTCCATATTTCCGGCGAATTTTTCTTTCAGGGGTCTAAGTTTTCCGCTGGCTGCGTTCCTTCTGTGCTCGTACGGCCGCACGCGCGGCCTTGCGCGCCTCATCGGCCGCTTCCGGGTGCTCCTCGACCCGCTGTCGGCGTCTGGCCGCTTCCTCGTACCAGTCGTCCCAGAAGCGCCCGTGTACCCGCTGTTCCTCCTCCTTGGCCTCCTCCTGCTCCCTCCGGCGTCCTGCGCGCGGGTTCGTGCCGCAGCCACGGCAGGAGGCAGCAGGGCGCCCTCGGTGCTTCGTGCAGCCCCTCGGCGGCTCCCCGCGCTCGGCGGCGGAGCCGTCTGGTGGAGCGGATGCGAACTCCCCTGCGGCGTCAGCCGTGGGGGTAGGGGGGGAAGGAAGGACAGAGGAAGAACCAGGAAAGGAAGGGGTTCCACCACTGGAACCCAGTGGGTTCCCCCCGTGAAACTCATCGGGTTCCACCGGTGGAACCCTGCCGTCCTCCCCATCTGGGTTCCCTCCGTGGAACCCTGCTTCCTCGTCTGGGTTCCCCGCGTGGAACCCAGCCTCGACCTGCGACGATTCGGCCTTCTCTCGGCGAGCGGCCTCGCGGTCATCGACGTCCTGATAGGTCATCGCAGGCTTTGCGGGGACCGACCGCGTGACTCCGGGGCGGGCTTTGTTGGGGTTCTTCGGAGCAGCCTTGCGCGCCTCCAGTCGCTCCTTGAGCTCCGGCGTGGTCGGCGTGGGCGGTACCCCGAGGGGGAAGATCCGGTAGACCGCCGACCGTCCCGCCTTGCCGACCTCCACGCGCTCGACAAGCCCTTTGGCTATCAGCTCCGTGACGATGGTGATGGCGCGTTTGTCGGTCACGCCGACCCAGGCCGCGAGGCGGGTAAGGCCGGGGCGCGCAAGTCGCGTCTCGTCGTCGGCGCTGTCCGCGATCTTCATGAGGGCGAGTTTCTGGCTCTGGCTAAGCACGTCGGGCGGCAAGTAGGCCGCAGCGATCATCAGTTGGATGGACACGGTTCCCCTTGGGCGGTACAGGCACGGCGGCAGGACGGGGTGCCCCGCCCGGTCGCTCCCGGGCGGGGCTGAGACTCATCGGAGTCGGGTCAGGCCGGCGCGATGTTGATGACCGCGGGCGTCTTCTTGCCGGTCTTCCGCCGGGGGATCGCCAGTCCTGCGTCCTTGAGGTTCTTGACCATGCGGTTGACGTCCGGCGTCATCGGGACCGGGATTCCGGCGACCTCATGCAGGTCGACCATCGCCTCCACGTCGTCCTTCTCCTCGTCGTTGCCTCCGCGCCAGGACAGCTTGTTGGGGCCGTAGATCCCCTCTGGGGATTGGTCGAGCTTCTTGCGGGCGAACTTCTTGGTCCTGTCGCCCTCGCTGGCGAGTTCGTGACCCTTCACGTAGTCGATGAGCGCCTGTTCACGGTCGGCGTCGTTGCGGATGAGCGCGGCCTGCTCGGGCACGCCCGGAGCTGTCCCGGGCCAGCACAGGGAGCGGAACGGGCAGTAGTCGCAGATGGCGTCCAGACCGGGGCCGTTGAAGTCGCGGGGCATCTCTTCGGGATTGCCGGTCTCACGCACACGTTCCACCCACCACTGCGCCTCCGCCGCACGCTGCGGGTCGAAGTCGATCTCCTGGACGTGCTCCGCGCCGGAGTCCCGGTTGATGAACCGGAACCGAATACGGCCGATGTTCAGTGGCCCCAGGCGGGACAGGTACCGCTGACCAGGAACGTCCTCGAACCCGACCTCGAACAGCGCACCTGCGTACAGCTGGACCTGCCGTAGCTCGGCGGCCGTAGCGCCGTAGCGAAGAACACGGTCCCACAGGTACGTGGATTTGGTCTTCACGTCCTCCACGGTGAGGACGTCGGCGGGTATCGCTGGCCTGTGACGAGCGGGCAGGCGAGCGGCAGTCGCCGCGTCGAGCTGTACAACGTCGACATGCCCCCGGATCAGGTTGTCCTGGACGCTGCGTTCCACCAGCCATCTGTACTCCGTGCGCGCGGACTCAAGCAGCCCGTGGTGAATGAACGTTCCGAGGATCGCCGCACGCTTGTCGGGGTGATCGGTCGGTGTGGTGCCGTGCAGGATGTAGGCGGCGCGTCGGCCGCACACGGTGTCGGACGCGCCGAGCTGGGTCTGACGAGAGCGGGGGCGGCGGGCGTCCACGTCGTGTGCGGCATCCCAGATGGAAGGTGCGATGCCGTCAACGGTGGCTACGGACATAGGGGAGTTCTCCAAGAGGTCAGCGTGGGCGGTCACTGCTCGGCGTCCGCGTCCTGCTCATCGGCCTTGCGCTGGGCGGCGGCACGGAGCTTGTCGGCGTCGGACAGTGGGCCCTCCCCCATCTCCCGCCGAGGGCTGTCGAGTTCGGCGGCACGCTGCTCGGCGGCGGCCCGGATGGTGAGGATCTCGTCGTGGCTCAGGCGGTTCACCGGGTCTGGGACGGCCCGCCACAGCGCCTCAAGGAGCTTCTTGTCCGTCAGGCCGGCGATACGGGCGAGCCAGGGCTGTACGAGATCGCCGACCAGCACGGGCATGATGCGCGGCTGGGACTCGACGGAGCAGCCCAGCTTGTTGAAGACCAGGTCCTCGATGCTGAAGTCCCGCAGCGGCAGCGGTTTGTTCCGCTCGACGCGCATCCGCAGCGATCGGACCTTGATGACCTGCGGGTCGGTGTTGCGTTTCATGCGCACCCAGCACGACGAGTCGAAGCCGAGATCTTTCTGAGCCGAGACCTTCCACTCGCTTTTGTTCTGGATCGGCTGGCCGTTGTCGTCCGTGGCGCTGACCTGCTTGCCCCGGGCCAGCACGATGGCGATGCCGGGCAGTGTGCGCAGCAGGTAGATGATCCTGTTCCACCGCTCCGTGGCGTCGTTCCACAGATTCCGGCCGATGTCGAACGCGGCGTCTGGGTCCTCCTGGAGCAGGGCGCGGTTCTTGCGCGTCCGGCGACCGCGTTCGTAGGTCCAGTTGGTGAGCATCCGCCAGAGGGCGGATCCCGAGTCGATGGTCAGGACGACCGGGGGCTCTCCGGCTGCCGCCGCGCGCCTTGCCTCGGCATGCACGGCCTCAACCTGTTCGAGAATGTCTCGGTAGGTGCCGTCGTGCTCGATGATCAGATAGTTGGCGCCCTCGATGGCCGCGTACTCGTCGGCCGATCCCTCGTCGAGGTCGATCCAATACATCTGGCCGATGCGGTCGCTGCTGGAGAACTGCGCGGCTGAGTAGGTTTTGCCGGCGCCCTCCTCGCCCTCAATGAGGAGGAGGGGCCATGGGACGATCCCTGTCGGCTTGCGTGTTTTGAGTTGGACTGCGGGCGGCATTGCGGTGCCCGCTGGTGCATTCACGATCTGGCTCCAAGAGGTCGTGGTCAGTCCGTGCGCAGGGCCCGGACTTCGAAGAGGGCTGCCCACTCCGGGTGTTCGGCCAGCAGGAGCCGTACGTACCGGGAGCGGTAGTCGTTGTTCAGCGCGAACTCGTCGCCTCGGGTCGCCGCGCCGTACTGGTAGCGCAGGAGCTCGAAGAGCATCCCGATGCCGATGCGGCCGAACCCCTTCTCCGCACAGTCGGCGGTCATCCGGATCAGCGCCCTGAGAACCCAGGGGTTGAGCGAGTGGAACGCCTCGAATCGCTGCTGGATGGTCAGGCTGCCGACATCGGCGGGGTGGCGAACGGGCTGGATGGTGCCGAACAACGGCGGCTGTTCGATCAGCAAGGCTCCCCTCTCAGAGATAGACCAAACACTTTGGAGTGTTGGAATCTATCTCTGGACGGGAGGATTGTCGATCGACAACACCGCCGGCCACCCTCCGGTGGCCCCCTGGATCGCTGCACAACCCCCCCTTCAACGAATGGAACGCACCCCTTTGAACACGCTTCCATTCTATATGCATACAGGGGTTAGATCAAGGCCCGAAAGCCTCTGACCTGCGACTATTCGGCGGTCTTGTTCGCCGCCTTGCCTCGCGGCACGATCCTGGATCCGGGCCCGTCATAGCTGCCGTCACGCAGAGCCGCCAAGACTTCCTCATCGGCCACCCAGTCCACTCCACGCGCACCCGCCTGTAGCGCGGGTGCGTCTGCAACGACCGGCTCCAGGAGCCAGATCGGTGATCCGGACAGGTTGTAGTCGGCGGGCCGGAACCGGCCCGTACTGATGGCCTTCCGCAGGAGCGCGCCGGACGGAAGCCGGAACAGAGTCACCAACTCGGCCTGCCCCACCAGCGGGGGGAGTTGCTCAACCTCCCTCACCCAGTAGCCCGGGTCCTGCTCCTTGGTCAGCCGCTCAAGCTCCGTCTGATTGAGGTGCTTCGGGCGCGGGGTCGTCTCTCCGAAGCCCTTCACGAACTGGAGGAGCCAGTACGGCGATCCGCTGATGATCTTGGCGTAGCGGTAGTCGAGGGTGTGGTCCCTGCTGATCCACTGGCTGACCTGGAGCCGCTTCACGTCGTACAGCGAGGCGAACTCAGCTCCGCCGGCCAGATACGGCTTCCTTCCCGCCGGCGCCTTGTCCTCTGCCACTCCATCGCCTCCAGCTCACGTCACGTCTGCATATAGATTGTAACCAACGGGGAAGCAGAGTCCGACCTCGCCGAAGAGGCGATAGGGTGGAGTTCTCCAAGAGGTCGAAGACCCCCGTCGAGAGACGGGGGTCTTCTTCCATTTCCATGCTGGACTCTCGGCCGCTCGACGTCACCACATCTGATCGTGGGTCAGGTACGCGGCAAAGTGAGCGTCGTATTCTCGTACTTCGGCGGACGGGCGTAGCCGAGCAGCCAGCCGAACCGAGGCGACAGATGCTCCTCGGCGAGCCGGAAGACGCCGTAGTAGGAGAAGGTGGCGACCGGGGTCAGGACTCCCGTGACGGCCGTGGCGTCGAGATCGAGTCCGTGGCGGAAGGCCACCGCGACGAGCCAGCCGACCGCAGCCGGAACTCCCGTGCGCAGCAGCGAGGCGTAGAGGTTCATTGGGACGTGTGCTCCTTGGGCTGGTCAGCGGGATCAGGCGAAGAGTCGGCGCCAGGTCTCCGGCCCGGGGTAGCCGTCGGCGTCGGATCCGGTCCACTTCTGGGCGTGCTGGAAGTCGACGACGTTGAGGCGGTCCGCCTCACCCCAGCCGCGGGACGGGCCGACGCGGTAGTGCTTGCCGTGGCCCTTGCGCACGAGCTGCTGGCCCAGCAGGAGAATCGAAGTGTTCGACTTGCCGGGTCCGAAGGCGCTTCGGCCGGGGAACGCCGGCGGGCCCGGCTTGGGCGTCGTCGACATGGTGGTCGGCCACTTCGGCATCGGGCCCGGATCCGTGTGCGTGTTCTCGGGCGTCTGGCCGTGGCCGTAGTGCCCGCCCTCCGTCTCCCAGGTGTGCTCGCTGCGGTTCGCCTTCCAGGTCGGGGCACCCATCGGCCAGGCGTCCGGCACCCCCCAACTCCGCGCCCAGGCCAGGATCTTGTCGAGTCCCTTGGCCGGGGTGTCCCGCACGGTCGCGTACGACGTCCCGTTCACGCGGCAGTACGGGAAGAACACCGTCTCGACTTGGAGACACACCTTCCCAGTGCGGTTGGTCCGGGTGCCGCCGGCCGTGTCGACGACCGACTTGGACCGGCTGTTCGCCGGGTAGAACTGGGCGGTCCTGCCCGTGAAGGGATCCCAAAGCAGATGCGGCGCGACGCCCTTGCCGCCGCCGGTGAAGTACTGCACGAGCCTGTCGAATGCCACGAGATCGGCGGGCTTGGCCGCCGTGGCGTTCTTGTCCCACGTGATGTGCCAGATGACGCGTGGGTCGTACTGCGTGTCGGTGGGTGCGGTGTCGCTGAGCGGGTGCCGCTCAACTCCAGGCAGCCAGAGATCAGGCATGGCGCGTTCCTTGTTCTCCCCCGCGCCTGCTGTTCCGAGCCTACAGTCCGAGCTTGCCGGTCACGATCGCGACGATCACTCCCACCACGACCGGGGCCACGAGGGCGGTAAGAGCCAACCGCCGTACGCCGCGTGCCTCTTGGCGCTCCGTCTCACGCTCGCGCCGCAACTGAGCGACGTCGTCCTCGACAGCTTTGATCCGTACCTCGTCAGTCCGCCGGTCGGCGTCGTACTGGATCTTCGTCACCATCTCGGCGAGCCGCGCGCTGAAGGCAGCGAAGTCGGCGCGCAGGTCGTCGCGCATCTGTTGCATGGCCCGCAGCAGTTCCCACGGCGTGGGGTCCTGTCCCGGCGGCGAGGTCACCGCGCTCCCTTCGGCAGCCCCGCGCCGCTGAAGATCAGTCTATGAGACGCGGCATACCCCGGGATTGCAGTGAGGTCGCCGTGGATTGTGTCGGATCAGCTGGGAGACCGTCTGGAGCCGCTCTGGTCCGTGGTCGGGGACAATGCTTGGGTGGCAGATAGCGGATCTAAGCGTCGTCCCTCGATCGTGCATCTGAAGCCGACGGACGGGACCGTGAAACAGCTGTACGGCACCGCGTTTCGCTGCGGCGAGCCGTCGTGCAGTCGGCCGTTGTACCGGCAGAACAACGAGACTGGCGAGCGCATCCTCAACAGCCGTGTTGCGCACATCCATGCACGTAGTGAAGGTGGGCCGCGCTGGGCGCCGGAAATGCCTGAGGAGGAGAACCGCAGCGAGGACAACTTGCTGTTGCTGTGTGTCGAGCATGCTTCCGAAGTCGATGTCACCCCCGAGCACTTTCCAGCGGAGACGCTGCGGGAGTGGAAACAGGCTCAGCTTGACGAGTACGCAGAGATCCAACGGGCTTGGCCGCTGGACGACGCGGAAGCGGCGGAGGCATCTGCCGCGTCCTTTGACCCGCATCAGGTGGGCGTTGCTACCGCTGGTGCGACAACAGTTGTGGCAGCGGCACGCTGTGTCGGGCTGATGGTGGCCACCGGAAGCCAGCAGCGGCGTGTCCCTCGCGAGGCGGCTCAGGCTTGGCAAGCTCTGCGCGAGCGCACGACCAGGTCAATGCCTGTCTATGACGCCGACGGCGAGCGCCTACAGGTAGAGCCCTCCATGATGGAGACCAAGCCATACCGAGAGGCGCTAGAGGCAGCCCTGAGCGAGAACGTGGCGGCCTTGGAACCCCTGGCCGCCAATTTGGTGGCGGAGCTTCATGCAGTCGCTGCTGCCGCTAAGCAGCTAGCACCCTGGTGCAATTGGGTTGAGGCCCAAGCTGGGAAGCTAATCGCCGCTGCTGGACGTTGGCCAGGACACCCACCGATCCAGGATGACGAAGTTTGGCCCGAAGCGGTCGCCGAATTGCAACGGGCTTCGCAAGCATTGAGTGCCGCATGGCGCGGCGATGAAGCGCCCATGCCTCCCGAACGAGAGGTCATGACAGAGCCGGAGGAGACAGAACAACAGCGTGCTGCCCGGGAACACCGCGAACTCCTCGATCTGACGGGGCCATGGGTAAGGGTGACTCACCGCCCCTATAATTCCGAGCTGTACACCCGGCTGGTGGATGGAATGCATTTGGTATCGGGCTTGCCTGAAATCCAATCACTTTTGGGGGTTGGGCTCGAATCGACCGCGCGGCACGCTTCGCGAGTAGCCCGCAACGTCGATGATGAAACCTATCGCTTTCTGATTCAGCAGGCCGCTGAACTTCGGCCTCTCTGCTGCGCCGTTGCTCTTCTCCGGCATCTCATGCTCACGGCCAAGAGTTCCGAAAGGGACAGCTTGCAGGAAGAAGCACGCATGGAGGCAATGCGATTGCTGCTAGCCGAGACTTGGAAAGTTCCTGATGTTTGGGTGGACAACAAGGCTCACACGCGGCGACTCCTTTCTATGACAGCCGAATTCAGTAGCATTGCAGCAGTGCGAAATACGTTGGTAACCGCGATTGACCATGATGCGGGACTACTACCGGTTATGCTCGACGGCATAGCACAATGGAGCGAGCAACGGGATCGGGAAACATGGCAATACTCTGGTGCCTCCTGCCAAATTAACGAACTACCCGAGTGGTTCCCCACCGAGCAGGTCGCAGCAGTGATTCGCCGACAGCTACCTCACCTGGAACCGGCTGACGAATTCGCGAGTGAAAGACATAGCGATGATCTAAACCGCCTCGCCTCTCAGGTGCTATGGATCGCAGCAGGCAACGACAACGAGTGGTAGAAGCCTTGGCTGGCAATCCCTAAGCGGGGCTGACAAGTCGGGTTCGGCGCCGCGCCACCGAAGTGCAAGCACCACTGGTGCCTATTCTTCGCAGCCGAGCGCGGCGCTGCTCATGGGATGCAGGATGCTGGGACCAATCACAAGATGGCCTGGCCGGTGTAGTCGTCGGTGGAGCCGCAGTCCTCCACCAGGAGGTAGGCGACGTTGCTGCTGCTGGCGGCGAGCGTCCACGTCTGTGCGACTCCGCCTTGAGTTCCGGTCCAGCACAGTGCGGCTGTGACGTCGCTGCCCGTGGTGTTGGTCAGGATGGTCTGGACGGAAAGGGCTGCGTTCGCTGTGGAGGCTTGCAGGTTGTTGACGCGGATCTGGTCCTTGTAGATCGTTCCGGAAACGGTGTTCTTGCGAATTCGGTACAGCGCATAACTGTCGCTGGCCGCACCGTGCAGCCCCCAGAGGGTGACACGGTAAGCACGGCCATTCTTGAACGTGATACTGCCGGTGGTGATGAGGGACGTCTCCGTGCTGGAGAATGTAACGTTCACGGATAGTGTCTTCTGTGCAACAAATCCACGCCCCTGGGATTTGCCGTAGACGCTGAGGTCACCGTCTAGGGCGAATCCGCTGGAGGTGAGTTTGGCGGTTGACCGGGCCGAGCCGGGCGGGGCGTCCCGGACGTGCAGCTCGATGGAGGAACCCGCAGCAGCGGTGTCGGCCCCGTAGCCGTTGATGTACGCCACTCCGTTGCCGCTCAACTCGTTGGCGTACAGGTTGAAGACTGAACCCGCATAGCCGGGGACGTGCCCTTGGAGGAACAGGCCCGTCTCCTGCGCCGAGCCGTTCACCCTGGGGGCGCTGAGTGCGACGCTGGGGATTTCGTAGGTGACGGGGCCATCTGAGCCGTAGGCGATGGCGGTGCTGAGTTCGGCCGGGGCCGCCTCGTTGGCGCTGCCGGAGTAGAACTCGATCGATCCAGTCTCCGGGTTCGTGTTTCCGGGGCTGATGACGACACGCTGGCCGGTCGCGGCAGTTCGCAGTACTCCGCCGGTGATGACGGCGCCCTTGATCGTCTTGCCGTTGATGGCATCGGCGTCCAGCATGCTGGCGTTGATCACTCCGGCGGTGAGCAGGGCGAGCCGGGCGGAGTTCACCTCCAGGTGGTCGCCGGTGATGGAGGCGAACTTGATCTCCCGGCCGGTGAGGGTCTGGGCGACGACTTTTTCGGCGACTATGGAGTCAGCGGCGAGTTCGGGTGTGCCGATCGATCCGGCGAGGATGACGCCGGCGATGACGACGGTGCGGATCTCCGCGTTGTCGAAGTAGACCTGGCCTGCGGAGGATTGATACGTCTCCAGCCACACGGTGGCGTTGACGGTGTTCGCGGGGGCCCGGACCTGGCCGCTGATGCGCGTCCATCCGGTGGCCGGGGTGGAGGGTGTCTGAATCACACCGAAGCCGAGGGTGGCCCCGGTGCCGTCGAGCCAGCGCAGGTAGAACTTGGCGGCCGAGCCGGTCCAGTCGGCGGACGTCTTGTAGTCGACCGCGAGGAAGAACCGCTCGCCCGGCAGGGCGGGCAGGGTCATCACCAGCAGGCTGCGGGTCGTCTGCTGCGGTGCAGCGGCGTTCACCCGCAGGCAGCGGACCGAGGCGTTGCCGGGGCCGTCGGTGGACCAGTCGTCGTTCTCTTCGATCAGGCTGTCGGTGTACGGGCCTTCAAAGCTGGCGTCGGGAAGCAGGTTGCCGGTCCCGATGGCCATGCGGTCGGCGTCGACCGCGCCCACGGCGATCTTGTTGCGGGTCACAGCGGCCTCGGCGAGGGCGAGTTCGTCCACGATGCCGTCCAAGACCTCGTCGGCCACGACCGCCGCAGGTCCGACGGGCCCGGTCTGCCCGGACGGCGCGGAGGCGGTGCCAGAGGTCGAGCGGGCGACCAGCCCGACGTACAGCGGCTGATCGGCCGGGACGAGTACAGTGCCGCCCTGGGGGGATTCCAGGGTGGCACGTAGCGTCGCCGGGGTGGGTTCGAAGCCGTTCACGGCGGCACCATGGATCTCCAGGCGTGCCCAATCCAGCGGCACGGCCGCGGCGTCGGTGAACGCGCCGGCCCAGCTCACGGCGATCCCCCCGAGGACCGGGGCCACCGCCGGGGCCACCGGAGTCGGTGGCGGCGGGCCGTTGACGGCGATGACGCCGCTTGTCCCGTCGGGCTGCTGGCCGACGATCGCGCGCAGTGAGCCGTCCTCGTCGAAGACTTCGACCGCCCCGTTCTCGATCGACGAGTACGCCAGGCGTGCGGTGCGGGTCGTGCGCGCCAGCTGCCGTTCGAGGACGGCGACGCGGGCGGCCAAGCGGGCGATGTCACTGCTCATGTGGTGCCTCCGCCGTAGGTGAAGCGGTCTGCGCGCTGGAGCTGGAGGACGGCCTGCTCGGGGTCCTCGCCGGAGGCGGGCCGGATCTGCCAGCCGACGATGCGGCACCAGGCGTCGACGTCGGTCCACTGGTCATGGACGCGGACCCGTACGTCGTCACCGGTCTGCCAGGCCCCGTAGCGCGCCGCGGGGTGGTCGCGGACGGTGATCTCGGTGACCTCGCCGATGACCTGGCGGGAGACGCGTTCCTGGCGGGCGCGGGCGGCCAGCCGGTCGTTCGCCTTCTCCCCCGGTACCTCGAGGAGGTGTTCCAGGCGCAGCCGTCCGTCGCGTACGGCGTCGACGGCGCGGCGCCGGTTGCGGCCTTCGCCGGCGCCGAGGGCGATGACGACCTGGGCGAGGTTGTCGGCGTCGTATTCGACGGGGACCGCCTTGACGATGTTGACGCCGGATTCGAAGTGGATGTCGGTGCGGCGGCGGCCGAGGCGGGGCCAGCCGATGCGGATGCGGCCCTGGGGGGTGCCGTTGTGCCAGGCGGCTTCCTCGGTCCACTCGGGGCCGCCTTCGACGGCGGCCATGTCCGCGACGACGTCACCGAGTGAAGGGGTGTCCCACCAGTCGATCCGGTAGGGGTCCGCCGGGGTGCCGACGGTGACCTTCGAGGTGGTGTCGTCGACCTGGATGCCGAGCCGACCGTCCGGCGTCTCCTGGCAGTACGCCCACACGTCGCGGATGACGTCGCACGGGTCCGCATGGGTATAGGGGCCGCGTGCGTTGAGCTGGCCGTGGACGTCGTAGCGCCGGTAGGGGTAGGAACCCCAGCCGGATGCCTCGATGTTCAGCTGCTGGCCTTCGGGGTCGGCTCGCCAGATCAGGCCGCCCCACAGCAGCCTGCCGTCACGCTCGGCGTAGATCTTGGTGTTGCCGGGGTCGAGCTGGGAGCGGACGAGATGTGCCAGGCGGGGTTCGACAGCGCCGGTGAGGCTTCCGGTCGCCGACAGGGCGGGTCCGAACTCGACGCCGGTCAGCGGCAGGTCCCAGGCGAGGACCTTGTTGGTGAGTGCGTCGGTGGTGAGATAGCGGTACGACGGCGACGCCATCGGGCGCGTTCCTTGTTCTCCCCCGCGCCATGGTCTGGTGCTGCCGGTGTCGTGTCAGAGGAGGCCTTCGGTGAACTCCACATCGGCGATGAGCGACGTCGCCGCGTCGACGCCGAGGTTGCCCCACTCGGCTTTCGAGGGCTGGGTGCGCACGTACAGGTCCTGGGTGGTGCCGCGCAGGGCGGTGGAGAGCGTGATGGTGTCGGCGAGGACGACGGTGTTGCGGCGGATGTTGGCGCCCTGGTCGTCGTCGATGGCGGTGCTCTGCCCGTAGTCGGTGCCCAGGGCGGTCTGCATGTTGGCGAAGACGTCGGCCTCCGACAGGCGCAGGCCCGCGAGGGTCACCACCAGCTTGGCGCCGGTCGCCCAGCTCGGGATGGGGACCTTCCAGCGGGCTGCCGCCGGCCAGTTGTACCACTGGCCGTTCTGCGCGACGAGGCGGCTGAGTGAGCCAGGGTAGGCGGTGTGGAGGGTGCGTTCACGGCGCGGGTTCGCGATCTGCCGCAGGTCGGTGATCATGGCGCTGGTGACCGTGGCCGTGTTCGCCGGCAGATCGAGCCGGGCGAGCGGGATGGCCGTCATTCCGGCCGGGACTGTCTTGGCCGAGGCGGAGACGCCGGACACGACGTGGAAGTAGCCGATGTCGTCGGCGGCCGGGTTCCGGTTGCCTTCGTACTCGGGATCCTCCACGCGCAGGCATACGAAGTCGGACCGGGCCGAAGCACCGGTGGGGGCAATCGGCACGGAGGCGTCGCCCACGTTGTACTGGGTGTACGAGCCTTGGCCCCAGGCGGCCCCTCGTACGACGGCCGAGCCGTCGCCGACGCGGACGCCGGCACCAGGCGTCGCCCACGCGCTGACCTTCAGGTCGTTTCCTTCGGTCACGCCCTGGTTCCCGGACGCGAGGTCGCGGATCATCATCCGGAAGGCACGCGCGGGGTGGGTACCGCCGTGCGTCAGCATGGGCGGCTGTATCAAGGCCATCTGGGAGTGCTCTCCTTCACAGGGCGGTGTGGGCGTCGCGCCACGACACCGTGAGGCGGGTGGAGTTGGTGTAGTCCGCGCCGGTCCACCGCAGTTCGCTCCTGCCTGGCGGGATCTGGAACAGGTCGAGGCGGGAGGTGGAGGACAGGGCGGTGGCGGCGTTGCCGCCGTTGCGCAGGACCCAGCGTGTTCCGGGGCGCGTGTCGATCTGGAGGATGTCGTTGTCGCCGAGCGTCAGCGACAGGTCCAGGGCCCGCCCGGTCTCGGTGATCCAGATACGCGGGTTCACCACCGGGCCCTTGATCCTCAAGGAGGGCCAGGCGGCCAGGTCACCGGCGTTGGCGATCCAGCCGGGACGCTCCACAGGATTGGAGACGCCGGTCGTGACCGGTGCGGTCACGGGAACGGTGAATCCTCCTTGGTCGTCGTCGAGCGCGAGCGGCAGGATGACCTGCTGCTCGGGTTCTCCGTGCCACACCGGGTCGGTCACTTCGAAGACCAGGTTCAACGGGATCCAGCCGAAGACAGCCTGTGCCATGGACACCGGCTCGACGTCGCGAATCCTTCCCAGCACACGCTTGGGCCCGGCGTGGCCCGGCCAGAACACGCGCAGTGTCTGCAACGCCCCTGCGGTCTTGCGCGTCGTGGGGTCCGACGCGGCACGCTTCAGCTCAGCCAGGGCATCGGCAGCGGCCCCGGGATCGCCCGGCGTGCGGATGCCGGCCTCGATCGTCACCGTCTGGGTGCCGTAGTAGTCCACGCCCGGGAAGGCGCCGTCCTCGGTCGGCAACTCGACATCCTGGGAACGGACTTTGGGCGTGCCGAAGCCGGTGATGTCACCGACGGGGTAACGCGTTCCGGGGCCCATAAGGACTCCCGCGAAGTCGACCTGCCACTCCTGCGTGATCGTCGCCATCAGATGCGGCCTCCTCGTTGGGCGTTGCGCAGCCGCCGCATGATCTCCGTGCCGACGCGGTTTGCTGACGTGGTGTCGGCGCCGCCGTTGACGGTTACGGGCATGGATCCGACGAGTGCGGCGGGCCGCTCCTCGCGGACGATCACGACCTGCACGCTGGACTGCGGGCGGGCATCGACCAGTTGGAGGGGTCCGGTGACGCCTGCGGGGGTGAGCTGGTAGCCGAAGCGTCCGGCTACGTCGCTGAGGACCGCGGTGGCCGGGCGGCGCTGGGCCTGGCCGAGGGGGACGAACGCCTCCCCCTGGGTGGCGGGTTCGGCGAACCGCACGATGCCGTTGCTGGTGGCGTAGATGCCGGGGGTGAGGATGCCTCCGTTGAGATAGGCGAGGCCCTTGGTGGCTTTGTCCAGGTCGGACAGGAACCGTCTCGACTTGCCGCCGAGAGCGTTCTTGATCCGGGCCCGTCCCAGGGTGGCGATCTCGATGACGCGGTCCTCGTCCAGTTCGGTGGCCTCGGCGACGTCGTGGAGGCCGGTCTTCGACGTCTTGATCGCTCCGATGACCGCCACCAGGTCGGGGAGGTCCCCGTCGGGCAGAGTCTTGTTCGCGGACTTCGCCGCGTCATTGGCGGACTTCGCCTTCTTCCGGGACTTCACGGCCTCGGCGGCAAGGGTTTCGGCGTCCGTGTCGCCCTGCTCGGCGAGCACGCCGGCCAGGTCCGTGTAGCCCAGCGCCGACAGCTTCGCGAGGTTCGCCTCGAAAGCCTGTTGATCCTTGGCCGCGTCCTTCAACTGGGCGGTGAAGTCGCCCAGGGTGGCCTTCGCGACCGCGCCCAGGCGTTCCAGGTCGCTCGTCATCTCCTGGACGTAGCGGGAGCTGCCGGTGGCCATCTTGCGGGTCAGCTCCACGCCGTCCTCGCCCATGGTCTCCAGGGCCTCGGCGACATCCTGCCCCGCGCGCCGGGCCACGGTCGCGAGGTTCTTGCGCCAGGCCGCGGCCTTCTTCGACGCCTCGTCGAGGTTCTTCTCGAACAAGGCCAGGTCGAAGATCTCGACCTCCTTGCCCCCGCGTTTGACCGTGCGCGTCGAGTCCGAGCGGATCGACGAGAGGGAGGTCAGCTCCGGGCGGTCGGCGGGACTGTATGTCCAGCCCGACAGCCCGCCGTCGGCGTACCAGTCGACGTCCTTGCCGCCGAGGCGCCGTACGACCTCCGTGGTGATCGCCCGGGAGCGGGCGCGCTTATTGTGGGCGAGCGGGATGTATGCCTCCGGTCCTGCGGCTTCCTCGGCCCACACCCGCCATGAGCCGGCCCGGGCGATCTGCGCGACGTGGTTCTCGCGCTCGCGTACGCCGCCGTCGGCGTAGAAGTCGAGGACGGAGCCGTTGGCCTGCCGGGTGGGTGCTTGGATCGAGTCGGGGACACCGTTGGCGTCGCGGTCCCACGACGATGCCTGGCGCTGGATGATGAGCGGCACGACCACGGGCGGCGGCTGGTTCGCTCTCACGCTGACGGTGACGGTCTTGCTGCCGGGGATGTTCTGCACCGAGACCCCGATGGCGTCGAGCTGGGTTCGGACCGCGGCCATGTCTCCGGACAGCAGAGCGGACGTCAGCGACGCGGCGGCCTGCGAACCCTTCTCCTTCGACACGACCGTGACCAGGTCGAGCATCCCCGCCCAGGAGTCCCGGGCGTTCAGACCCGCTGTACGGAAGGCGCCGACCACACGAGCCAGGTCGGGGGCCTTCACCTGCGCGTCAGCGCCCCAGATCGACTGCAGGGTGCCCATGGCCTCCTCGACGCGGCCGTCGAGGAGGGCGTTCTTGAACGCGGCGGCCGAGTCCTTGCCCTTGCGTCGGGCGACCTCCGCGATCAGTTCCATCCCGCGTTCCAGTTCTTGGCGCGCATCAGCAGAGCCGGCCTTCGCGGCCTCGCCGAGCTGGCTGAACGCCATCTTCGAAGTGACCCGCGCGAACGCGGCCGGGTCGTTCGTCTCGGAGGCCTTCGCCCACTCGCGGGCGATCTTCTCCCCGTACTGGGCGGCGATCGCGGGCAGCAGGTCCAGCCCCTGCTTGTACGCCTCGGTGGACCGCTCTGCGTCCTCGGTGACGATCGCCTGCATCTCGTCGGCGATCTGCGTCTTCCCGGCCTTCAGGTTCCTGACGAGCTCGGCGAGCATCGGCGCCGAGTCGACCCCCAACTCGGCGAAGTGTCCGGTCAGGTCGCCGTAGCCCGCGATGGCCAACTCGGACAGGTTCGACTGGAAGTCGCGCTGCGCCTTGGCCTGGGCGCGCAGTTCCTTCATGTAGTCGCGCAGCGACACCTTCGCGTCGTCGGCATCCTTGCCCGCCTTGCGCATCGCCTCACCGGCCTGGCTCTGCGCGTCCTTGAACGCCCTCGACGGATCGACCGCGTCCCCGACCGCGGTGGCCAGGGCCTTCATGTCGTCCGTGTACTGAGGGGCACCGTTCTTGTCGAGGGGGATCAGCTGGTCCAGGTTCCACGCCGTGCTGCTGGTGGCCTGCTGCTTGATCTTCGCGGCGATGATGCGTTCCTGCTCCAGGCGCTCCTGGTAGTCCTTGATGGACTGGTTCCAGATCCCGCGCCGGTCATCGAGCGCCTTCTTCGCCTCGGAGAACCGGGTGACGTTCTCGACGCCACCGGGCTCATCCCCGCTAAGGACCTTCCGGTTGTACTCCAGAGCGTCCTGATCGAGCCTCATCTTGAGCGCGGACAGTTTCACTCCGCCCGAGGTGATCGCGTCGACGGCATCGTTGATGTCCACCCCGGCGTCCTTGAGGGTGTCGAGGTCGTCCCCGCCGGTGATCTGCTCGACGAGCTTGCGCAGGGCCAGACCACTTCCCTGCTGCTCGCCCTCCGCCTGCAACGCTGCGACGAGTTCGTCCGTCGCGTCCTTCGCCTCCTGCTTGGACGCCGTGTACGCGGCGTATCCGAGGGTGCCGACCGCCAGCAGCGCGGTCAGCCCGGACACCGCCAGGCCCGCCCCGGACAGGACGGTCGGCAACAGCGCACCGCCGGCCCGGGTCATGGCCAAGTTGTTGCGGAATCCGGTGACTTGGAGGCTCAGCTTCGCGAACGCGGCCCGTGCGATCAGAGTGGTGGCCACGAGGACGGCCAGCCCTGCTGCCAGGGACTTGACCGGCCCGGGGAGGTCATTGACCGTCCCGGCGAACACGTTCAGGGTTTCACCGACGGCCTGCAGCGCGGGCAGCAGGGCGCGGCCGAGGTCGATGCCCACCGCGCGGGCCTGGTTAGCGAACAGCTGCCACTGCCCGGCGGTGGTGTCCATCTGGATGTCGTAGGCCCGCTGTGTGGCTCCGGCACGCTCGACTTCGTTGGCGATGCCCGCGTAGGTGTCGGCGTAGTTGTGGCCGTCCGCCGCCGCGAGCGCCAGTGCGGCACGCGTCGCCCGGATGTCGCGCCACAGGTTCGCCAGGTTCTCCGCCGAGCCGCCCGTGGACTGGTTCAGCTTGTTGACCACGACGTACAGGCCGTCCTGCTGGACTGCGGATGCTGCCGACTCGTAGCCCAGTTCCCGGATTTCCTCCTTGAGTTCCCGGGTCGGCTTCATCAGCCGTGTCATCAGCATGTTCAGCGCCGTCGCGGACTCGGCGGCGGGGATGCCGGACAGAGTGATCGCAGCCAGCGCCGAGGAGAGGTCGTCGAACTCCACGCCGGCCGCCGCCGCCATCGGCACCACGTCACCGAGTTGCTGCGCCAGTTCCTCATAGCTGATCACGCCGAGGTTGACGGTCTGGAACATGACGTCCATGACGTCGGCCGCGTCGGAAGCTTCGAGGCCGTACGCCTTGAGAACTCCCAGCAGTGCGCGGGCACTTACCTCGGAGGTGGTCAGGCCGGCCGCCGCTCCTCTGGCCGCGACCTCGAGGATCGTCATCGCCTCGGCGCCGTCGAAGCCCGTGCTGACGACCTGGTAGAGGCCGTCGGCAAGCTGTTCGGCGGTCTGCGGCAGCTCGGTGGACAGTTCGACGATCTGGTCGGTGAACCGGCCGACAGTGTCGCCGGTGATCTGCCGGCTGATCGTCATGACGTTCGCCATCGCCTTTTCCAGGGCGATGGCCTTGGCGACACCGACGCCGAGGACGGCGCTGATGATCAGCCCACTCTGCGCGAGGGAGACGGCGCGCTGGTGACGGGCTGCAGCGAGCCCGGTTTCGGCCCGGGCGGTGCGCTGCGCCGAGACCGCCGCATTGCGGGCGGCGGCGAGCTGGGCTTC